>JACPOB010000090.1 GCA_016185145.1 Rhodospirillales bacterium | reverse complement strand
GCCCGCCACCCACAGGGTGGCCGACTTCAAATCGGAATCGGTGGCCGGCTTGGATCGGAACCGGTGGCCGGCTTCAAATCGGAATCAGTGGCCGACTTCAAATCGGAATGGGTGGCCGACTTGCCCCGGAATCCGCAACCTGCCGGCCGCTCACTTCGGTTACGTGGCGACCGGCATCGACGACGAGGTGACGCTGCGCGCCAACCGCGAGGGCTTCCAGAAGTTCCAATTGCTGCCGCGGCGGCTGGTCGACGTCTCGCAGGTCGACCTCACCATGGAATTGTTCGGACGCACCTACGGAAGCCCGGTGGTGCTGGCGCCGACCGGATCCAACAAGGCCCTCCACGAGGACGGCGATCTCGCCGTCTCACGGGCCGCCCGCCGGAGCAATAACCTGCAGATCCTGTCGACCGTGGCCACGGCCTCGATCGAGCAGGCGATCGAGGCGCGCGGCCGGCCGGTCTGGTTCCAGCTCTACCCCACCAACAAATGGTCGGTGGCCGAGGCGCTCGCCAGGCGCGCCGAGAAGGCCGGCGCGGAGACCATCGTGGTCACGGTCGACGTGCTGGCGCGGCAGAACTGGGAGACCTATGTGCGCCTGTGGCGCACGGACAAGCGCAACTGCGCCGAGTGCCATGGGCTGGGACTGGCGAGCTTCGTCAACCGCAAGCCCAACTTCGACGGGCTCGATCTTTCCGGCCTGGATTCAACCGGCGCCACCAACCTCACCTGGGCCTTCATCAAGCGCCTGCGCGATGCGGTGCAGACCAGGCTGGTGCTGAAGGGCCTGATGACCGCCGCCGATGCGATCCTCGCCGTCGACAACGGGCTCGACGCCATCATCGTCTCCAACCATGGCGGCCGTGACGACGACTTCGGCCGCTCGACGATCGACGCCCTGCCGGAGATCGTCGAAGCCGTGGACGGACGCATCCCGGTGCTGGTCGATTCGGGCTTCCGCCGCGGCACCGACATCGTCAAGGCGCTGGCGCTGGGCGCGCGCACCGTGTGCATCGGCAGGCCTTACCTGTGGGGCCTGGGCGCCTTCGGGCAAGCCGGCGTCGAGCGCGTGCTCGACCTGCTGCAGCAGGAAACGCGCGCCGCCATGCAACAGGTCGGCGCGCGGTCTCTCAAGCAGATCGGCCCGGCGCTGGTGAAGCGGGCGTCTTGATGGAGCGCGGACCTCCAGGTCCGCATCATGATTCATGAGCGGGCCTGGAGGCCCGCGGTCCCGGAAGACTACCCCTCGGTCCGCCGTCCCGTCTCGAACAGGAACCACACGCGCTGTTCGGTCTCGTCGACCCAGTTCTCGATCAGGCTGGCGGTGGCGATGTCGCCGTGCTCGTCGGCGACCTCGTGCAAGACGCGCATGTGCTTGAGCAGTTCCTTGTTGTCATCGCGCAGCTCGGCCAGCATGTCGTGCGGCGTGACGTACTCGGCGTCGTTGTCGAGCACGCGCTGCAGGCGCTTGACATGGCCGACCGACCGGATGGTGGTGGCGCCGAGCTTGCGCACACGCTCGGCGATGATATCGGTCATGGCGTCGATCTGGGTCGCCTGCTCGTCGAGCAGCAGGTGGTAGTCGCGGAAGTGCGGTCCCGAGACGTGCCAGTGGAAGTTCTTGGTCTTGAAGTAGAGCGCAACGACGTCGGCCAGCAGGATGTTGAGTCCTCCTGCCACTTCCTTGCTGGCGTTCTCGCCAAGGTCGTTCGGCGTCGACAGATTGGCGGTACGGCGGGATTTGGCGTCCTTGGCCATGACTCGAAATCTCCTGGAGGCTGACGATCTGTGGGCAATCTAGCCGGTTTTCCCGGTTGGTGAACAGTTGCCCCAAAGTATAGTCACAGGCCGGCGCAGACCGGTTGCTCGACGCGGAACACGCTGTACTGGCCGAAGCGCTGCTTGTAGGCCTCGACGATCTCGACGATTTTGGCCTTGTGCGCCGGCGCATCGAAGACGACCACGACCAGGTGCTTGCTGCGCTCGCGGATGATGCGGCCGGACGGCTCGCGGTACTGGCCCGACGCGTCGAACACGCTCAGCCCGTCGGGAAAGCGCGACGTCACGACCTCGTTGAGGAAGGCCCCCCACTCCGCATCCGTCACCTCGCCGCCCGCCGGCTTGTCGCGGCCGAAGTAGAGATCGATCGCGACGGCCGGTTTCAGGGGCGCGGTGCAGACCGGCGGCGCGCCAGGCTGGGCGCAGGCGGACAGAGTGATCGACACGACCGTCGCCTCGACCAAGCGCCGAAGGCGCGCGCGGAGAGGCCTTGTCTGCGACAGCGAAGGTCCCTCCGCTACGCGCTTCGCGCTCCGGTCGGGACGACGGCGGTCGGTCAATTCAGATACGGCACCGCCATGCCCTTGGTCACGGCGGGCCGGGCATTGACGACGTCGTACCAGCGCTTGACGTTGGGGAAGTCGGCGAGGTTGACGGTGTGCCACTCGTGCCGCGCCGCCCAAGGGAAGATCGCCATGTCGGCGATGCTGTAGTCCGCCCCCGCGGCGAAGGCGTTGCCCGCGAGCTGCTTGTCGAGCACGCCGTAGAGCCGCTTGGCCTCGTCGACGTAGCGCTTGATGCCGTACTCGATCTTGGTCGGCGCCGCGCGCAGGAAGTGATGGGCCTGGCCGAACATCGGGCCGACGCCACCCATCTGCCACATCAGCCATTCCAGCGTCTTGTACTTCTGCGCCGGGTCCTTCGACAGGAACTTGCCGGTCTTGTCGGCGAGGTAGATCAGGATCGCGCCCGATTCGAACAGGCTGATCGGCTTGCCGCCGGGACCGTCGGGATCGATGATCGCCGGGATGCGGTTGTTGGGGCTGATCTTCAGGAACTCGGGCTTGAACTGCTCGCCCTTGGAGATGTCGACCTTGTGCACGCTATAGGGCAGCCCGCACTCCTCCAGCATTATCGAGACCTTGCGGCCGTTGGGCGTACCCCACGTATGAAGCTCGATCATCTCCTCGTTCCCCCCTTGCAGTGTAGAAAAACTCAGGTCCACTCGTCGTCGGACCCACCCATGTCGCCGCCGCCATCGTCGTAGGCGCCGGTATCGTCATCGTCGTTACGCAGATCGTCTGGCATCGGATTGTCGTCGGCCGAAGCCTGCTGCTGGTCGTCCTGCGGCAACAGCGGCGCCGGTTGCGCCGCCGAGGCGGTCTGGCCGAACGGCCCGGGATTGCTGCCCATCAGGCTGCGGATGCCTTCGAACAGCAGCGCGCCGCCGGCGACGCCCGCCGCGGTCGCCATCGCCGTACGCAGGAAGCCGCCGCCACCGCCCGCTTGCTGAGGCGCCACGGCGGCCTGCAGCGGCGAGCGCGTCGACGGGACGGAAGGACGCGGCGCGGCGGGCGCAGCAGGCTGGGCCGCGCCCCACGGACCGATCTTGGGCGCGCTGCCCAAGAAACCGGATGCGGCCGGCGCTGCGGCGCCCGCCTTGGCCTCGAGTTCGGCGATGCGCTCCTGCGCGGCCTTCAGCGCCTGCTCCTGCACCAGCACCGTCTGCACGAGCAGGTAGGGTGCGGCGGGCTGGCGGGCGACAGCCTCCTTGATCATCGCTTCAGCCTCGCCGTCGCGCGGCTGGGCTTCGAACGGTTGCAGGCGGCCGAACAGACCGCTGATGAGCTCGCGTTCTTCTGATTGCATGACAATGCCTCCTGCCCTTTCGGTTCAAAGGGCAGGGAGAACGTGGTTGTCTGTCAGCCGAGCGTCAAGGGTCCAAGGACCCCAGCCGCAACTCCCATAGCTCGATCCGAAGATTTCGCAGGAGCCCCTTGACGCCCCAGCAATCCGGCGCCAACCGCGCCTCGACTTCCTGCCTGTCCTCGGCCCGCACGATCAGCAGCACGTCGCGCGCGACCTTGAAGGGGCCGCCCAGCAGCACGAAACCATCGGCGGCCAGGCACCGTTCATGAAGTCTGCATGGGAGAGCTTCTTGGCCCTGGAGTTACACTCTCGTGAAATCCATGTACCAGTTGGTCTCCCAGTTGTTGCCTTCGTCAAGCGAGAAGGCCTGCTCCCAGCGCGGCGAGCTGCCGTCGGTGCGCGACCAGACGTAACGCACGCGGATCGGCCGGCCGCTGAACGTGTCGTCGCCGTAGAAGGAGCCGATGCCCTTCTCGAAGCCGCCATGCACCGGCGCGAACAGATGGCCCGGCCGGCGGCTGTCGAGCCAGTAGATCGACCAGCGCTTCGACTCGGGATCCCAGGTGCGCAGGCTCATGCCGTGATAGGTGTCGCCCGGCAGCTCGATGTCGTTCTCGTCCATGTTGCCGAAGCCGTCGAGGATCTTGCGCGCTGCGCAGGAGCCGTCGAACTCGATCCAGTCGTGGCAATCAGCCAGCCGCTTCACGAGATAGCGATGGCGGCATTTCCAGATGCCCATGAAGAAGTCGAAGTCGCTGTTGGGTTTGTGAGTCGTGGACATGGCGGCCCTCCTTTTGGCCGCCTGTCTATGACTCCCGAGCTGTCACCTTCTGTCAGCAGTCAACGGACGACCGCCGCCGTCTGCCCGAACAGCACCTTGCGTTGCTCGTCGGTATAGATGCCGGGCTTGGGGCGCAGCTCGAGGCCGACTGCCTTGCCCTTCAAGACCGCCGGGCGCTGTCCGACCGTCTCTTCGTGCCACTTCCTGAGGTTGGGGAAGTCCTCCAGCTTCTGGCCGAAGTTCTTGAAGCCCACGACCCACGGCCAGATCGCCATGTCGGCGATCGAGTAATCGCCGGCGACGCAGGCTCGGTCGGCCAGGCGCTTGTTCAGCACGCCGAACAGGCGGTTGACCTCGTTGCTGTAACGCTCCTGCCCGTACTTCAACGCTTCGGGCGGATTGAACTGCGGTGCATACATGTTGAAGTGGTTGGCCTGCCCCGCCATCGGCCCCAGCCCGCCCATCTGCCAGTTCAGCCACTGCAGGGTCTCGTACTTGCCGCGCAGGTCCTTCGGCAGGAACCTGCCCGCCTTCTCGGCGAGGTATTGCAGGATCGCGCCCGATTCGAACACCGACACCGGCGCGCCGCCGCCCGGCGGCTCGTGGTCGACGATGGCCGGCATGCGGTTGTTGGGGCTGATCTTCAGGAAGTCCGGCTTGAACTGCTCGCCCGTGCCGATGTTCACGGGGACGATCTTGTAAGGCAGCCCGCATTCCTCGAGCATGATGGTGATCTTGAAGCCATTGGGCGTCGGCCAATAGTAGAGATCGATCATCGGGCGTCTCCTGACGACGGTGGGATTTGGCCGCAGAGACTAGACGATTCGCCCGCCGGGACGAAACGCGGAAGGCCTGATGGCCCTATGAGGAAACCGCCGTTTCGAGTAATCAGGGCGTTCCAACACGGAGATCAGCCATGGCCGTTTCACTCTATGACCTGAGCGTCGTGAACTACCTGCAGACCCTGGGAGCCATGGAAGGCTTTCTCGCCAAGGGCCTCACCCACTTCCAGGGCAACGGCACCGATCCGAACGGCATCCTCGACGAGCGGCTCCACGCCGACATGCTGCCGTTCAAGTTCCAGGTTTGGGCGACGGCGCATCATTCGCTGGGCGCCATCAACGGCGTGAAGGGCGGCGTGTTCGGACCGCCCTCGGCGATCCCCGCGACCATGGACTATGCCGGGCTGCAGAAGGCGGTGACCGAGGCGCGCGAGGCGCTGCAGCAGGTCAAGGCCGCCGACGTCGACGCGACGCAGGGCAAGGATGTCACCTTCCAGCTGCCGACGATGAAGATCCCGTTCACCGCCGAGGGCTTCCTGCTCTCCTTCTCGCTGCCGAATTTCTATTTCCACGCAACCACGGCCTACGACATCCTGCGCAACAAGGGCGTGCCGCTGGGCAAGCGCGACTTCCTCGGCCGCATGCGGATCAAGAGCTGATGGCGCAGCACATCGGCATCGTCGCCTGCTCTGCGGAGGGGGCCGCCCTCTGCTACCGCACGATCTGCGTCGAGGGCGGCGCCTTGATGGGCCGCCAGCACGCGCATCCCGAAGTGTCGATGCACACGCCGTCGCTGGCGGACTACGTCGCGCACCTCGATCGCGGCGACTGGCCGGCCGTGGGCGAGCTGATGCTCGCCTCGGCGCACAAGCTCGCGAAGGTGGGCGCCGATTTCCTGATCTGCCCGGACAACACCATCCACCAGGCGCTGCCCTACGTGCTGCCCAGGTCGCCCCTGCCCTGGCTGCACATCGCCGAGGTCGCGGCCCGGCACGCTGTCGAGCGCGGCTATCGCCGCATCGGCATCACCGGCACCAAATGGCTGGTCGACAGCGAGGTCTATCCGGAGAAGCTTTTGGCGCGAGGCCTGGAATACGTACGCCCCTCGCCCGCCGAGCGCGATGAGTGCAACCGTATCATCATGGACGAGCTGGTGTGCGGCCAGTTCAAGCCAGAAGGCGTGGCCTACTTCCAGAAGGTCATCACCCGCATGAAGGACCAGGGCTGCGACGCCGTGGTGCTGGGCTGCACGGAGATCCCGCTGATCATCAACGACGCAAACTCGGCCCTGCCCACGCTCGATTCGACACGCCTGCTGGCGCGCGCGGCGCTGACGCGCGCGGTGCAGGGCAAGGCTCTGGCGGCCTAGAGCCTTCCGGGGCCTAGCCCGTCAAGATCGGCTTCAGCGCCTCGCGTTCGGCCAACATGAAGTCGAAGAACGCCGAGATGCGCGGCGTGCGCCTTAGACTGGGATGGGCAAGCAGGCGCCAGCTGCGCGACAGTTGCGGGATGGGTCCGAGCACGCACACCAGGTCTTCTTCGGCGTCGCCCAGGGCCGTCGGCAAAGGCCCCAGTCCCAGCCCGGCCTTCACGGCATAGACCAGACCGAGCACGCTGTTGTTGCGGGCGGCGATCGTCGCTCCAGGGGCCACCTCGGTCAGCCACTTCGATGCACGGTGGTTGGTCATGGTGCCGTCGAAGGCGACGAGCGGATGCTGCGACAGTTCCTCGACCGTGCGCGGCGCGGCGCGGCCCTGCAGGTAGGCGCGGCTGGCATACACCGCCCAGATCGAATCGGCGATCTTGCGGCCGACCAGTTCATCGTCGGTATCGCCCGAACGCAACGCCACGTCGGCCTCGCCCTTGGCGAGATCGAGATAGCGGTCGCTGGTCACGAACTCGACGCGCAACCCGGGATGCAGCGCATGGAAACGGTCGAGAAGCTTCGACTGGGTGATGCGATAGACGATCGGTTCGGGACAGGTGACCCGGATGGTCCCGGCCATGTCGTGCGCCGCCCCGGCAACCTGGCGCTCGAAATCCAGTGCTGCCTCCTCCATTCGCTCCGCATAGGGAAGCAATCGCTTGCCGTCTTCGGTGAGTCGGTACCCTGACGTCTCCCGCGACACCAGTTTGCGGCCGAGTTCCTGTTCGAGCGCAGTCAGCCTTCGCTGCACGGTCGACTGGCTCGTGCCCAGCGCCTTGCCGGCCGCGATCGTGCTGCCCTGACGGGCAACCGCCAGGAAGCATTTCAGGTCGTTCCAGTCGAACATGGTCGATTATGCAGTTCTGCGATCCGTGACCGCAACTTTGCGGCTCCCCGCCGATGCAGCAGGCCCCTACCCTTCGGCGCATTCACGGCCAAGGAGGCTCCCAAGTGCTTAGCCGCTGGTGCTTGCTGTTCGCTGTCGCCTGCTTCACGTCCGACGCCCCTGCCCTTGCACAGGCGCCTGGCGTCGCGAAGCCCAACCTCGTATTGGAGGACGTCGTCAGGGGCATGCCGCGCGACGAGCAGCAGTCTGTGCGCATCATGACCGCGACCTTCAAACCGGGCGACCGGACGGTCCGGCACACCCATCGTTTTCCCGTCGCCGTCTACGTCCTGGAAGGCACTTTCACCTTGGAGCTGAAGGGCCGCCCGCCCATGGCGGTCAGGGCCGGCGAGGCTCTGGTCGAACCTCCCGATACCGAGATGGTCGGCTACAATCGCAGCGCCACCGAGCCGACGCGCGTCGTGATCTTCTACGTCGCCACACCAGGCACGCCGTTCCTCGATCTACTGCACCATTAGTCGGGCGATGGATGACCGGGAGCGCGGGTGTCTCGCCCGCTCATGTCTTCCGGACCGCGCGCATCCTGCGCGCTCATGATCATGAGCGCGCAGGATGCGCGCGGTCCGGAAGAACATGAGAACACGCCACGACAACGAGTTACGCCGGCTGCAGTCCCGCCGCGACGGCGTCTTCGACCTTCTCCAGCCAGACGAACTCCAGCTTGTTGCGCACTTCCTCGGGGATGTCGTCGTAGTCGCGCTTGTTGCGGGCCGGCAGCATCACCCGGGTGATGCCGGCGGCCGCGGCGGCCACGACCTTTTCCTTGATGCCGCCGACCGGCAGCACCAGGCCGCGCAGGCTGATCTCGCCCGTCATCGCGGTGTCGCTGCGGATCACGCGGCCGGTGAACAGCGAGGTGAGCGCCATGAACATGGCGACGCCCGCGCTCGGCCCGTCCTTGGGCGTGGCGCCGGCCGGCACGTGGACATGGATGTCGCTCTTCTCCAGCAGGCCGGGCTCGATCTTGAGCGTCACGGCCATGCTCTTCACCAGGCTGTAGGCCGCCTGCGCGCTCTCGCGCATGACCTCGCCGAGCTGGCCGGTCAGCAGCATCTTGCCGCCGCCCGGCGTGCGCGTCGCCTCGATGAACAGGATGTCGCCGCCGACCGGCGTCCAGGCGAGGCCCGTGGCCACGCCCGGCACGCTCGAGCGCATGGCGACCTCGTTCTCGAAGCGCACCGGCCCCAGGATCCTCTCGAGGTCGCCGACGCCGATATGCTTCTTGCCGGCAGCCCCCTCGGCGAACTCGACCGCCACCGACCGCAGCACGCGGCCGATCTCGCGCTCGAGGCTGCGGACGCCCGCTTCGCGCGTGTAGCCGTCGATGATGGCGCCGAGCGCCGCGTCGTCGAGCTCGACCTGCTCGGCCTTGAGCCCGTTGGCCTCGAGCTGGCGGCGCACCAGGTATCGCTTGGCGATCTCGAGCTTCTCGCCCGACGTGTAGCCGGTCAGTGCGATGATCTCCATGCGGTCGCGCAGCGGCCCCTGGATGGTCTCCAGCATGTTGGCCGTGGTGATGAACACCACGCGGCTCAAGTCGAACGGCACGTCGAGATAGTTGTCGCGGAAGGTCGAGTTCTGCTCGGGGTCGAGCACCTCGAGCAGCGCCGCCGACGGATCGCCGTGGATGCCGGTGCCCATCTTGTCGATCTCGTCCAGCATCATGACGCAGTCGCGCGCGCCGACCTTGCGGATCGCCTGGATCACGTTGCCCGGCATGGCGCCGATATAGGTGCGGCGATGGCCGCGGATCTCGGCCTCGTCGTGCAGGCCGCCCAGGCTGATGCGGGTGAACTTGCGGCCCATGGCGCGGGCGATCGACTGGCCGAGCGAGGTCTTGCCGACGCCCGGCGGGCCGACGAAGCACAGGATCGGCGCCTTTCCCTCGGGGGCCAGCTTGCGCACCGCGAGGTACTCGATGATGCACTTCTTGATCTTCTCCAGGCCGTAATGGTCGGCATCGAGCACGCGGCGCGCCTCGGCGATGTCGATGTCCTTGGGCTCGGGCGGCGCCCAGGGCAGCTCGATCAGCGTATCCAGATAGGTCCGGATCATGCTGTACTCGGCCGCCGCCTCGGGCGTGCGCTGCAGGCGGCGCAGCTCCTTCTTCGCGACCTGCTCGACCTCCGGCGGCATCTTGGCCGCGGCGATCGTCTTCTCGAGGTTGGCAAGCTCCTGCTTGTTCGAGCCCTCGTCGCCCAGCTCCTTCTGGATGGCGGCCATCTGCTCGCGCAGCAGCACCTCGCGCTGGCGCGAGTCGAGGGATTCGCGGGTCTTGTTGCCGATCTCGGCCGACAGCCGCAGCACCTCCAGCCGGCGGGCCAGCAGCTTCGACACCTTGTCGAGCCGCGGCACCAGGTCCAGCGTCTCCAGCACGTCCTGCTTCTCGGCCGGCGTGGCGTCGAGATAGGTGATGGCGAGGTCGGCCAGCATGCCGGGCGACGTCGTCGCCTCGACGGTCTGGCGCAGCTCCGGCGGCACGCGCGGCAGCAGCTCCAGGATCTCGCCGACCTGCCCCTGCAGCACCAGGAAGCGCGCCTCGACCTCGGGGCCGGTCGGAGCCGGCTCGGCGAGATGCAGGCCGCGCGCCATCAGGAAGGGCTGGCCTTCGACGAACTCGGTGATGCGAAAGCGCTGCGCGCCCTGGCAGATCACCATGTGATTGCCGTCGGGTGTCGTGACGTAGCGCACGATGTTGGTCACGGTGCCGACGCGGTAGAGGTCATCGGCCTTGGGATCGTCCTTTGCCGCCTCGCGCTGCAGCACGATCAGGATCTGGCGCTGCTCGCGCACCGCCTGCTGCGCGGCGGCGATGGTCGCCGGCCGGCCGAGGGTGATCGGGAAGACGATCTCGGGGAACAGCACGGTGTTGCGCACCGGCACGACGATGAAGGCGTCGGACGGCAACGACTGGATGGGCTGGCCGGGCGTGCCCGGGCTCACATCGGGCGGGCTCATGGCGCGCTCCTCGGACGAGCCGCCTTGGGCAGCCGGATCACCAGGCAGCCGTTGACGACGGCGCTCTGCGGCGTCTCATAGCGGCCGGCCGGCAGCGGGATATGGCGCTCGAAGCGGCCCTGCGGCAGCTCCAGGCGATGGATGACGGCCGTGCGCAGTTCCTGCGGCAGGACGCGCTCGCCCGCGATCGACAGCCCACTGTTGTGGATGACGATCTCGACCTTGTCGGGATCGACGCCGGGCAGTGCGACCAGGACCAGGACGGCATCCTGGGTCTCCAGGACGTCGGTCGGCGGCTCCCAGTTGACGCCGCGCCGCGAAACCTGCGGCGGAGTGAACACTTCGCGATGCAGCCGCTCGGCGCGCGCCAGCATCTGCAGCGCCTCGGACCACATCCAGTTGCGGGGATCTTCGTTAGCCATTGGTCCCATATAGGAAATGGTTTTGGGATTCGCATCCCCAGACATCACCTCATCCTGAGGAGCCGCGCATAGCGCGGCGTCTCGAAGGATGGGCTAAAGCAAGGCTGGTTCCCACCCTTCGAGACGCGGACGGAGTTTACCCCGAGGTACTCGAGGGGGCCGCTCCTCAGGATGAGGCTGTTCTTTGGCGGCATGCAAGGTCTTAATTCCCGATCAGCGCCTGGTAGACCAGGTCGCGCAGCAGGTAGCGGTAGCGCAGCCGCGCCGCCGGCGACTGCATCATGAACACGACGTACATGCGCTCCCGCGGATCGTGCCAGAAGTAGGTGCCGTAGGCACCGCCCCAGTAGTAATCGTTGGGCGAGCCGGGCAGCGGATTGCGGCCCTGTTCGGTGCGCACGGCGAAGCCGAGGCCGAAGCCCTGGCCCATGCGCGCGGAGGGCTCGAGCGCCTCGAAGGCCTGCTGCATGCCGGCACCCATCTTGATGTCCGGCGGCAGCGCGTCGGCCGTCATCAGGTCGATGCTCTTGCGCGACAGCAGCCGCACGCCGTCGAGCTGGCCGCCATTGGCGAACATCTGCAGGAAGCGCGCATAGTCGGCCGCGGTCGACACCATGCCGCCGCCGCCCGACCGCCAGGTGAACTTCTCGCTGACGTCGGGGATCGAGGGCACCTCGTTCTTGGGCCCCTCCTTCATCGGCCTGGCGCCGCGCGCCTTCTTGTCGGCGCCGACCTCGAAGCCGGTATCGCCCATCTTGAGCGGCTTGGTGATGCGCTCCTCGATGAACTTGTCGAGCGGCATGCCCGAGGCGACCTCGACGACGCGGCCCAGCACATCGGTCGACATGGAATACTCCCAGGTCGTGCCGGGCTGGTACAACAGCGACAGCTTGGCGAGCTTGTCGGCCATCTCGGCCGTGGTCTGGCTGCGGTCGTTCACGTTCATGTCGAGGTACGACTGCTTGATCTGGTTGGCGCCCGGCGCGCCGTAGGTCAGGCCCGAGGTGTGGCGCAGCAGGTCCTGCACGGTCATCGGGCGGACTTGCGGCTCCTGCGCGTATTCGACGGTGCCGTCCTCCTTCTTCTTCTCGACGGCGACCTTGGTGTTGGCGAAGGCCGGGATGTAGCGCGACACCGGGTCCGCGAGCGTGAGCTTGCCCTCCTCCATCAGCATCATGGCGGCGACGCTGACGATCGGCTTGGTCATCGAGGCGATGCGGAAGATGGTGTCGTTGGTCATCGGCACCTTGGCGTCCTTGTCGCGGAAACCGAAGGAATCGAACATCACCAGCTTGCCGTTGCGCCCGATCAGCACGACGGCGCCCGGCAGCTCGTTGTTCTTCACGCCCTCCTCGATGCGATCCGACAGGCGCTTCAACCGCGTGGCGACGAACCCGACCTCCTCCGGAGACTGAGCCTTGGGAATGCCCTGGGCGGCGGCCGGCAAGGCGACGGACACGGCCACTGCTACGGAACTGACCACGCGAACCAACGACATCTGGATCTCCTCCCGAACGGTTGGCACCATCAAAGCAAAACCGCTGCGGGTTCGCGAGACTCATCGGCGCATTTCATGTGCGAGAGGCCCGCGGTCCCTGCCGCACTGCGGCGGGACATCCCGGCCCCGTCACAGGAACCGGCGGACGACCCGTGCGTTGCAGGCTTCGGGCACGCCTGCCCACGACGCTAATGATCTCCGCCCCCTGTAGAACCCGCATCGCGGTAACAGCTCTGATCGTCCTCGCGTCCTGCAGTGGCGATCTGCCGAGCACGGCCTGGCGTGGTGGGCCGGGAGAACGGGGCTACAGCGCCGACGGATCGGCAACACCGCTCGTCGATGTGATCCGCGAACACGACATCAGACCGCCCGACGCGACTGCCGCGCTTCCCCTGCTCGAGCAACTGCGGAACGAGGTCGCGAAGAGCGATCCCAAGGGGGCTTTTGCCGGGATCACCTACGACCTGACCAATGGCAATAGGCTGCCGTCGGGCTGGCTGGTGCAAAGCCCGAATCGATGGGGACGTCGAGCCAGCGACCTTCCGTTCTATCCATTCGACTGCCGGGACTGCGAGCGCGACATCGTGCTGCCTGCCTGCCGTAGCGATGCCGACTGCCCGAACGGCGGCACCTGCACTCCGATCTGGCCGGGCGCATCCCAGGCGAGGCGCCAAGTCTGCTTCGGCCATTCCGACGCGCTCATGGTGCCCGTGCACGACCTGGTCGCCGGCGCCCGCTACAGCGTCGACGTCGCAGCCCTGCAGCCCGTGCCGGACACTCGCTTCCTCGCTGCCTTGCGCGCCGGGCTGAGCGATCTCGCGGCGAGTAGCCGGCCGGTCACGGTCCGCGTCATCGTCGGGCAGTATCCACCCGATGGCGTCGATGCTGCGGCGCTCCTGTCGTCGCTCACCTCGGGGCTGACGCCGGATGCGCGGCTCAGCGTAAGCGTGGCGGCCATGCGCTCCTGCACCGCGGAGGAGCCGTGCCGGAGCTTCTCCTGGCCGCACGCCAAGTTCATCGCGGTCGATGGCGGCGAGGCCCTGGTGGGCGGCCACAATCTCTGGTCCGAGGATTATCTGGTCGACAAGCCGGTGCACGACCTCTCCATGCGGCTCCGTGGACCTGCCGCCGCCAGCGCCTCGCGCTTCGCCGACCGGCTTTGGCAATTCGTCTGCGGCAACCTCGGCAGGAAACCAGCCGTGCAGCTTGCCAGCTTCGCCGGCGCGGCGAACGGGATGAGCGGAACGTGCCCCGCAGCGCTGCACCCGCCGTTCTCGGTCACGGCCCCGGGCGACGGCATTCCGGTGCTGGCCATCGGACGGCTGGGCGCCGGCATCACGGAGGACTTCGCCAACCAGAGCGAGCTCGCACGCGACCTTGCCTTCGGCGCGGCGCAACACACGATCCGCATGTCGCAACAGGATATCGGCTTCATTTTGGGCCGGTCCGACGCACTTTTCCCCGAGAGCACGCTCGATCACCTGATCGAATTCATGGAACGGCGTCATGGCCACGTCTACATCGTGCTGTCCAATCGCGGCGCGTCGGGCAACACCGGTCTGAACTATGCCAACGATGTCAGTTTCGCCGCCTTCGCACGCCACCTGCGCGACCGGGTGCAGAAGCAGGTCGATGCCCGCGATCCCACGGCACGCTATGAGGTCAGGAAAGGCCCCGATCCCATCAACGCCCTGCTGTGCACCCATGTCCATCTTGCGCCGCTGCGATTCGGACCGGACGCGTCGTGGCCGCATGGTGAGGCGATCGGCAATCATGCCAAGCTCTGGATGGTCGACAACCGGCTCTTCTACATCGGCTCGGACAATGTTTATCCGGTCAATCTCCAGGAGTTCGGCTACATCGTCGACGATCGCCGCGCGGCTGGCGAAGTGCTCGACACCTATTGGAATCCGCTGTGGCAATGGTCGCAGCGCGCGGCGCTATCGGGCGAAGGCGTCGAGCCCTGCATCTTTCGCGAGCTGACAAGGTGAGCGCCACTGCCCGTCCGCTCCCCTCCCGAACGCTTGGCCCATCAAGCTGCCAAGACCTCCGGTTTTGCGGCCACGACCAGGGTGGATGTCCTTGCCTGAACCCGCAAGCAATTCTCAATGCGCCGTGAAGCCGCCATCGACTGGGAGGCCGACGCCGACCACGAAGCTCGCGCCCGGGCTGCATAGCCACAGCACAGCGGCGGCGACCTCCTCGGCCCGCCCGAGACGGCCAATTGACTGCTGTTTCATGATCTCGGCCATCGCGTCGGCCTGACCCTCGAGCATGTCCGCAACCATCGGCGTATCGATCGTGCCCGGGCAGACCGCGTTGATGCGAATGCCGCGCGGCGCATATTCGACCCCCGCGCTTTTGGTCATTCCGAGCACGGCGTGCTTCGTGCCGTGATAGGCTGCGCGTTGGGGAAGACCGACGAGACCGCCCAGGGAAGAACAATTGACGATCGCGCCGCTCCCTTGATTGCGCATCACGCGTAGCTCGTGCTTCATGCAGGCCCACACTCCCCGCTGGTTGACCGCTGTGACGCGCTCGAACTGCTCGATCGGCTCGTCGGCGGCATCCGACGGCGGCACCTGGATGCCGGCGTTGTTGAAAGCCATGTCGAGCCGGCCGTACTCCGCGACCGTACGATCGACCATGGCCGCCACCTGCGCCTCGTCGGCGACGTCGCAGGCGATGCCGATTGCGGTGCCGCCCTCGACGATGATCCGCTCGGCCTGCTTCGCGGCGAGATCGCCGTCTATGTCAACCAGCACGACGGAGGCGCCGCTCTCTGCGAACATCCGGGCCGTCGCAAGCCCCATGCCTTTGCCGGCGCCTGTGACCAGGGCAACCTGGCCTTTGAAATCATAGATGGGGTTCATCTCTAAGCACTCCGTGTCGCAATCATTCGATCCGTTCGACCATGACTTCCACCACTCCAGGGACATCGAATAGCTCAACTCCTGAGTCGACCCGCCCCAGGATGACGATGCCTGGCGACGGAATGGCCAGCCCATCCTGGCGGTAAAAGATCACGAAGTTGCCGCCCGGCCGCCAAAAGCCCAGATCGCCTGCCTGGTAGTTCGGGATTCCTGTCGTGCGCTCCGACAGCGGTCCGGGAATGGGACCGGTCTTCTCGCGCCTCAAATGGTCACGCATGCGGATGGACAAAGGAAGCATCGCGGCGAGATCGCGTGCGGCGTCGCTGCCGTTGAGCGTTGCCGTCACTGTCTGGTCGCCCATGCGGATTCGAATCCGTTCAGCGCTTTGCGCGGACGCGAGAGCCATTGGCCCAGACGCGCAGAGCATGATGACCATCATGGTTGCCATCGCAAATTGCCCAACCAATGCTCTCATGCGCTGCTACCGTAGACGCTCGATGCGAAGGTCGAATTTCCCGCGCGTCAACAGAGGAATGAAGCTGGCGTCGATCCGGCCGAGTAGGATCAGTCCGCTGGAGTAGCGATAACGCTCATAAAAGAAAGCCAGGTTTCCCCAGGGCGCGTAGTAGGCGAGGTCGCCGCGCTGCTCGTTGCCAACGGGCCGCTGCCTTCCTCGGTAAGCTTGCGCGGCAGGTAAGCGACCTTCTCATTGGTCGAGTAATCGTCGATCGCGAGATCGAGTGGCAGCATCGAGGCAAAATCACGTGCTGACGCGTTGTCGCAGAGGGTGGCGGTCATGCTCGCCCCGTTGAACTCGATCCCTACTTTCATCAAGGTTTCGTCGCGCGCGCCGTCCAGCGTTGTCTGGCCGAATGCGAGTTGTGTTACCGACGTGCTTGCGACGAATCCGCCAAGGGCCACCCGACGGCCGAGGGTGCCTCGGTTGACCACAGCCATTTCCATGCGGGCTCTCCTTTGCGAGCAGACCGAAGATGCGCCGTCAGATTTAAGAGCGCGCACGTTCTCGGATAAGCCGCTAAAACGGCATGGAGTTATGACCGGGGCCGATAAATGCAGCGCGTTCATCTGGAGGCTCTTCAAGCCTTTATGGTCGTCGCACGAGAGCGCAGTTTCACGAAAGCCGCCGCCAAGCTGGGCGTCTCCCAATCGGCGCTGAGCCATACGATACGAGACATCGAAGAACGACTCGGAGTGCGGCTCCTCAGCCGCACCACGCGAAGCGTCTCGCCAACGGAAGCAGGGCAACGTCTGCTTAACGCGGTCGGCCCGCGCTTCGACGAGATCGAGGCGGAAGTCGCGGCCGTCAGCGAGTTGCGGGAAAAGGCGGCCGGCACCATTCGGATCACAGCGACCGAAAATGCGGCCGAAACAATCCTCGTCCCGAAGCTAGCGCCATTATTGCGCCAGTACCCGGACATCAAGGTCGAGATATCCATCGACTATGGCCTCGCCGACATCGTGGCCCAGCAATACGACGCGGGCGTGCGCAGCGGCGAACAGGTGGCCAAAGACATGATTGCCGTTCGGATCGGGCCGGACATGCGGATGGCCGTCGTCGGTGCGCCCGCGTATTTCCGAAAGCATCAGGAGCCGAAGAAGCCGCAGGATCTCATCGGGCACAACTGCATCAATCTGCGCCTGCCGCGCCATGGCGGAGTATACGTGTGGGAATTCGAGAAGGGTGGCCGCGAGCTGAAAGTTCGCGTCGAGGGTCAGTTCACGTTCAACGCCACGGGTCAGATGCTCAATGCAGCGCTCGCCGGAGCCGGCCTGGCCTATGTGCCGGAAAGCATGGCGCAGCGGTATCTCGCCAGCGGCCGTCTGAAGCGCGTGCTCGAGGACTGGTGCCTTCCGTACTCGGGCTACCACCTGTTCTATCCAAGCCGACGCCAATCCTCGGCGGCGTTTACCCTGGTCGTGGATGCGCTGCGCTATCGGGGCTGAAGCACAATCCGCTCGGCTGAAATCGGCGCGAGAGAGCGTTCGCTTCACACAGCGAGAAGGCGCTCGACCAGCCACACGGCGCCGACCACAGCCACGATCACCGAGAAGATCTGCGGCAGGCGCGCCAGGCGACCGGGGCGCGAGGCCCAGACGAGCGGCGGCATGACCACGGCGACGAAGGCGAGCTGGCCGAGTTCGACGCCGATATTGAAGCCGATCAGCGCCTGCACCAGGGCGTCCCGCGACAGGCCGAGCTCGGCGAGCGCCGAGGCAAAGCCAAGGCCGTGGATCAGGCCGAACATGGCTGCGATCAGCCAACGCCGTCCTGCGCCGGTAGGCGCCAAAAGGTTCTCGACGGCGACCCAGACGATCGAGGCGGCGATCAATGGCTCGACAATGGACGACGGCACGTCGACCAGGCCCAGCGCCGCCAGGCTCAGGGTGATGCTGTGGGCCACGGTGAAGGCGGTGACGATCTTCACCGTCTGCCAAAAGCTCGTGGAGAGCGCCAGCAGCGCCAGCAGGAAGAGCAGATGATCGATGCCGCCGATGATGTGCTCGACGCCGAGGCCGACGTAGAAGACGAACTTGCCCGTCGACCTGTCCTCGGCTGCAGCGCCGCTCGCAATCGCGATGGTCGCCGAGCGCTGCCCCTTTTCGAACAGCACCTGCTTGACGCCGCCCGGCCATTGGATGTCGGCGATCGTGTGATGATCGACGCCGAGCAGGGTGTCGATGCCGTCACGGATCGAGAGCGTGCGTATCGGCGCCGCACACGCGTAGAGCACCACGATCTCGATGTTGACGCGCCCGGCCGACGGCGGCCGCGCCTCCGACGGAACACCGGAGCAGGCGGCACCGTCGGCTTCGATCGCGACATGCCGCGCGACCGCAGCCGCGAGTTCGCGCAGATCTCGCGTGGCGTCGCCCAGCCCCTCGCCGGGCAGGGAGAGCGCGTAGCGCACGGACTGCCCCGCGACCGACACCGTGGCGTAACCCGTCGTCCCTCCCTGATGCGCGACGGCAACGCCGACAGCGAGCATCGCGGTTGCCGCGGCGGCGAGCGCATGCAGCCACCTCATTGCGGCTTCACACCTTGCAGCGCCGCCGCCCATTCAGCGCCGATGAAGCGCGACATCAGGTAGACCTTGGGATCGCCATCGATCCGCATGTACTGCAGGAAACCCTCCGGATTGAGGGCGCCGAAGCGCACCGTCAGCGGGCGCCCGCCCGCACCCGCCAGCGTCGCCACCACGACCGGCTCTTCGAGGCCGAACGGGCGCGTGTCGACGCCCGACAGCTCCTCCGCGGTGATCTCGCGGACCGGCCCCGAGCGGTGCAGCATCTTTATTGCGGTCTCGAGATGGGTCGCGACAGCCCCGTCGACCGCACTGCCAGCCTCCAGCCCCCACCCTCCTTCGCCACGGCGCACCAGTCCGACCTGCCGTCCATCATGGCCGAGCGTGACCCTCTGCACCGCCTCCGGCTCGATCGGCAGGACGCCCTTGGCCTCGAACTTCACGAGCTGGCGCTGCACCGGCTGGGCACCGGTCACCACCATCGCCACCAGATAGGCCAGCGCCACAACGGCAAGCAGCGGCATGGCGAGACGCCGAAGGGAAGCCGCGCTCATCGCCTCAGCCACCAGACCACGCTGCCGATCCCGATCACCGTCAGCGGCAGCAGGATGACGATCACGATGAAGATCCAGCGGCTCTGCGCTGCCGCCAGCAGGATCATCGGCGGCACCGGGATACGGGTGCGGACGGCGGTGCCCTGGTCCTCGCGGGCGAGCCAGCGCACCGCCGCCACCAGCAGGTCGCTGTTGGACATGTAGGGCAGGAAGGAGTTGCTGGCGAAGTCGCCGTCGCCGATCACGACAGCGCGAAACGGCGATGCGCCCGGCGCTAGCGTCCCCTCGGCGGCGATCCCCAGAACGCGCGGCCTCACTTCGGCGACCTGGGATGCGACTTGAGATGCAGGCGCGGGTGTGCCCTCGGCGGCGCGCCCCTCCGCGGGCGCCACCGGACGGGCGTAGCTGTCGCGGCTGCTCTGCAGGATCGGCGTCACCTCCACGCCGGCTACCGGCTTGGTCGGGCTGATCGGCCGGATGCCGGGAAAGAAGGTCAGCGACAGGGTGCGGGTGATGGGATGCGGATCGTAGCCTGTCACCGCCACCATCTCAGCATCGCGGTGGTAGTGGCTCAGCGGATCGACGACCACCTCCTGCTCGAGCCGGGCGCCGAGATCCGACAGCAGCTTCGAGAGGCCCGCCTCCGGCACGAAGCCGAGATCGAGCATGAGCAGCGCGCTCCCGCCGCCGGCGAGATAGGACCGAAGCGCGGCGCTTTCTGCCGGCAGGAAGGTGGTGCGCGGGTTGGCAACGAGAACCACCGTGCAATCGCCGGGGACCGTCCCGGTTGTCGCCAGCATGAGCTTGGCCGTGGCGTAGCCCTGTGCTTCCAGGACCCGGCGCAGGCGTCCGACGCCATGGCCGGCCGTCTCGATGATCTGGGAGGACGCGTCGCCGTGGCTGTGGTCGGACACGCCCTCGAGATGAGTATGGAACTCGAAGCCGTCCATCGAGAACTCGCCATGGCCTTCGAGGAAGCAGACGGTGAGCGACCGCGTGCGCAGCACCCGCTGGATGCCGATGGCGATCTCGCCTTCGTCGGTGCCCTGGATCAGGACGCGCCGGCCGGCCGCCTCGATGATGGCGGCGTTGTACAGCCGCACACCCTCGCGGCGGGCGAGTTCCGGCTGCTTGTCGGGATCGACCGTGAGCACGGTGAGCATCGGATTGCGCCGGCCCATCACCTCCAGGATGCCGCGCGCTCGCTGCCCGATGGGATCCTCGGAGCGGTAGAAATAGGTGATGCTAACCGGCATCCGCAGCTCGTCGACCACCGCCATCGCGGTGGCCGACGGCGTGTAGACCTTCTCCCGGGTGACGTCGATGTGCGTGTCGTTGAGATGAAGCGCGGCGTTGGCCAGCACCCAGACGCCGAGCCCGGCCACGATGCAGGCCGCCGCATAGAGCCTCGATCCGATCGCCCCGAGGCCGGTCCCAAGCGGCAGCCGCACGCCGGCCGCGAACAGGAGCACCACGGCGACAAGCCAGCCCGCCGCCCACATCAGCGCATGGAGCTCGACGGCGTGCCCCCCGTGCATCGCTCAGCGCCGCGCCAGGGCCCGGACCGTCAGGAACAGGCCGAGCAGGATGACCGAAAGGAAGAAGCCGACGTCGGACAGGTACATCGCGCCGACCGCGAAGGGCGTGAAATGGGCCAGCAGGGACAGGCCGAGCATCCAGTTCTCGAAAGGCTGCGGCAGCAGCGACGCCAGGGTGTCGATCGACCAGAGAATGCCGAACAGCCCGAGCGACACGACGGCGGCAACGATCTGGTTGGCGGTCAACGCCGAGATCATCAGGCCGATCGACACCAGGGCCGCGCCCAGCATCACGAGCCCGACGTAGCCGCTGTAGATCGGGCCCCAGTCGGGATCACCGTAGGCCGCCAGCACCGCGGCATAGACCAGCGTCAGACTGGTCATCGCCAGCAACACCACCATGCAGGCGATGAACTTCGCGGCGACGATGTCGATTTCCGCCAAGGGCGCCGTCAACAGAAGCTGGAGCGTGCCGCTGCGCCGCTCCTCGGCGAACTGGCGCATGGTGATGAGCGGCACCAGCAGGATCAGCTGGACGGCCGACTGGAAGAAGATGTGCACCAGGGTTGCCTGCTTGGCGACGATCAGCGAGACCGTGAAGGTGTAGCCGCTCAGCACGACGAACACGGCGATCACCGCATAGGCGATCGGCGAGGTGAAGAGCGTGCGGACCTCCTTGCCCACCAGCGTCGCCACCTGGCTACCCATTGGGCTTCCCATTGGGCTTCCCATCGAGCTCATTGCATCGCCTTCGCCTGCGTGAGTTCCAGGAACAGTGCTTCCAGGGCGGACGGCACCGGCGCGGCCACCGTTTCATGGGCGATCTGCTCGACGGTCAGCAGCCGTCCATCGAGCAGGATGGCCACGCGGTCGGCCGTGCGCTCGATCTCCGACAGGATGTGGGAGGTCACCAGGACGGCGCAGTCCTGCGCCAAGTCCCTCAGCAGGCCGCGCAACTCGATGATCTGCCGGGGGTCGAGGCCGTTGCTCGGCTCGTCGAGCACCAGCAGGTCCGGCTTGTGCATCACCGCCTGGGCGAGCGACACGCGCTGCCGGTAGCCGCGCGACAGCCGCTCGATGATGGTCTTGCGCACGCTGCCCAGCGCCAGCCGCTCGACGGCGGCATCGATGGCGCGATCCAGGGCGCTGCCCGTGATCCCCCGCAGCCGCCCCATGAACGAGAGGTACTCGACGACGCGCATGTGACCGTAGAGCGGCGAATCCTCGGGCACATAGCCGATGCGCTCGCGGGCCGCCCGGGCGGCGCGGACGACGTCGATACCGGCGACCCTGACCGTCCCCGAGCTGGGATAGAGGTAGCCGGTGACGAGCCTCAGGATGGTGCTCTTGCCGGAGCCGTTTGGCCCGAGCAGGCCAAAGACCTCGCGCTCCCCGACCTCGAAGGAAACGGCATCGACCGCCAATCGGGCGCCGAAGCGCTTGCTCAGCCGGTCGAGCGAAAGGACGGCCATATGCAGCTCAGATACCCGGCACGACGGCGAAGCCCGGATCGGCCTCGCCGTTGATCACTCTGGAAGATCAGTCTCAGCCGATCAGTCGTAAAACTCCGGCGCCTTCTTCATGGCCTTGAAGGCATCCGGATCGTGGGCGGTGAAGAAATCGGCCTTCTCGTTCGCCATCGTCATGCGGATCCATTCGAAGGCGGTGAGGAAACCCTGCGGGTTGTAGGCCAGCACGATGTTCGGCGGAATGCTCTTTTCCACGTTCTCGCGCATGTAGACGTTGTCGCCTGTCAGGATGATGAGGCCGGAGTTCTTCAGCCGGACGGTCATCATCTGGCTGCCGGGCGTGTGAGCGACCCAGCGCTTGACTACCATTGTGCCGTCACCGAACAGGTCGAGGTCGCCCTCGAGCTGCAGCATCTTCACGGCATTGGGATAGTCGGTGTTCGCCGACCTGAGCGGCATGACGTCGCCGATCATATAAGGACCACCCGTCCCCGCCTTCGGCCAGAACGCATTCACGATCTCGTCCCGCTGCACGACGATCGTCGAGTTCGGGAACTTGCCGACGTTGCCGCCATGGTCGAGATGCAGATGGCTCGGGACGACATACTTGATGTCGTCGGGCTTGAGGCCGATCTTCTGGAGCTGCACGTCGATCGCCACGTCCGGCGTGTTGACCGGCTTCAGGGCGTTGAACGAGGCGCCCCAGTAGCTCGGATCCTTGATGATCTTGTCGTTGTTGCCGGTATCGAAGAGCACGTTGCCCTTCGGATGCCTGATCACATAGAAGCCGACCGGGACCTGGATCGGCGGTTCGTTCGACGCGCCGTTCACCAGGGCGCCCTTGCCGATGGTGAGGGCTCCGGAGCTGAAGGCATAAAGCTTGATGTCCTGCGCCTGGGCGACAGAGAAGCTGCCGCCGATGGCGATTGCTGCGATACCTGCTAGCGCCTTGCCCAACATGCGTTCCTCCCGCGGTTGGTCAGATTGTTTGCTTGGCATTGGCGGCCCGTCGGCCGTCTACGTATCACACTCTCGCCATAATTAAGTCCCGCGACTTTTGCAGAGTCAATCGGAAAGGCCCTCGCTTGCCTTCAGGCAGTGTGTAATGGCGTCATGAAGTCAATGTCGGCGAATGATCGAGACCATCCTGCCATCATCATCAAACATGATGTCGACGGCGGCCGATTCGCCTGCCCGAATGTAGGCCCAGCGAACCAGAACCTTGCCGCCGACGTACGCCCTGGTGCGCACCGGTTGACCGAGCAGCCGCGTGGCGTCCGCCACGGTCGATTGTCCGGGAACGAGCTGGTCGACGGCGGACTTGTCGAATTCATGGCCGATCTGCCGCGAGCAGGCGGCCAGCATCAGCGTTGGGAGCAGCACAAGCAGGACCATGCACCGCATGGACGGACGGTGCGGTAGCGCGGCTTACGGCGTCCTTTCACCTCCCTCGCCGCTCGCCTGCGAACGCCCCCGCTCGCGCGAGGGCGCCGACGTCCAAGCGATGCCGTTCTTGGCGATCAGCTCGCTATGAACGGGGAAGATCAGGTTCCTGTCGGGATTGGGCACCGCCTCGGTCGCTGGCAGGAAGGTGCGACGCTCCTCGTCGACCGTCTGCGTCGACTGCGTGAGGTCGCCCTCGTCGCGGAGATATCTCAAGTCCATGACGCTTCCTCCTTCCTTCAAAGACGAAGGAAGCGTCCTGCTGAGGTATGACAGCGCCAAGAAACGCTCCCGCATATCCGGGAAGCATTTCAATGCTCAGCGATGCACGCGGTCAGGTCACCGCGATCGGGCCGCCGTTCGATCCCGTCGCGCCTTTGATCGGAGCCGGCGAGAAGATGTAGGCGAACTGGTACTTGCGATCGGCGATCAGGCCGGTGAAGTCCAGGTTCTCATGGTTGTAGATGCCGTTCTTGCAGATCAGCTCGCCATGAACCGGGAAGGCCAGATCCTTGTTCGGGTTGGGTACGACCTCGGTCGCCCACTGGTCGGCGCCGGTCAGGCACACGCCCTTGTCGATGCACCACTTGGCGACTTCGAGGCCGATGCCGGGCTCGCCGCTATTGAACTTGTCGTTGTTCCTCAGCCACAGCTTGCCCCAGCCGGTGTTGAAGAACACCGCATCGCCTTCCTTGATGTCGGCTTCCTGCATGTTCTGCTTCTGCAAGGCCGAACGCAGGTCGGCAACGGTGATCTCCTGGCCGACATCCATCGGCGCGCCCTTCACCGCTTCGACGTCGAACAGGTGGCCGCGGGTGAAGAACGGCTTGCAGTTCTCGATGCCGATCTTCGCCAGGCCGTACGCGCCGCCGATCTCCTGCTCGGTGTGGCCGTTGTAGTAACGCATCTCGTTCTTGTCGCCGTCCTTGCCCATCTGGATGCCGATATGACCCAGCCCGTCGAACTGCGTGCCGGTCTGGCCGATTTCGGTGGCGAGGTACTCGTCGTGATAGACGAGCTTGTTGGCGCCGAACGGCCCGCCGGTCGGCGAACCTGGGATGCGCATGGTGAAGGCGCGCTCACCGAACTTGGGCATGCCCGATTCGTAGACGCGGCCAATGCGGTAGATCTTGCCGTCCTTGATCCACTTCACGGTATCGAGGACCTTGGCCGGCGTGATCCAGTTGGAGGCGCCGGCAACGTCGTCCTTGCCCCATTTCGGATGCGGCCAGAAGGGCGCCGCCGTGAGTGCCGGCCCCTGCGCCACTTGCTGGGCGTTGGCGACGCCGGCGACCAGCGTGCCGGCAGCAATCGCGCCGCCGACGAGGCCGGCGGTGAGGAACGCACGACGATCTTCGTTCACGTCTTGCGCCGACTGTTTGAGCTCTTCGTTGTCATGAAGATATCTCGCGTCCATGGCGCGCTCCCTCCGTTGGTTGTTGACGGATGAAGCGTCCTGCCGTCCCCTGCTGTCGTCAAGATGCAGGGCGGCGATACATTGTAGCTTGTCACTGAACTGACATCGGCGGTGCAATGAGTCTCTTCGATCAAGACAAGTCCTCTGCGCGCATACCTGTGAGCCTGGTCACGGGTTTCCTGGGCAGCGGCAAGACCACTTTGCTCAACCGCGTGCTGGGCGATCCGCGCATGGCCAGGAGCCTGGTGCTGGTGAACGAGTTCGGCGAAGTGGGCCTCGATCATTTGTTCATGCAGTCGATATCGGGCGACATGGTGCTGCTCCAATCGGGCTGCGTCTGCTGCACCATCCAGGGCGATCTCGACAAGACGCTGCGCAACATCGCCCGCCGGCGCGCGAAGGACGAGACGCCGCCGTTCGACCGCGTATTGCTGGAAACCACGGGCCTGGCCGACCCCGCCCCCATCCTGCAGCTCCTGCTCAACACGCCCATGATCAGCCACGACTATCGCCTGGACGGCGTCGTGGCGACGGTCGATGCGCTGAACTGTCAATCGGCGTTCAACTTTGACCCCAGATCGGCGTCCAATGTTGACCCCTTTGGTTTGCGGAGTTTGGTGGTAGCGCTCGCGCCGACGGAGCCGGTCGGGGTTGCGGAGGCGGCGCGAGCGCGGGGTTGCGGCAG
>JACPOB010000089.1 GCA_016185145.1 Rhodospirillales bacterium | reverse complement strand
GTCGTGCCGTTGGTCTCGACCGTCATCGACAGCTTGTCGTAGTCGGTGACCTGGCCGACGCGGCTGTTCTCGATCTTGTAGGAGACGCGCTTGACCGGGCTGAACACCGAGTCGATCGGGATCAGGCCGATCGGCGCGTCCTCGGGCCGGTTGGCCGAGGCCGGGATATAGCCCTTGCCGGTGGCGACCATCAGCTCCATCGAGATCGAGGCGCCGTCGTCGAGCGTGCAGATCAGGTGCTTGGGGTCCATGATCTGGACGTCGCCCGGCAGCTCGATCATGCCGGCCGTGACCTCTCCGGGACCGACGGCGCGCAGGTATAGACGCTGCGGGCGATCGCCCTGCATTTTCACGGCCATGGCCTTGATGTTGAGCACGATGTCGACCACGTCCTCACGGACGCCGGGAATCGACGAGAACTCGTGCAGCACATTGTCGATCTTGATCGACGTGACGGCCGCACCCTGCAGCGAGGAGAGCAACACGCGGCGCAGCGCATTGCCGAGCGTGAGACCGAAGCCGCGCTCGAGCGGCTCGGCGACGATGGTCGCGGTGCGACCTGAATCGACGCCGGCTTCGGTGACAAGCTTCTCCGGCTTGATCAGGTCCTGCCAGTTCTTCTGAAGCACGGGGGCTACCTCTCTAGACCGGTTGGTTCAGGCGCGCCCGAACGGGCGCGCCACAACATTCTCAGGGGCAGGCGGCGCAAGAAGCGCGCCGCCGCGGCAAACACTCAGACGCGACGACGCTTCGGCGGACGGCAGCCATTGTGCGGGATCGGCGTGACGTCGCGGATGGCGGTGACGGCAAGGCCGACCGCCTGCAGCGCGCGCAGCGCCGACTCACGTCCCGAACCCGGGCCGCGCACCTCGATCTCGAGCGTGCGCATGCCGTGCTCCATGGCCTTGCGGCCGGCATTCTCCGCCGCCATCTGGGCGGCGAACGGCGTCGACTTGCGCGAGCCCTTGAAGCCCTGCTGGCCCGACGACGACCAGGCGATGGTGTTGCCCTGCGCGTCGGTGATGGTCACGATCGTGTTGTTGAACGAGGCGTTCACGTGGGCGACGCCAGCGATGATGTTCTTGCGCTCCTTGCGGCGGGGGCGCGCGCCGGAGGCGGCGGCGCCGGTCGCGGCGGCTGCAGGCTTGGCCATGATCCGGATCCCTTCGACTTACTTCGTGACTTTCTTCTTGCCGGCGATCGGCTTGGCCGGGCCCTTGCGGGTGCGCGCATTGGTATGCGTGCGCTGGCCACGGACGGGCAGCCCGCGGCGATGCCGCAAGCCGCGGTAGCAGGCGAGATCCATCAGACGCTTGATGTTCATCGCCACTTCACGCCGCAGATCACCCTCGACCGTGTAGTCGCGATCGATGGTTTCGCGGATGCGGATGACCTCGTCGTCGGTCAGCGTGTTCACGCGCCGAGACTCGTCGATCCCCACTTTCCCCAGGATCTCCTTGGCCTTGGCCTGGCCGATCCCGTGGATGTATTGCAGCCCCACGACCACGCGCTTGGCGGTGGGAATGTTCACGCCGGCTATACGAGCCAAAGTCTCAACTCCTTCAAAGACTTACGGCGCGCTGATGCGCGCCCGTAACACGTTCCGCTGGCCCCGGAAAAGCGCGCGATTATAGGGATGCGCGTGCCCGAGTCAACGGAACTCCAACTTGTCAAGCCCCCGATAAAACCCCGGAAATTTGACGGTAAACCTCATCCATCGGCGCCATGCCGTCGACCTTCCTAAGCACCCCGCGCGCCCCGTAGTAGGGCAGCAACGGCTCGGTCTGTGCGCGGTAGGCGACCATGCGCGTCTTCATGGTCTCTGCATTATCGTCCTTGCGACGGGTGAACTCCGTCGAGCCGCAGACGTCGCAGACCCCGTCGACCTTGGGCCGCTTGAACTTGTCGTGATAACCGGTGCCGCACTTGGCGCAGGTGAAGCGGCCGACGATGCGCTCGGTCAGCGCCTTCTCGTCGACTTCCGAGCGCCTTGGCCTGGGCCTCGGTGCGCGGGAAGCCGTCCAGGATGAAGCCCTTGGCGGCGTCCGGCTGGGCGATGCGGTCCTGGATCAGGCCGACCATCAGCGAATCGGGCACCAGCTCGCCCCGCTCCATGATGCCCTTCGCCTTCTTGCCGAGCTCGCTGCCGGAGGCCACCGCGGCGCGCAGCATGTCGCCGGTCGAGAGCTGAACCATGCCCTTCTCGGCCTGCAGGCGCTGCGCCTGGGTGCCCTTGCCGGCGCCCGGCGGTCCCAGAAGGATGATGTTCATCGCCCCACCGCTCATCGGCGACCCCGCAAACGGGCCTTCTTGATGAGGCCCTCGTATTGATGCGCCAGCAGGTGCGCCTGGATCTGGGTCACCGTGTCGAGCGTCACCGAGACCACGATCAGGAGGCTGGTGCCGCCGAAGTAGAACGGCACGCCGCCGCGGGCGATCAGCAGCTCGGGCAGGATGCAGACCGCCGAGAGGTAGAGCGCGCCGATCACGGTCAGGCGATTGAGGATGTATTCCAGGTACTCGGCGGTGTTCTTGCCCGGGCGGATGCCCGGCACGAAGCCGCCGTTCTTCTTCAGGTTGTCGGCCGTGTCGTTCGGGTTGAAGACGACGGTCGTGTAGAAGAAGCAGAAGAAGACGATCAGGCCGACATAGGCCAGCAGGTAGAGCGGCTGGCCGTGGCCGAGATAGGTCGCGATCCACTGCACCCAGCCGGGCTCGCCGGCGCTGCCCTGGAACGAGGCGATGGTCGCCGGGAACAGCAGCAGCGAGGAGGCGAAGATCGGCGGAATGACGCCCGAAGTATTGATCTTGAGCGGCAGGTGCGAGGCCTCGCCGCCATACATGCGGTTGCCGACCTGGCGCTTGGGATACTGGACGATGATCCGCCGCTGCGCCGTCTCCATGAACACCACGACCGCCACGACGACGACCACGCCGATCATCAGGGCGATGATGAACAGAGCCGACAGCGCGCCGGTGCGGCCAAGCTCGAGGGTCTGGATCAGGGCACCGGGCAGGGCCGCCACGATACCGGCGAAGATGATCAGCGAGACGCCATTGCCGACGCCGCGGGCGGTAATCTGCTCGCCGAGCCACATCAGGAACAGCGTGCCGCCGACCAGCGTGACCACGGTGACGAAGCGGAAGAACACGCCGGGATCGAGCACGACCGGCCCCATCGAGGCCGTCTGGCTCTCCAGGCCGACCGCGATTCCGTAGGCCTGGAAAGCCGCCAGGATCACCGTGCCGTAGCGCGTGTACTGGTTGATCTTCTTGCGGCCGGCCTCGCCTTCCTTCTTCAGCGCCTCGAGCGACGGCACGACCGTCGTCAGGATCTGCATGATGATGGAGGCCGAGATGTACGGCATGATGCTGAGCGCCAGCACCGACATGCGGCCGATCGAGCCGCCCGAGAACACGTCGAGGAGGCCGGCGATGCCGCCGGCATTCTGCTGGAAGATCTCGGCCAGGGCGTGCGGATCGACGCCCGGCACCGGGATGTAGGCGCCAAGCCGGAAGACAACCAACGCGCCCACGGTGAACCACAGGCGCTTCTTGAGCTCGGTCGCCTTACCGATCGCGCCCCAGTTCAGGTTCGATGCAAGTTGCTCAGCCGCGGACGCCATGGAACCTCACGCGTGAAGGGTTCAGGCCGCCTCGGCTTGGGCCTTGGGCGGCAGTTCGACCTTGCCGCCGGCCTTCTCGACCGCGGCGATCGCCGACGCCGAGGCGCCCGCGACCTTCACTTCGATCTTGGTCTTGATCTCGCCCTTGCCAAGGAGGCGCACGCCGTCCAACGACTTCTTGAACAGCCCGGCCGCCTGCATGGCGGCAGCGTCGATGGTCTTGCCGGCGTCGAGCTTGTTCTCGTCGATCGCCTTCTGCAGCGTGCCGAGGTTGACCACCTGCCATGCCTTCTGGTGCGGCGGCAGGAAGCCGCGCTTGGGAATGCGCCGATAGAGCGGCATCTGGCCGCCCTCGAAGCCCTTGATGGCCACGCCGGTGCGCGACTTCTGGCCCTTCACGCCACGTCCGGAGGTCTTGCCCTTGCCCGAGCCGATGCCGCGGCCGACGCGCATGCGCGCCTTGCGGGCTCCGGCGTTGTCGGCGATTTCGTTGAGTTTCATCGTCGATCCCTTCAAGCCACCGACTTAGGCGGCCTTGTCGTCTTCAACGCGCACCAAGTGGCGCACCTTGTTGATCATGCCGCGCACCTCGGGGGTGTCCACGAGCTCGCGGCTGCGATGGCGCTTGTTCAGCCCCAGGCCGATCAGCGTGGCGCGCTGGTCGTCCGTGCGGCCGATATGGCTGCCGGTCTGGGTGATCCTGATCTTCTTTCCTTCGGCCATGACCGTGCTCCTTAAGCCGTTGCCTCGGCGGCGGCGGCGGTCGTCTCGTCACGGCGGCCCAGCAGGTCGCCGACCTTCTTGCCACGGCGGGTCGCGACCATGCGCGGCGAGTTGAGCTGCTGCAGGGCCGCGAACGTCGCCTTGATCATGTTGTGCGGATTGGACGTGCCGACCGACTTGGCGACGATGTCCTTGATGCCGAGCGTCTCGAACACCGCGCGCATCGGACCGCCGGCGATGATGCCGGTACCGGCCGGGGCGGCGCGCAGGGTAACCTTGCCGGCGCCGAAGCGGCCCTTGACGTCGTGATGCAGCGTGCGGCCGTCGCGCAGCGGCACGCGAATCAGGCCGCGCTTGGCCGCTTCCGTCGCCTTGCGGATCGCCTCGGGCACCTCGCGCGCCTTGCCGGCACCGGGGCCGACGCGGCCGCGCTGGTCGCCGACGACGACGATCGCAGCAAAGGCGAAGCGCCGGCCGCCCTTCACCACCTTCGCCACGCGATTGATGGTGACCAGCTTGTCCTTGAGTTCATTTTCCTCGTCGCGGTCGCGATCGCGGCCACGATCGCGATCACGCGGGCCACGGCCGGAACCACCGGGTGAACGAGCCATGTGCTAACTCCTCAGAACGACAGGCCGCCCTCGCGGGCGGCAGTGGCCAGCGCAGCGACGCGGCCGTGATACATGTAACCGCCGCGGTCGAAGATCACTTCCTTGACCCCGGCGGCGATGGCGCGGGCGGCGATCAGCTTGCCGACCTCGGCCGCCGCCGACTTGTCGGCGCCGGTCTTGACCTTGCCCTTGACGTCGGCATCGAGCGACGAGGCCGAGGCGAGAGTCGCCCCCTTCTTGTCGTCGATGACCTGGGCGTAGATGTGCTTGCCCGAGCGGAAGACGCTGAGGCGCGGACGGCCGCCGGCGGCCTGGCGCAGCGCGTGACGCGTGCGCCGCTGGCGGCGAGCAAAGAGAGCGTTGGTCTTGGACATGGTCGGCCTCTACTTCTTCTTGCCTTCCTTGCGCCGGATCGTCTCGGTCGAGTACTTGATGCCCTTGCCCTTGTAGGGTTCGGGCGGACGCAGGCTGCGGATCTCGGCCGCGAGCTGGCCCACTTTCTGCCGATCGGCGCCGGTGATCTCGATCTCGGTCGGCTTCAGCGCCTTGATCTGGATGCCGGCCGGAATCGGCACCTCGACGTCATGGCTGAAGCCGAGCTGGAGCTTGAGGTTCTTGGCATCGGCCTGGGCACGGTAGCCGACGCCGTTGATCTCGAGATTGATGGTGAAGCCGTCCGACACGCCCTTCACCAGGTTGCTGGCGAGGTTGCGCGCCGTGCCCCACTGCATGCGCGCGCGGCGGCTCTCCGTGCGCGGCTTGAAGTTGAGCACGTCGCCGTCCCGGGTGACCTCGACATCGTCGTGCACCGTGAACTGCAGCTCGCCCCGCTTGCCCTTGGCCTTGAGATGCTGGCCCTTGAGATCGACGGTCACCCCGGCGGGGATGGGAACCGGATTCTTGCCGACGCGCGACATGGCTAGAACACCCTGCAGATGACTTCGCCGCCGACATTGGCGGCACGCGCCTCGGCGTCGGACATGACGCCTGCAGATGACTTCGCCGCCGACATTGGCGGCACGCGCCTCGGCGTCGGACATGACGCCGCGCGGCGTGGACAGGATCGAGATGCCGAGCCCGTTGAAGTGGCGCGGCAGCTCGCGGATCTTGGAATAGACGCGGCGGCCCGGGGTGGAGACGCGCTTGATCTCCTTAATCACGGGGCGGCCGTTGTCGTACTTCAGCTCGACGCGAATCTCCTTCACGCCCGGACGAAGCTCCTCCTCGAACCAGCCGCGGATGTAGCCTTCGCGCTGGAGCACATCGAGAACGTTCGACCGCAGGCGCGAGGCCGGCACGGTCACGCTGTCGAGGCGCGCCGACTGGCCGTTGCGGATGCGGGTCAGCAAATCACCCACAGGATCTGTCATAGACATGGTCTACGGCCCCCGTTACCAGCTCGACTTCACCACGCCGGGCAGAGCGCCCAGCGAGGCCAGCTGACGCAGCGCCAGCCGCGACAGCTTGAACTTGCGATAGACGGCGCGCGGGCGGCCGGTTATCTCGCAGCGATTGCGAACGCGCGTCGGCGAGGAGTTGCGCGGCAGCTTGGCAAGCTTGAGCCGCGCGCCGAAGCGCTCTTCCGGCGTCAGCCTGTCGTCGACAGCCATCTCCTTCAGCTTCTCACGCTTGGCGGCGTACTGCGCCGCCATCTTGGCGCGCCGGTTGTTCTTCTCGACTGAGCTCGTCTTGGCCATTTTGTTCTCCGGCCTCAGTTCACGAAGGGGAAGTCGAAAGCACGGAGAAGCGCCTTGGCTTCCGCGTCCGTCTTCGCCGTCGTGCAGATGATGATGTCCATGCCGCGCACCATGTCGACCTTGTCGTAGTCGATCTCTGGGAACACGATCTGCTCCTTCAGGCCCATGGCGTAGTTGCCATTGCCGTCGAACGACTTGCCGTTCAGGCCGCGGAAGTCGCGGACGCGCGGCAGGGCGATGTTGATCAGGCGATCGATGAACTCGTACATGCGGTCGCGGCGCAGCGTGACCTTGGCGCCGATCGCCATGCCCTCGCGCAGCTTGAAGGTCGCGATCGATTTGCGCGACTTGGTCACCACCGGTTTCTGGCCGGTGATGGCGGCAAGCTCCGCCGCGGCGCCGTCGACGGCCTTGCGGTCGTTGACCGCCTCGCCGACGCCCATGTTGATGACGATCTTGTCGAGCTTCGGCACCTCGAAGGCGTTCTTGTAGGAGAACTCCTTCGTGAGCGCCTCACGCACGGTCTTGGTATAGTGTTCTTGCAGTCGCGCGGGCATGGCCCGTTCTCCTAGCGGTCGATGGTTTCGCCGGAACCGCGCGCGAAGCGCACCTTCCGACCGTCTTCGAGGAACTTGAAGCCGATCTTCGTCGGCTTGTCGGTCTTGGGATCGAGCAGGGCCACGTTCGACACGTGGATCGCGGCCTCGCGCTCGATGATGCCGCCCTGGTCGGTGCGGCTGGGCTTGGTGTGGCGCTTGATGACGTTGACGCCCGACACGACCACGCGCTGGTCGGCGGCCAGGACGCGCAGGACGTCGCCGATCTTGCCCTTGCTGCGGCCGGCGATGACCTTCACCCGGTCGCCCTTCCGGACCTTGAGCTTGTTGGCGGTCATTTAGAGGACCTCCGGCGCGAGCGAGATGATCTTCATGAACTTCTTGGCACGCAGCTCGCGGGTCACCGGTCCGAAGATGCGGGTGCCGATCGGCTCGTCCTGCTTGCTGATCAGGACGGCGGCGTTGCGGTCGAAGCGGATGGCGCTGCCGTCGACGCGGCGCAGCGGGAACGACGTGCGCACGACGACGGCGCGGTGCACCTCGCCCTTCTTCACGCGGCCGCGCGGGATCGCCTCCTTGATGGAGACGACGATGACATCACCGACGCTGGCATACTTGCGGCGCGAGCCGCCCAGCACCTTGATGCACTGCACTCGACGGGCGCCGGAATTGTCGGCGACCTCGAGGTTGGTACGCATCTGGATCATGACTGTCGCTCCGTCCTAGGCCTCGGCCGCCTCGACCAGAACTTCCCAGCTCTTGGTCTTGGACAGCGGGCGGCACTCGCGGATGCGCACGAGCTCACCGACCTTGCCCTTGTAGGCATTGGCCTCGTCGTGCGCGTGATACTTCTTCGAGCGGCGAATGAACTTCTTGTAGATCGGGTGTTGCACGCGCCGCTCGACCTTGACGACGATGGTCTTGTCCATCTTGTCGCTGACGATGACGCCCTCGAGAACTCGCTTCGGCATCTATTGCTCCTTAACCGGCGGCCTTCTCGCCCAGCACCGTCTTGATGCGGGCGATATCGCGGCGCACCTGGCGCACGCGGCCTGTCTTGCCGAGCTGTCCGCCGGCCTTCTGGAAACGCAGATTGAATGCCTCCTTGCGCAGGTTGCCGAGCTCTTCCTTGAGCTGGTCCTGGGTCTTGGGGCGCAGATCGCTGGCCTTCATGGCTATCTCCTCAGCCTTGGGCGCCGACGCGGGCGACGAAGCGCGTCTTGATCGGCAGCTTGGCGGCGGCCAGCTCGAGCGCCTCGCGGGCGACCTGGACCGACACGCCGTCGAGCTCGAACAGCACGCGGCCGGGCTTGACGCGGGCCGCCCAGAATTCCGGCGCACCCTTGCCCGAGCCCATGCGGACCTCGGCCGGCTTCTTGGAGACCGGCACGTCGGGGAACACGCGGATCCACACGCGGCCGGCACGCTTCATGTGGCGCGTGATGGCGCGGCGGGCGGCCTCGATCTGGCGCGCGGTCAGGCGGTCGGGCTCCATCGCCTTCAGGCCGAAGGCGCCGAAGTCGAGGTTGAAACCGCCCTTGGCGGCGCCGCGAATACGGCCCTTGAAGGCCTTGCGGTACTTGGTGCGCTTGGGTTGCAGCATGATGTCTTACGAGTCCCTTTGCTCCGAGCGCTCGACCCGGGCGGGCGTGCGCTGCGGGGCGGCTTCCTCGGCGCGCTTGTCGTGCGCCATCGGGTCGTGGGCCATGATCTCGCCCTTGAACACCCAGACCTTGACGCCGCAGGTGCCGAAGGTGGTGAAGGCGGTGGCGGTGCCGTAGTCGATGTCGGCGCGCAGCGTGTGCAGCGGCACGCGACCCTCGCGGTACCATTCCATGCGGGCGATCTCGGCGCCGCCCAGGCGGCCCGAGCAGTTGATGCGGATGCCCTGGGCGCCGAGGCGCATGGCCGACTGCACGGCGCGCTTCATGGCGCGGCGGAAGGCGACGCGACGCTCGAGCTGCTGGGCGATGTTCTCGGCGATCAGCGTGGCGTCGATCTCGGGCTTGCGGATCTCGACGATGTTCAGCGCCACCTCGCCCTTGGTCATCTTGGCGAGGTCGCCGCGCAGCTTCTCGATGTCGGCGCCCTTCTTGCCGATCACCACGCCCGGACGGGCGGTGTGGATGGTCACGCGGGCGCGCTTGGCCGGGCGCTCGATGACGATCTTGGCGACACCTGCCTGGCTCAGCCGCTCGCGCAGCACCTTGCGGATGTGGATGTCCTCATGGAGCATCTTGGAGTATTCGCCGCCCTCGGCGTACCACCGCGAGTCCCAGGTCCGGTTGATGCCGAGCCGCAGGCCGATCGGGTTGACCTTCTGACCCATTACTTGTCCTCCGCCTCGGCGCGCTCGCGCACCACGATGGTGAGATGGCTGAACGGCTTGACGATGCCGGCAGCGCGGCCGCGGCCACGGGTGTGGAAGCGCTTCATGACGAGGCTCTTGCCGACCGACGCCTCGGCCACGATCAGGCGATCGACGTCGAGATTGTGGTTGTTCTCGGCGTTGGCGATCGCCGAGTTCAGCGCCTTCTTCACGTCGCGGGCGATCCGCTTCTTGGAGAAGGTGAGCTCGTTGACGGCCGACGCCGCCTTCTTGCCGCGGATGGTGGCGGCGACGAGGTCGAGCTTGCGCGGGCTGACGCGGACGGTGCGCAGCACGGCCTTGGCCTCGTTGTCCGCCTCGCGGCGGGGATTGGATGGCTTGCTCATCGGTTAGTCCTTCGAGACCTTCTTGTCACCCGAGTGATTGTGGAAGGTGCGGGTCGGCGAGAACTCGCCGAGCTTGTGACCGACCATCTCCTCGGTGACGTTCACCGGGATGAACTTCTTGCCGTTGTAGACGCCGAACGTCAGGCCGACGAACTGCGGCAGGATCGTCGAGCGCCGCGAC
>JACPOB010000049.1 GCA_016185145.1 Rhodospirillales bacterium | reverse complement strand
GCAAGCGACGTCACAGGCTTCAGCCAACGCGACGCGGTTGGACATGGGCGACCCACCACCACCGGTCTGGTTGCTGAAATTGTTCATGAAGAGCTGCATGCCTTGGACCATCGAGGTCGAGAAGCCGGCGTAGTTGTTGCCGCTGATGGCCGTGAGGAAGGGCAACACCTGCGTGCTCTGCTGTATGGACAACGCGCTCAAGATGGTTGCGAAGTCGCCGGTGGCGTTGGCTGCATTGGCATCGAGCACCGACCCTGTGACGTACTGAATGGGCGTCTGTGCAGCAGCCGCGAAGCCGCCAGCCTGAAGGGTCAGGTAGACATTGTTGACGTCATACTGCAGGAGCGATTGCAGGAATGGATAGAGGTTGTTGACCGTCGCAAAAGCACCGCTAGCACCGCCGGCCGCTGTCAGGATCGTGTAGGTAGTGCGGGGCGCATAGTTCCCAGTCTGTGGTACTACCAGTACTGCGCCACCGTTGATGGTTGCCGTTCCGGCGACGGTGATCAGGTCTGCCTGACCAGCCGCATTGATCTCGACCTGGTACGTGGCGCCAGCGTTGTACACGAGGTTGCCGCGCAGCGTCAGCGTGCCAATGGAGTTGCCCGGCGCCACCGCGCCGCCATTCGCCGTTAGGTCTGACAGCATGCCGCCGCCGCTGAGCACGCCGCCGTTGACGAAGCTGCTGCCCGCCGCGCTTCCGTTGACGATCGCATTGCCCGCATTCACGGTCACACCGCTGGCAAGGCTGCCATTGACGATCAGGGTTCCTGCGGAGAGGACCGTGCCGCCGCTGAAGGTGCTGGCGCCGGTCAGGGTCAGTGTCCCGTTGCCGGCCTTCGTGAGGCTGCCGGAGCCGGCGATGGCCTGCGCGATTGTCATGCCGAAGCCGTTGGTGTCAATCGTTCCGCCGCCAGCATTGATCGTGATGGCGCGCGCTGGCGAGAGGTCGAAGCTCGACAGCAACTGCAGGGTTCCGCCGCCGAAGCTGAGACCCGCACTGCCGCTGCCGAGACTGGCATCGCTTGCAGTTGCCACGGTGCCGCCGTTGATGGCAAGGCCGCCGCCGGACAGGTTGCTTCCCGCAAGCGTCAGCGTACCGGCGCCAATCTTAACAAGCGTCGCTGGCCAGAAACCGGTGATCCTACCGGTCAGGGTCGTCGAAAGGTTATTCGCACCGACGGTGAGTTGGGCTGGCCCGAGGGAAATGACCTCGAAGGTGCCCGCACCTTCGATCGAGCCGACAGACGGATTGACACCGCCGAACCACACCGACGAGGCGGCGTCGGCGATGACACGCGCTAATCCGCCGCTCCCCTCGGTAAAAGATGTGATCGCGCCCGATACGTTGCTGATTGTCGCGTTTGCAGCCGTCGCCCTGTCCTGGAAGGACAGGTAGCCTCCATCGTTCACGATGGTCGCGTTGGCTGCACTGGAGTCGTTGCGAAAGATCGTCTCGCCCTGATTTCTGTTGATCAGGGTTGCCGTTCCCGCAGTCGATCTACCCCGGAAATCCGTTTGATCAACGATCGACGATGTGGTGATGACGGCACTCCCAGCGGTGGCTGTGTCCAGGAAGAGAGTGCCGCCGCCGAGGGTTGCGTTGGCGGCCGTTGCGGCTTGGGTGAAGCTGACGCGGCTGCCCACGAGGTTCGCGTTCGCAGCGGTCGAATTGTCGGCGAAAGTCACGCCGCCAAAGCCGCCGAGAAGCGTGGCGTTGCCCGCGCTTGAGGCGTTGGTGAACGTTATCCCTCCGGAAGCAAGTATCCAGGGGACGTTGGACGAATTGTTGACGATGCCTGCGCCAGAGAATCTCAACGCTGACGAGCCGGTGAAGTTGTAGGCCTGGGCGCCCGCGTTGAATTGGAAAGCGCCCACGGTCGTTGTGCCGGCTACCGGAAGAGCGATGGCCGTCGTATTCGACGGCCCGAACATCGCCGTGCCAGTGGGGACAGTGCCGGTCGTCCAGTTGCTGCCAACATTGAAGGCGGACGAACCCGGGGCCGCAAGCCAAGTTGCACCCTGGCCGTTAGCACAGACGGGCGCAATTGCCGTAACAAAAAACCATGCTTTGGCAAGACGCCCTATGCGCATGCAGGTTCCGTGCCCCAATTTGGGCACGAAATCTAATCTGGCGCGGTTGCAATTCCAAGTAGTACCGTCGCCGATGTGCCGCGCGATCGTTGCGCGGCATGTGCGTCATGAGGTCGTCATACCTACCACGTCATGCGGACACCGGCGGTGATGGCATGCGCGCTGTCCTGGGCCGAGATGTCTCCCTCGTAGCGGAGATAGACCGACGTCGCCTCGGCGATCGCCGTGTTGGCCGACAGGCCGATGACCGCGCCGTCGCGCTGCG
>JACPOB010000086.1 GCA_016185145.1 Rhodospirillales bacterium | reverse complement strand
TCTTCATGACCGGTCCCCCATGCTTGAGGCTCGGCGCCGGACCACCCGGCGCAACCCTCGTTCTTGCATGCCGTGGGGCCGGTCACCCTGTGGGACATGTAGACTGAGGAGCCGCGCGCAGCTGAGCGCATTCAGATGCGCCTAGGCGTCTCGAAGGATGGCAACAAAGGCGATGTAGCCCACCCTTCGAGACGGCCCTGCGGGCCTCCTCAGGGTGAGGTCGGGCTGTATCAGCGTCCATAAAAGCGGGTACTAGACTATAGTGCCTGGAAATGCCTGATACGGCTCCTCTGTCATCCCGAGCGCAGCGAGGGAGCTTTCCGGCGGCCTTAAAGGTCCCTCGCTGCGCTCGGGGTGACAGCTACGACTCACCCTTCAGTGATAGTCGGTACTAGGCTACGATTATGGGCGGTTTACCGGAGTTCTTTTGCATGGCTGACCACGACCACGATCACTCCCACGAGCATGGCTCGGAGCTGTCCGAGACCCAGCTGCGCGTGCGCGCGCTGGAAACCATCCTGACCGAGAAGGGCTACATCGACCCCGCGGCGCTCGACGCCATCGTCGAGACCTACGAGACCAAGGTCGGGCCGCACAACGGCGCCCGCGTCGTCGCCAAGGCCTGGGCCGATCCCGCCTTCAAGCAGGCGCTGCTGAAGGACGCCACCGCCGCCGTCGGCACGCTGGGCCATGTCAGCCCGGTCGGCGATCACCTCGTTGCCGTCGAGAACACGCCACAGCGCCACAACATGATCGTCTGCACGCTGTGCTCCTGCTATCCGTGGGAAATGCTCGGCCTGCCGCCGGTCTGGTACAAGTCGGCGCCCTACCGCTCGCGCGCAGTCAAGGATCCGCGCGGCGTGCTGGCCGACTTCGGCGTCAAGCTGGCCAAGGAAACCGAGGTCCGCGTCTGGGATTCGACCGCCGAGACGCGCTTCCTGGTGCTGCCGATGCGACCTGTCGGCACCGAGGGCTGGAGCGAGGAGCGGCTGGTCGATCTCGTCACCCGCGATTCGATGATCGGCACCGGGCTCGCGCTGACGCCGGCGGAGGTCGCCAAATGAACGGCGTGCACGACATGGGCGGCATGGACGGCTTCGGCAAGGTCGAAGCCGAAAAGGACGAGCCGCCGTTCCACGAGAAGTGGGAGGGCCGCGTGATGGCCATGCAGCGGTCGATGGGCTACGCCGGCGCGTGGCACATCGACGATGGTCGCTATGCCCAGGAAACCCTGCCGCCGCGTACCTACCTCGCAGCCTCCTATTACTGGCGCTGGGCGCTCGGCATGGAGAAGAACCTGCTGGAGCGCGGCCTGGTGGGCGAGGACGAATTCAAGGCCGGCCGTTCCCTGCGCGCGGGCAAGAAGCTGGCGCGCAGGCTCACCAAGGAAGTGGTGGACGGCGGCATGACGCGCATGTCGTTCTTCCGGCAGCAGCAGGGCCCTGCCCGCTTCAAGCCGGGCGACCGCGTGCGCACCGTGAACATCAATCCACTGACGCATACCCGCCTGCCGCGCTATGCGCGCGACAAGGTGGGCACGGTCGAATTGATCCACGGCTGCCATGCCTATCCGGATTCCGTCGCCAGCGGGCGCGGCGACGATCCGCAGTGGCTCTATACCGTCGTGTTCGACGGGCGCGAGATCTGGGGGCCGGACACCGATCCGACTCTCACCATCTCGATCGACGCCTTCGAGCCCTATCTCGAGCCGGCATGACGGACCATCCGACCCTCCCGATCGCCGGCATTCCCAGCGACGCCGAAGGCCCGGTGTTCCGCGAGCCGTGGGAGGCGCAGGCCTTCGCCATGGCCGTGGCTCTGCACAAGCGCGGCCTGTTCACCTGGCCGGAATGGGCGGCCACGCTCGCCGACGAGATCAAACGGGCACAGGCGGCCGGCGATCCGGACACCGGCGCGACCTACTACTCCCACTGGCTCAACGCCCTCGAACGGCTGGTCACCGAAAAAGGCATCGCCGACGCGAGCCTGCTGGCGCGCTACCACGACGCCTGGGACCACGCCGCCGACCGCACCCGGCACGGCGACCCGATCGAGCTCAGGCCGGAGGATTTCCGGTCGGCTTAAGAGTTCAAGCTCGCGGTCCGGAAGACACTAAAGATACTTCGCCGGCCGGATCATCGACCGCCATATGTGCGCGACCGGGCTGTTGTCGAAGCCCAGCCCCTGCTCGGGCTGGCGGAAGTTGCGGCCGATGATGTCGGTGAACTCCTCCAGCTCGACATGCACGTTGGGGTCGAACGAGTAGATGTCGTGCACGGTGATCATGCGGCCCGACATGTACCACTTGTGGTTCCGCATGCGCTGGTAGTCTTCCTCGATGTACGGATCGACGCGATAGTCGGCGCCGAACAGCGTCACGTACGACTGGGGATATTCGTAGCCGACCGATTCGTCGGCATAGAAGCGCAGCACCTGGTGGGCGCGGATCGCCCAGGTCACCTCTTCGTCGACATAGGGCTCGACGAGCTGGGCGCCCCAGTAGCCGTGATCGCCGCGGATGAAACCCGTGCCGGCGATGTCGTGCAGCAGGCAGGCCAGCACCATCTTCTCCGGCAGGCCGCCCTTCACGGCATGCCGGGCGCTCTGGAGCAGGTGCATCGACGGGCCGAAGCGGTACTTGAAGAAGTCGATCAGGGTCGGCTTCTCCGGCATCTTGGGCAGGCGCGGATCGTCGCCCATCAGCACGCGCAGCTTGGGATTGGCCTTGATCATGGCGCCGGCGTTGGGCGGCGGGTTCAGGTCACCTTCGGCCATCATGTGCAGGCGCGACTTGACGACGATGTAGTCGAGCTCCTGCGCCATCTTGGCTTCCAGGTCGTCTGCGCGCTGCGACAGGGTCATTGTTGCATCCACGGCACGTCTCCTCCGGTGTTTTGACAAACCTAGCACGTGCTACGGTGCCCGTCCTGACGTCCAGCTCGTGGAAGATCGCATGCCCGCTTCGTACGAAACGCACCGCCGCCAGCTCGAACTGATCCTCAGCGCCTGGGGCATGGCGGCTCCCGCCGCCGCCAGCACCGCCGAAATCATGAGCTGGGCCGACCTGCACGGCATCGACACGCACGGCATCTCGATGGTGCCGGTCTATGACGAGCGCCGGCGCGGCGGAAAGATCGACATGAAGGCCGAACCCGTCGTTTCGCGGGAAACGCCGGTCTCGGCGCTGGTCGACGGCCAGGGCGGACTGGGTCACGCCAACGCCCGGCGCGCCATGGATCTCGCGATCACCAAGGCCAAGACCTCGGGCATCGGCGTCACCGTGGTGCGCAACTCGGCGCACTTCGGCGCCTGCGGCTTCTATGCGCTGATGGCGGTCGAGGCCGGCCTGATCGGGATGGTCGCGACGTCTGCGAGCGGCATCCAGGTCGCACCGACATTCGGCGCCCAGGCGCGGCTCGGCACCGACCCGATCGCTTTCGGCGCGCCGGGCCGGCCGGGCGAGCCGTTCCTGCTCGACATGGCGACCACCACCGTCGCCGCGGGAAAGATCCGCAACAAGGCCAACGAGAACCTGCCGACGCCGCTCGGCTGGCTGGTCACTGCCGAAGGCAAGCCCAGCACCGACCCGCGCGAGGTGAGCAAGGGCGGCTTCATGACGCCGCTTGGAGGAACGCCTGAAGGCAGCAGCCACAAGGGCTACGGCCTGTCGTCGATGGTGAACATCCTGTCGTCGGCGCTGAGCGGCGCCACCATGATCACCGACCCCATGCACACCAAGAAGCCGGGCACGCAGGACATCGGCCACTTCATGCTGGCGCTCGATCCCGGCATCTTCCGCGACCCGAAGGAGTTCCGCGACGACGTCGCCGCCTTCTGCGACACGCTGCGCGCCACCAAGCCGGCCGATCCCGATCGCGCCGTGATGGTGGCGGGCGACCCCGAGCGGCGCACGGCCGCCCAGCGCCTCAAGACCGGCATTCCCGTCGGCCCCGGCCTGCTCGCCAAGGTGCGCGATGTCGCGCTCGCCTCGGGCGCGCCCTGGATCCTCACGAACTGAGGCCTACAGCTCGACCGCATGCTCGCCGCGCGCCTTGCGCGGCACCGTCCGCATCAGCGAAAGCGCGCCGGCAAGGATGCCGAGGACACCGAGCATCAGGATCACGAGACGGCTGGCGAACACGAGCATCTCGGCCGAGGCATCGACCGTGATGCCGTTGGATCCGGGCGCGGCGGCGAGGCCGAGCGCCAGCACGGTGGAGGCGCCGACGATGCCGGTGCTGATGCCGAGGTAGCGCACCACGTTCAACAGGCTGCCGGCCTCGCCGGTCAGCTCCTCGGGCGCCGTCGCCATGATGGCGCTGCTGTTGGGCGAGATGAAAAGCCCCTGCCCTATGCCGAAGATCGCCAGCGCCAGCATGACCAGCGGCATGTTCGCGGCATTGCCGTCGAGGAAGAGGTAGAGAACCGCGAGGCCTGCGACGCAGAGCGCCATGCCTGACGCCGTCGCCACGCGCGCCCCGAAGCGGTCGTAGAGCCCGCCGCCGACCGGCGCCAGCAGACCCAGCATCACCGGCACGATCGACAAGCGGAGGCCGGCAACGAGCTCGGAATCCTGATAGATGCGCACCAGCACGAAGGGAATGAGGAAGAACACGCCGAACAGCGTGGCGTAGGACAGGAAGTTCGCGAGGTTGCCGGTCAGGAAAGCCTGCTGGCGCAGCAGGGTGAAGTCGATCAGTGGCGTTTCGGCGCGTCGCTCGGCGCGCACGAACAGCACCAGAAGGACGATCGCCGCCACGACGCACGAGATGAAGGCGGGCGACCCCACGCCCCAGGTATGGCCTTCGTTCAGGAGCGCGACGACAGCGGTGAGCGCGGGCGCGATCAGGAACGCGCCATGCCAGTCGAACCGGCCGCCGCCTTGCAGATGCCGGGTCTGCGGCAGGACGAACCAGCCGAGCAGCAGGCCCAGCAGTCCGAACGGCACGTTGATCCAGAACGCCCAGTTCCAGCCCAGCGTGTCGAGTACCAGGCCGCCAACCGCCGGCCCCACGCCCAACCCGATCGCCTGGGCCGCCGACTGCAGGCCGAGCGCGCGGCCACGATGCTCGGGACCCACGGCCAGGACGATGACGGCGATGCTGTTGGCGGTGAGCAGCGCGGCGCCGATTCCCTGCACGATGCGGAAGACGATCAGCGTCGGCAGGTCCGGCGCGAAGCCGCACAGGCCGGAGCCGATGACGAAGATCAGAAAGGCGCTGGTGTAGAGCAGCTTGCGGCCGACCATGTCGGCCAGCCGGCCGAAGATCGGCATGAACGACGCCATGGTGAGGATGTAGGCAACCGCCACCCAGCTCACGGTGCTGAGCGGGGCGTGAAAGTCGTGCTCGAGCCGGGGCAACAGCATCTGCGTCAGGCTGGCGTCGACCTGGCCCATGAAGGCGCCGATGCATACCGTGCCGACGACGGCCCAGGGATACCAGGGGAGCTTGGCGACCGCCGGCAATGGCGGCGGCTCGTGGCCGCGGAGCACGGCATTGCGCAGGGCCGCGACCGAGGCCGGCCCGGGTTCCTCGTTCGCCATCAGGCGGCGTCCTCCAGCACCATCGCCGCCGCCTTCTCGCCGATCATGATCGAGGGCGCGTTGGTGTTGCCCGAGGTGAGCGTCGGCATGATCGAGGCATCGGCGACGCGAAGCCCCGCGATGCCGTGCACGCGCAGGCGGGCGTCGACGACGGCCCCGGCATCCGAGCCCATCTTGCAGGTGCCGACGGGGTGATAGGTCGTCTCGGCGGCCTGCTTGACCCAGCCGATGATCTCGTCGTCGGTCTTGCGCTCTGGCCCCGGCGCGATCTCACTGATCTGCAGGTGGGCGAGCGCCGGGGCGTGCATGACCGAGCAGGCGATGCGCACGGCGCGGACCGTGAGCTCGGCATCGACGGGCGACGACAGGAAGTTGAAATTGATGGCAGGCGGCTTCTTCGGATCGGCCGAAGCGATATGGATGTGCCCCCTACTCTCGGGCCGCATCGGATGAGCGTAGCACGTCATGCCGGACTGACGTGAGATGCGCGGTCCTTTCGGTCCAGGCTCGGTCAGCATCGGCACCCAGCCCAGCAGAAGGTCCGGCGACGCGAGCCCTTCGCGCGAGCGGACGAAGGCGCGGATCGGCGCGGCGACCATCGACAGCAAACCGTCGCCGAAGACGGCGTAGCGCATCGCCTGATACACCATGCCGAGCCCGCGTCCGCGATGATTGAAGGTGAAGCCCCTGGCGCCGATCGACCAGCGGGTGCGCGGCGCATAGTGGTCGCGCAGGTTCTCGCCCACGCCCGGCAACGCATGGCACACGGCAATGCCGAGCGCCTGCAGGCGATCGGGCTGGCCGACGCCCGACAGTTCGAGGAGCTGCGGCGAGTTGATCGACCCGGCACTGATCACGACCTCGCGCGCCGCCCGGGCCTCGCGCGCGGCGCCGGCGATCGAATACCGGACACCGACGCAGCGCTTGCCGTCGAGCACCAGCCCCTCGGTCAGGGCGTCGGTCACGATGCGCAGATTGGGCCGGCGGCGGGCCGGATCGAGATAGCAGCGCGCCGTGCTCATGCGCTGGCGCGAGGCGATGGTGGCCTGGCTCATGCCGATGCCGTCCTGCTCGGCGCCGTTGTAGTCGGGATTGTGCCGGATGCCGACCTGGCCTGCCGCCTCGATCAGGGCCGAGAACAGCGGGTCGCGCCAGTCGGGATCGGTGACGCGCAGCGGACCGTCGCGGCCACGGAAGGCGTCGTCGCCGCCGCCTTCGTAGCTCTCCATCTTCTTGAAGAAAGGCAGCACGTCGCTGTAGCTCCAGCCGTGATTGCCCATCTGCGCCCAGGAATCGAAGTCCTGCGCCTGGCCGCGCACGAAGGCCTGGCCGTTGATGGCGCTCGAGCCGCCGAGCAGTTTTCCGCGCGGCACCGGCAGGCGCCGGCCGCTGGTGTTGGCCTCGGGCTCGGCGCTGTAGAGCCAGTTGGCCGCCGGATTGTTGATGAGCTTGGCGTAGCCGATCGGGATGCGCGACCAGGGATTGCTCGCCGGCCCCGCTTCGAGCAGCAGCACGCGGTTGCGCGGATCGGCCGAGAGTTGGTTGGCGACGACGGCGCCGGCCGAGCCCGCGCCGACGACGATGAAATCGTAGATCTCCACTCGGCTACTCCGCGACAGGGACTGGTTTCAGGCGCGCCAAGCGCATCGGACGCAGCACGGCCAGCCCCAGGAAGGCGGCGGCGGCGTTCATGCCGACGGCGATGGCGAACACGGCCTGCCAGCTTCCGGTGGCCGTCACCATCGGCTCCGACAAGGGGATCAGCATGGCCGCCACCCCCTTGGCGGTATGCAGCATGCCGGCGTTGGTCGTGGCATAGCTCGCGCCGAAATAGTCGGTGCAGGTCGCCGGGAACAGGCTCGCGACCTCGCCCCAGGCGAAGAACACGGCGCTCGCCAGCAGCACGAACATCACTGGATCGTCGCCCCAACGGCCGAAGGCGTAGATGCTTGCCGCGCCCAGGGTGAAGGCCATGACCATGGTGTTCTCGCGACCGATATAGTCCGACAGCCAGCCGCACAACGGCCGCGCCAGGCCGTTGGCGATGCGGTCGAGCGTAAGCGCGAAGGTCAGCGCCGGCAGGGTCACGCCCAGGAGACTGACCGGCACGTCGGCGATCTGGAAATCCAGCGCGATGGTCGCGAGATGGGCGGTGAAGGTGAGGCCGGCCGCGGTGACCAGCAGGGACATCACGAACAGCAGCCAGAACAGCGGCGAGCGCAGGACCTCGCGTGGGGCGAAGTCGCGCGCCGTCTGCGGCACGTGCGGCGCCGGCAGCTTGCTGCCCGTTCGCGGTTTCGCCAGCAGCAGCGCGACCAGGCAGATGACGATGCCCTGCCCCAGGCCGAACCACAGGAAGGCCGCCTCATAGCCGCTCGTCTCGATGGTGCGACTGAGCGGGATGACCGTGAAGGCGGAGCCGATGCCATAACCCGCCACCGTGAGACCGGTCGCCAGGCCGCGCCGGTCGGGAAACCATTTCAGGGCGTTGCCCAGGCAGGTGCCGTAGACGCAGCCGGCGCCGATGCCGCCGAGCGCCGCACCGAAATAGAGCAACGCCAGGGAATCGGCGACCGAGTTCAGGCTCCAGGAGATGGCGACCAGCGCGCCGCCGACCAGCGCCACCGGCCGCGGACCGAAGCGGTCGACGAACCAGCCCTCGAAGGGCACCAGCCAGGTTTCGCTCAGGATGAAGACGGTGAAGGCCACCTGGATGGCGGCGAGGCCCCAGTCGTGCTTGTCGTCGATGGGGTTCACGAACAGCGTCCAGCCATGCTGCAGGCTGGAGATCATCACCATGCAGACGATGCCGATGGACAGCTGCAACCAGCGATTCGTCATGGCCGTGAATGTCTTCTCATGTCGGCGCCATCCTACCGGAGAATCGCCACTGGGCATCGTCGTCGTTTCACGGCGCGAACACCGTCTCGGACGAGGAGCGTTCACCTGTCATCAAATGCTTCTCTTTTGCCGCCCGAGGCGCCGCTCGCCAGAGTGATGCCGAGGAGTTTCGGATCATGGCAGCGGCGAAGAATGGGCGTTCGGCGTTTTCACGAGGCCAGACCACGATAGTGATCGCCGCGGGCGCCCTCATCCTGAGTGCGGCGATGGGGATTCGCCAGACATTCGGATTGTTCGTCGATCCAATATCCGTCGATCGAGGGATATCGCTCAGCCTGATCGCGCTCGCGATCGCCCTGCACAACCTCGTCTGGGGCTTTGCCCAGCCCTTTGCCGGCGCGGCCGCCGACCGCCATGGAGCGGCGCCGGTCGTGGCATTCGGCGCCCTGGCCCTCGCGGCCGGCCTTGCTCTGTCGGCCGTCGCTTCTTCGGGCTTCCTGCTCGTGATCGGCATGGGCCTGCTGGTCGGCATCGGCGTGAGCTGCACGACCTTCGCCGTAGTGCTGGCCTCGGTCGGCCGCGTGGCGTCGCCCGAGCGCCGCAGCATGGCGATGGGTATCGCGAGCGCAGGCGGATCGTTCGGGCAGTTCGTCCTGGTGCCGGCGACGCAATTCGCCAACGAAGGCGTCGGCATCTCCGTCACGCTGCTGGGTCTTGCCGTCCTGATGGCTGTCGTCTCCCCACTCGGGATCGCCCTCGACCGGCGTGACGCAGATGCCACGGCGCAACCGCAATTCACTTACGCGCTCGGCGACGTTCTCTCCCTGGCATTGCATCATCGCGGCTACATTCTCCTGACGCTCGGCTTCTTCACCTGCGGCTTCCAACTCGCTTTCATCGCAACCTACCTGCCGGGCTACCTGGTCGTCTGCAACATGCCGGCCGGACTGGGTGCGGCAGCGCTGGCAACGATCGGCCTGTTCAACATGGCTGGCACCTGGGCCTGTGGCTGGCTGGGCGGCAAGGTGCGTCAGCAGTACATCCTGGGATGGCTCTATCTGATCCGGGGCGTTGCCATCGCCGTGTTCTTCCTGCTGCCGAAGACCGACACGTCCGTGATGATCTTCGCCGCCGTCATGGGGCTGACCTGGCTGGGCACCGTGCCGCTGACCAGCGGGCTGGTGGCCAAGATCTTCGGCACCCGGCATCTCGGCACTTTGTTCGGCGTCTGCTTCCTCAGCCATCAGGTCGGATCGTTCCTGGGCGCCGGCGTCGGCGGCATCATCTTCGACCTGACCGGTTCCTACGGCCCGCTTTGGATCGCGACCGCGGTCGCCGGTCTCGTGGCTGCGCTGTTGCACTTCCCGATCAACGACGCCGCCGTCGAAACGGCGCCCTCGCCGGCCGGCGCACCGCTTGCCTGAGAATTGCTCATCCCGCCATTCGGCTTCGTCGTTTGCCGGCATGGTCGGCGTGCTCGACGCTCGTCGCCATGCCATACCGGCTGCCTCCCCTCAACACGATGCGCCTGTTCGAGGCGGCCGGTCGCCATTCGAGCTTCAAGGTGGCGGCGGAAGAGCTCAATTTGACACCCAGCGCGATCAGCCACGGCGTTCAGACGCTCGAGCAGTGGCTGGGCGTCGATCTCTTCCTGCGCGGCAACAGGACGTTGGCGTTGACCGCTGCCGGTGAGGCCTACCTGCCGCGGGTCCGCGCCGCCCTGGAGGCGATCGTCGAGGCGAGCGACGCCGTGCCCGGGCGAAAGCCCACCGGCCGGCTGGCGGTCAGCGTATCGCCGACCTTCGGCGTCCGCTGGCTGCTGCCGCGCCTGGCGCGCTTCAACGACCGGCATCCGGACATAGAGGTATCGGTCGACACCAATCACCGCCTCGTGGACTTCCCGCGCGACGGCATCGATGTCGCAATCCGCATGGGCCGCGGCGACTGGGCCGGCCTCGATATTGCGTGCCTCGTCCGCGAGCAGCTCGTGCCGGTCTGTGCGCCGCGCGTCGCCGCGGCCTTTCGTTCGACCGATGATCTTGCCGACACCACACTGCTGCATGTCGTCGATGCGAGAGAGGACTGGACGGCCTGGAGCAGACTCGCTGGCATCGCGTTGCCGCCTGCCATCCGCGGGCTGCGCTTCGACACGATCCAGATGGCCTTGGAGGCTGCCGCGGCAGGGCTCGGTATCGCTATCGGTCGTCTGCCGCTCGTCGAGGCCGAGCTGGCCGCCGGGCGGCTGGTCCCTGTCTTCGGTCCTCCCCGTACCTGCAGGACGGGCTATTGGATGGTCACAGCCCGCGGCTCGCGCATCCGGCCGGAGATAGCCGCGTTCTGCGACTGGATCGAAGGCGAGGTCGAGCCGTCGCTGCACGTCTCGGGCACGCCAGTTTCACGGCGCGGACGCGTCGGCAGAATAGGCAGCATGGTCGCTTGAAGTGACGGCCGCGTTGCCGAAAGCTTGCGGCAACAGCAAGCTTCGAGGAACGCACCATGACCGCCACCCAGCTCGACAGCCTCGTCACCCTGCTGCGCTCGCGCGCAGTCCCGCCGGAATACGACGTCGCGAAATCACGGGAGCGGTTCGAGAAGACCGCGGTCTTCCTGGGCGGCGCCCCGGATGCCAAGTGCGAGAAGGTCGATGCCGGCGGCGTGCCCGCCGAATGGGTGATGGCGCCGGGCTGCGACACCGGGCGGGCGATCCTCTACCTGCATGGCGGCGGCTACGCCATCGGCTCGATCGACACGCATCGCCGGCTCGCCTACGACATTTCTGCGGCGTCGTCGGCCAAGGTGCTGCTGATCGACTATCGCCTTGCGCCGGAGCATCCCTTCCCCGCCGCCGTCGACGACGCGGCGGCAGCGTGGCGCTGGTTGTTGCAGCAAGGCTTCGCCACCAACCGTCTGGCGATTGCCGGCGATTCGGCGGGCGGCGGGCTCACGATCGCCGCACTGGTGAACCTGCGCGACAAGAAGCTCGGCCTGCCGGCCTGCGCCGTCGCGATCTCGCCCTGGGTCGACCTGGAGGGTCTCGGCAACAGCATCACGACCCGCGCCGCACAGGATCCCATGGTGCAGAAGGACGGCCTGCTGTGGATGGCCAAGATGTATCTCAATGGCAAGGATCCCCGGACACCGCTCGCTGCACCCTTGCATGCCGACCTGAAAGACCTGCCGCCCGTGCTGATCCAGGTCGGCACGGCCGAGACGCTGCTCGATGACGCCATCCGCATCGCCGAGAAGATGCATGCTGCCGGGGTCGATGCGCGGTTGGCGATCTGGCCCAACATGCTGCACGTCTTCCCATTGTTCGCGCCGGTCCTCTCCGAGGGGCGCGATGGCTGCATCGAGATCGGCAACTTCATCCGCAGCAAGACCGCTTAAAGGAGTACTCCGATGCCACGCATGACCGGCGGCGACGCCATCGTCGATTCCCTGCTGCGGCACGACATCGACACCATCTTCGGCCTGCCTGGCGTGCAGATGTACGGCCTGTTCGACGCCTTCGCCCGCAACGCCAACCGGCTGAAGGTCATAAACGCGCGGCACGAGCAGACCACGGCCTACATGGCGCTGGGCTATGCCCAGTCCACGGGCAAGCCCTCGGCCTTCACCGTCGTGCCCGGCCCCGGCGTGATGAACACCATGGGCGCGCTGACCACGGCTTGGGGCGTCAATGCACCGGTGATGTGCATCACGGGCCAGGTGCCGAGCGCCATGATCGGCCGCGGCCGCGGACAGCTGCACGAGATGCCTGACCAGCTCGCCACGCTGAAGACGCTGCTGAAGTTCGCCGAGCGCATAGAGCACCCGACCGATGCGCCGCAGGTCATGGCACGCGCCTTCCAGGCGATGACCTCAGGCCGGCCCGGACCGGTCGCCGTCGAGATGCCGTGGGACATGTTCCCCGCGACTGCCGACGTGACTCCCATCGACCCTCTCGGCAAGCGCCAGAACCCCGAACCCGATCCCGACAAGATCGCCGCGCTGGCCAAGCTGGTCGATGCCGCCAAGGCGCCGATGATCTGGATCGGCGGCGGCGCGGTCGATGCTGGACCCGAGATCCTGGCATTGGCCGAGAAGATCGGAGCGCCCGTCGTGTCCTTCCGCATGGGCAAGGGCGTGGTCGATTCGCGTCATCCGCTGTCGCTGAACACCGTCGGCGGCTTCGAATTGTGGGACAAGACCGACCTTCTGATCGGCATCGGCACGCGCCTCGACACGCCGATCGCGCGCTGGGCCCCCGCCCCGGCGGGTCTCAAGACCGCGCGGATCGACCTCGATCCCGCCGAGCACCGCCGGCTTCCCGTCAACGTCGCGATCGTCGCTGATGCGGCGGACGGGGCGCGCGCACTCGCCGCAGCGGTGGCGCGCAAGGACGGCAAGGATTGGCGCGCCGCCATCGCCGCGGCCAAGGAAGCGGCCCAGGCCGCGATCGCCAAGGCCGACCCGCAATACTCCTATATGAAGGTGATCCGCGAGACCCTGCCTGACGACGGTATCGTCGTCGACGAGGTCACGCAGCTCGGCTACATCATCTGGTACGGCTATCCCGTGCATCAGCCGCGCCGCCTGGTGAGCTCGGGCTTCTCCGGCACGCTGGGCTACGGTTTCCCGACGGCGCTGGGCGTCAAGGTGGCGAACCCTGACCGGCCGGTCGTGTCCGTGACCGGAGACGGTGGATTCCTGTTCGGCGGCTCGGACCTTTCCACCGCCAAGCAGTTCGGCATCAACCTGGTCACGGTGGTGGTCAACAACGCCTCTTACGGCAACGTGAAGCGCGACCAGGAGCGGCTCTACGAAGGCCGCCACTCCGGCGCGGTGCTGCACAATCCCGACTTCCAGACCTATGCCCGCTCGTTCGGCGTGCCGGCCTGGCGCGTCGAGACCGCCGACGCCTTCCGTGGCGCCCTGCGCGAGGCGCTGGCCGCCGATTCGCCCGCAGTGGTCGAGGTCGTCTCGGACATCAACAAGGACTATCCGCCGTACAAATTCCACCAGCCGCGGCTCTAGGGCATTTCCCGATAAGGTGGAACCACGCGCGATTTCCGCCTTATCGGAAGAGCGCGCCCTGGGGACGTGCTCGAAGGCTGCACTGCCCGCTTGTGCCGGTTGCGGCGAATGGCCAGACTACCCGCCAGGGAGAGTTGCCTACTGTTTCACCGGAATGACGCCGCAGGAACTGCTTCGGCTCCATCCTTTCTTCGACGCTCTGACGGCGCGGGATGCGCGGGAACTACTGATGCGCGCACGGTCGAGGCGCGTTGCCGCGGGCCAGGTGATCTTCCAGCAGGGCGCGCCCGGTGATGGCCTGTACGGCGTTCTCTCCGGTCGCGTCACCTTCACCGTCGATACGGCCGACGGCCGGGGCCTGATCCTCAACGTCCTCGGGCCCGGAGAATTCTTCGGCGAGATCGCCTTGCTGGATGGCAAGGGGCGCACCGCGACCGCCGTGGCGCGCGATCCGGGCCGACTGCTGTTCATCGCGCGCAATGAGTTCATGTCGTTTTTCGGGAAAAGACCCGAGGCGATGTCCCACATCATTGCGCTTCTATGCGCGCGCCTGCGGCGCTCGACCGACTACATCGCCGACGCCACCTTCCTGGATCTGTCGCGCCGCCTGGCCAGGCAACTCGTCGCCCTGGCGAACGGCAGCGACACCTCAGGGGCAGCCGCCTTGCGCATTTCCCACGCCGAGCTTGCGGCCATGCTCGGCGTGTCGCGTGAGCGCGTCAGCAAGCAGCTGGCAGCGTGGAGCGAGCGGGGCATCCTCGACCAGGGTCGCGGCCGCCTCGTCGTCCGCGATCGGCGGGCGCTGGCAGCCGAGGGCGGCGGGTGCCCAGGATGAACGCCGCGGCAGCGATATCCAGCCGCCCTCGCCGCGGATCACCCGCTCGAATTGCCCCCTGCTCGACACCGATCGTTTCCGGCGTGACATCGAAAGAGCCTATACGACCGCCCATGAACGCTGCCGCCAAGGCTTGCCGCCCGTCAGTTTCGATCTCTGAACGACGGCGGAGCGTTTCATCGGCCGAAATGCCAGTGGAGATTTCTCGCTCTTCCCTCGGCTGAGCCGCCCGGTTCGGCCGCGTGATCGTGTATCCTCGATGGAACGCGCAAGGGAGGAAACCGTGACTGGAGGAACGACAGTCGAGCGGCAGCGCCGCGCCTACGTGCCCAACGACGCCTGGCTGGCAAAGCGGCCGAAGGAGCCGATTCTCGAGCCCGATCTGCCGATCGTCGATCCGCATCATCACCTGTGGGATCACGCCAACCATCGCTACCTGCTCGACGAGTTGCTGGCCGATACCGGCACCGGCCACAACATCACGCACACGGTCTATATCGACTGCCGTTCGATGTACCGGGCCGACGGGCCCGCCGAGATGCGGCCGGTCGGCGAGACCGAGTTCGCCAACGGCGTGGCGGCCATGAGCGCCAGCGGCCTCTACGGGCCGACACGCGCTTGCGCCGGCATCATCTCCTACGTCGACATGAACCTGGGAACGCGCGCCCGCGCCGTGCTGGAGGCGCATATCGAGGCGGGCAACGGCCGCTTCCGCGGCATCCGGCATGCCGGCGGATGGGATGCCAGCCCCGACGTACGCAACAGCCACACCCATCCGCCGCAGGGCATGTACGGCCAGGCGGACTACCGCGCCGGCGTGGCCGAGGTCGGCCAGCTCGGCCTGACCTACGAGGCCTGGCAGTACCATCCGCAGGTCAAGGAAGTGACGGCGCTGGCCAGGGCCGTGCCGGGCACCACCATGATCCTGAACCACTGCGGTGGACCGCTGGGCATCGGACCCTATGCCGGCAAGACCGATGCGGTGTTCGCAGCCTGGAAGGCGGACATGACCGAGCTGGCCAAGTGCCCCAACGTCGTGGTGAAGCTCGGCGGGCTCGGCATGGATATCGGGCCGTTCGTCGAGCACATGCAGCGTCCCGGCCCGCCCTCATCACAGGACATCGCCGACGCCTGGGGACCGTGGATCGAGACCTGCATCGACGCCTTCGGCGCCGACCGCTGCATGTTCGAGAGCAATTTCCCGGTCGACAAGATCTCGAACGGCTACGCCACGCTGTGGAACGCCTTCAAGCTGATGGCCAAAGGCGCGACTGATCTTGTTCTTCCGGACCGCGCGCTTCCAGTGCGCTCATGAGCGCGCTGGAAGCGCGCGGTCCGGAAGAGCTTGAGGAGAGCAGGTATGTTCAAGCGCGTCCTGATCGCCAATCGCGGCGAGATCGCGATCCGCATCGCCCGGGCTGCGGCGTCGCTCGGCGTCGATTCGGTTGCGGTCTTCACCCAGCCCGATTCGATGTCGCTGCACACCAGGCTGGCGGGCTCGGCACGCGAGATCGGCGGCGATGCCATACGCGGCTATCTCGACATCGAGGCGATCATCGCCGCGGCCAAGGCAAGTGGCAGCGATTGCGTCCATCCGGGCTACGGCTTCCTGTCGGAGAACACCCTCTTTGCCGAGCGCTGCCAGGCCGAGGGGCTGCGCTTCATCGGTCCCTCGCCCAAGAGCCTGAAACTGTTCGGCGACAAGGTCGCCGCCCGCGCCTTCGCCCAGGGGCAAGGCATTCCCGTCGTCCCAGGTGCGGCTACGCTGGCTTCCGCAACGGAAGCAAGAGAGCGCGCCAAGTCGATCGGCTATCCGGTGATGCTCAAGGCTTCGGCCGGCGGCGGCGGACGCGGCATGCGCACCGTGACCAGTCCGGAGGAAATGGACGACGCCTTCGCGCGCTGCCAGAGCGAAGCCGAGGCCGCCTTCGGCGATCGCGCCGTCTTCCTCGAGAAGATCGTTCCCAGGCCGCGGCACATCGAGGTCCAGGTGCTGGGCGACAGCAAAGGCAACGTCGTGCATCTCCACGAGCGCGATTGCTCGGTGCAACTGCGCAATCAGAAGGTCGTCGAGGTAGCGCCTGCGCCCAACCTCGACGCCGGTCTCAGGCAGCGCATCCTCGACGATGCCGTGAAGCTCGCCCGCGCCGCGCACTACGAAAACGCCGGCACTGTCGAGTTCCTGATCGATCCCGAGAGCGGCGAGTACTTCTTCATCGAGTGCAATCCGCGCATCCAGGTCGAGCACACCATCACAGAGCAGGTCACGGGCCTCGACCTGGTCGAGGCGCAGTTTCGGATCGCTGCCGGCGCATCGCTGGCCGAGTTGGGCCTCGCCGACCAGAAGGCGGTCGGCGCGCCTCGGGGTTTTGCTGTGCAGGCGCGCGTCGTGGCACAGGGAACCGGCACGCTCAGCGCCTATCGCGAGCCGTCCGGCCCAGGCGTGCGGGTCGATGCCTGTGGCTATGTCGGGCTGGCGCCGCCGCCGCAGTTCGATCCCCTGCTGGCCAAGCTGATCTGCCAGTCCGGTTCCTCGGGCTGCTTCGAGTCCGCGGTCGACCGCACACGTCGCGCGCTCGACGAGTTCCATATCGTCGGCGTGCCGACCAACGGCGACCAGCTGCGCGCGATCCTGGCGCATCCGGAGTTCCGCGTCGGCAACGCTCGGACGACGTTGCTCGCCGAGGCAGTGGAGCCCGCGAAGGCCAAGACAGGCGCGCTGCAATTCCTCGACCAGCAGGTCGCGAGCCTGGGGCGCGGCCGCGGCGCCGGCGCGCCGCCTCCCCGACCCTTGCCGGTGCCGACCGGCCACGAGGCCATCGAGAGCCCGCATGCGGGCTCGGTCGTCGACATCAAGACGCGCGAGGGCGCCGAGGTGAAAGCGGGCGACCTGCTGTTCGTCGTCAGCGCCATGAAGATGGAGACGTCCGTCGCCGCGCCCTGCTCCGGCACCGTGACCGCATTGGCGCCGCTCGCGGTGGGTGATGCCGTCGACGGCAGCCAGATCCTTGCCGTGATCAAGCCGGCCGCCGGCGCCGCCCGCGCCGCTCCGGCGACAACGGCGGACGAAGGCTGGCAGCCGATGCTGGACAAGGTCACGGCCCTGCAGGCGATCGCGCACAAGCGGCTGGCGCCCGGCTCGACCGATCCCGGCGTGGTGCGCCAGCGTAATCGCCGCAAGCTCACCTGCCGCGAGCGCATCGACGGCCTGCTCGATCCCGGCAGCTTCCGCGAGGTCGGCAGCTTGGCGGGCTTCGCCAGCTTCGACGAGGACGGCAACGTCGCCGAGTTCACACCGGCGAGCCACGTTGGCGGCCAGGGCCGCATCGACAACCGCCCCTGCATCGTCTGTGCCGACGACTTCACCTCGCGCGGCGGCCATGCCGACGGCGCCATCGGCCACAAGTCTCGGTACCTCGACCAGCTCTCGATCGAACTGCGCACGCCCTCGATCCGCCTGCTCGACGGCTCGGCGGGCGGCGGCAGCGTCGCCACCAGGGTGCCCAAGCAGGATAGTGCGGCGGGCTCGGCCTCCGCCAAGGAGAGCACCGGCGCCATCAAGGCCGGCCGGCCACGCGTGGTCGGCGGCGGCGGCTCGTTCCTGCCCGGCCATCTCGGCAGCACCTTCTATACCGAGCAGCTTGCCTCGGTGCCGGTCGTCAACATGCTTTTAGGCAGCGTGGTCGGCATCGGCGCAGCCAAAGCGGTGCTGGGGCACTTCTCGGTGATGGTGCGCGACATCTCCCAGCTCTTCGTCGCCGGCCCGCCGGTGGTCAGCCACGCCATGGGCTACGACGTCACGAAGGAAGACCTCGGCGGCTGGCACATCCACTGCCGCAACGGTTCGGTCGACAACCTCGCCGAGTCCGAGGAAGAGGCGATGGCACAGACACGGCGCTTCCTGTCCTACCTGCCGTCGAGCGTCTACGAGGCGCCGCCGGTCGCGACATCAGCCGACCCTGCCGACCGCCGCGAAGAAGAGCTGCTGACCCTGGTGCCGCGCAAGCGCACGGCGACCTTCGACATCCGCCGCGCCATCCGGCTGCTGGCGGACAAGGAGTCGTTCTTCGAGGTCGGGCCGCTGTGGGGCACCGACCAGGTCACGGGCTTCGTGCGCATGAACGGCTATCCGATGGGCGTTATCGCCTCGGACAGCCGGCATGTGAACGGCGGCGCGCTGACTGCCGACGGTTGCGACAAGCTCAAGCGTCATCTCGACGTGTGCGATCTTTTCCATCTGCCGGTGCTGAACCTCGTGGACAATCCGGGCTTCGCCGTCGGCATCGAGCACGAGATCGCCGGCACCATCCGCAAGGGCGGCGAATGGATGGTGGCCTTCGCCCAGGTCACGGTGCCTATCTTCACCGTGCTGATGCGCCGAAGCTTCGGCGTGGCCGGCAACAACTACGCAACGCCGCGCTCGGCGGCGTCGGCGCGCGTGACGTGGCCGTCGGCCGATGTCGGCGGCATTCCACCCGAGGGCGGCATCGAGGCGGCCTACAAGCGCCAGCTTGCCGAGGCGGCCGATCCCGCCGCGCTGCGCGCCGAGATCAACGCCCGCATCGAAAGCGTGCGCGGACCGATCGGGCCGCTGAACCGCTTCGAGATCGAGGAGATGATCGACCCGCGCGACACGCGCCGGCTGGCCTGCGAATGGGTGGCCGACGCCTGGCGCCTGGTCAGCCAGCCGTCGCGGCTGATGCCGCGGCCGCTGCAGTTCAGGCCTTAGTTGATGTCCTTCCTCCCCATCGCCGTCGGCGATGGGGAGGTGCCCGCGAAGCGGGCGGAGGGGTCATGAGCTACAGCTTCGCTGCCGCCTATGACCCCTCCGTCGCCGTATGACGGCGACACCTCCCCAGCTTCGCTGGTGAGGTAAGCTATTACCAGTTGCGGAAGCCGTTGTGCCAGCCGTTGCCCCATGGGCTGCCGAATATGCCGCCCAGGATGCCGCCGATGATGCCGCCGTTGCCCCAGCCACCGTTGCCCCAACCGCCATTGTGCCAGCCACTGCCCCAGCCGCCGTTGTGCCAACCGTTGCCCCAGCCACCATTGTGCCAGCCGCCATTATGCCAACCACCGTTGTGCCAACCGCCATTGTGCCAACCGCCGTTGCGCCAGCCGTTGCCCCACCAGGCGAGCTTGGTCTCGGGGTCGACGCCGACATAGGGCTCGGATTTCTCCATCGCCTCCTTCCAGGCATCGGCCACTGATCCGCGCAGCGCCTCCAGACGTGCGGCGACGGCCTTGTTCTCGGCCGGCGCCTCGGTGGTCGCCGCGGCCGCATCGGCAGCGGCAAGGGCAATCGACAGGCCCATGACGCCGCCTGGCAGCAGGTTGGCCAGGGCCTCGATGGAACGGCGGTCCTTGGGCTTGTCAGCCATGCATGATCCCCCTCGTGACGCGAGCTTGCCCTACTCCTGCGGGTAACGCCATGGCCTGTCGGGTTGCCTGGCGCCCTCGTCGATCGTCCATTGCGGCAAGGCGAGCCCCGGCCCTGCATCGGCGAAGACCATGCGGACCCGCGTGCCGATGCCGACCTTGCGCACGACATCAGGCGGCGCCAGCTTGCCGTCGGGTGTCGTGAGATTGCCGACCACGCGCAGCGCCTCGTGCTCCGTGGGCTTGCCCTTCTGGGTGGCGAGATCGACCACCAGGATGAGATAGGGCGTATGCGCCTTGAAGGCGGGCTGAATGGCGTGGTGGACCTCGGTGTAGGAATGCACGGCGCCCTTGGCATCGACCGGCACCCACTCCGACTTCGGACTGGTGCACCACGGGCAGGCCGTGGTCGGCGGATAGCGCAACAGCCCGCAGGCGCTGCACTTCTGCAGATGGAATGAGTGCTCCGCGCAATGCTTGAAGAAGGCGAGGTTCTCGAGATCGTTGATGTCGAGCGACATGCCGAGATAGGTGGCCTGGACTCCCATGGTTCTCTCCCCTTCGCTCAACCGCGCCGCATGACCATGGCCGAGCCCGTGCCGGGATTGGCCCAGCCCAGGTTGGCCGACAGCTCGCAGTCCTTGACCTGGCGACAGCCGCCTTCGCGGTAGTCGTAGGTATGCTGGCGCTTGCCGTCGGGCCCGATCGGGCAGGAATCGTCGGCGTCGTGGCGCAGCTGGCGCACGTTCTCGATCACCATGTTGAGGCCGTGCGTATAGCCTTCACAGAGATGGCCGCCGCTGGTGTTGTTGGGCCGCCGGCCGCCGAGGCGAATGGTGCCGTTGCTGACATAGTCGCCGCCCTCGCCCTTCTTGCAGAAGCCGTAATCCTCGAGCTGCAGCATCGTGGTGAAGGTGAAGGCGTCGTACGAGCCGGTGACGTCGATGTCCTCCGGTCCGACTCCGGAGTTGGGCCACAGGATCTCGCGGGCATAGTGGCCGGCCACGGTCGAGATCGGTCCGGTCTGATAGTGCATGTCCGTGCGCGGCTTGCTGCATCGGCCGACGACGCCGCGAATGAGCGTGCGCGGATGGCGGCAGTCCTTGGCCCGCTCGGCGCTGGTGACGACCAGCGCCGTGCCGTTGTCGGTCTCGACGCAGCAGTCGAGCAGGTGCAGCGGCTTGCATATGATGCGGCTCGATAGCACTTCATCGACCGTGAAGCGCTTCTTGTAGAAGGCTTTCGGGTTGTTCGAGGCGTGCTCGCTGTGGATCGCCTTGACCGCTGCCACCTGCTCGGGCCGCGTGCCGTAGTCGTACATGTGCCGCATGAACGACGGCGCGAACATCTGGCCGGCGCTCTGCCAGCCGTAGGCGCGCATGTGCAGGGCATCGCCGGACACCGGCGCCGCGGCGCGCGCGCCGGTGCCGCCGATGCGCACCTGGCTGAAACCGTTCATGGCGCGGAAGATCACGACGGCCTTGCACATGCCGGCTTCCATCAGGCCGATCGCCATGCCGACCAGCGCCTCGGTCGACGAGCCGCCGCCGAACACGTCCATGTAGAAGTTGAGCCGGAGGCCCAGATCACCGGCGATGAAGGTCGAGAAGGTCGAATCGCCCGACTGGTAGCTCAGCATGCCGTCGACCTCGGACGGTTTCAGCCCTGCATCCTCGATGGCGTTGCGCACCGCCCAGGTGCCGAGCGCGCGCGTGGTGACGCCCGAACCTCTTGTGTAGGTCGTCTCGCCCACGCCGACGATGGCGTACTTGTCGCGAAGGTATTTTGGACTCGTGGTGTCGGTCTCGGCCGGCATCGGCATGGCGTTCCCCTTTGCTTGACCCGTGCACGGTACAATACGACGGTGACGAACGGACGTCGGCGTCCGCAGTCCGCATTGCGGCTTTGGAATGAGAGGAAACAAAGTGAGCTCCAATCCGTCGCGCTGGGAATCCTCGGCTCCCATTCGCTATCCCGATCCCGACGTCATCGTTCTCGATCCGCGGTTCCGGCAACTGGTGCTGCCGATGGCCGCCATCGAGCGCATCGCCACTGGCTTTCGCTTCACCGAGGGTCCGGCCTACTACGGCGACGGCCGCTACCTGCTGTTTTCAGACATCCCGAACGACGCGCTGCTGCGCTGGGACGAGATCACCGGCGCGGTCGCCACTTTGCGTAACCCGGCGGGCTATCCGGACGGCAACACGCGCGACCGTCAGGGCCGGCTGATCACCTGCGAGCTCGGCAACCGCACGCTGACCCGAACCGAGCATGACGGCACGGTCACGGTGCTGGCCTCCTCCTTCCAGAACACGCGGCTCACCGGGCCCAACGACGTGGTCGTGAAATCCGACGGCTCGATCTGGTTCAGCGACAATGGCGCGGGCATCCGCGGCAACTACCTCGGCGACAAGGCACCCAAGGAGATGCCCTATCGCGTCTATCGCCTCGATCCCCAGAGCGGCGCGCTCACCATCGCGGTGGACGACATGGAGCGGCCGAACGGACTGGCCTTCTCGCCGGACGAGAAGAAGCTCTACGCCGTCGACACGCCGGACGGCCCGAGATCGACGCGTGTCTACGATGTCCAAGGCGACAAGGTGGTCAACGGCCGGCTGTTCTTCGACGGCGAGGGTTATGCCGACGGCATCCGCATCGATACCGAGGGCAATGTGTGGGCGGGCTTCTCCGGCGGCGAGGGCGAGGACGGCGTCGCTGTATTCGCGCCCGACGGCACGCTGATCGGCCGCATCCTGCTGCCCGAGCGCTGCGCCAACCTCTGCTTCGGCGGCCGCAAGCGCAACCGGCTGTTCATGACCGCGAGCCAGTCGGTCTATGCGCTTTATGTAGAGGCGATCGGGGTCGCCGGCGGTTAGGCCCTTCCTCCCCAGCGAAGCTGGGGAGGTGTCGCCGTCATACGGCGACGGAGGGGTCATGAGCATCATCGCTGACGCTCATGACCCCTCCGCCCCTTCGGGGCACCTCCCCTTCGCGGACTCCGCGAAGGGGAGGAAGTCGTGTCCTACTTCAGCGAGATGTTCCAGTACACCGGGACCGCCGCCTTGAGCGCCCCCTCGACGTTCGACCGCATGGCGCGCACGAGATAGAGCTGCGCAGCCGGCCAGTAGGGTCCGACCTCAACCGCCCGAAGCTGGATGGCCTTGGCCAGCTCCTTCTTCTTCGCGGGGTCGGTGGCGAGCGTGAATTCCGTCCGCAGCTTCTCGATCTGCTCGTCGCAGGGCCATCCGAACCAGGCCTTGTCGCAATTCGACCGCAGGCCGAGATGTCCGGCGGGATCCATCATGTCCGCCCCGGTCGGTCCCGACATGAACAGCGACCAGCCGCCCTTGTCGACCGTCGCCTTGGAAGCGCGGCGCCCGACCAGCGTGCCCCAGTCCATCGCCTGCGGCTCGACCTTGAGGCCGATGTCGCGCATCAGTTGCTCGGCGACGAGGCTGAAAGTGTTGGTCGGCCCGCTCTCGGTCGCATGGAGCACCACGACGGGCGTGCCGTCATAGCCGCTTTCGGCGATGAGCTTCTTTGCCTTTGCCAGGTCCGGCTTCACCCAGCCCGCGTCGGTGAAATAAGGCGAGGAGCACATGTAGAAGCTCGGGCAGTTCTTGTAGAGGGTCGGGTCCGTCACATAGGCCTGGGCGAACATCTCCTGGTCGATCATGTACCGGATGGCCTGGCGCACCTTCGGATTGTTGAAGGGCGGCACCAGCGTGTTCATGCGGAATACCATCTGCATGCCCATAGTGTCCTGCGGCGCCGTGCGGATCTTGGCGTTGCCCTTCAGCGTCGGCAGGAAGTCCGGCGGCACCTCCTCGAAGATGTCGATCTCGCCGGCCTGCAGCGCGTTGAGCGCCGTTTGCGCGTCGGGGATGTAGCGCCACTCGACGCGGCCGACCTTCGCCGTCTTAGCCCCAGCGAGGCCGCTCGCCGGCTCGCTCCTCGGCACGTAGTTGGGGTTCTTGACGTAGACGACCTTCGACCCAGGCACCCACTCGTCACGCTTCATGACGAAGGGGCCGGAGCCGGTCGCGTCGGTGATGGCGGTGTCCGCCGGCGTCTTCGCGATGCTTGCCGGCATGATGAAGGGCACGTTCGAGCTCGGCTTGCCGAGCGCTTCCAACACCAGGCCCCACGGCTGCGCCAGCGTGAGCGTCACGGTCCGGTCGTCGCTCGCGACGAGGCTCTTGGTCAATGCCATGAGCTGCTGGCCGAGCCCATCGCGCTTGCCCCAGCGCTCCAGCGACGCCACCACATCGGCGGCCGTCACCGGCGTGCCGTTGTGGAAGGTAAGCTTGTCACGCAGCACGAAAGTGTAGACCAGGCCGTCGGGACTGACCTGCCAGCGCTCGACCATCTGCGGCTTGATCTGCATCGCCTCGTCGAGGGCGAACAGCGTGTCGTAGACCATGTAGCCGTGGTTGCGGACCATGTAGTCCGACGTGATCACGGGATCGATCTGCTTGAGGTCGCCGAAGGGGCGCACCCGCAGGACGCTCTCAGCGGCGGTGGGCGCTGCCGAGGCGATGAGTCCCACCGCAGCGAGCGCGGCGATCAGTTGCTTGGGCCGATTCATGTCGTCGTTCCTCCAGTTGTCATGTCGTGCAAGAGCTGCTTGCTGTGATGGCAGGCCGCGGCATGCCCGTGCCTCACCGTGACCATCGGGGGCACCTCACGAGAGCAGATGTCGGTCGCAAACGGACAGCGCGTGCGGAAGGGGCAGCCGGCCGGCAGCGCCGCGGCGCTCGGCACCTCGCCGTCGAGCAGGGCTCGCCGTCGGCGGTCGCGCGGGTGCGGCGCGGGAATGGCAGCGATGAGGGCCTGAGTATAGGGATGCGCCGGCGCGGCAAAGACCGAGCGGACAGGCCCCGTTTCGACGATGCGCCCGAGATACATCACGGCGATCTCGTCGGCGAGATAGCGGACCACCGACAAGTCATGGGAAATGAAGAGGTAGGCGACCCCGGTCTCGCGCTGCAGGTCCTTGAGGAGATTGAGTATCTGCGAGCGGATCGAGACGTCGAGCGCCGCCACGGCTTCGTCGGCGACGATGACAGCGGGCTCGGCCGCGAGCGCCCGGGCGATGCCGAGTCGCTGGCGCTGGCCGCCCGACATGTGGTGCGGCAACCTGTCGAGGAACGCCTGGGGCAGGCCGACCTGGTCGAAGAGCTGGCGGACCCGCCGCCGGCGGGCGGCGACGTCGCCGAGGCGGAAGTTGACGAGCGGCTCGGCGACGATCGCCTCCGCCGTCATGCGGGCATTGAGGCAGGCGAAGGGATCCTGGAACACCATCTGCACGCGCTGGCGCTTGCGGCGCAGCGCCTCTCCCGACAGGCGCGTGAAGTCCTCGCCCTCCACCGCGATGCTGCCAGCGCTCGGCACGGTGAGCCGAACCACCATGCGCCCGATCGTCGTCTTGCCGCAGCCGCTTTCGCCGACGAGCGCCAGCGTGCGCGAGGCCTCGACGGCAAAGCTCACGTCCTCGACCGCGCGCACCACGCGCCGACCGAAAAGCCCGAAGGGGCCGCGCCGCGCGGCAAAGGTCTTGCCGAGATGAGCCACTTCGAGAGCGGGCGTCATGCCGACTGCTCCACGGGTAGATGCCCGAGCCAGCAGGCTGCGCTGTGGCGGATCCCCCGCGGGCCGAGCACCGGCCGCTTCTCGCCGCAGATCGGCATTGCAAGGCCGCAGCGCTCGGCGAAGGCGCAGCCGCGGTCGAGCTTCGTCGGGCTCGGCACGGTGCCGGGGATCTCGGCGAGACGCTCGATATCGGGCTTCAGCAGCTGCCGGATGGCATCGAGCAGGCCACGCGTATAGGGGTGGGTCGGCTGATCGAACAGCTGCTCGACCGGCGCCTCCTCCACCGCCCGACCGGCATAGAGCACAAGGACGCGATCGGCCATCTCGGCGACGACGCCGAGATCATGGGTGATGAGCAGGAGAGCCGTGCCGAACTCGCGGCGCAGCTCGTCCATGAGCGCGAGCACTTGCGCCTGGATGGTGACATCGAGCGCCGTCGTCGGCTCGTCGGCAATGAGCAGTGCCGGCCGCAGGGCAAGCGCCATGGCGATCATGACGCGCTGGCGCATGCCGCCGGACAGCTGGTGAGGAAAGTCGCGCGCGCGGCGCGCGGCGTCGGGAATGCGCACGAGGTCGAGGAGGCGCACCGCCTCCCGGTCGGCCTCCCGTTCGCTCGTGCCGCGATGCTCGACGATGACCTCCGAAATCTGGCGGCCGACCTGCTGCACCGGATTGAGCGAGGTCATCGGCTCCTGGAAGACCATGGCGAGGCGGTCGCCGCGCAGAAGGCGCATGGCCTCGGCGTCCGCCGAGAGCAGGTCGCGCCCTTCGAAGAAGATGCCGCCTCCGCTCGCTCGCATGATCCTGCGATTGAGCAGGCCGATGATGGCGAGCGCGGTGAGGCTCTTGCCGCAGCCGCTTTCGCCGACGAGGCAGAGCGTCTCGCCGGCCGCGATCTCGAAGGAGATGTCCTTGACGAGCGGCACCGGCCCGCCATCGGAGGCGAGCGAAATCGTGAGGTCCTCGACTTTCAGGAGCGGCGCCGTCATCACGCCCCCGCCCCGGACATTGGCTTGGCCAGGCTCGGGTCGAGCATGTCGCGCAAGACATCGCCCAGGAGGTTGACGGCGAGCACGACGAGCGCGAGGCCGAGCGCCGGGAAACCGAGGATCCACGGCGCCATCTGCAGGTACTGCCGCCCCTCGGCCATCATGTTGCCCCAGCTCGGCACGTTCGGCGGCGTGCCGGCGCCGAGGAAGGACAGGATCGCTTCGAGGATCATCGCCGAGGCGAAAACGTAGGTCGCCTGCACCAGGATCGGCCCCGCCGCCCCGGGCAGGATGTGGCGCAGCAGGATCGCGTGCATGCGCCCGCCACAGGTGATGGCCGCCTCGACATAGGCCTGCTCGCGCAGGACCAGGACGCTGGCCCGCACCATGCGGGCCATGCGGGGGATCTCGGGCACGCTGATCGCGGTCACGATGACTAGCGGCGAAGAACCGACGAGAGCAACGAGCGCGATGGCGAGGAGGATGGCCGGGATCGCCATGACCGCATCCATCGCCCGCATGATCACCGTATCGGCGAGCCGGAAATAGCCGGCGACGATGCCGACGAGCACGCCGACCACCGTCGTCGTGATGGCGACGGCGAAGCCGACACCGAGGGAAATGCGAGCGCCCCACAGCGTGCGGTCGAAGACCGAGCGTCCGACGTGATCGGTGCCGAACCACTGGGCGGCAGAGGGCGGCTTGAGGCGCCGCAGCGGGTTGAGCGTCCCCGGATCGCCCGCCAGCCACGGGCTCAGCAGCGCCACCGCGACGAAGAGGAGCAGAACGCCGCTGCCGACGGCGAGGACCGGCCGATGGGCGAGGAAGCGCAACGTGCGCGCCGCTACGGATCGGCTGCGTGCCAACCGCCGCACCGTGGCGTCGGATGAAAACGTGATCGCCATCGACGCGCCTCAGTACCTGATGCGCGGGTCGACCAGCACGTAGGCGATGTCGACAGCGAGGTTGACGACCACATAGACGGTCGAGAACAGCAGGATCAGCGCCTGCACCACGGGATAGTCGCGGCGCAGGATGGAATCGGCGGTGAGCCGGCCGAGGCCGGGAATGCTGAACACCGTCTCGGTCACCACCACGCCGCCGAGCAGGGCGGCAAAGCCGATGCCGATGATGGTGATGACGGGTACGGCGGCATTGCGCAGCACGTGCCGCGCCAGGATCCGGCGCGCGGCGAGACCCTTGGCGTGGGCGGTGCGCACGTAATCCTCGCGCAGCACCTCGAGCACGGCCGCCCGCGTCACCCGTGCGATGAGCGCGATGTAGAGAAAGGACACCGCGACCGCCGGCAGCACCAGCGAATGCAGCGTGCCGCCGAGGCCTTCCGAGAGGGGCACGTAGCTCTGCACCGGGAACCAGCCGAGGCCGAGCGCAAAGACGTAGACAAGCCCGAAAGCGACGACGAAGACGGGCAGCGAGAAGCCGAGCACCGCTCCCGCCATGGTGAGCCGGGCCACGATCCCCGTCGGGTAATAGGCGGAGACGAGTCCCAGCGGCACGGCAACGGCGACGGCGATGACGATGGTCATCAACGCCAGCACGAGCGTCGGCTCGATGCGCTGCACGATGAGCTCGGAGACGGCAATTCCAGAGAACAGCGAGTTGCCGAAATCGCCTGTCAGCATGTGGCCGAGCCAGGTGACGAAGCGCTCGACCAGCGGCCGGTCGAGCGCCAGCGAGCGGCGGATTGCTTCCACCTGCTCGGGAGTGGCGAGGTCGCCGGCGATGACCACCGCCGGGTCACCCGGCACGAGGCTGAGGAGCAGGAAGACGAAGACCGCCACCGCGGACAGAACCGGGACCGCGGCGAGCAAGCGCCCGAGGACGTAGACGATCATGACTCTTCCCGCATGGCCGTGCTGCGGCGCTCTTCCGGACCGCGAGCTTCCAGCTCGCTCATGATCATGAGCGAGCTGGAAGCTCGCGGTCCGGAAGACGAAGAACATGAGCGGGCGTGGAGGCCTGCACTGCAGCGCGAACGACGGTCATCGGCGGCTCGTGCCACGATCTCCTCCCATGCGTCTGTTAAACGTTTTTTTGAACTTACACGAATGAGCCTGCGGCGCAAGCTACCAGCTCCACGTCGGATAATATTGCGATCTCTCTTCGCTATTGGTAAGCTGAAAAAAAACGTTTTTAAGGAAGACTCGATGAGTGGCACCGTGATGCCGACGATCCGCGAAGTGGCGCGGCTGGCCGGCGTTTCCGTGGCCACCGTCTCCAAGACGCTGAACGACTCAGGCAAAGTCAGCGAGGCGCTACGCGAACGCGTCGAGACCGCCGCCCGCACCCTGGGCTATGCGCCGCACGCAAGCGCCCGCAGTTTGCGCAGCGGTGCGACGCGCATCCTCGGCCTGCTCGTCGCCGACATCACCAATCCGTTCTTCCTCAAGCTCGTCGAGCACATCGAGCAGCTGGCCAGCGCGGCGGGCTATTCCGTCATCCTGTGCAACAGCGGCGAGGAGGCGGAGCGCGAGGAGCGGCATCTCAGGATGCTGCTGTCCCAGCGCGTCGACGGCATCCTGCTGATCCCGGTACGCGACCGCTGGCGCGACCGCATCGGCGCGCTGGCGCGCCTGCCGCAGCCGCTCGTGCTCGTCGACCGTATGCTCGAAGGGCTCGAGGCCGATTCCGTCACGATCGACAACCGCATGGCCGGGTATCTCGCCGGAGAGCATCTCTTCCGGCTCGGGCACCGGCGCGTCGCCATCGTCATGGGTTCGCCCGAGCACCCGATCGCCCGCCATCGTCTCGATGGGTTCCGCGAGGCCCTCGCCACCGGCGGCATCGCCCTCGACGAGCAACTGATCGCCAGGAACTGCTTCAACGAAGAGGCGGCCTATCGCGCGGTGCTCACCCTCCTCGACCGCCCCGAACGGCCGACGGCAATCCTTGCCACGAACAACCACCTCACCCTCGGCCTGCTGCGCGCCGTTACGGACCGCGCGCTCGTGATACCGGACGCCCTGTCGGTGATCGCCGTCGACGATCTGCCGTTCTCGGCGATCATGCGGCCGGGCCTTACGGTGGTCATGCAGCCGTCAGCCGCAATCGCCGAGGCCGCCATTTCCGGTCTTCTCGACCGCATCGGCGGTCGCGATCCGCAGAACGGCGCGAGAGCCGTCGTCCTCGAGCCGCGCCTTGCCGTGCGGGGCTCGACCGCGGCCCCTCTTTCGGACCGCGCGCATCCTGCGCGCTCAAGCTTATGAGCGCGCAGGATGCGCGCGGTCCGGAAGACCATCCCGAGCGAAGTCGAGGGGCTCGGCTCCGGTCGGGATGACGGGCCTTTTCAGTGCTGCCTCGTCTCGAACTCGTGGAACTCGCTCATGAACGGCGCGGCCACCGCGGCGTTCAGCTTGCAGTCGAGCAGCACTGGACCATCGGGCCTGGCCAATAGCGGCGCCACCTTCTTCAGGTCATCGAGGGTGCGGATGGTCGCCGCCTGGAAGCCGAAGGCCTCGGCGATCGGCGCGTAGTCGACGTCGGGGAACACCGATTTCGCCACCGGCAGATCGCGCATCTTCAGGAAGTGCAGCTCCGCGCCATAGGCGCAATCGTTCATCACCACGATCACCAGCGGCAGATCCTCGCGCACCGCCGTCTCGAGCTCCCCCAGGGTCATCAGGAAGCCGCCGTCGCCCACGACCAGCACGGTGGTCTCGTCGGGCCGCGCCTTGGCGACGCCCAGCGCCGTACCGAAGCCCATGCCGATCGAGGCGAAGTCGCTGGTCAGCTTGAAGTGGCCCGGTCCCGGCACGGAAAGATACGGCACGATACCGAGGAAGTTGCCGGCGTCGTAGACGAGGTTGCGCTGCTGCGGCAGCAGCTTCTCCAGCGCCACCCCCAGGGCGCGTGGATCGACCGTGCGCGGCGTGTTGGCGGGCTCGAAGTCGCGGGCGATGTCGAAGGCCGAGAGGAAACGCAGCGTCTCGTCGGAGCGGAACGGCCGGTCGGCGTTCGAGCCGAGCGGCAGCGCCTCGAGCAGCGGGATGCCAGCGACCGATATGGCTGCGGTCGAATGGCCGAAGCTCATGGTGAGGAGGTTCAGCCCGGCGCCGAACACCACGACGCAATCGGCCTGGTCGATCATGCGCCGCGCGGCCGAATGAGAGAACGAGCCGACGATGCCGAGATTGGCCGGGTGGCCGCGGAACATGTCCTTGCCGCGGGCCGACGTCGCGAGCAGCGCGCCGGTGCGATCGGCGAGCCGCTCGATCTCGGCCTTGGCGCCGGCGCGATGGGCGCCCATGCCCGCCAGGATCACCGGCTTGCGGCTCTGGCGCAGCAGCGCGGCCGCAGCCTCGATGGCCTGGGCGCGCGGCGGGGCCGGCGGCCTCGGCTTGGCCAGCGCGGGAGGCGGCGGCGCCTTGGCCAGGTCGAGCTCGGCCAGCTGGACATTGACCGGCAGCAGCAAGGCCGCGGCCCCGCCCTGCAGCGCGGCGTTCGCGGCATCGGCGAGCGCGCCACGGGCGGTGTCGGGGCTCGTGGCGACGAAGGTGCGGATGCCCGCCGAGCCCAGCACGCCGGTGGCGTTGAAGCCCTTGTAGTCGGGGCCGAGCGTATTGACCGCCCCGGATGACGCGGCCTGCTCGCCGAAGATGATCAGGACGCGCGAGCCGGACCGGCTGGCGTAGGTCGTGGCGTGCAGTCCGTTCGCCGTCGCGGGTCCTCGGCCGATCACGGCCACGCCAAGGCCCCCGGTGCCGTAGGAATAGCCTTCGGCCATGGCGATGGCGTTGTTCTCGTGACGGGCGCCGTAGAAGCGGATGCCGGAACTGTCGAGCGCCGTGGCGAAGACCGCCGTGTCGTCGCTCATCAGGCCGAAGACCTGCTCGACACCGAGCGCCTTTAAGTCGTCGACGAGGACTTGGTAGGTGGCGGTCATGGTTACCTCCCGAATTACAAGTGCCGGATACAGCTCTTCGCTGGCAGCGCGTCACTAGAGGCGGAGTAAACTCCGCCGTAAGTGGCGCGTCATGAGGTTAGTACTTCCAGTACCACCTCACCCTGAGGAGCATCGCGAAGCGATGCGTCTCGAAGGGTGGGCCGCAGTCTCGGTGTTGCCCACCCTTCGAGACGCGCCAAGCGCGCATATGAATGCGCGTAAGCGGGCGCTCCTCAGGGTGAGGTAGTCGCGTGCTAGTGCCGCGCCCCAGCGATCAGGTCACCGCCGCGTAGGGCTGGCCCCACTTGTCCTGGTAGACGAACTCCGCCATCGAGCCGCGGCCGACCGGGCCGAACTTGCCCATCGGATAGCCGATGGGAAGGATGGCGTAGGAATGCACGCCCGGCGGCAGGCCGAGCGCGGCATCGGCCTCCTTCTCGAACAGCATATGCCGTGTCGTCAGCGTCGTGCCCAGTCCCAGGGCGCGTGTCGCCAGCACCATGTTCTGCACCGCCGGATAGATCGAGGACCCGGCCATGCGGTTGGGCGTCGGGCCGTCCTCCAGGCAGGCGACGATCCAGACCGGCGCCTCGTGATAATGCTCCGTCAGGTATTCGACGGCGGCGTGCTGGCGGAGATACTTCTCCTTGTTGCTGCCCGGCGGCGGCGCGCTCGACAGATAGCGCGGGCCGATCACCTCGTCGAAGGCCTTCTTGTAGATGACCTGCACCGCCTTCTTGATCTTGGGATCCTTGACCACCAGGAAACGCCACTTCTGGTTATTGCCGCCGTTGGGCGCGTAGATGCCGGCGCGCAGGATCTTGGCTATGAGCTCGTCGGGCACGGGATCGGGCTTGAGGCGGCGCATGGCGCGGCAGGATTCCATGATCTCGAACAGGTCGGGCATCGATCTTCCTCCGAAAGTTGATCCAAGAGTTGCACTGTCTCCCGACAAGGTAAACCGAAACCGAGATACAACCGTTATTTGGTTGCCTTTCCAGCGATACATTTCATAGTTGCATCCATGAAAGTCCTGCACGTCGCGCCCGGTGATGCCGCGGGCGGAGGCCTGAAGGAAGCGCTCCGCCTTGCCCGCCATCGACAGGAGGTCCTGTCGTTCAACGATGACCTGAGCTGCGGTCCGATCGCCTGGGGCACATCACACGAGAGGGCGGCGTGGTGGTCGCACGTCCATGCTCCCATTGCGGAAGACGATCTGGAGGCGTTCTGGCACCGCATCGATACAGCCGGTGAACGGCTGGTCGTCTGGTTCGGCCGCCATTCCGCCAGCGAGCTCGCGTTCTTCCTGGCACTGGCCGATCGGTTGGGAGACCGACCGTACGACATTGTCGACATCACGGTCAGCCAGCCGGCCGGCGCGGTCGCAATGGTCCCAACCCATCGGCTGGTATCACTCCTCGAGAGCACACGGCCCATCTCACCCCAAGAGGCGGTGGATGCCGGGCAACTATGGCAGCGTCTCAGGGCCCAGAACGCGCCGTTTCGAATCGTGACCTCCGCGGGCCTTGCTTCGGCGCCGATCGAGCACTTCGATGCCTCGATCCTCGAACAGGCGGCCAAGGGGTGGTTGAACGCAGCGTATGTCATTGAATCGACATTGGCCCACAGCCGTGAGCCTTACATCCAGGTCGGCGGCATCGCCCTGCTGGCACGTCTCGTCGCCCTGGTCGAGGAGGGTGAGCTCCTCGCCGATGGCAACCCGTGGGACATGAGGACCTGTCGCGTACGGTTGCCGGACTAACCGCGCAACACCTTGCCCGCCTTGGCCTCGGTGAGCCTGCCCTGCTCCCAGGTCAGCGCGCCGTTGACGATGGTGTATTCCACGCCCTGCGACGGCATCACGATGCGCTTGGCGCCGCCCGGCAGGTCATAGCGCCGCTCGCCGTGGTTCTTCGAGCCGATGTGCTCGGGATCGAAGATCGCAACGTCGGCCGGCGCGCCCTTGGTCAGGCGGCCGCGGTCCTTCAGGCCGAAGAGATCGGCGGGATCGGAGGTGAGCTTGCGCACCCCCTCCTCCAGCGTGATCGCCTGCTTCTCGCGCACCCAGGTCCCCAGCAGATAGGTCGGGTAGCCCGCGTCGCACAGCATGTCGACATGCGCGCCGCCGTCGCCCAGCGCCATCAGGATCGACTTGTTGTTCAAGAGCTCCTTCATGCGGTCCTCGCGGGTGTTCCACGAAGCCATGGTGAGCTCGCATTGCAGGTTGTCAGCCAGTACCAGGTCGAGGAAGGCATCGACGCCGTCCTTGCCCTGCTCCTCGGCGATGGTGGCGATCGACTTGCCTTCGAGGCTCTTCAGCGCCGGATTCTTGACGGCATAGACGCCGATACGGCCCCAGTTGCTGAAGCCCGTCGGATTCTTGAGGTCGTGGCGGAAGGCGTTACGGAAGGCGGGATCGGCATAGACCTTCTTCTGCGCCTCCTTGTTGGTGTCGGCGAACACGCGCTTCCACGCCGGGAAGGCGGCGAACGAGAACGGATTGTTCATGTCGACTTCTCGGGTCAGCGGCAGCGGCGAGGTCTGCGGCCTCGCTCCCTTGGCGATCATAGGCGCGGCGCGGCGCAGCGTGTCGCGCACCGCCTCGGGGATGTCGTCGCGGTCGAACAGGGCGATGAAGGTCACCGGCCGCCCGCTCTCGGTCAGCAGGAAGTCCAGAAGCTCGCACTGGTCCTGCTCGAGCACGCCGACCTGGCGCGTGAGCGCGATCTCGATGGCGCCCTTGCCGCGCCGCTTGAGCTCGTTGGCGTAGGCCTTCATCTCCTCGCGGCTGGCGTTGCGGCAGGCCAGCGGCTTGCCCTCGAAGCCGAGATGCTGATTGAGCGTCGTCGAGGAGAAGCCGAGCGCGCCGGCGTCGACCGCCTCGCCGATCAGCCTGGCGATCCGGGCCGTCTCCTCGGGCGTGGCGGCACGCTCCAGCGAAGCCTCGCCCATGACGTAGTGACGGAAAGGTGTGAGCGGCGCGATGAAGGCGAGATTGAGCGACGGTTGGCGCGCGGCCGCGGCGTCCATGAACTCGGGGAAGGTCTCCCAATCCCAGGTGATGCCTTTGTTCAGCACGTCGAACGGGATGCCTTCGACGTTCACCAGGTCGCGCATGGCGACCTCGCGCGTCTCGGGCTTGCAGGGCGCGATGCCGACGCCGCAATTGCCCATCACCACGCTGGTCACGCCGTGCCATGACGAGGGTGTCACCGCGCCGTCCCAGCAGATCTGCGCGTCGTAGTGGGTGTGCGGATCGACGAAGCCCGGCGCCACGACCAGCCCGTCGGCGTCGATGGTGCGCTTGGCCCCTTCCGCTACCTTGCCGATCTCGGCGACCTTGCCGCCCGCGATCGCGACATCGGCCTGGTAACGCTTGGCGCCGGTCCCATCGACCACGGTGCCGTTCTTGATGACGAGGTCGTAGCTCATCGTCGCTTCCTCCCGGGAGAAACTTTGCCCGAGAGTACACCGCCGGCAGGCTTCCTGGCGCATGCGAAAAGCGCGGGCCTGCCAAGGCCCACCGGCGGTTCACGTCATTTGATCGAGAACGCCTCCAGCTTCTTGCCGCCCTTGAGGGCCGCAACCAGCCATCTCGGCCGGTTGCCGCGCCCGGCCCAGGTCTCGGCGCGATTCTTGGGGTTGCGATAGAGCGGCGGCAGCTTCTTGCCCTTGAGCGCATGAGATCGGCCCGTGCTCGTCCCGTTCACCTGCGTCGCCGACATCTTGCGGAGCCTGCCGATCGCATCGATCAGCCTGGAACGTTCTTTCGCAGCACGCAACTCGAGCTCGGCCTCGATCTTGGCTTTCGCCTTGACGAGTTCGTTGAACGCCATCGATTTTACCTGCAGCATCACTGACCTTTCCAAAGCTCACGCGCACACACACCCAACTAAACTACTAAAGAACTGTCGCACCGATGCAAATGGCGACTGTGGCCGCATGAGCGAGAACAACACCCCCGATATACCTTTTCGACAGCTGCTGCGCTCCGTTCCGGCGGACTATTGGCGGCTGTGGTACGTCGGCATGATCGTCTCGACCGTGCGCTGGCTGGAGACGGTGGTGATGGGAGTCGTCGTCTACCAGCAGACCGGCTCGGCGTTCATCGTCGCCATGATCACCATGCTGCGCCTGCTGCCGATGGGCCTGTTCGGCGCCTTCCTCGGCGCTGTCGCCGAGCGGTTCGACCGGCGGCTCACGCTCGCCGCCATGGTCGCGCTCCTCGCCGTTACGTCGGCCGCGCTGTCGGTCATCGCCTGGGTGGGAACGCTCGAGGTCTGGCACTTCGCCGTGGCGAGCTTCATCAACGGCTGCGGCTGGGCGACAGACAATCCGCTTCGACGCACCATCATGGGCGAGGTCATGGGCCGCGATCGCATGGCGACGGCGATGGCGCTGGATGTCGGCGCCGCCAATTCGAGCCGCATGGTCGGTCCCACGGTCGGCGGCCTGCTGCTGGCCGGCATCGGCATCGAAGGCGCCTTCGTGCTGAGCGTGGCGATGTACGCCACGGCGATTGCCGCCACGCTGATGGTGCGCACCCACATGCCGGCGACGCCCGGTGCCGAGGCGGTGCTGGCCCGCACCTGGGAGAGCATCGTCATCGTCGCCAAGGACCGGCGGCTCAGCGCCATCATGCTGGTGACGATCATCTACAATATCTTCGGCTGGCCTTTCACCAGCATGATCCCCGTGATCGGCCGCGATCAGCTTTTCCTCGGACCGCAAGGCGTCGGCCTGCTGACCAGCGTCGACGGCGCCGGCTCCTTCGTCGGCGCCGTGCTTCTGGCGTTGTGGCTGACGCCGGGCTGGCACGCCCGCGCCTATGTCGGCGGCGTGGCGGTCTACCTCCTGTCGTTGATCGCCTTTGCGCTGGCGCCCGAAGTGCTCTCGGCCGGCGCGGCGCTGCTGGTGACGGGCCTCGCCGGTGCCGCCTTCGCCACGCTGCAGGCGACGACGGTCTACCTCGCCGCGCCCGTCGAGATGCGCTCGCGCATCATGGGCGTGCTGTCGGTGTGCATCGGCACGGGCCCGATCGGCTTCGTCTGGCTGGGCTGGCTCGCCGACCGGATCGGCGCGCCGTACGCGACAGCGCTGATGGGCACGATTGGGTTGCTGGCGCTGGCGGCGACCTGGCCGTTGTGGCGACGGATTTGACCGCGTACGGACGCCGACAAACTCTCACGCTCCTCTCCCCCGGGGGAGAGGTTGGGTGAGGGGGTTGCACGAACTTTCGAAGCCCCCTCACCTAGCCTCTCCCCCTACCGGGGGAGAGGAACTTGAGGTGCAGTTTGTCTACTCACTCCAGCTTCACGCCCACCCGCGTGATCAGGGCCTGCCATTTGGCCGTCTCGGTCTGCAGCAGGGCGGTGAACTCCGCCGGACTGTTGAGCACGACCTCCGAACCGTCGCTGTCCAGCGCGCTGCGGAACCCCGGATCCTTCAAGCTCTCGGCCAAAGCGGAATGGAGGCGCGTGACGATCTGTAGAGGCGTGCCGGCGGGTGCCGCCAGGGCGAGCCAGGCGTCGAGCTCGAAGCCGTTGGGCATCGCCTCGAGCAGGGTCGGCACCTCCGGCATCACCTTGGAACGCCTGGCGCTGGTCACCGCCAGCGCGCGCAAGGCGCCCTGCTGCGCCGGCCGGAAAGCAGTCGGCATGGTCGGAAAGCCGACGTCGATCTGCTTGCCGAGCAGCGCCAGCACGATGTCCGGCGCGCCCTTGTAGGGCACATGGGTGTAGTCGATTCCCGCCGCCAACCTGAAAGCCTCGGCCGACAGATGCGCCAGGCTGCCGGCGCCGCCGGAGCCGTAGTTCAGCTTGCCGGGCATCGACTTGGCGAGCGCCACGAACTCCATGGCCGACTTGGCGGCCGACGACGGCGGCACGACCATCAGCGAGGGGATGCGGGTGATCATGGTCACCGGCACGAAGTCTTTCAGCGGGTCGTAGTTCACCTTTGCGTAGAGCAATGGGCTGAGGATGTGGCTGCTGGTCATCAGCATCAGGCTGTAGCCGTCGGGCGCGGCGCGGGCCGCGACCTCGGCGCCGATGTTGCCGGCGACGCCCGGCTTGTTGTCGACGACGAACTGCTGGCCGAAGCTTGCGGTCAGACGCTGCGCCACCTGCCGCGCCGCGACATCGGGTGCGCTCCCGGCGATGAAGGGCACGATGATGCGCACCGGCTTGTCGGGATACTCCGCGTGTGCCGCGCCCGCCGTCAGTAGCGATGCCGCCAGCGCGAGGAGAGCAAGCGTTTTCGTCATTGCGGGTCGATGCCGGAGTCTTTCAAGGCGGCTTTCCAGACGGCGAGCTGATCCTTCATGTAGGTCGCAAGCGCCGCCGGCGAGGATGACTTGGGCATGAAACCATGCCGTTCCACCTGCTCCCGCACCGCGGGTTTGGCGAGTGCCGCCACCATCGCCTTGTTCATGGTACCCACGACATCGGCCGGCAGGTCGGCCGGACCGACCAGCGCGAACCACGGCACGATCGGGAACTGGCTCTGGCCCGACTCGATGAGCGTGGGAAGGTCCGGCATCAGCGGACTGCGCACGTCGAGCATGGTGGCGAGCGCCTTCAGCTTGCCGGCCTTCACGTGCACGGCAACCGATGTCGCGGTGCCGTTCATGACCTGCACCCGACCCGACAGCAGGTCGGCGATCGCGTCTGGCTCCGATTTGTAGCGGATGGCCTCGAGCTCGATCTTGTTCCTCATCGCCAGCATCGCCATCGACACGAACGCATAGGTGTTGCCCGCCGCGTAGTTCAACGGCCTGGGGCTTGCCTTGGCGACGGCGATGAGCTCGGCGAGCGAGTTCGCCGGCACCGACGGATGGACGACGAGGAAGAAGCTGTTCTCACCGAGAAAGCTTATGGGAGTGAAATCGGTGAGGACGTTGTAAGGAGGGTCCTTCTGCATGTTCGGCGCGACGGCGAGCGGGCTGTTGGTGCCGAACAGCAAGGTGTAGCCGTCGGGCGCCGCACGCTTGACCTCGCCGGCCGCCAGCGCGCCGTCGGCGCCGGGCTTCTGCACCACGATGATCGGCTGGCCGAGCGTCTGCTCGATATCCTGGCCGATGATGCGGGCGAGCGCGTCGGTCGCCGAACCCGCACCGAACGGAATGACGAGCCTGATGGGCTTCGATGGGTACGCTTGCGCTCGAGCTTCGGCGTGCGACAGCAGCAACAGCGCGGCAAGCGCCGCAACGATGACCCTCGGCATGGGACTCCTCCCCCGTCTATGTTCTTTTCTTTGTGCTCGTGAACGCGTCCTCCTACTCCGACGGTGAGCATACCCTCACCGGTCGAACATCGGCCAATGGGCGGGATTTCGATTTCCCCCTTTTGAACACAGCGCGCCATGCCTGCGCGGCATTGACAGCCCCGGCATCTCGTGTCTGGATTCGCCTATCGTCGTCAGCAACAAAAGGAGGTTCGCATGCTTCCACCGGGCCATCGTGCCGCAACGATTGCTGACGCAGACGTTCGGGCATCAGCATAGCGGGACCACACGGACGCCACGCCGGGAGCGGCCACCGCGGGTCGCATCAGTAGGGCGAGACCCCATCTTGGCCGCTCCCGGGAGTGCGCTTTCGACCAATTTCAGCCGATGACTTTGCGCCTTGATCGAGGCCGATCGCTTGCCCGGCGGACGCTCCTTGCCGGAAGCGCGGCATCGTGGGTTCCGTTGCCGGCCCTCGCCGAGGCGGCGACGAAGGAGAAGGTCGCCGCAGCGCTGCCCAATCTCAGGGAACTCGCGCGGCGGATCGTCGACAAGAAACTCGTGCCCGGCCTCGCGATCACCATCGTCCATCGCGACGAAACCGTCCTGCTAGACGGCTTCGGGGTGCGCGAGATCGGCAAGCCTGCGGCCGTCGACGCAGACACCGTCTTCCAGCTCGCGTCGGTCTCAAAGCCGCTGGCCGCGACCGTGGTCGCGGGCCTGGTGAGCGACGATGGGGTTTCATGGGACAGCCGCATCCGCGACATCGATCCCGGCTTCGCGCTGCAGGACGAGCTCGCGGCGGCCAACGTGACGATCCGCGACCTGTTCGCCCATCGCAGTGGATTGCCCGGCCATGTCGGCGACGACATCGAGGAGCTCGGCTTCACCCAGGGCGAGATCCTGCACCGGCTGCGCCTGGCAAAGCCGGCTTACGGCTTCCGCAACGGCTACTCGTACAGCAATTTCGGCCTGACCGAGGCTGCCGTCGCGGCGGCCAGGTTCTCGGGCAAAAGCTGGGAGGAGGCCTGCGAGGAAAGGCTCTACAAGCCCCTCGGGATGGCCTCGACCAGCTCGCGCTATCGCGACTTCATGAACCGGTCCAATCGCGCCGCCCTGCACGTACGCGCCGACGGCGAATGGGCATCGTTCACCCGACGCAACGCCGACGCGCAGTCTCCCGCGGGCGGTGCAAGCTCGAGCGTCCGCGACATGGCGCACTGGGTGCGCCTGCTGCTGGCCGGCGGGCGACACCAGGCTCGTCAGATGATCGACAGGGAAGCGCTGCTGCAGACGCACGTTCCGGCGAGCGTGCGCAGCGTCGACCCCTCGACGGGCGCCGCTTCCTTTTACGCGCTCGGCTGGAACGTCGACTATCGCGAGCACGGCGTCGAATGGGCCCACGCCGGCGCGTTCAGCGCCGGCGCGCGCACGCTCGTGCACCTGCTTCCAGCCGAGCAGCTCGGAATCGTCGTGCTGTCCAACGCCTTTCCGACGGGCGCGCCCGAGGGAATCGCCAAGACGTTCTTCGATCTGGTCTTCACCGGCAGCCCCACACGAGACTGGGTGGCTTATGCCGACGAGATCTTCGAGACCGGCTACAAGGAGATGATGAAACCGTCGCTCGTCTATGAAGCGCCGCCCGCCTCGCCGGCTGCGGCCCTGCCGATGTCGGCTTATCTCGGCGACTATCGCAACGACTATGTCGGCGAGGCGAAGGTCACTGATTCGGGGGGAGCGCTGTATCTGCATCTCGGACCGGCCGGCAGGCGCTTTCCGCTGGCGCACTTCAATCGCGACGTGTTTGTGTACTCGCCCATGCAGGAAGCGCCGAAGGCGCGCATGGGCGTGAGCTTCCTGATCGGGCCGGACGGCAAGGCAAGTGAGGTCACGATCGAGGATCTCAACGAGTATGGTCTGGGGCGGCTGACGCGCGTCGGCCCCGGCTAGCAACGATTCAAGCAGGACGGAGGAAGATCGATGTCATTTTACCGCGGCATGACTTGTGAAAACGTGACCCTCAAGGGCGACAAGGGCACCCCCATCACCGCCTACGTGGCCAAGCCGGCCGGCGCAGGTCCCTTCCCGGGCGTGGTGCTGATCCATCACCTGCCGGGCTGGAGCGAACTCTACATCGAGACGACGCGCCGCTTCGCTCACCACGGCTATATCGCGATCTGCGCCAACCTCTATGAGCGCGAGGGCGGCGGCAGCGACGGCAACCCCGACGACGTCGCCGCCAAGGTGCGTGCCGACGGCGGCATCGCCGATTCCCAGATGGTCGGCGACACCGCGGCCGCCGTGGCCTGGATGCGCGCCCAGCCCAACCTGAACGGCAAGGTCGGCGTGTTCGGCTCCTGCTCGGGCGGCCGGCATGCCTTCATCTATGCCTGCCAGAAGAAGGACGTCGATGCCTGCATCGACCTGTGGGGTGGCCGCGTGGTGATGGGCAAGGAGGAGCTCAACGCCAAGACGCCGGTCGCGCCGATCGACATGACCAAGGACCTCTCCTGCCCCCTGCTCGGCTTGTTCGGCAACGACGACCGCGCGCCGAGCCCCGAGCAGGTCAACCAGCACGAGGCCGAGCTCAAGAAGCTCGGCAAGGACTACGAGTTCCACCGCTACGACGGCGCCGGCCACGGCTTCTTCTACTGGCACCGGCCGCTCTACCGGGTCGAGCAGTGCATGGACGGCTGGAACAAGGTGCACGCCTTCTTCGGCAAGCACCTGGCCAGGAAGTAGGAGGCCGCGCCATGTGCACGTCGATCATCGAGATCGCCCGCGCCGAGGGCATGGCCAAGCGCGGCGACGAGTGGTTTCCGCTCACGCGGGCGGTGGTCGCCTACGACCATGCCCGTCATGCGCTGCTGGGTGACGTCATCACGCTCGACTTCATGAATACGAGCCTCGATGCCGGGGCCCGTGCCGGAGTCGAGATCACCCTGGACTCGGCCAAGGCGTTGCGCGCCGCTCTCGACCGGGCAATCGCCGCGGCCGAGTTCGAGGAGGCGGAAGTGCGAGGCAAAGGCGCCGTCGTGAACCTCGTTCGGGCGGCGTGACGATCCCCGTGCGTGTTGGCCCCGTGCGCGCCGGCGAGATCGTCTTCACCGGGATGGACCGGGTGGTGTTCGGCCGCCCGGCCGCCGAGGCTGTCGCTCAGGCAGCCGAGCGGCTCGGCGCCAACCGGGTGTTCATCCTCGCCGGCAAGACGCTCAACCGTGAAACCGATGCGGTCCGGCAGATCGCCGGCGCGTTGGGAACGCGCTGCGCCGGCGTGCACGACGACATGCCGGCGCACAGCCCGCGCGACGCGGTGGTCGCCTGCGCCAACAAGGCGCGCGATGCGGGCTGCGACCTGCTGGTCAGCATCGGCGGCGGCTCGACGACCGACGGCGGCAAGGCGGTCACCATCTGCCTGGAGCACGACATCCGCGAACCGGACGGGCTCGAACCCTTCCGCACCGTCGTCGACGAGACGACGGGCAAGCGCAGCTTCCCGCAGTATCGGGCGCCGCGCGTGCGGCAGATCTGCGTTCCGACCACGCTGAGCGGCGGCGAGTTCAACGCGCGCGCCGGCATCACCGAGCCCAGGCTGCGGCTGAAGCACGCGTATATCCATCCCGGCATCATCCCGCTGGCGGTGATCTTCGATCCCGCCATCACCGTGCACACGCCCGAATGGCTGTGGCTCTCGACCGGCATCCGCGCCGTCGATCATGCCGTCGAGACCTACTGCTCGATCGACGGCAACGCCTACACCGACAGCACGGCGCTGCAGGCGCTGCGCCTGCTCGGCCGCGGGCTGCCGGCGATGAAGCGCGATCCGACCGACCTCGCGGCGCGGCTCGACTGCCAGATCGGCGCCTGGATCTCGATGACCGGCATCGTCACCGGCACGCGGATGGGCGCGAGCCATGCCATCGGCCACGTGCTGGGCGGCAGCGCCGGCGTGCCGCACGGCTACACGTCGTGCGTCATGCTCCCGGCCGTGCTGGCGTTCAACGCCGAGGTCAATGTCGATCGCCAGGCCGAGATCAGCGCGGCACTCGGTGCGGCCGACCAGCCCGCGCCCGAGGTGCTCGATCGCTTCATCGCCGGCCTCGGCTTGCCGCGTCGATTGCGCGACGTCGGCGTCAGGCGTGACGACCTGCAGCGCATCGCCACGAACTGCATGAAGGATGACTGGACCTTCTCCAATCCGCGCACGATCAATGGAGCACAGGAAATAGTGCCGATCCTGGAGTCGGTGTACTAACGCGACCCGCTCTGCGGCCCCTCGCGGTGACCATGGAGGGGTTCGCCGCAACTGCCGGGGCGCCGTCGCGTTTCGTGCGCGTGACGACAAAACTGACCGCGGTGCGCGGGCGCGTCCGTGCGTGCCTCGTGATTCTGGTGCTGATCGCAGCAGGTCTGATACCGGCCCTGGGCAACCCGGCGCGGGCGCAGGACTGCGAATTTGGTGCGTTCGGCTGCGGGCATGCCCAGCAGCATCGCCAGTACCAGGAATGGAAGCCGCGCACCGGCCACGGCAACTGCTGCAACGGCGAGGATTGCCGGCCCGTCCGGGCACGCACGGAAGACGACGGCAGCTGGTCCGTATGGATCCCGGAATTCCGCCGTTGGGTGCCGGTGCCGGCGTATGCCGTCGACGAGCCGGACCGGTTCGGTGACGGCCGCAGCCATGTCTGCAGCACCAAGCCGATGCCGACGCTGCCGGTGTTCCACATCTTCTGCTTTTCACCGACGGGGTCGAAGAGTTAGAGCGTATTCCATCGGCTCCGCGTCATCGACCTGTGCTCGTCATGTCGAGGCCTGCCTTGCGCAACCCGTCAAGGAAGTGCCTGCGATCACCCGCCTTCCGATACCTGTCCGCCCGGATCCTGGCCAGGTCGAGGCCTTTGATATCGAGTGGCTTGCCGTTCTGCTGCAACTCGAGGCGCCGCTCCTTGATGAAGCTGTCCAGCTCGGACCGTGCCTCCTCACGCACGCCGATCTGGGCATAACAAGCTGCAAGCAGCCCGTGCGACCAACTATGGAGCGAACGCGTCTGCTTCAGCACCTCGATTGCGTCCCGGTGCCGGTGCCCTGCGTAGAGGGCGAGCGCGTGATACCAATGGTACAGGTTGGGCGGGAACGGGTTCAGGCGTTTGGCGGTCTCGATCCACACCAGCGCCTCCCGCCAGCGCCCCCAGTAAACCAGTATGTTCGCCAGTACCGCCGCGACATCGGCATCGTTCGGATTGAGCGTCAGCGCACGATCGAAGTGCGCTTCGGACCGGTCGTCCTCGCGGCGCAGAAACAGGAGTTGCGCGAAGACGCCATGAAACCAGGCGTCGTCGTCATCGATGTCGAGCGCGACCTCGATCTCCCCCAGCGCCTCGTCGAGCGCTGCTGCATTCGGCACCTCGAGAAAGGCCTCGCAGACGATCGTCCAGGCAATGTTGGCATGCGCGCGCGCGTAATTCGGATCGAGAGCGGCGGCGGCGCGGAAATGCTCCCGAGCCCGAGCCAGTGCGCTGCTATTGAGGCGCCGCCACTGCTCATTGCCGAGCAGGACGAGATCATAGGCCGTCATGTTCGAGGTTTGCTTCCGGATGGCGATGTCCCGGCCCGCGTCTTCCAACCGCCCGGGCAGGACCGAAACGATCGCCCGCGCAATTTCGTCCTGTACGGCAAAGACATCCGCGAGCCTGCGGTCGTAACGTTCACTCCAGAGCTGATAGCTGGTCTCCGCATCGATCAATTGGACCGCCACCCGCAGCTGGCTCCTGCTCGTCCTTATGCTGCCTTCCACGACGTAGCGAACACCGAGCTCCCGCCCGACCAGCTTGATGTCCACCGGCCGGCCCTTGTAAGCGAAGCTCGAATTGCGGGCGATCACGAACAACGACTTGAACCGCGACAGCGCCGTGATGATGTCCTCGACCATCCCGTCGGCGAAGTGCGCCTGCTTGCGGCTCGTACTCGGGCTTGAAAACGGCAACACGGCCACGGACGGCTTCTCGGGCAGCGCCGGTGACACGTGCGGCGCGGTCCCGACGTCGTTGACGACCGCAATGGGCGGGCCGATGTAGCGATAGCCGCGGCGCGGCAAGGTCTCGATCCAAGTCGAGCCGTTGCCCTCCGTGCCGAGAACGCGACGCAAGGCCGATATCTGAACGGAGAGATTGTTCTCCTCGACTGCCAGCCCGGGCCATGCCGCCTCGATCAGCGTCTCCTTCGACACCGGCTCTCCGCGACGCCTCAGCAGGGCCCGCAGCACGGCAACCGCGCGCCGGCCGAGCTTGGTCGGTTCGACGCCGTGCAAAAGCGATTCCGATTCAGCATCGAGGCGGAACAAGCCGCGTGGGGGCGCCTTCGCCATCGGTCGAGTGAGGACCATTCAGGCACCTTTAGCAACTTCTTTAGAGCAACTTCAGGACTCTCCCCGCTCCCCTTGGCCATGGTGTCGGTAGCAAGGAAGACACCATGACCCCGCTCAATGCAGTGGCCGATCGTATCTCATTGACGGAGGGCGTGAGTCGCGACAGCGCCTCCGGGATGTTGGACGCGCTTCAACGCATGGCGCCGCTCGTTCGCGAGCGGCGGGGCAGCTTCGACCAGCTGCGCCGGCTCCCGGACGACGTGTTCGAGACGCTCGCCGATGCCGGCTTGTTTCGTTTGTGGTTGCCGCGGGCGATCGGAGGACCCGAGCTCTCCCCATTCGAGTTCATGAGCATCGTGGAAGCCGCCTCCGCGCTCGACGGCTCGATCGGCTGGCTCGTCGGCAACGGCGGCGGCATGAGCCGCGTCGGCGGTTATGTCGGCAAGGCTGTCGCGCGCGACTGGTTTTCCGATCGCCATGCCTTCGTCGCGGCGGCCACCGGCGCCGTCGGCACGGCGACGCGCGTCGCCGGCGGCTATCGCGTTGCCGGGCGGTGGCCTTTCGGGAGCGGCGCCCATCACGCATCGCTGTTCATGGTGTTGGCGGCGGAAGCGCCAGAAGCGCCGCGGCTCTGCTGTCATGTCGGACGGAACGACGTCACGATCCTCGACAACTGGCACGTGTCGGGGCTGCGCGGCACCGGCAGTTGTGACTTCGAGCTGCGCGACGTGTTCGTCCCCGAGGCACACGTGCATCCCTTCCTCGACCTGACGCCGACCGATCCCGGAATGGTCTATCGCATGCCGCCGGTATCGGTGTTCGCGTGGACGATTTCGGCAGTCCCACTCGGAATCGCCGGCGGCGCCATTGCGGCGTTCATTGAATTGGCCAGACACAAGGGCCTCGGCGGCACAGGCCTTCTGCGCGATCGCGAGCCGGTTCAGGCCGCGGTCGGACGTGCGGATGCAATGCTGCGCGCCGCGCGGGCGTTCCTGGTCGATGCCATGACCGAGTTGATGGCCGGGACCGATGCCGGCGGCGAACGCCTGCTGCAGGCGCGCGCGGCGTTTCGGACGGCGGCAACGCATGCGGCCGAGTCCGCCGCGAGCATCGTCGACATGCTCGCTGCGAGCGCTGGCTCGGTGTCGATCTTCGAGACGTGTCCGCTCGAACGCGCGGCACGCGACGTGCGCGCCGCGGCCCGGCATGTCGCCCTCAGCTCCAACAACTACGTCGTCCGCGGAAGGGTGGCGCTGGGGCTCGATCCAGGCACTGCGAGATTTTGAAGAGCCGCGGCGCCGGCGGGTCTCCACCTCGGGCGAGGTCCGCCCTTCCCGCCTTTCACGCCACAGGCAGTTGCCTGACGGCCGGCGGAAGAGCACCCTTTCGTGCTCACCTGGAGTGTTCGCCATGCCGACGCTTCGACGAGTTGCCTCCACGCTGCTTTCCGTCACCGTGACCGCAATCGCCGCATCGGCGGCGAGCCAGTCGCCGCCGCCCTCGGGTCGCCACGGCGACGGTCATGCGCAGCATCACGACTGGTACAAGGACCTTCGCCAGCCCGATACGCATTCACGCTGCTGCAACGGCTCGGTGGACGGCCAGCAGGGCGATTGCCGGCCGACTCAATCGTACGTCGGCGAGGACGGCCTCTATCGCGCCTGGGACGGCCGCGAATGGCTGGTGGTGCCCAAGAGCAAGATGATCTTCATGACGACCCCGGATGGCGGCACGCATCTCTGCGAGACCTATGGCCGGGTGTTCTGCTTCATTCTCGGTGACCCGGAGAGCTAGTCCGGGTCACCGCGAGCGGCAAGGGGTTACTCCAGCCAGACGTCGTCGAGGCGCCAGTTGTTGTAGATGCTGTTGACCTGGATATTGACGCCCTTGAGGCCGGGCTGCCGGCATGTGACGCCGTACATGTAATAGAGCATCGGCCGAACCGCCTCGTTGGTCAGCTTCTTGTCGACCTCCCAGGCGATCTTCTTGCGCTTCTCGGGGTCGCGCTCGGCCGACTGCGCGGCGATCATCGCATCGACGTCCTTGTTGCAGTAGTCCATGTAGGTGCGTGAGCCGCAGGCGTAGTTCTCGTAATAGTTCTGGTCGGGATCGTCGACGCCGTTGCCGACCTGGCTGACGGCGATCACGTAGTCGCGCCGGATCAGCTTGGGCACCCACTGCGCCGTATCCACCAGCTGCAGCTCGCCGTCGATGTTGATTTCCTTGAGCTGGCTGATCAGGACCACCGACGCATCGCGGTACGTCGGCAAGTTGCGGGTCGCGACCTTGACCTTCAGCGGCTTGTTCGGCCCATAGCCCTTGGCCGCCATGATCGCACGTGCCTGCTCGCGGCTCTTGGCGATGTCGGGCCCATAGCCCGGCAGTTCGCGCAGGATCTCCGGCGGCAGTCCCCAGCGCCCCTCCGGCAGGGGCTGCATGGCGCCGCCGGCGTCGCCGGTCCCCGAGGTCATGATGTCCCGGAACGCCTTGCGGTCGAGTGTCATGGCGACGGCGCGGCGCACCTCGATGTCGTCGAAAGGCGGGTTGGGGTTCATCAGGATGTTGGCGGCGACGTTCATCGGCGCGGTCTCGCAGACCGCGTCCGGCCGGTTGGCCTTGATGTCGTTGACCAGCGGCACGGTGACCTCGAACGGGAAGATCATGTCGAACTTGTTCGACTGGAAGGCGAGGATCGCCGTCGAGCGATTGGGGATGATGGTGTACTCGATGCCGTCGAGGTAGGGCTTGCCTGGCTTCCAGTAGTTCGGATTGCGCGCGACCTTGATGGTCTGGTTGGGCTTGTACTCGACGAACTTGAACGGGCCGGTGCCAATCGGCGCCTGGCGCATCTCGCGCGGCGAGACGTGGCACGGATAGATTGGAGAGAAGCCCGAGGCGAGCAGGCCGAGCAATGCGGGCTGCGGCGCCTTCAGCTTGAAGACGGCCTCGCTCTCGCCGTTCGTGGTCACGCTCTCGACGTTGGCGTACCAGCCCTTGCGGAAATTGACCTTGAAATTCTCCGGCGCGTTGCCCTGCAAGAGATCGATGGTGCACTTCACGTCGGCGGCGGTGAACGGCTTGCCGTCGTGCCACTTGACGCCCTTGCGCAGGGTGAAGGTCAGGGTCTTGCCGTCCTCGCTCCATGTCCACTTCTCGGCGAGGTCGGGCACGATGTCGTCGAGGCTGTTCTGCTTCTTGGCCGGATCGAACATGACCAGGTTGTTGAACACGCCCATCATCGGCAGCACGACGGAGATCGTCCCTTCCTCGTGGATCGACATGCTGGCGGGACTGTCACGATGGGTGATACGCAGGATGCCGCCCTGCTTCTGGGCCGAGGCACTACCAAAGGGTGCGATGAGCAGAAACGCGAGAACCACAAACCGCACACACGACAAAGCGACGCGCATGATCATAGGTTTCCTCCTCACGTCACGACCCGCATTCCTGGGACGGAACTTATGACGCGTGGCGGGCCGCACGATGAGCAAAGCCTATACGGCTCGAGCGCACTCCGCTGAGGGCAATTCTGCGTGGCGGGTGAGCGGCCGTTACCAGAGGTGGCGGCGCAAAGGCGTGGCCCGAGCCGGACTTCAGGTAGCGTTCGAAGGCGGCTGCCTTGGCTTGGTCCGAGAAGGCGACGTAGGAGACCAGGCGCCAAGGGGTGAATTTGGAGGTGTGCGGGGATTTCCCGCCGTTGTGATCGGCAAGGCGGCGCTTCAGGTCTGTGGTCAGGCCGACATAATGTTGGTCGGGCGCGGCATGGCTCCGAAGCAGGTAGACATAGATCATCGCTTCGGTAGACGCAGATCGACGTCAGATCGTTACAGCCCTCCTACGCTAAAGCTTCGGAGGGCACCCTGCGTAGCGCGCAGCGCGAAGCAGGGTGGCGGAGAGGAAGGGATTCGAACCCTCGATACGGGTTATCCCCGTATAACGGTTTAGCAAACCGCCGCCTTCGACCGCTCGGCCACCTCTCCGCAGCCCGTTAAGACCCCGGCGATCGATATCCACGACGGATGCGCCGCGGTTCTAGCGGCGAGCCCCGCCCGAGTCAAACGAAGCCTCAATTTCACAAGCATTTTCAGTCCCTTGGCCTTACGGCACGAACCGTGCGACGGTGCCGGCATGAGTACCGCACCCACGTCCATCGACATGCTGAAGCGCCTGGTGGCGTTCGACACCACCTCGCGCAATTCCAACCTGGAGTTGATCCACTACATCCGGGACTACCTTACCGACTTCGGGGTCGAGAGCACCCTGGTGCCCAACGAAGAGGGCACCAAGGCCAACTTGTTCGCCTCGATCGGCCCCGATCGCGAGGGCGGCGTCGTGCTGTCGGGCCATACCGACGTCGTGCCGGTCGACGGCCAGCCCTGGACCACCGATCCCTGGGATCTCACCGAGAGGGACGACGGCAACCTCTACGGCCGCGGCACTTGCGACATGAAGGGCTTCGTCGCCGCCTGCCTCGCCAATGTTCCGGCCTTCCAGCGGGCCAGGCTCAAGGTGCCGATGCATTTCGCCTTCTCCTACGACGAGGAGATCGGCTGCCTGGGCGCGCATGCGCTGGCCGAGCGCCTGGTCGGCGCCGTGCCGCGGCCCCAGGCGGTGATCGTGGGCGAGCCCACCATGATGGGCGTGGTCAATGCGCAGAATGCCGGTGGCGGCATCGTGGCCACCTTCACCGGCTTCGAGGCTCATTCTTCGATGACCCACCTCGGCGTCAGCGCCATCCACTTCGCCGGTGACTTCATCCACTGGCTGAACGAGCTGCAGGTCGAGCTGGCCGAACGCAAGCGCACCGACCTCGACACCGTGCCCGGCCACACCACCATCAATGTCGGCATCATCAATGGCGGCACCGCCGGCAACATCCTGGCGCGCGAATGCACCTTGAACTGGGGCTACCGCACCCTGCCCGGCGATGATCCCTGGGAGGTGCAGCGCCGCGCCGAGAAGTACATCGCCGAGTTATTGCTGCCCAAGATGCGGGCCAAGCATCCCGACGCCAACATCACCCTGATGCGCCGCTCCTTCGTGCCCGGCCTGCTGCCCCAGGAGAACGAGGAGGCCGCCAAGCTCGCCCTGCAATGGACCGGCGGCAACCGCACCTACGCGGTGCCCTACGGCACCGAGGCCGGCATCTTCCGCGGCCACGGCATCCCGACCGTCATCTGCGGCCCGGGCGACATATCGCAGGCCCACCAGCCCAACGAGTTCGTGGCACGCTCGCAGATCGATGCCTGCGATGCCTTCCTGGGCAGGATGATCGGCTGGGCGGAGAAGCAGTAGTTTCTCTTCTGGACCGCACGCATCCTGCGCGCTCATGATCCTGAGGCGCGCAGGAAGGTCGCGTCAGACGCGACCCAGGCGCGGTCCGGAAGAACATGAACTCAGCCCGCCGGCGTTTTCTGAAGTATCTCGCGGCCAGCCCCCTCCTCGCTGGAGGCGACTTGCTCGCCGAGGAGCAACGCCTGCCCGACCCGTTGGTCTGGGCGCCGCGTGCCCTGCAGCCTCTGATCGAATCGCCGCGCGAGGCGCTGAGCGTTTTCGACTTCGAGCCGGTGATGCAGAAGAACGTGCTGCGGATTCCGCTGAAGTCGGCCGGGCATTCCGATTGATGTCGGCCACCTGATTCCGATCGAAGCCGGCCATCGATTCCGATTGATGTCGGCCGGGGTGGCGGGCGCCTCTGGTCGTTTGTCGTTTGGCAT
>JACPOB010000007.1 GCA_016185145.1 Rhodospirillales bacterium | reverse complement strand
GCGGGCGCTGATCGAGAAGCTGCCCAACCTGAAATTCATGGTCCTGACCGGCGCGCGGGCCAGCAGCCTGGACGACAAGGCCGCGACCGACCGCGGCATCCCGATCAGCAACACGCCGGGCGGCGGCTCCAACGCCTCGACTGCCGAGCTCACCTGGGCGCTGCTGATGATGTGCGCCCGCGATCTCGCCAAGGCCGAGCGCCTGATGCGCTCGGGTGGCTGGCATGACGGCATCGAGCAGATGGTCGTTCTCGAGGGCAAGCGGCTGGGCGTCATCGGTCTCGGCCGCCTGGGCAGCCGCGTCGCAGGCTATGCAAAAGCCTTCGGCATGGATGTCGTGGCCTGGAGCCAGAACCTCACCGAGGAGAAGGCGGCGAAGGGTGGCGCCAGGCTCGTCACCAAGGACGAACTGCTCGAGACGTCGGACTTCGTCAGCATCCATCTCGTGCTGTCCGACCGCAGCCGCGGGCTTTTAGGCGCGGCCGAGCTCGCCAAGATGAAGAAGAGCGCGATCCTCATAAACACCTCGCGCGGGCCGATCGTGGATGAGGCGGCGCTGCTCGCGGCTCTCAAGAACGGCACCATCGCCCATGCCGGCCTGGACGTTTACGACAAGGAGCCAGTGGCGCCCGGCCATCCCTTCACCAAGCTCGAGAACGTCACTCTGATCCCCCACCTGGGTTACGTCGTCGAGGACAGCTACCGGCACTTCTATGCCGGCACGATCGAGGACATCGAGGCCTGGCTGGACGGCAAGCCGATCAACGTCATCAATCCGGACGCGCTGAAAAAGGCGGCGTGACCCCCCGTCATCCCGAGCGAAGCCGAGGGACCTCTTCTTGTCGGCGGTGCAAACGAAAAGGTCCCTCCGCTACGCCTCGCTGCGCTCGGCTCCGGTCGGGATGACGGAAAAATGTCGATTCCCGCCAAGCCCGAACGTCGATGAGGTGACGGATGGCGCTTTTGGCCGATTGGCGGCCAAAACGCCTGCCCGTCACTACCAGAGGAGATCGACAATGGCTCAATACATGTTGTTGCTGCACCAAGCCCCCAGCTACAACGCCGACCTGCCGCGCGAGAAGATGCTGGAGATGACCAAGCGCTACATGGCATGGGCTGACAGCCTCCGCCAGAAGGGCCGCATGGTCGGCGGCGAGAAGCTCGCTGCGGGCGGCGTGCGGCATATCCGCACCAAGGACGGCAAGCCCGTCATCACCGACGGCCCCTATGCCGAGGCCAAGGAAGTGATCGGCGGCTACTTCGTGATCGAGGCCAAGGACGCGAGCGAGGCCGAGGCCATCGCCCGGGAGTGCCCGCATCTGGCGATTTCCGCCACCAACTGGGTCGAGATCCGGCCGATCGACGACATGAGCCAGGCCCGCGCAGCGGCGAGCTGAGCATGTCGGTCCAGCGGCTCGTCGATTCGCTCGCTCGCGATTCGACGAGCCGCCTGGTCGCCGCCCTGGCGCGGCGGCTGGGCGCCGGCCGCATCGCCATCGCCGAGGATGCCGTGCAGCACGCGCTCCTGCAGGCGCTGTCGTCCTGGCCGTTCAAGGGCGTGCCCGACAAGCCGGCGGCGTGGCTGGCGGTCGTGGCCAGGAACCGCGCGCTCGACCTGCTGCGTCATGAGGCCCGCAACGTCGCGCTGGATGACGAAGCGTTCGAGGTCGAACCGCAGCAGCCGGCAAGCGATGGCCATTTCGACCGCGAGCTCAACGACGACGAGCTCGCGCTGCTGTTCGCCGTCTGCCATCCCGCCCTGTCGCCCGAGATGCGCGTCACCTTTGCGCTGAAGACGGTGTGCGGCCTCACCGTGCCGCAGATCGCCGCCGGCCTATTGAGCGAGCCCACCGCCATCGCCCAGCGCCTGGTGCGGGCGCGCCGGCATTTGGAAACCGCCGGTGTCGCCATCGAGGCGCCGCCGCCCGAGGCCCTGCCCGAGCGCGCCGAATCGGTGCGCACCGCGCTCTACCTGATGTTCAACGAAGGCTATTCGGCCTCGTCGGGCGAGGCGCTGGTGCAGCCCGAATTCTGCGTCGAGGCCGTGCGGCTTGCCCGCGCGCTGGCGCAGCATCCGGCGACAGCAGGCCCGGCGAGCGACGCGCTGGCAGCGCTGCTGGCGCTCACCGCCGCGCGCCTGCCGACGCGCGTCGGCCCCGACGGCGTGGCGCAACTCCTGGAAGACCAGCCGCGCAGCCAATGGGACCGCGGCCTGATCGCCATCGGGTTCGCCCATCTCGAGCGCTCGGCACGCGGCGAGGCGCTGACGGTGTGGCATCTGCGCGCCGAGATCGCCTCGCTGCATGCGACGGCGGTAAGTGCCGCCGACACCGACTGGCGGCGTATCGCCGCGATCTACGATCATCTCGGCGCGCTCGATCGCTCGCCGGTCGTCGAGCTGGCGCGCGCCGTCGCGATCGGCCGGTCCGAGGGGGCGGCCGCGGGTCTCGCCGCGCTGCCGGCGATCGACGGCAGTCCCTATGTCGAAGCGGCGCGCGGCATGTTCCTGGCCGAGCTCGGCCGGCACGATGAGGCGAATGCGCACTTCGGTCGAGCCGTTGCGCTTGCCCGCACGACGCCCGAGCGCCGTCTCATGGAGCGGCGGATGCTTTCATCCGGACCACGATGAGCCAGGTCGCGGCCACCAGGATGACAAGGGCGGCACTCCATTCGGCGGTGGACAGGTCGGGCGGCGCGACCCAGCCGAGATACGCCGCCGTCGCTTCGAGTGCGATGGCAAAGAACGGCATCGCCGCCAGCGCGATCAGATAGGTCTGAACGCCGGTGCGATTGATGGTCCAGAAGCCGAGCCAGGTGCCGGGCGCGCGGAACAGCAGCCCGGCCAGGATGCCGTAGAGCCAGAGCTCGAGGCGGCCGAAGGCGTCGCCGGCGCCAGCCCATGGCGAGGCGATTGCGCCCGCCAGCCCGAGCACCGACCAGACGAGGATGAGCGCCAGCGACGCGGCCACCAGGATCTCGCCGGTGAACCGGCTGCGGGCACCGAGGTCGTTCAGGCGATTGCGCGGGTGATAGGCGATCATCCACGAGGCGGTGACGGCCATCGCCTCCGACGCGACCAGCCAGCCCAGGCCGCGCCATGCCTCGGGCGCCAGGGTCAGCGCGAACGCGACGATGCCGATCGCCAGCAGGGCAAGGCCCGGCCAGTCGTGCCGCGGCGGCGCCTTGCGCGTCAACCACCAGCCGGAGATCGCGCCGATCAGCACGCTCACCGTCGCCAGGAGCGTGCTCTCGGTGATGGCGAGCCAGACGATCGCGGCCGCGGTCGCACCGTTGATCGCCACGCGCAGGAAGGCGTAGCCGAGGGTCCAGGGCGCCAGAAGCTCCAGCCAGGTCCCGGCGGCGCGCCGGCCGAGCCACAGCATCACCAGGCCGGCCGCCAGGAGTTGCACCAGGGTGTAGGCCCAGGCGTCGAGCCGGGCGCCGCTCACGACATGGCGGGTCAGCAGCAGATAGAGCGACCAGAGGAGCGAGTTGCCGAGGCCGAGCGCCAGAAGGTGACCGCTCATCGCTTTGTCGGGGATCAGGTCCTGAAGCGCAGCAGCAGGTGATTGACGCCGTTCAGCTTGACGTAGAGGTCCTCGAACTGCGTGTAGAAATCTTCCCATTGCGGCAGGCCGCCCTGGGCGCCGAGCGCGGTGTAGATCTCGGCCACGGTCTTGCGGCCGTCGATCTGGGACACGATGCGCGCGGCGAGCGGCGGCAGTTGCGCGCGCCAGGGGAAGCCGTCGAGGTTGGCGATCAGCGGCGTGCCGGGCTGCAGGCCGGCCGCGAGTTTCTGGGCATCCATCTCGCGCAGCACCGGAATGGCGGACGTGTCTTCGGGCCGCGCCACCGTGTCGAAGCCCGCGCGTGTCGCATAGAAGACGTGGGTGCGCAGGTTGCCCGCCAGGCGCTCGGCGAAGGCCGCGCGTTCGATCAGCGGCAGCGAGCTCGCCTGGCGCGCGATGATGGGATCGCTCATGTAGGTCGCGGGCTCGTAGCGCACCGGCTCGAGGAAGGCGACCACACGCAGGCCCGCCAGCTGCGCCATCATGCCGATCTCGGGTACCGTGAGGGCGCGGTCGCAGCTGTGCAGCAGCAGGTCGTAGAGGCCCGCGTCGCCGCCGGTGACGTGATCGTTGAGATAGGGATTGCGGCGGAAGAGGTTGGTGGTCGGCAGGAAGCGGATCAGCCGCTTGGTCATGGCGATGCGGTCTTCCAGCGCCATCGACGGCGGCGCCAGGGTGCGCAGCAGTTCCTGCAACGGGTAGACGCCGCTTCGGCCGTACTCGCCATAGAGCATCACGCCGACGCCGCCTTCGGGATGCAGCACGCTCGCCAGCGCGCGCATGCCGGCGGCAGGATCGGGCAGGTGGTGCAGCACGCCGGTGCAGTCGATGTAGTCGAACTGGCCGATCGCCATCGACGGCAGGTCGAGCAGCGAGCCGGTGATGAAGTTGATGTTGCGCAGGCCGCGCGCCTTGGCGCGGGCCTCGCAGATCGCGCGCGAGGCGGTCGAGATGTCGAGATAGACGACCTCGCCCGGGCAGCGCCGGTCGGCGATCTGCTGGGCCAGCATGATGCAGGCATCGCCCGTGCCGCCGCCCGCCACCAGCGCCCGGAACGGCCGCATGAAGTTCAGCCGGCCGGAGTAGAGGTAATGGTTGATTTCGAGGATGTGGCTCGGGGTGCCGGTGATCAGGCGGATCGCCTCATCGCGCGGGTCGCGCGGCGGATAGGGCAGCGCCTCGTACTGGGCGCGGACATCATCCATCGGCGAGGGGAGGGTCATTCTGGCCTTGTTTCACGGCGGGCGCGGCGCTACCCGGGGGAAGCAGCGCCTGCAAAGGATTAACAACAAAAAGACTGCGCATGAAAGGCTATTTCGGCATCGGTGTGGACGGCGTCAGCAAGGCCATGAATGTGGGCACCTTGTTCCGCACCGCCCATGCCTTCGGCGCCTCCTTCGTGTTCACGCTGCGCGCCCAGTACAACCGCCGCGAGGGCGCGCACAGCGACACCTCCGACACGCCGCGTTCGGTACCAACCTACAACTTCGCCGACCTGGAAGCCTTTCGCCTGCCGCAGGGCTGCCGGCTGGTCGGCATCGAGATCACCGACCAGGCGATCGAGCTGCCGAGCTTCCGCCACCCCCGCCAGGCCGCCTACATCCTGGGCGCCGAGCGCGAGGGCCTGTCGGCCGACGTGCAGTCGATCTGCGACTATGTGGTGAAGATCCCGACCCGGTTCTCGGTCAACCTGGGCGTGGCCGGGGCGCTGATCATGTACGACCGCCAGCTCAGCCTCGGCCGCCACGCCCCGCGCCCGGTCGCCGAGGGCGGCCCGACCGAGCCCCTGGTGGTGCCGCCGTTCGGCGAGCCGATCTACAAGCGCAAGCAGCGGCTTCGAGCGCGCCGAGCGCAAGCCGGCAAATGACCGGCGCCAGGATCGCCGGACCCGTCATCCTGGCCATCATGGCCGCGCAGGCCCTGGTGCTGCACCTGATGGGCCGCGTCTGGATCTGCAGCTGCGGCACCGTCCGGTTGTGGGTTGGCGACATCTGGTCAGCCGAGCTCTCCCAGCAGATGTTCGACTGGTACACGCCCTCGCACATCGTCCACGGCATCCTGTTCTACGGCCTGCTCCATCTCCTGCTGCCGCGCACGCCGGTACTCGTGCGGCTGGCGATCGCAGCCGGGATCGAGGGCGCATGGGAGATCGCCGAGAATTCGCCCTGGGTGATCGAGGCCTACCGCAAGCAGGCGCTGGCCGCCGGCTACACCGGCGACAGCATCCTCAATTCACTGCTGGACATGGTGGCCATGATGACCGGTTTCGCCGTTGCCCGGCTGCTGCCGTGGAAGGCGACGGTCGTCCTGGTCCTGGTGCTCGAGATCGGCGCTGCCTTGGTGGTCCGCGACAACCTGACCCTCAATATCCTGAATTTCATCCATCGCTTCCCGACCATAGAGGCCTGGCAGCAGGGGGCGCAAAGATAACCCTCATGCCTCCTCCCCCGTCTTCGGGGGAGGATAGAGGAGGGGGAAAGCCCCAAAGCCAGCCTCGGCCGGGATGAGATCGTTCCGATCTGAAACAGGCCGAGAGCCGTGGGCTGCTCGCCCCCTCCTGTATCCTCCCCCGCAAGCGGGGGAGGACATGAGCAAGAGGGCCTAGCGGGCGAAGGGTCTATGCACTATCTCAGGCCCACCATGGCCGCCCCCTTGCCCACCGAGCCGCTGCAGATCGTCGAGCCGTTCCGCGGCCGCAACGACACGCGCCGCAACCTGGTTGGCCTGTCGCGCGAGGATCTGAAGGCGACGCTCACCGAGGCCGGGCTGGAGCCGTTCCGCGCCCGCCAGGTCTGGCAGTGGATCTACTGGCACGGCGTGCGCGACTTCGGCCTGATGACCAACATCGCCAAGAAGACGCGCGATCGGCTGGCCGATCTCTTCGTCATCGAGCGGCCCGAGATCGTCACCGAGCAGCGCTCGGTCGACGGCACGCGCAAGTGGCTGCTGCGCTTCCCCGACGGCAACGAGGCCGAGACCGTCAACATCCCCGAGGAGGATCGAGGCTCGGTGTGCGTGTCGAGCCAGGTCGGCTGCACGCTGACCTGCAGCTTCTGCCATACCGGCACCCAGCCGCTGGTGCGCAACCTCGCTCCGGCCGAGATCGTCGGCCAGTTCATGGTGGCGCGCGACAGCTACGGTGAATGGCCGACGCCGACCGAGACCACCCGCATGCTCTCCAACATCGTCATGATGGGCATGGGCGAACCGCTGTACAATTTCGACAACGTGGCGACGGCGTTGAAGGTCGTCATGGACGAACAGGGCATCGCCTTGTCGCGCCGGCGCATCACGCTCTCGACTTCGGGCGTCGTGCCGATGATCCCGAAGGTCGGCGAGGTGCTCGACGTCAACCTCGCGGTCTCTCTGCACGCCGTGAACGACGCAGTGCGCGACACGCTGGTGCCGATCAACCGCAAATGGCCGATCGCCGAACTGCTGGCCGCGTGCGCCGCCTATCCGGGCGCCAGGAACAGCCGGCGAATCACCTTCGAATACGCCATGCTGAAGGGCGTCAACGACAGCGACGCCGACGCCCGCGAGCTGGTGCGGATCCTGAAGCCGATCCACGCCAAGGTGAACCTGATCCCGTTCAACCCCTGGCCGGGCGCGCCCTATGAGTGCAGCTCCAACAACCGCATGCACCGCTTCGCCGAGATCGTGAACGACGGCGGGCTCAGCGCGCCCATCCGCACGCCGCGCGGCCGCGACATCCTCGCCGCCTGCGGCCAGCTCAAGAGCGCGAGCCTGCGCGGGCGGCGGGAGAAGGTGGCGTTGTAGACGACGGAAAGAACGCCGTAATCGTCGACAGGAACGCGCGCTCCTTCGCGACGACCTTTAGGCCCGCCGCTTCGCCCCACGCCTCGACACTGCCGCTGGCGTACTCGGCGTAATACGGCTCGTGGAAGTAGTGCGGAAAGAGGTCGAGCAGACCGTCCCACTCCGGCAGCTCGCCCTTCTGGATCGAATCGACGATCACGGCCAAGCCATCCGCCTTGAGCACACGTTTCATTTCGGCAAGCGCCTGCGTCCGCACCTCCGCGGGCAGTTCGTGCATCAGGAACGACGATACGACGAGGTCGAGGCTGGCATCGTCGAACGGCAGCTTCTCGGCCGCACCCTCGATCAGCTTCACCCGAGCCGTCCTGCCGATCAGGCGGCGCGCCTCGGCGAGATAGGGCGGGCTGAGATCGAGGCCGGTGAACTTCATGCCGGGCCAGGCGTCGTGCAGGAAGGCGAGCAGGCGGCCGGTGCCGCAGCCGACATCGAGGCCGCTGAGCGTTCGCTGGTTGCGGCCGGCCATCCACTCGGCGATCGGCTTCAGCGCGCGACGGCGCATGACGTCGGCGGCGCCGGTGAACAGCACCTCGACCTGGGTGTCGTAGATCGTGGCCGAATGGTCGGAGAGCCAGCCGTCGCTCTGGAAATGGAAGTTCTGGCGGTAGTAGTCGGGCAGCCCGTCGCCCTGCTCGCCGGGCGGCAGCTCGTCGCTCCGGCCGTGGCGGCGGGCGTCGACCTGCGGCAGGTCGCGGAAGTAGAGCACGCTGCGGCGCAAAAATTCGCCGGGGTCGAAGGAGAGCGGGCGCGGGGCGGGAAAGAGCCCGGCCTTGATGTCCTGCCATTCGCGCTCGAAGACGGCGCGCATGTCCTTGGTCATCTCCTCGCGCGAGGGTGTCGGCCCGACCGGGAAGTCGGGCTTGGGCATCGGCTTCAGGAGCCGCCGGCCGGCGGCGTAGTGGCCGGCGTACCAGGCCACACGCGACATCTGGCGTGCGGCATAGCTGAGACGATCTAGGGCGGAGGCCATGGCTTAGCTTACTTTGGGATCGATTATAGCGTCTTTGCGGCGGCTTGCCCGGCTGCATTCCACAGCTATATTCGCGCGCCTTCACCGATCGGACACGAAAGCCGCCAGTCATGAGCATTAGTTATACCGGGCCCTACACGAAGGGCGACATCAAGAAAGTCGTGCTGGCCTATTCCGGTGGCCTCGACACTTCGGTCATCCTGAAGTGGCTGCAGACGACCTACGGCTGCGAGGTCGTGACCTTCACCGCGGACCTGGGCCAGGGCGAGGAGCTCGGCCCGGCGCGCAAGAAAGCGGAGATGGCGGGCGTGAAGCCCGAGAACATCTTCATCGACGACGTGCGCGAGGAGTTCGTGAAGGACTTCGTCTTCCCGATGTTCCGTGCCAACGCGCTCTACGAGGGCCAGTACCTGCTCGGCACTTCGATCGCCCGGCCGTTGATCGCCAAGCGCCAGATCGAGATCGCCCGCGACCTCGGCGCCGATGCCGTCTGTCACGGTGCTACCGGGAAGGGCAACGACCAGGTGCGCTTCGAGCTCACCTATTACGCGCTGAAGCCCGACATCAAGGTGATCGCGCCGTGGCGCGAATGGGAGCTCACCTCGCGCACCAAGCTGCTCGAGTTCGCCGAGACGCATCAGATCCCGATCGCCAAGGACAAGCGCGGCGAGGCGCCGTTCTCGGTCGACGCCAACCTCCTGCACTCGTCCAGCGAGGGCAAGATCCTGGAGGATCCCTGGGAGGAGGCCGACGAGATGGTCTACCAGCGCACCATCTCGCCCGAAGCGGCGCCCGACAAGGCGACCTACATCACCATCGATTTCGAGAAGGGCGATGCCGTCGCCATCGACGGCGTGAAGATGTCGCCCGCGACCCTGCTCACGAAGCTGAACGAGCTGGGCAAGGCCAACGGCATCGGCCGCCTCGACCTGGTCGAGAACCGCTTCGTCGGCATGAAGAGCCGCGGCATCTACGAGACGCCGGGCGGCACCATCCTGTACGCCGCCCATCGCGGCATCGAATCGATCACGCTCGACCGCGGTGCGGCGCACCTCAAGGACGAGCTGATGCCCAAGTACGCCGAGCTGATCTACTACGGCTTCTGGTATTCGCCCGAGCGCGAGATGCTGCAGGCCTTGATCGACAAGAGCCAGGAGAACGTCACCGGCACGGTGCGGCTCAAGCTCTACAAGGGCAACACCACCGTGGTCGGCCGCAAGTCGCCAAAGTCGCTCTACTCGATGAAGACCGTGACCTTCGAGGACGACGCCGGCGCCTACGACCAGCGCGACGCTGAAGGCTTCATCAAGCTGAACGCGCTGCGCCTCAGGCTGCGCGCGACGGGACAGGGTGGCCCGAAGAAGTAGTCATACGCGGACCGCGGGCGTCCCGCCCGCTCATGATCATTATCGGGCGGGACGCCCGCCCGCGGGCGTCCCGCCCGCTCCTGATCATGAGCGGGCGGGACGCCCGCGGTCCGAATCATGAGCTACTTCGGTCTGCCGTACATCCACGCCGTGTTCGACGTCGCGGCGTGGCTGGCGTCGATGACGGTCTTCGTGCTGACCACGCGTCATCTCATTCCCGCTGAGGCGCTGCCCGCCAATCGCGTCTCCCATCCCGGCCTCTATGCCGTCACGGCAGGCTCGGGCGCCCTCTGCGGCGCGATGTTCTTCGGCACGGCGAACGCGCTCCTGAGCGGCCAGCATGCGCTCGGCTTCTCCATGGTCGGCGGCATCGCCGGCGCCATCGCCGCGATCGAAGCCTTCAAGCGCTTCACCGGCGTCAGCGGCTCGACCGGCATCGTTTTCGCCGCGCCCTTCGCCGCCACAGTCGCCGTCGGCCGGCTGGGCTGCTTCTTCTCCGGCCTCGCCGATTTCACCTACGGCACGCCGACGGCCGTGCCCTGGGCCGTCGACTTCGGCGACGGCATCGGCCGCCATCCCGTGCAGCTCTACGAATCGCTCGCCATGGCGGCGATGTTCGTGGTGCTGATCCAGCGCTTCGTCGCCCGCGACCGCTTCTGGCTGGCCAACGGCTTCTACCTCACCGTCGGCTGGTACGGCCTGCAGCGCTTCGCCTGGGAGTTCTTCAAGCCCTATGCAACGCTCCTGGGCCCCTTCAACCTCTTCCATTTTGTCTGTCTCGGCCTCGTCCTGTACGCTGCAGCGATGATTCGCAGCGGGGGCCGCGCATGTACGACGGCGTAGCGCGTAAATCGGCGCCTTATCTTTTTCTCGGCCAGACGACGTCGCTCTGCGAGACCTGTCTCGGCCTGGTGCCAGCCAAGATCATCGAGGAGGACGGCGCCGTCTACTACTCCAAGCGCTGCCCCGAGCACGGCGTGATGAAGACCCTGGTGTCGGACGACCCGGTCTACTGGCGCCGCACGCTGGAGTACCTGAAGCCCGGCGACCGTCCCCTGGCGCCGTTCACCAGGACCGAGCGCGGTTGCCCGTGGGATTGCGGGCTCTGTCCCGACCACGAGCAGCATTCCTGCCTCGCCATCGTCGAGGTCAACGAGGCCTGCAACCTCGCCTGCCCGGTGTGCTTCGCCGATTCCTCGCCGAAGAAGGACAGCCACCGCCCCCTCGCCGAGGTCGAGTTCATGCTCGACGCCCTGGTGCGCAGCGAAGGCGAGCCCGACCTGGTGCAGATCTCGGGCGGCGAGCCCACCATCCATCCGCAGATCCTCGACATCCTGGCGGCCGCGCGCCGCCGCCCCATCAAGCACGTGATGCTGAACACCAACGGCATCCGCATCGCCGAGGATCCGGCCTTCTGCGACGCGCTCGCCGAGCTGCGCCCGGGGTTCGAGGTCTACCTGCAGTTCGATTCCCTGAACGACGACGCGCTGAAGAACATCCGCGGCGCCGCGCTGTCGCGCATCCGCCGCCAGGCGCTGGCCAATCTCGAGGCGCGCAACATCTCCACGACCCTGGTCTGCACGGTGAAGCGCGGCGTCAACGATACGGAGATCGGGCCGATCATCCGCCATGCGCTCGAATACCGATGCGTGCGCGGCATCAACTTCCAGCCGGTGCAGGACGCCGGCCGCAACGAAGGCTTCGATCCGAAGAAGAACCGCATCGTGCTGTCGGAGATCCGCCGCCGCATCGTCGAGGACTCGGGCGTGTTCGCCGACGGCGACATGATCCCCTTGCCCTGCAATCCCGCCTCGATCTCGATCGGCTACGGCGTGCGCGACGGCGCCCGGGTGATCCCGCTCACCTCGCTGGTGCCGCGCGAGGCGCTGTTGCCCGCGGTGCCCAACGCCATCTCCTTCGAGAAGTATCCCGAATTGCGCCGGCGCTTCGTCGACCTGCTGTCGCTGTCGACCGCCGATACCAACACGGCAGAGCGCCTGGGCTCGCTGCTCTGCTGCCTGCCCGACGTGCCGATGCCCGAGGGCTCGGGCTACGAGAACGTCTTCCGCGTCACCATCGTGGAGTTCTTGGACCGCTTCAATTTCTGCCTGGGCAACGTCAAGCGCTCCTGCGTCCATTTCGTGACTCCGGACGGCGCCATCATCCCGTTCGACACCTACAACACCTTCTATCGCCCGGGTGCGGCCGGGAACGCCCGCCTGGCCGACGCCCGACGGGCGGAGGCGCGTCGATGAGCGAACCGACACCCGTCCCACCGCCGCCGCCCATCCACCCGCCGTCGCCGCCGAAGGGCCGCGGTCTCGGTTGGTTCTTCGCCATCTCGGGCTCGATCGTCCTGATCCTGACCTTGGGCTGCATCCTCGCCGTCACCGAAGGCAATCCCGCTGGCGAGATGGGCGGCGTCGCCATCCTCTGCGGCTCGCCGACGCTGATCCTGGGCGGCGTTTTTCTTTGGCTGGGCTCACGCCGCCTAAAGCGCTAAGCAAGGGTACGACAGCGCCAGGGTTCGTAACGGAGCAGCCGGATGCCTTTCGACAACAGCGACCGCCCGGGGCGGGGACGCGGCACGGGCGAGCGGGCGATCAACCTGCCGCCGGCGGTGATGTGGCTGATCGGCATCAATGTCGCCGTCCAGCTCCTGCGCAGCCTGCTGGGCGAGTCGACGGACAACACCATCATCCTGATGTTCGGCCTGGTGCCCGCCGCCTACACCGGCGGCCATGCCGACCTCCTGACCCAGATCGCCGCGCCGGTCGCCTACCAGTTCCTGCATGGCGGCTGGATGCATCTCGTCATCAACATGGTGACCCTCGCGGCATTCGGCGCGCCGGTCGAACGCATGCTGGGCGTGCGCCGCTTCGTTCTCTTCTATCTGTCGGCCGGCATCGTCGCGGGCGCCGTGCAGATCGTGCTCTATCCCGACTCCGTCGATCCGGTGATCGGCGCCTCGGGCGCCATCTCGGGTGTGTTCGGCGCAGTGCTGATGCTGATGCGCTATGTCGGCAGCCTGCCGTCGCTCTATCCGATCGCCGGGATCTGGATCGCGCTCAACGTCTTCTTCGGCCTGTTCGGCGGCATGCCGGGCGCCGGTGGCGAGCAGATCGCCTGGGCCGCCCACGTCGGCGGCTTCGTCTACGGGCTTCTGGCAATCCGCTTCTTCGCGCCGCGCCGCTACATGTAGGGAGGCGTCGTGGCCGATCAGCCCGTCCCGCTGCGCCGCTACTTCGCCGCCAACGCCGTCGCCCTGGCGCCGTCCTTCGCCGCGCTGCTGGCGCTTTACTGGTCGGGCCATCTTGCCGGGCGGCCGACACTGGTTGCCATGGCCGGCATCGCCGTGGTGACGATCTGGCTGGTGCAGCGCTATCTCGCCTCGCTGGCCCTCTTCGCCCGCTTCGTCGGCGAGCTTTCGGACGAGCGCGAGCCCGTGATGCCGCGGCTCTCCTTTGCCCCTGCCACCGAGGAGCTGGCGACGGCGGCGGCGCAGCTGTCGGCCGGCTGGCGCCGCCAGCGCGCCTCGATCGACAATCTCGCCGCCTCCGCCCAGGCGATCGTCGACGGCCTGCCCGACCCGCTGATCGCCGTCGACCGCGGCCGCCGCATCGTGCGCACCAACCTCGCCGCCCGCGACCTTTTGGGCAGAGCCGGGGCCGAGCGCGACCTGTCGACCATGTTCCGCCAGCCGCAGCTTCTCGCCGCGATCGACGGCCTGCTCGAGACCACCGACGGCAACTTCACCGGCGCCGACCAGGCGGTCGTCGACTTCGTGCTGCCCGGTCCGCCCGAGCTCGACGTCGTGGCCCATGTGCGTCGCCTGCCGCGCGCGGCGGCCGATGGTTCGCTGGCGCTGATCGTGCTGCACGACACGACCGCTCTGCGCCGCGCCGAGCGCATGCGGGCCGACTTCGTCGCCAATGCGAGCCACGAGCTCAAGACACCGATCGCGGGCCTGGCCGGCTTCATCGAGACCCTGCGCGGTCCGGCGCGCGACGACACAGCCGCACGCGAGCGCTTCCTCGGCATCATGGCCGAGCAGGCCGACCGCATGCGCCGCCTGGTCGACGATCTTCTGATGCTGTCGCGCATCGAGCAGCACGAGCATGCCCGGCCGGATGCGGCGATCGACATCGACCGCGTGTTGAAGGGCGTGCTCGACCTGCTGCAGCTCAAGGCCGGAAGCCGCAAGGTGGCGCTCGAGCTCAGCGTCGAGCCCGACCTGCCGCGCGCCGTCGGCGACTACGACGAGCTCACCATTGTGTTCCAGAACCTGGTCGACAACGCGCTGAAGTACACCAAGCCCAACACGACGGTGCGCGTGTCAGCGCGAGCGATGGGCCGCGACCGTATCGCCGTCGCTGTCGCGGACGAAGGCGACGGCATCCCGGCTAACCACCTGCCGCGCCTCACCGAGCGCTTCTACCGTGTCGACGCCGCGCGCTCGCGCCAGCTCGGCGGCACCGGCCTCGGCCTCGCCATCGTCAAGCACGTGGTCAACCGCCATCGCGGCCGGCTCGACATCCAGAGCACCCCGGGCAAGGGCTCGACCTTCACGGTGATGTTGCCGGCGGCAGACTGAAAAACCCGAGCTGCGGCCGCAGCGCTCAGGCCGTATCGAGTCCCTTGGCGCGGAATACCGCGGCCGAGGCGGGCGACCGCAGGAAGTCGATCAGCGCCTGGCCCGCTGCCGGCTCGGCGCTCGACGCCTCGACGCAGGCGACGAACACCGTGACCATGTGCAGGTCGCCGGGCAGCAGTCCCAGGATCTCGATGCCCGGTACCTGCAGCAGCTCGGGTTTCTGCTGAACGGCGAGCTCGACCTCGCCGCTCGCCAGCAGGTCGCCGCACAGGCCGGCGGGTGGCGGATACTTGGTCTTGGCCTTGATCTCGCCCGCAATGCCCAGGCGCTCCAGCAGCTTGGCGAAATAGATGCCGCTGGCGCCGCCCGCCGCCGGATCGCTGTAGGAGAGGGCGCGCGCCGACAGCAGGGTCCGCTTCAGCGCCTCTTGTGTCGAGATGTCGGGACGGGGCGCGCCCGCCTTGACGGCGAGCGCGGTGGCCGAGCTCGCCAACGTGACGTCGGACCCCGGCCGCACGCGGTTGTCGCGCGCCATCGTATCCATGCCGGCACGATTGAGGATCAGCACGTCCGCCGTCTCGCCGCCCTGCAGCCGCTTCACCAGCACCGGCGCTGTGTTCCAGGTGATGGCGAGGTGGCAGTCGTTGTTCTTTTCGAATGCCGGCACCAGCGCTTCCAGCGCGCCCTGCACCGCGATGGTGCTGAAGACCTTGAGATTGCGTGTCACCGGCTGCTCGCTTTGTTCAATCCGCTGTCTAGCACCGATCGCGGAGACACCGCACGCGCGCTGGTCGCCAGGCAAGGGGAATCGTGCTTCTCTTGCGCTGTTCCCCCCCCGAGGGAGAGACCGATGTCCAGCCGCCGCCAGACCATCGTCTTCGCCTTGATCGCAACTGCCGTGTTGCCGCTCACCATCGCGCAAGGCGACCCATCGCCGGCCTATCGACCGGGCCTGGGGGATCTCATGACGATGACGGTGCAGCCGCGCCACCTGAAGGTCGGGCTGGCACTGGAGCACCGCAACTGGGCCTACGCCGCCTTCGAGGTCCACGAGCTCGAGGAGGCGCTGGAGCATGTCGCAAGACTGGTGCCCAAGTGGCGCGACCTCGACGTCGCTGGCCTGATCAAGGGTTCGACGACCGCGCCGCTCGAGGCCATGGAGGAGGCGGTGAAGGCCAAGGATGTTGCGCGCTTCAACGAGGCCTACGGGCAACTGACCGCGGCCTGCAATGCCTGCCACCAGAGCGCCAAGCTCGAGATGATCGTGATCCAGGTGCCGAAGGGCGGCGGGCCGTTCGCCAATCAGGATTTCCGGCCAGGCCGGCCCTGAGCCCCAGGGGAAGGAACAAGGAGGAAGACGCGATGCCGGAGGTTCCGGTCCTGATCGTCGGCGGAGGTCCGGTGGGGCTGATGGCCTCGCTGCTGCTGTCGCGCCTCGGCATCCGCTCGCTGCTGGTCGAGCGCCATCCCGGCACCGCGATCCATCCCAAGGCGCGCGGCATCAATGCCCGCACCATGGAGGTCTTTCGCCAGCAGGGCATCGAGGCGGCGGTGCGCAAGGCCGGCCTGCCGCCCGAGCGCACCGGCTTCATCGTCTGGGCGAAGTCCCTGGCCGGCGAGGAGATCGAGCGCCGCGTGCCGTGGGGCCGCAGCGAGCGCAGCACCGACGTCTCGCCGGTGCGCGCCTGCCTCTGCGCCCAGGACTATCTCGAGCCGGTGCTGCGTCGTTGCGCCGAGGCAGAGCCGCCGGGCGAGCTCGGCTTCAACACGGAGCTGAAGGGCTTCACCCAGGACAGCGCCGGCGTTACCGCGACACTGCGCGACGTCGTCACCGGTGCCGAGCGGAAAGTTTCAGCGCAATATATGATCGCGGCCGACGGCGCACAGAGCCAGGTGCGCAACGCGCTTGGCGTGCGCATGGACGGCAAGAAGGACGTCTACGACAGCGTCAACATCCTGCTCGAGGCCGACCTTCGGCCTTGGACCGCGGATCGGCCGGCCGCGCTCTATTTCATCGAGAGCGACAGGCTGCGCGGCACCTTCCTTACCATCAACGCTCACGACCGCTGGGGCTTCCTGGTGAATTCGCTGAAGGCGCAGGGTTATGCGCCGCAGGATTTCACGCCCGAGCGTTCGACGGAGCTGGTGCGGCTCGCCGCCGGCGTACCCGACCTGCCGGTGAAGATTTTAGGCGTGGCGCCGTGGGTCGCCTCGGCCCATGTCGCCGAGCAGTATCGCCATGGCTGCATCTTCCTCGCAGGTGACGCCGCCCACGAGATGCCGCCGACCGGCGGCTTCGGCATGAACACCGGCGTCCAGGACGTCCACAATCTCTGCTGGAAGCTCGCCTTGGTGCTGCAGGACAAGGCGGCCGACTCGCTCCTGCAGAGCTATCACGACGAACGCCAGCCGCTCGCCCGCATCATCACCGAGCAGGCCCTGGCCAACGCGATCTCCATGGGCCGTCTGCAGAAGACCAGCGAGACCACCGGCGCGCGACCCGAATTTCTCAACGAGCAGGGCATGATCTTCGGCGCGAGCTACCGTTCGGCCGCCGTCGTGCCGGACGGCACCCCGCCGCCCGCCGTCGCCAACCCCATCACGGACTATGTGGCTTCGGCGCGTCCGGGCGGACGCGCGCCTCATGTCTGGCTGCAGCGCCCGGACGGCGAGCGCGTCTCGGCCATCGACCTCGTCGGCAAAGGTTTTACGCTGGTGGCCGGCGCGAGGGGTGCCGAATGGGCCGAGGCGGCGAAGGCGATGCAGGCAAGCAACGGCATCGACGTCGCGCCCATTCTCGTCGGCAACGGAGGGCTGCAGCCGGCCGACGAGCGCTGGCGCGAGACCTACGGCATCGACGAAGGCGGCGCCGTACTGGTGCGCCCCGACGGCTATGTCGGCTGGCGCAGCGCCTCGGGCGTTTCCGATCCCGCCGCCGCGCTGACGAAGGCCATGGATGCCATCCAGAGCCGCGCGTCATGACCGGGACGCGCCGCCGGCTGCTGCAAGGCGGTCTCGCCGGCCTCGCCATGCCGGGCGCGGCGCTTGCCCAGGAAGGCCAGTTGCGCATCGTCGTGCCGTTCGCCGCCGGTTCGGGGACCGACAACGCGGCGCGCGTCTTCGGCGAGGCGGTGCGGCTCGCGACCGGGCGCAGCGTCATGGTCGACAACAAGCCGGGCGGCGGCACCAGCATCGGTTCGCTGGAAGTCTCGCGCGCCCGACCCGATGGCACGACCGTGCTGTTCACCACGGGCGGGCACACCACCAACGCCGTGCTGAGCCGCAAGCTGCCCTACGATTCGATCGAGGGCTTCACGCCGATCACCCTGCTGACGCGCAGCCAGGGTTTCGGCCTGATCGTCGGCGGCGGCTCACGCTTCAAGACCCTGCAGGAGTTCCTGGCGGCGGCGCGGGCGGAACCCGGCAGGCTCACCTACGGCTCGTCGGGCATCGGCAACACGACTCACGTGGTGGGCGAGCTGTTCTGCCGCAGCGCTCAGGTGCAGCTCACGCACGTCCCCTACAAGAGCACGCCGATCAACGATGCCATGACCGGCACGATCGATTGCTTCTTCGTCTCGCCCTCGCTCATCATGCAGTACCTGAAGGCGGACAAGCTGCGCGCGCTCGGCGTGTCGAGCGCTGAGCGCATCGCGCTCCTGCCCGACGTGCCGGCCTTCGGCGAGTTCGGTATCGAAGCCGACATCCCCGGCTGGTCGGGATTCTGGGGGCCGGCAAAATTGCCTCCGGTGCTGGTACAGAGCCTGTTCCAGACCCTGTCGAAGGGCGCCCGGGAGAAGTCGTTCGAGGCCTACGCTCGGGACAACGGCAGCGACGTCGTCTGCCTGCCGCCCGCCGAGTTCAGTGCCTATGTCGTGAGCGAGATCGAGCGCTATCGCCGCGTCCTGCCGCCGCTCGGCATCCAGGTCGATTGATCTCGATGTGACCGTATTGAGGCAGGGTGTGTTTTCGCACAGTCCTGCTCGCTCCCGCGTGATTTCTTCCGCGCGCCGAAGACCGCGGGGAATCGCAGCCATGACTGTCGACCTTTTCGAGGGGCTCGTCGCATGAAGGGCCCGCACGTCGCGGCGACCTTGGCGCTCGCCTTGCTGCTCGTCCTGCAGGCGCACGCAGGCCGCGCCCAGGCGCTCGACAAGCCCGACCCCGCGGTCCGTGCCTGGCTACCCGGCTGCCGCGTCTTCCTCGAGCATCCTGAATCGGTCGGCTCCGAAGCCGCCGGCCAGTGTGCCGGCGCGGTCGACGCGCTGCTCTATATCGGCGAGGTGCTCGAGCCCGACTATCGCTTCTGCGTGCCGCTGCGCTTGTCGCGGCAGGAGATCGTCTCCGTCATCGTCAAGGATATCGAGGTGATGCGCCCGGAAGCCGATCGCCAGGACTTCAAGGGCATGGTGCTCGGGATCCTGCGCTTCAATTGGCCGTGCCGCGAATAGGCGAGTCTCAGGCGGCAACAGCTTCGACGATGCTTTGCTGGGCCGTCGTGGGCACCACTCGCGAGAGCCGCAAGCCCGACGCCGAAAGCAACGCCTCGAATTCCGCTTCGCTTCGCTCGCGTCCGCCGGTCACCGTGAGCATGACGAGATCGAGGAGCTTGCCGGCATGGGGCGCATCGCCAGCCGGCAGCACGGATTCGACGATGAGCAGGCGCGCCTCGCGATGCATGGCCGTCCGGCAGCGCCGCAGTATCGACAGGCACTGCGGATCGTCCCAGTCGTGCAGGACGTGGGCCAGGATGTAGCAATCGTGCCCGGCGGGAACATCGGCGAAGAAGTCACCGGCGGCGATCGCGCAGCGATCGGCGAGGCCGCGTTGTTCCATCAGTCTACGGGCCTTGGGGACCGTCGATGCCTGGTCGAGCAGCAGGCCGCGCACGCCGGGATTTGTCGACAGGATCTCGGCCAGCAACAGGCCGACGCCGCCGCCGACGTCCGCCACGGAGCCCAGCGAGGAGAAGTCCCACGCCGCGACCACGGCGGGCCACAGGCTGCCGTACAGGCCGACCATGGCTTCGTCGAAGCAGGCGCCGTCCTCCGGATGGGCGCCGAGATAGTCGAACAGCTCCTGGCCGGTCGCGGCCGCCAGGCCGGTGCCGCCGCTGCAAAGGCTCGGGACGAAGTTTGCCCATGCCTGCCATTGCCAGTCGCCGCCGAGGGTCAGCACCGTCGAGCGCGCCGCACCGGGTGCGTCACGCCGCAACGCTGCGCCCAGCCTCGTCAGGCCGAAGCGCTGCGGCTCGACTTCGGTGAGCACGCCGAAACTGGCGAGCGCCCGCAGCAGGCGGTGTAGCGAGGGCGCGTGCGTTCCCGTGCGTTCGGCGAGCCTGGCAACGCTGCACGGCCCTTCCTGCAACAGATCGGCAAGGCTGAGGCTGGCCGCCGCATAGACCGCACGCGCCTTCCAGATTGCCGTGACCATCCAGATCAGTTCGAGATGCGGCGGCAGGGCGTCCTCTGGTGCGAGGGGCGTTACGATGGGAGCGACGCTCGTCATTGGGTGCGGGCCTTGGCGAAGGGATGGATCAGTTCGCCGGTCCTGAAGGCCGGCGGATAGAGGATCGCGGCCTTGCCCGGCTGGAGGAACTGGCCTGGGTCATTGCCCTGGATGTTGCGGTACTGGACGAACAGGATGCGTGACTTGTCCCATTCCCCGTCTGGTCCAAACTTGACGTCGCCGACGATGGTCTTGAATGGGGTCTTGTGCATGTACTCGGCGAGCTTTGCCTGGTCGATCGCGCCGACCGACGTGACGGCCTGGCCGAGGATCTGCAGCTCCGCGTAGGCGAAGGGTGACCAGAAGCCCAGTGGATCGGTCCCGGCAGCCTTGGCGCGGGCGCGGTACTGCTCCAGGAAAGCCTCGATGCCGGGAAATTTCATGGTCGGTTCCGGCACGTAGTTCTCGTTGATCACGATGCCGTTCAGCAGCGGGCCGAGCTGGGCCTTGGTGCTGGTGAAGCTGAGACCGATCATCGCCCCGCCGAACATCCGGGGCGTGAAGCCGACCTCGTTGACGGCGCGCACCATGCCGACCGAGCCGATCGGGTAGGACGCGACGAAGACGAGGTCGGGCTTTGCGCTCTGTATCGCTCGCACGATCGGCGTGTGGTCGACCGTGGCGGCGGGAAAGGTGCGGTCGTAGACGACCTTCAGGCCGAGCTTTGCCACGTTGGCGCGCGCACCGGCAAGGATGTTCTGGCCGAACTCGGTGTCCTCGCCGGCCAGCGCCACGGTCGGCGGCGCCGTGCCCAGCGCCTTTGCCGCCTCGAAGAAGCCCAGGGACAGGCTGCGATTGCCTTCCGGCCCGTTGGGCAGGATCTGGAAATAGCGGTCGTAGCGGAAGGTGTCGTTCACGCCCGTGCCGAACAGGCCCATGTAGACCATGTTCCTGGCCATGACGATCGGCATGGCCGGGGCGATCTGATTGGTGCCGAAGGACGAGCAGAGCAAGTCGACCCGGTCGAGGTCGATCAGTTTGGTGTAGATGCCCGGCACGTTTCCGGGATTGCTCTGGTCGTCGTAGTAGACGAATTGCACGGGGTGGCCGAGCAGGCCGCCCTTGGCGTTGGCCTCCTCCTTCCAGATCTCGCGGCCCACCAGCATCATCTTGCCCGCGCCGGCGCCCGGACCGGTGAGCGACATCGCGAAGCCGATCTTGATCGGGTCGGCAGCCCGCGCTCGCCGCACGGGCGACGTCGCGGCTGCCAGGCCGGCGATGGCCGCGGTGCCGATGAAACGGCGGCGCGTAAGATTCGATGCCTTGACGTCGTCCATGGCCGTTCTCCCTGCTTACAAGATCGGGTCTCGAGACAGCCGTTCCTCGTGGCTACGCCTGACCTTTGTCAGCGCCTCGACACAGGCTGAATGGCTGGAGGCCTCGGTCGCGCCCAGCTGGGCGCAGACCTCGCGATCCTCGCGATCGATCTCCGCGGTCCGCTGGCGCTCCAGAGAGGCCCGCACCGCAGGCCCGCAGATGATCGATCCACCGATTGCCAGAATGGCCGCGACAAGCACGGCGGCCAGGGTCGGGGCGCCGGAGCGCGAGCTGGCGGTCGAGGTCTTTTCCTGCATCGGCATGGTCCCTGCTTTCGCGACCGATCATGCAGGCGGTGGGCCGTGGCCGCTTGGCGACCTTCTTGGGCCGGTATTGTCTTTTCATTGGGATTCTCTCAGCATCGTGCGAAGCGGCCGTTTGCGGGGGCGGATTTGGCCTTTTTGTTCGGGGAGTTTCGGCTCGACCTCGAGAGGCGTGAGCTCAGCCGCGCCGGGAATCCGGTTGCCCTCGAGCCTCGCGTGTTCGATCTGTTGGCCTTCCTCGTGCTCAACAACGAACGGGTGGTGAGCAAGGACGAGCTGATCGCCACTGTCTGGCAGGGTCGCATCGTCTCGGATTCCGCGCTCGCTTCCTGCATCAACGCCGCGCGTTCGTCGGTCGGCGACGACGGCGACCGTCAGCTCCTGATCAAGACCTTGCCACGCAAGGGCGTGCGTTTCGTCGGCAGCGTGCACAAGGAGCAGACAGGCGGTGCGCCGGCGGTCGCGACAAGCGTGTCGCTCGTGCTGCCCGATCGGCCCTCGATCGCGGTGCTGCCGTTCCAGAACATGAGCAGCGATCCGGAACAGGAATACTTCGCCGACGGCATGGTCGAGGACATCATCGCCGGCCTGGCGCGGATCAAGTGGCTGTTCGTGATCGCGCGCAACTCGAGCTTCGTCTTCAAAGGACGCGTCGCCGACGTCCGGCAGGTCGGCCGCGAGCTCGGTGTGCGCTACCTCCTGCAGGGTGGCGTTCGCAAGGCCGGCGACCGGGTCCGTATTTCGACGCAGTTGATCGATGCCGAGACAGGGAGCCATGTCTGGGTCGAGCGGTTCGACCGGACGCTGCGGGACATCTTCGCGCTGCAGGACGAAATCGCCATGAACGTGGTCGGCGCCATCGAGCCCACGCTGCGCAATGCCGAAGCGGCGCGCGGCCGGCAGCGACCGCTCAGCCTCGACGCCTACGACCTCGTGCTGCGCGCCTCTCCCCTGGCCTACAGCCATCTTGCCGAGGAGGCCGCGATCGCGATTCCGATCCTGAAGAAGGCGCTCGAGCTCGAGCCGACATATCCCGGCGCCCATGCGCCGCTCGCCCTGTGCTACCATGCGCGCTACAGCCGGGCGGGGCTGAAGCCGGAAGATCGCGCGGCCGCCATCCATCATGCGCAATCGGCGGTCGCCCATGGCGGTGACGATCCCTCGGCTCTGGGTATCGCGGGTTTCGTGATGTCGCTCGACGCGCACGACCATGAGAGGGCGCTCGGCCTGTTCGATCGAGCGCTCAGGCTCAGCCATTCGAACTTCTTTGCCCTGAGCTCGAGCGCGCTGGTCTTGTCGTGGCTCGGCGATGCCGCGACGGCACTCGAACGCAGCGAGCGCGCCCTGCGGCTCAGCCCGTTCGACCGCCTGAACTACCTTTCGTTCAATGCCCGGGCGATTTCCTTCTTCCATTTGCGCCAGTTCGATCGCGCTCATGATGCCGCGATGCGGTCGGTCGAGCTCAATCCACGCTTCAGCGTCTCGCGCGCCTTCCTGGCGGCGGTGCTGGCCGAGCTCGGTCGCAGGGACGAGGCGAAAGCCGAGGCGGGTCGCGTGCTGGCCCTCGATCCGACCTTCTCCGTGAACCGCTTCCTGGTGACGGTCGGTATCGAGGACCGGGTCTTCCGACCGCTGGTCGATGCGTGGCTTGCGGCCGGGCTGCCGCAACGCTGAGTCGCCGGCTGAAATTGTTGCGGCAGCCGCCAACAGGGTTGATCCGCCTTGCGCCCCTAGCATAACGTGCGCGTGTAGCGGGGGTACGATGGTGGTCCGGTAAGTGATCCCACGCCGCTCTGGGAAGGGAGCCGAGATGGGATCGCGCGAATGAGCGTCGACGACCGGGCGGGCGCGCCTGCGTTGCTGCGGTGGGCCGATCAGGCCCTGTCGCATGTCGAAGACAGCCTCAACATCATTGCCGCGTTGGCCATCTTCTTCCTGATGTTCATTGGCGTGGCGCAGATCGTCGGGCGCACCGTCTTCGACTTCGCAATCTACGGCTACATCGACTGGATCGAGCAGGCCTCGTCGTTGTTCGCCTTCCTGGGCATCGCCTACGCCCAGCGCCTGGGCAGCCACATCGGCATGGACCTGACCATGAATTGGCAGCCGACGAACCGCTGGAAGGTCGAGCTGTTCGGCGTGGCGATGGCGCTCCTCATCATCACCGTCCTGGTCTACGCCAGCTTCACCAATTTCCTGCGCGCCTGGTCCATCGGCGATTCGACGATGGATATCAAGCTGCCGACCTGGCCCGCCAAGCTGATGGTGCCGCTGGCCCTCTCCGTGCTGTGGCTGCGGATGTCTCTGCAGATCTGGGGCTACCTGCGCATGATCAGGCACCCGGATGCTGCGCCCGTCGCGGTGCCCAAGCTCATCACCATCGAGACGCAGGTCAAGGACGAGATCGCCGAGGCACTCGGTCGGGAAGAACTGGGCCGAGAGGAACGCCGATGATCGAGTTCAGCCCGCTTGTCATCGGCAGCATCGGCGTCGTCGCCCTGCTGGTTCTCTGCTTCGCCGGCATGCGTTTCGCCTTCGCCGGTGCCCTGGTCGGCACGGCAGGCCTGGTCTGGCTGATCGGCTGGGACGCCGGCATCCGCACCGCCGGCATCGCGCCCTACACCTCGGGCGCCAACTACACCTTGTCGGTCCTACCGATGTTCATCCTGATCGGCTACCTGGCCTACTACGCCGGCATCACCCAGAGCGCCTTCGAGGCGGCGCGACGATGGTTCGGCTGGCTGCCCGGCGGGCTCGCCACCGGCACGGTGTTCGCCGTCGCGGGATTCTCGGCGGTATCGGGCGCCAGCAGCGCCGCTGCTGCCGTGTTCGCCAAGGTGGCGATCCCCGAGATGCTGCGGGCCAAGTACGACAAGCGCCTGGCCGCGGGCGTGTGCGCCGCGGGAGCGACGCTCGATTCGCTGATCCCGCCCAGCACGCTGCTGGTCGTCTACGGCATCGTCACCGAGCAGTCGATCGGCAAGCTGCTGGTCGCCGGCTTCGTGCCCGGCATCTTCTCGGCGTTCGTCTATGCGATGATCATCACCTGGCGCTGCTGGCGCAAACCCGAGCTCGGCCCGCGCATCACCGGCTACACCTGGTTCCAGCGCGCCGAATCGCTGCCGGCCACGACGCCGATCTTCCTGGTCATCCTGATCATCTTCCTCAGCATGTATTTCGGCTGGGCGACGCCGACCGAGGCCGGCGCGCTCGGCGCCTTCGCGGTGTTCGCCTTCGCCCTCAAGAACGGCATCAAGCGCGGCGAGCTGCGCCAGTGCCTGCTCGATTCGGCCCGGCTCACCGTGATGATCTTCACGGTGATCTGGGGCGTGCTGATCTTCGTGCGCTTCCTCGGCTTCTCGGGCATGCCGGAGGAGATCGCGAACTGGGTCACCCATCTCGCCCTGCCGCCGCTCGCCGTCCTGCTCGCGATCTACGTGCTCTATTTCGTCCTCGGCACGGTGCTCGAGGGCATCGGCATGTTCCTGCTGACCCTGCCCGTGGTGTTCCCGGTGATCACCGCGCTGGGCTACGACCCGATCTGGTTCGGCATCGTGCTGGTGAAGCTCTCGGGCATCGCCTCGCTGTCGCCGCCGGTTGGGCTGGTGGTGTTCGTGGTGAACGGCGTGCGGCCGGACATCTCCGTGCGCGACATCTTCAAGGGCATCTGGCCGTTCATCTTCGCCGACATCATCACCCTCGGCGTGCTGACGGCGTTCCCCGAGATCGTCACCTTCATCGTCGAAAGCACAGACTGAAGTCAGGGAGGAGTCGTCATGTATAGAAGGGTTGCGCTGTCCGTATCGTTGGGAATGGGCCTGCTCGCCGCGCTGCCGGCCGAGGCCGCCGACAAGGTCACCTGGACCTTCTCGCTCTACGGGCCGCCGCGGGCGGCGACCGTGACCTTCGAGCACCTCGCGAAGATGGCCAAGGAGAAGAGCGGCGGCAATTTCATCATCAACCTCAAGTACAACGAGCAGCTCGGCGAGGCGAAGGACTTCCTCGACGGCATCAAGGTCGATGCCTACCAGGGCGCGTTCGTCGCCTACTCCTACGCGCCGGCGAAGACGCCGCTGCAGGGCGTGCTCGACATGCCGTTCCTGCCGATCGACGACCTCGTGGCGTCGGCGAAGGTGCAGGACGGCTACCAGGCCTGGCAGCCGGTGGTCGACGAGCTTTCGAAGTGGAATGCCATGCATTTCATGACCTTGCTGCTGCCGAACTACGAGTTCATGGGATCGGGCAAGCCGCCGCGCAATCTCGAGGACTGGAAGGGCATGCGAGTGCGCGCCCTAGGCGGCCTGGGCGACGCCATGAAGCTTTTGGGCGCAGTGCCCACGTCCGTGTCGGCGCCGGAAGTCTACACGGCACTCGAGCGCGGCACCTTCCAGGCCGCGTCGTTCCCCTTCACCTACAGCTTCACGGCCTACAAGCTGCACGAAGTGTCGAAGTGGTACACGCTCGGCATGCAGCTGGGCATCGTGCACAATTCGGTGGTGCTGAGTCAGACGGCGTGGAAGGCATTGCCCGACGAGTACAAGAAGATCCTCGAGGACGCCAAGCCCGAAGCCTATCGGCTGCAGCGCGTGGCCTACGAGGAGGCCGACAAGAAGTCCTTCCCGCTGTTCGAGAAGCGCAAGCTCGAGGTCATCAAGGTCACGCCCGACATGCGCGAGAAGCTGATCGCCACCGCCGGCAAGCCGGTGTGGGATGCCTGGGTCGCCGAGACCGAGAAGAAGGGCATGCCCGGCAAGGAAGCGTTGGAGAAGGTGCTGTCGCTGGCGAAGAAGGCGGCGACGAACTGACGGGCGGTCATATCTCCTCCCCCGTCATGCGGGGGAGGACAAAGGAGGGGGAAAGCCCTGGAGTCGATCCGGCCGAGGAAGAGATCATTTTGATCTGAAATTGGTCAGACTTGGTCTGTTGCCTGCCCCCTCCTATATCCTCCCCCGTATGACGGGGGAGGACATGAGTTTGCCTTCCGCAACACAGACGATACAAGCCGCCGCAAAGACGACATCGGAACAAAACACGGCGTCCCTATATGGATGTCATGTTCGTTCCCACCGCCCTCATCACCATCATGGCTGTCAGCCTCGGCGTGATCGTGGTTTTCGTCGCCCGCGAAGTCGCGAAGCGCTGAGAGATGGTGCGCCCGCCAGGGCAGTCAAACCTTTCATCGCAGACCTGTGACCTCAAGCCTCTTGGCAGGGCAAGTTCGGCGCCCCATCCTATGCCAATGAAGCGCTTGCGCGCCCTTGCCGCTCTTTTGAGCTGTCTCGCGATCCTGGCGGGCAGTTTCATGACCGTGGCCGAGGCAGCGACTGTGCGGGCGAGCGCGGACCGCAACGCCGCCGTTGGCGCCGAACCTTGCAGTCATTGCGTCGATTGCGACGGCTTGCCGTGCCCAAAGCCTGCAGCCGCCTGCCTGCAGGTGGTTTCCGCCGGCGCGCCCGTGCTCGCCGTCGCTTCGGTCGAGCTGCCGGCCGTCGGCTTCCAGACGGTGCCATGGTCGCCGTGGACCACCGCGATGAGCGGCCTGTCGCCGCCTCCGGACCCTTTCCCTCCCAGAACCTGATCCCTCGTCCGTCGTCTTGAGCCGGCGCACAGGCGTGCGCCCTCGCGGAGGGATTCATGAAAGTCGTCAGCATTGTGCGGCCCGGCCTCGCCGGCGCCGTTCTCATCGCCGTTTTCTCCGTCATCGGCGCGGCACAACAGGTAAGCGCCGCCGACCCGGCCTGCCCCGGCGGCAAGGTGAAGCTCTATCGCGACCCGATGGGCGGTCCCGACACCTCGCCGGTGCCCAAGAAGGATTCCATGAACATGGCCTACATCCCGGTCTGCGAGGATGAGGCTGCCGAGACGCCAGGCACGGTCAAGCTCAGTCTCGACAAGGTGCAGCGGCTGGGCGTGCGCACGGAGGAGGTCCGCGAACACGACCTTTCGCGCCTCGTGCGGGCCTTCGCCACCGTCCAGTTCGACGAGCGCAAGCAATACGTCGTGGCGCCCAAGTACGCGGGCTGGATCGAGAAGCTGTTCGTCAATGCCACCGGCGACGTGGTCAAGCCGGGCCAGCCGCTGTTCGAGGTGTACAGCCCCGAGCTCGCTGTGCTGCAGCAGGAATGGCGCCTGGCCGGACGCAGCGCCTATGCCGCCGACAAGCTGCGCAATCTCGACTATCCCGAGGCCGATCTGGAAAGGCTGAGGCGCGGCGACGCGCCGCTGCGCACTGTCACCATCCGTTCGCTCGTCGCCGGCACCGTGGTCGAGAAAATGGCCGTGGAAGGCATGCGCTTCGGCCTGGGCGAGGTACTGTTCCGCATCGTCGATACCTCGACCATGTGGGTGATGGCCGAGGTCTACGAGCAGGATCTCGCCTATGTGAAGGTGGGAGACAGGGCGCGCATCGTCGTGAACGCCTGGCCGCAGCAGCCCCTCGAAGGCAAGGTCACTTATATCTATCCGGCGGTCGGCAAGGAGAGCCGCACCGCGCGGCTTCGGATCGAGGTTGCAAATCCCGACGGCCGCCTGCGCGCCGACATGGCTGCCACGGTCGAGATCGCAAGTCCGATCGACGGCAGCCGGCTTGCCGTGCCCGACTCGGCGGTGATCGACAGCGGCCGACGTCAGGTCGTCCTGGTCGAGCGCGGCGAGGGCCGTTACGAGCCGCGACCGGTTCGCCTGGGCGCGCGCGTGCCGGGTTTCGTGCAGGTGCTGGATGGGCTCTCGGCCGGCGAGAAGGTCGTAACCCAGGCAACCTTCCTCATCGATGCAGAGAGCAACATCCGCGCCGCACTGTCCGCTTTTGGAGACGGCAAATGATCGCCGCCGTCATCCGCTGGGCGGCGCGCAATCTGCTGCTGGTCCTGATCGCGACGGCAGGTCTGGTCGGCGGCGGCCTGTTCGCCGTCGGCCGCCTGTCGCTCGATGCGCTGCCCGATCTCTCCGACACCCAGGTCATCGTCTATACCGAGATGCCCGGTCAGGCGCCGCAGGTCGTCGAGGACCAAGTCACCTATCCGCTCACCACCGCCTTGCTAGCGGTCCCCAGGAGCCGGGCGGTGCGCGGCTTCTCGTTCTTCGGTGTGTCCTTCGTTTACGTGATCTTCGAGGACGGTACCGACATCTACTGGGCGCGCAGCCGGGTGCTGGAGTACCTGAACTCCGGCGCGCAGAGGCTGCCGGCCAATGTGAAGCCGACCCTCGGACCCGACGCGACCGGCGTAGGCTGGGTCTACCAGTATGTCGTCGTGGGGGCGAACCGCAGCCTGGCCGAATTGCGTTCGCTGCAGGATTGGTACGTCCGCTTCGGCGTCGCCAAGGCACCGGGCGTCGCCGAGGTGGCGAGCGTCGGTGGCTTCGTGCGCCAGTACAACGTCGTCGTCGATCCGGTGAAGCTCAGGAGCTACGGCATCCCGTTGTCGCGCGTGCTCGACGCCGTCCGCGCCTCCAATCGCGAGACCGGCGGCCGGGTCGTCGAGATGGCCGAGGCGGAGTTCATGGTGCGTGGCCGCGGCTATCTCCGTGGCATGGCCGATCTCGAGCAGATCGTCCTCAAGGCCGACGGCCCGACACCCGTCCTGATACGCGACGTGGCGCGCGTCGAGCTCGGCCCGGATGAGCGGCGGGGCGTGACCGAGCTCGACGGTGAGGGTGAGGCGGTGGGCGGCATCGCCCTTCAGCGTTTCGGCCAGAACGCGCTCGATGTCATCGACAACGTCAAGACGAAGATCCGCGAGATCGCGGGCGGGCTGCCCGAGGGCGCGCGCATCGAAACGGTCTACGACCGTTCCGAATTGATCCATCGCGCCATCGCCACCCTGAAGTCGACCCTGATCGAGGAGAGCCTGATCGTCGCAGCGGTGTGCGTCGTCTTCCTGCTGCATGTGCGTTCGGCCCTGGTGGCCATCATCACCCTGCCGGTCGGCGTGCTGATGGCGTTCATCGCCATGCAGATGCTGGGCATCGGCTCCAACATCATGAGCCTGGGCGGCATCGCCATCGCCATCGGTGCCATGGTCGACGCCGCCATCGTCATGATCGAGAACGCCCACAAGCACCTCGAGCGATTGCAGCCCGGTCGTTCCCGCAGCGACGCGATCGTCGAGGCGGCCATCGAGGTCGGGCCCGCACTGTTCTTCAGCCTGCTGATCATCACCGTCTCGTTCCTGCCGATCTTCGCCCTGGAGGAGCAGGAGGGGCGGCTGTTCAAGCCGCTGGCCTGGACCAAGAGCCTGGCCATGGCCGCGGCGGCGCTGCTGTCGGTCACCCTCGTGCCGGCGCTGATGATGCTGTTCGTGCGCGGCCGCATCCTGCCGGAGCATCGCAATCCCGTTAACCGCGTGCTGATCTGGCTCTACCGGCCGATGATCCGAGTGGTGCTGCGCGCGCGGTTGCTGACGGTCGCCCTGGCGATTGCCGCGCTCGCGGCCAGCGTCTGGCCGTTGACGCGGCTGGGAGCAGAGTTCATGCCGAGCCTCGACGAAGGCACGCTGTTCTACATGCCCGTCACCTTGCCCGGACTTTCGGTCACCAAGTCGGCCGAGCTGCTGCAGACCCAGAACAAGATCATCAAGTCGTTCCCCGAGGTTGCCTCGGTGTTCGGCAAGGCCGGCCGCGCCAACACCGCGACCGACCCTGCGCCGCTGGAAATGTTCGAGACGGTGATCAACCTGAAACCCCGCTCCGAGTGGCGCGCCGGGATGACGGCGGACCGGCTGGTCGCCGAAATGGACCGCGCCCTGCAATTCCCCGGCGTCAGCAACGCCTGGACCATGCCCATCAAGGCGCGCATCGACATGCTGGCGACCGGTATCCGCACGCCCGTCGGCATCAAGCTGCTGGGCCGCGACTATGGCGAGCTGGAGCAGGTCGCCCGCCAGGTCGAGGCCGCGGTCCGCGGCGTGCCGGGCACGACATCGGCCCATGCCGAGCGCGTGACCGGCGGCTATTTCCTCGAGATCGTCCCCAACCGAGAACGGCTGGCGCAATACGGCGTCATGATCGACGAGGTGCAACAGGTGGTCGCCAGTGCGCTGGGCGGCGAGTCCGTCACGACCACCATCGAGGGCCGCGAGCGCTATTCTGTGAACGTGCGCTATCCGCGGGACTTCCGCTCCGATTCGCGCGCCATCGCCGCCGACGTTCTGGTGCCGACCATGAAGGGCGGCATGCTGCCGCTCGGGCAGCTCGCCGAGGTGAGACTGACGCAGGGGCCGACCACCATCCGCACCGAGAACGCCCAGCTCGCGGTCTATGTCTACGTCGACTTCCGCGACCGCGACCTCGCGGGCTATGTCGCCGACGCCCGCCGCGCCGTCCAGGAGAAGGTCGTTTTCCCAGCCGGCACCTACGCCGTGTGGAGCGGCCAATTTGAATATCTCGAACGCGCCGAAGCCCGGCTGAAGCTGGTCGTGCCGGCGACGCTGCTGCTGATCTTCGTGCTGCTCTATCTCAACTTCGGCCGCATCGCCGAGACGCTGATCGTGATGCTGTCGGTTCCGTTCGCGCTGGTCGGCGGCCTGTGGCTGGTCTGGCTGATGGACTTCAACATGAGCGTCGCCGTGGCCGTCGGCTTCATCGCCCTCGCCGGCGTCGCGGCCGAGACCGGCGTGGTCATGCTGATCTACCTCGACCAGGCCTTGGCCGCGCGGCGGGCACGGTGCGAGCGGGAAGGGCGCGCCTTCGGTCGTGCCGACCTCGAGGCTGCGATCATGGAAGGTGCCGTCGAGCGCGTGCGGCCCAAGATGATGACGGTGACGGCCATCGTCGCTGGACTGCTGCCGATCCTGTGGAACGACGGCACCGGCTCGGAAGTCATGCAGCGCATCGCCGTGCCGATGATCGGCGGCATGGCAAGCTCGACGGTGCTGACTCTGCTGGTGATTCCGGCGATCTACGGGCTTGTCAAAGGCTGGCCGCTGCGACACTCCTTGCCGAGCGCACCGCTGGTCGGCGTGCCCTGATCGCATTCCGCTCCAGGCATCCTGTATGGCGGCGCCGGCGAGCCGTCCAGGGAGCGGACACATCTCATGTTCCTCTCCCCCAGCGGGGGGCCTAGCGGGGGAGAGGCTAGGTGAGGGGGCTTCGACAGCTCGTGCAACGCCCTCACTCAAGAAGCATGAACCATATATCCACTCCCTGGATTGAGGCGTGGGTGACGACCTCTCAGACGCCGCGATCGCCTTCGAGCTCGCGCGGACGGATGGCAACGAACACCGCCATCGCCAGAGCCATCAGGACGGCGACCACGGCAAAGGCCAGACCCCAGGCGAGCGGCGACATGCCGCCCGCGGCGTCGAGCGTCCAGCCGATCGCCAGCGGCCCCACGAATCCGCCCGCGTAGCCCAGCATCGAATGAATGGCGAGCGTGGCGCCACGGCGCGCCGGATCGGCCGAGCCCGCGGCGCCGGCAGTGAGCGACGAGGAATCGAGCCAGATGATCATGCCGTAGACGACGATCAGCACGACGGCGAGCCAGTAGCTCTTCGGGCCGACGAAGCCCAGCAGCAGGCCGACCGCGATCGACAGCACCATGGCGCCGACGATCAGCCGACGTCGTCCGAAGCGGATCGAGGCCTCGTTGCCCAGGACGCTGGTGAGCGTGCCTAAAAGGCCGAGCACGGTGATGACGACGGTGGGCGACAGCAGCTCGCCCGCCATGCCGCTGTGGACCGCGACCCAGGCGAGGAAGGCCACGCCCCAGCCGCGCAGGGCGTTCATCTCCAGCGTGTGCACGCAATAGGCCAGCGAGTAGGCGAAAGCCGAGCGGTTGCGCAGGACCGGGCGGAAGTCGAACAGTGCCGGCTGGGCACCGGGCTTGGGCGTAGGCGGCGGCCGGCCGGGCACGGCGAGCGCCACGGTGATCCAGGCGATCGCTGCCGTCAGGCCGGCGCTGGCGAAGGCCCATCGCCAACCGAACTCGTGGGCCAGAAAGTCGCCCAGCATGTAGGACGCCGCGCCGGAGATGCCGATGCTGGCGGCATGACCGGTGACGGCGCGCGACATCATCCTGGCGTCGACCTGGTCGGCCAGGAGCTTCAGCCCCGTCATGTAGGTGCCCGCCCAGCCGATGCCCGCGAGCCCGCGCAGCGCCAGCGCCGACCAGAAGCCGTCGGCCAGCAGGCCGAAGGCGAGGTGGGCGACCAGCGTGCTGCCGACGCCGAACAGGTAGACGCGCTTGGCATCGATGCGGTCGGTGAGGGTCACCAGGACCGGCACCGAGACTATGTAGGCGGCGTAGAACGACGAGGTGATCCAGCCGGCCTCGCTGTTGCTGAGCGACCAGTGCCGCATCATCTGCGGCATGAGCGCCGGCCAGTAGAAGGCGCCGATCTGCACGAAGACCTGGGCGGCGCAGACGATGGCGACCAGGCGGGCGCCCGATGTTTGGTCAGTCGGCATGGGCTCGGGCGTCCTTGGGCGTCTGCAGCACACAAAACGCGGCGCAGGCCGCCAGGCTGAGGCCGGCGGTCACGAACAGGATCGATTCCCCGATGTTGTCCAGCAGGACCGCGAAGGCGAAGGGGGCCAGCGCCGACAGGAAGCGTGACGGCAGGCCGATCAATCCCAGGCGATAGCCGTAGTTCTCCGGCCCGAAGATGGCGAGCGGCACGGTGCCCCGCGCGATCGTGAGGATGCCGTTGCCGGAACCGTGCAGCACGGCAAAGGCGCTCGATGCCATGCTGCCGCCCGCGATCAGCAGAACGGCGACCCCGATCGGATGCGTGAGCGCAGCCAGGCGTGCCGTGATGAGCGGATGGAAACGCGCCAGGGGCCCGGCCTCGAGCAGCCGTGCGGCGACCTGCGCCGGTCCGATCAGAGCGCCCGCCGCGATCGCCTGCGTCGTCGAAGCGCCGGCCGCCTCCATGATGCGCGGGAAGTGCGCGGCCATGCCGGCCGTCACCACCCAGGCGGCGGCGAAGGCGAAGCCGAGCAGGATCATCGGCCGGTCGAGCGGCACCGGCTTGTCGGCGGCGCGCCTGTCGGCCGCGGCCAGGGTCGGCCGTGGCAGGCACCAGTAGTTCAGCGGCAGGGCGACGAAGAAGTGCAGCGCCGCCCAGGCGAGGCAGGTGTCGCGCCAGCCGATCGTCGATGCGCCCCATGCCGTCAGCGGCCAGCCGATGGTGCTGGCGAAGCCGGCGAACAGGGTGATGCCGGTGATGGCGCCGCGTGCACCGGTGCCGTAGATGCGGCCCAGCACGGCGAAGGCCGCGTCATAGAGGCCGATGCCCATGCCGATGCCCAGGACGATCCAGGCAAGCTGGAGGGCGAGCAGGGATTGCGCGATGGCCAACAGGATGAGCCCGCCGGCGAACAGGATGTTGGACACGGCCAGCACGGCGTTGCCGCTGCCGCGATCGATCAGCCGGCCCGCGCGCGGCCCCAGCAGCGCCGAGATGATCAGCGACACGGAAAAGCTCGCGTACAGCCAGACGGTCGATGTGCCGGTGTCCCGTGCCATGTCGTCGGCCAGGATGGCCGGCAGGTAGTAGCTCGACGCCCAGGCGAGCGTCTGCGTCGAGCCCAGCACGGTGATCGTCAGCAGCCGCCGCGCATCCGCCATCTCAAGCAGCCGCAATTCCAGCCATCAACAGCCGCAACCCTTCTTGCCTTCCTGCTTGGCCTTGACGTCGGCCACGCAGCAGCCGGTCGCTTGAGCCGGGGATTTCGGTTCCGGCGCCGGGCCGCCGCAGCAGCCGGCGGTCTCGGCCTGGACCAGGTTGGTCTCGGCGCCGGGACCTGAGCACACGCCGGTCTCGGGCAGCACCAGCTCGACGCGCGCCGCGGCCTCATGGTCGCCGGCGACCTCGGCCACGATCGAGCGCACCTGCTCGTAGCCGGTCAGCATCAGGAAGGTCGGCGCGCGGCCATAGCTCTTCATGCCGGCGAAGTAGAAGCCGGGCTCCGGCTGGGCAAGCTCGCGTGCGCCGTGCGGGCGCACCGTGCCGCAGCTATGGATGTTGGGATCGATCAGCGGCGCCAGGGCCGGCGGGCATTCGACCGCGGGATCGAGCGACAGCCGCACCTCGCGCAGGAAGTCGAAATCCGGCCGGAAACCGGTTGCTACGATCAGTTCGTCGACGGCGACGAAGCGGCCGCATGATCCCGATCCGGAGCCGACGCGCAGCTTGTCGCCATCGCGGCTGATGTGCGAGACGCGGAAGCCGGTCTCGACACAGAGCTTGCCGTTCATCACCAGCTTGGCGAACGCGGTGCCCAAGGCGCCGCGCGCGGCGAGCTTGTCGTTGGCACCGCCACCAAAGGCCTTCTCAGGTTTGTCCCCACGCAGCAGCCAGATCACCTCCGTCCCCGGCGGCTCTTCCTTGAGGCGCACGAGGTCGATCAGCGTGCCGATCGCCGAGTGGCCCGCGCCCAGCACCGCGACGGTGCGGCCGGCATAGCGGTCGCGCTCGCGGCCCAGCACGTCGGGCATGCCGTAGGCGATGCGCTCCTGCATCTCGCGCTCGCCGATCGCCGGCAGGCCGTCGGCGCCGGCCGGGTTGGGCGAGAACCAGGTGCCGGTGGCGTCGATGACGACGTCGGCCTTGAGCTGCTCTGGGCCCTTGCCGTTCTGGTAGCGGACCGTGAAGGGTTCGAAGGCGCGGCCATTGCTCTTCATCTTGTCGAAGCCGGCGCGGCCGACACTGGTCACCATGCTGCCGGTGCGGATGTGGTCCTTGAGCGGCGTGCGCGTGGCCAGCGGCTCGAGATACTGCGCGAGCAGTTCGCCACCGGTCGGATACAGGTCAGGCGGCGGTGAATTCCAGCCGGCCGCCGTCAGCAGGCGCTCCGACGCCTTGTCGATGGCGTATTCCCAGGGCGAGAACAGCGGCACGTGGCTCCACTGGCGCACCGCGTGGCCGACCTGCGGACCGGCTTCGAGCACCACCGGCTGCATGCCACGCTCCAGCGCATGAGCAGCGGCGGCGAGGCCGACCGGCCCACCGCCGAGGATGGCGACGGTCTTGGGCTTGCTGAGGGAGTCGGGCATGGCGTGCTCCTGTTCTCCTAGAATCATCGAAATAGTTGTGCAAATTTTTTTTACGCAGCGGCCTTCGACACCTTCGCGACGCTCGGCGGGCAGGTGCCTTCGGCGCAGCACTCCTCATTCATGTAGTTGATCAGGCTGCGCATGAGTTCGTAGTTGGTGTGGCACACGAGTGTCGTCCCCTCGCGCGTCTGGGTGACGAGGCCGACGGTGATCAGCGCCTTGAGATGGTGCGAGAGCGTCGAGGCGGCGATCTCGAGCCGCTCCTGCAGGCGGCCCACGGCCATGCCTTCTTCACCCGCCCGCACCAGGATGCGGTAGATCTTCAGCCGGGTCGGGTTGCCCAAGGCCTCCAGGCGGGCGGCGGCATCGTCGAGCTTCATGCCGATAACCTAGGGACGGCTACGCCGACCGTCAACTGTATTTCCAGAAATACGGAAATATAGACGTCACGAACCTTTAACGCGTTGCCCGCATGGCTACGACGACGATGGCCCTGCAGGGAGCGTGCGATGACGGTTCTTTTCGATCTGGACGAGGAGCTCGCGAAGCTGACGATGTTTCGAGGCCGCACGCCGACCTCGACGAGGGAGGAGCGAAAAGGCTCGTCGATTCGCCTGGCCACGTATCGCGATGGCACCATCTTCGTGAACAAGTCGGCCGGTCGGGGCGCCTGGGAGAGACACCCCGACGGGGACGAATTGGTCTACATCATCGAAGGCGCGGCAACGCTGCATGTCGTCACCGATGCAGGCACGCAGTCCATACCGGTCGATACCGGTAAACTTGCCATCGTGCCTGCAGGCGCCTGGCACCGGTTCGATTATCCCGAAGGCGTGACCTTGATGACCATCACGCCGGGCCAGAGCGAATACGTGCGGGCCGACGTCTCAGATCCGCTCTCCGCCGAAGTGACGCGCGACTGAGGCCTGCCTCAGATCTTGGACGCCTTGGCATCGCGGTTCGTCACTGCAGCCCCTTCCTCGTACCAGCCCTTGCTGGCATTCACGATCTTCACCACCGAGAGCATGACCGGCACCTCGATCAGCACGCCAACCACGGTCGCCAGGGCGGCGCCCGAGGAGAAGCCGAACAGGCTGATGGCGGCGGCGACGGCGAGCTCGAAGAAGTTGCTGGCGCCGATCAGGGCCGAGGGGGCGGCCACGCAATGCGCTTCGCCGGTGGCGCGGTTCAGCAGATAGGCCAGGCCCGCGTTGAAGTAGACCTGGATCAGGATCGGGACGGCCAGCAGGGCGATGACCAACGGTTGGGAAATGATCTGCTCGCCCTGGAAACCGAACAGCAGCACGAGCGTCGTGAGCAGAGCGACCAGCGAGATCGGCTGCAGGCGCGCCAGCAGCGCCGTCAGGCCCGCCATGCCCGAAGTGGCCAGCACGCGACGGCGAACGAGCTGCGCGAGGAGCACGGGCACGACGATGTAGAGACCGACCGACAGCAGCAGCGTCTGCCACGGCACGCTGATGGCCGAGAGGCCGAGCAGCAGGCCGACGATCGGCGCAAAGGCGAACACCATGATCGTGTCGTTCAGTGCCACCTGGGTCAGGGTGAAGTCGGGCTCGCCGTCCGACAGGTTGCTCCACACGAAGACCATGGCGGTGCAGGGCGCCGCCGCCAGCAATATGAGGCCCGCGATGTAGCTGTCGATCTGGTCGGCTGGCAGCCAGGGCCGGAAGAGATAGCCGATGAACAGCCAACCCAGCAGCGCCATCGAGAACGGCTTGATCGCCCAGTTGATGAACAGCGTCACGCCGATGCCGCGCCAGTGCTCGCGCACCTTGCCGATGGCGGCGAAGTCGACCTTCACCAGCATGGGGATGATCATCAGCCAGATCAGGACGGCGACCGGGAGGTTGACATGCGCCACCTCGGCCGCGCCGATGGCGTGGAACAGGCCGGGAAAGACGTGACCCAGCGCGATGCCGGCGACGATGCAGAGGGCGACCCAGAGGGTGAGGTAACGTTCAAAGAGCGACATGCGAGGGTGTCCGGTCCGGCAGCAGGAAGGTGATGGCCCAGCAGGCGGCCAGCATGGCCGCCGATCCGACCAGGCAGGCCGTGAGGCCGCCGACCTGGTAGAGCGCGCCCGACAGCAGGATGCCGACCAGCCGGCCGGTCGCGTTGGCGGCGTAGTAGAAGCCGACATCTTCGGCCGCCTTCTCCGATCCGGCATAGGCAAGGATCAGGTAGGAGTGCAGCGAGGAGTTCACCGCGAAGGGCAGGGCGAACAGCGCGAGCCCCGCTGCGACGACGAGATCGGACTGCCCCAGGCCGGGGCGCTGCAGCAGGACGGCCAGCACCAGGGGCACGGCGGCCAGCAGGCCGGCCCACAGGCGCGCATTGGGGACCTCGCGGCTCAGTCCATCGGCGCTGCGCGCCACCAGCCGCGGCGCCGCGGCCTGGATGCCGCCATAGGCGATGGTCCAGGCGGCGAGGAAGCCGCCGACTTCGACGAAGCGCCAGCCCGCGGCATAGAGGAACACCGGCAGGCCGACGACGAACCACACGTCGCGCGCGCCGAACATGAAGATGCGCGCCGCTGCCAGCAGGTTGACGCCGCGCGACTTGGCGAACAGCTCGCGCATGGTCTTCGAGGACTTCGCCTTGCCGAGCTGGCGCGGCAGCGTGAGCACGCCCGCGACCAGGATGACGGCGATGACCAGCGCCATCAGCCACAGCGTCGGTTCGAAGCCCGCGACGCCGAGCAGCAGGCCGCCGACGAAGAAGCCCAGGCCTTTCATGGCGTTCTTCGAGCCGGTGAAATACGCCACCCAGCGGAAGAGCTGGCCCGAACCCTCCGACGTCGCCTTGATGGCCGACTTCGACGCCGTCTTGGTGAAGTCCTTGGCGAGGCCGGCGATGCCTTGCGCCGCCACCACCCAGGCGACCGAGGCGGCGGCGCTCCACGCCGGATCGAGCAGCGACAGCATGACCAGCCCGGCGATCTGCAGGGCTTGTCCCACCATCAGCATGCGCGGGATGCCGAAGCGCACGGCGAGCCAGCCGCCGGCCAGGTTGGCGACGATGCCGGCGAACTCGTAGAGCAGGAACAGGAAGGCGAGCGTAAAGGGCGAGTAGCCGAGCTTGAAGAAGTGCAGCAGCACGACCATGCGCAGCGCGCCGTCGACCAGGGTAAAGCCCCAGTAGGACGCGGAGACGATCAGGTAGTCTCGGACGGACGGGGCCATCACGCCTCCGCTTCGATCACCAGGTGGGCGAGATCGACCATGCGGCAGACATAGCCCGTCTCGTTGTCGTACCAGGCATAGACCTTGAGCAGCGTGTCGTCGGTCACCATGGTGCTGGGCGCATCGACGATCGAGCTTCTGGTGTCGTTGCAGTAGTCGGCCGAGACCAGCGGCCTGGTCTCGTAGCCCAGGATGCCGGCCAGCGGTCCGCGGGCGGCTTGGGCGAACAGCTCGTTGACCTCGGCCTCGGTCGTGCTGCGCTTCAGCTCGAACACGCAGTCGGTCAGGCTGGCATTGAGCACCGGCGCGCGCACGGCGTGGCCGTTCAGCTTGCCCTTGAGTTCGGGATAGATGACCGTGATTGCGGTGGCGCTGCCCGTCGTGGTCGGCGCGAGCGAGGTCATGGCCGACCGGGCGCGGCGCAGATCCCTGTGCGGCGCGTCGACCACCACGTTGGTGTTGGTCGGATCGTGGATCGTGGTGATCTGGCCGTGCCGGATGCCGATCGCCTCGTGCACGACCTTCACCACCGGCGCGAGGCAATTCGTGGTGCACGAGGCCGCGGTCAGCAGGCGATGACGCTCGGGTTCGTAGAGCCGGTCGTTGACGCCGACCACGACATTCAGGGCGCGGTCGTCCTTGACCGGCGCCGCCACGATCACGCGCTTGACGCCGCGCTGGAAGTAGCTGTTGAGCTCGGCAGGCTTCAGGAACTTGCCGGTGCATTCGAGCACGAGGTCGCAGCCGAGGTCACCCCAGGCGACGTCGCCGGGCGAAGCGCCGGCGCTGAAGCCGACATACTTGCCGCCGACGGCAATGCCGCGCTCGTCGCAGTCGAAACTCGTGCGCCAGCGGCCATGGATGCTGTCGAACTCGAGCAGATGCGCCGTCGCGGCGGCGCCGCCCTTGATCTCGTTGACGTGCACGATGTCGAGGCGGTTGGCGCGCCGCGGATCGTCGTCCGGACGGTGCGTGCCGCCGAACGCGGCGCGCATCGCGAGCCGACCCATGCGGCCCATGCCGTTGATGCCGACTCTCATGATGTCCTCCGTCAGACCGGTGCCCGGCTGTTGTCGCCCAGCTCGTCGAGGCGCTTCTTGAGCGACATGCGGTCGAGCGAGGCGTGCGGGAGGTTGACGAAGATCTCGAGCCGGCGGCGGATCATGCCGTAGAGCTCGTTGATCATGGTGGCCTGCTCGGCCGGCGTGCCCGTGAACTTCGACGGATCGGGCAACGGCCATGCCGCGGTGATGGGATTGGCGCCGACGTCGGGGCAATCCTGGCCGTGCAGCGTGTCGCAGAGCGTGATGACGAAATCCATCTGCGGTGCGTTGGGGCCGGTGAACTCGTCCCATGACTTGCAATGCAGGTCGGAGGTGTCGTGACCCAGCGTCGTGAGCTTGGCGAGCACGGCCGCCATGGGCGCGCGCGCAGGATCGGAGCCTGCCGAGTAGGCGTTGAACTTGCCCTTGCCGATCCTTTCGAGGATCGCCTCTGCCATCAGAGAGCGCGCCGAATTGTGGGTGCACAGGAACAGGACATTGAACGCCGCGGTCATGGGCTTTTCCTCCGGCGGGTCGTCGGGGAGCAGTCGGGCGAGGTCGCCGCACAGCTCCGGACGGCCGCCGCAGCAGGTCTCGGTGAGGTAGCTGAACAGCGAGCGCAGGCCGAAGAAGCGCACGGCGTAGATCACGTGACGCCCGCGCCGCGTCGATTGGATCAGCTGGGCTTGCTCGAGCGCCGCGAGATGAAAGGAGAGTGTCGAAGGCGGCTGGCGCAGTGCCGTGGCGATTTCGCCGGCCGCCATGCCCGACGCGCCGCGCGACGCCAGCAGGCGCATCAGATCGAGGCGGGTCTCCTGCGCCAGGGCCGAGAAGCCAAGGGTCGCTTGCTTTGATTCCATGATGCTCGAATAGTCGAAATGTATGACAGGCTCAAGACAGCGCCGGCTGCTGTCAGTGCCGGCATTTTTTTTGGCGCTCTACGGTCCGCCAAAATTGCCAAGACGTCGGGTCGTGGACTTTCCCGCAGGTTCCTGCTATGTTCCTTGGTGCGGCGGTTTGGTCCGACCGACGCCGTAACCCTCTTTCAGCACTCGCGATTCTGATTCCATCCTCAGGATGGCGCAGCGGCTGTAACCATACTGTCACATAAACGTAATATGACAGTGACGTGCGGCTCTTAGGGGAAAGATGCTTCGAATTTCTCGAGGAGGGACCCTTATGAATATCGCAAGAATCGCCCTGGCGACGGCCGCTCTGGCCTTCTCGTCGCTGGCGGCCAACGCCGCCGACATCTCCGGCGCCGGCGCCACGTTTCCGTACCCGATCTACGCCAAGTGGGCGGACACCTACAAAAAGGAGACCGGTGTCGGCCTGAATTATCAGTCGATCGGCTCGGGCGGTGGCATCAAGCAGATCAAGGCCAAGACCGTGACCTTCGGCGCCACCGACGCGCCGCTGTCGGGCAAGGAGCTCGATGAGTCCGGCCTGGCGCAGTTCCCGATGGTGATGGGCGCCATCGTGCCGGTGGTGAACCTCGACGGCGTGAAGCCCGGCGACCTCACTCTCGACGGCCCAACCATCGCCAAGATCTACATGGGCGAGGTCAAGAGCTGGGACGATCCGGCGATCGCCAAGCTCAATCCCTCGGCCAAGCTGCCCAAGCAGGCGATCGTGCCGGTGCGCCGCTCGGACGGCTCGGGCACGACCTACAACTTCACCTACTACCTCGCCGACGTGGCTCCGGCGTGGAAGGACAAGATCGGCGTCAGCACCGCCGTGCAGTGGCCGGTCGGCATCGGCGCCAAGGGCAACGAGGGCGTGGCCAACAACGTCGCCAACACCAAGGGCGCGATCGGCTACGTCGAGTACGCCTACGCCAAGCAGAACAAGCTCACCCACACCAAGATGGTGAACAAGGCGGGCAAGACCGTCGATCCGTCGTCGGCCTCCTTCCAGGCCGCGGCCGCCAATGCCGATTGGAAGTCGCAGCCGGGCTACGGCGTGATCCTCGCCAACCAGCCGGGCGACCAGTCGTGGCCGATGACGGCGGCGACCTGGATCCTGCTCTACAAGAAGCCGCAGGACGCGTCGGCCACCGGCGAGGCGCTGAAGTTCTTCGCCTGGTCCTACGCCAAGGGCGGCAAGTCGGCCGAGGAGCTCGACTACGTGCCGATGCCGGACAAGGTCGTGACCGATATCCAGAAGATGTGGTCGACCGAGATCAAGGACGCTTCGGGCAAGCCCCTGTTCTCGCCGACCAACTGACGAGAGCGGACTGATGCGAGAGCGGCGGATGCGGTCAGGCGCATCCGCCGCGTTTCCGCTTCATCCGCCGAGGGTGAAGGCAAGAGGGGCCGATGGATTCCGGGGGACGTGACGTGACCGACATGACATTGAGGAGCACGAGCGTGACGGCGGCGGAAGCCGCGTCGCGCAGCGCCGTGCTCAAACGCCTGCGCATGACCGACCTGCTGTTCCATGCGCTGACGCGTGCGGCGGCTTTCGGCGTGCTGGCGTTGCTGAGCGGCGTGATCATCGCGCTGATCATCGGCGCGGCGCCAGCGCTCGGCACCTTCGGCCTCTCCTTCCTGTTCGACGAATCCTGGAACCCGGTCACCGAGAAGTTCGGCGCCCTGGCGCCGATCTACGGCACGCTGATCACCTCGGCCATCGCCATGCTGATCGCCGTGCCGGTCGGCCTGATGATCGCGTTCTTCCTGACCGAGCTCTGCCCGATGGTGCTGCGCCGGCCGATCGGCATTGCCATCGAGCTCCTAGCCGGCATCCCCAGCATCATCTACGGCATCTGGGGCCTCTTCGTCTTCGCGCCGTTCCTGCAGAAGTACATCCAGCCCTTCCTGATCGACACGTTCGAGCCCATTCCGGTGCTCAACGTCCTGTTTGCCGGCCCGCCCTACGGCATCGGCATGGCGACTGCGGGGCTGATCCTGGCGATCATGGTCCTGCCCTTCGTCACCTCGATCTCGCGCGACGTGTTCGATGCCGTGCCGCCGGTGCTGAAGGAAGCGGCCTACGGCGTGGGCTGCACGACCTGGGAAGTGTTCCGCAACGTCGTGCTGCCCTTCACCCGCGTCGGCGTGATCGGCGGCTTCATGCTGGGCCTGGGCCGCGCGCTGGGCGAGACCATGGCCGTCACCTTCGTGATCGGCAACGCCCATCACGTCTCGGCCTCGCTGTTTGCACCGGGCACGACTATCTCGGCCTCCATCGCCAACGAGTTCACCGAGGCGGTCGGCGACCTCTACACCTCCTCGCTGGTGGCGCTGGGCCTGATCCTGTTCTTCATCACTTTCATCGTGCTGGCGATCGCGCGCTACATGCTGCTGCGCCTCCAGCAGAAGGCGGGCTGAGCCATGGCCGATACAACTGTCGCCGCTAAAAGTCCGCTCTACGCCGGCCGCCGCCGCCGCAACGCGATCTACAAGACGCTGGCGCTCGCCGCGACCTTGTTCGGCCTGGGCTGGCTGGTGCTGATCCTGGGCATCCTGCTGTGGCACGGCATCGGCGGGTTGTCGCTCTCGGTCTTCACCGAGAACACGCCGCCGCCGGGCGCGGCAGGCGGCCTCCTGAACGCCATCACCGGCAGCTTGATCATCACGGTGCTGGCCGTCGTCATCGGCACGCCGATCGGCATCCTGGCCGGCACCTACCTCGCCGAGTACGGGCGCCACGACAAGCTCTCGAGCGTCGTGCGCTTCATCAACGACATCCTCCTGAGCGCGCCGTCGATCGTGGTCGGCCTGTTCATCTACGAGATCATGGTGGCGCCGATGGGCCACTTCTCGGGCTGGGCCGGCGCCGTCGCGCTGGCGGTGATCGTGATCCCGGTCGTGGTCCGCACCACCGAGGACATGCTGACCCTGGTGCCCGACACGCTGCGCGAGGCCGCCGCCTCGATCGGCCTGCCGCGGGCGCTGATGATCATGCGCATCGCCTACCGCGCGGCCCGCGCCGGCATCGTCACCGGCGTCCTGCTGGCGGTGGCGCGCATCAGCGGCGAGACCGCACCCTTGCTGTTCACGGCGCTCAACAACCAGTTCTTCAGCGTCAACATGAACCAGCCGATGCCCAGCCTGCCGGTGGTCATCTTCCAGTTCGCCCTGTCGCCCTACGAGGAGTGGCAGAAGCTCGCCTGGACCGGCGCGCTGCTGATCACCGTCGCCGTGCTGGCGCTCAGTATTCTTGCCCGATCCCTTACTGCCGGAAGGAAGTCGTCATGAGCATCGCTCCCACCAACGGCCATGGCCTGACCACCGCCGTCCCCGTGGCGAGCCACGCCAAGGTCGACACCGCCAACCTCGCCGAGAAGGTCTCGATCAAGAACCTCGAGTTCTTCTACGGCGACAGCCGGGCGCTCAAGGGCATCAGCCTGTCGCTCTACGCCAACAAGACCACGGCCTTCATCGGCCCGTCGGGCTGCGGCAAGTCCACGTTGCTGCGCATCCTGAACCGCATGTACGACCTCTATCCCGGCCAGCGCGCCACCGGCGAGGTGATGTTCGACGGCGACAACCTCTTGCGCGCCGACCAGGACATCAACCTCCTGCGCGCCCGCATCGGCATGGTGTTCCAGAAGCCGACGCCGTTCCCGATGTCGATCTACGAGAACATAGCCTTCGGCATCCGACTCTACGAGACCCTGCCGCGCGCCGAGATCGATGCCCGCGTCGAATCGGCGCTGCGCCGCGCCGCGCTGTGGGACGAGGTCAAGGACAAGCTCGCCGCCAACGGCCAGAGCCTGTCGGGCGGCCAACAGCAGCGGCTCTGCATCGCGCGCACCGTCGCGGTGAAGCCGGAAGTGATCCTGTTCGACGAGCCCTGCTCGGCGCTCGATCCGATCTCGACCGCCAAGATCGAGGAGCTGATCGACGAGCTGAAGCAGGACTACACGATCGTCATCGTCACCCACAACATGCAGCAGGCCGCGCGCGTCTCGGACTTCACGGCCTTCATGTATCTCGGCGAGCTGATCGAATTCGGGGCGACTGAAACCCTCTTCACGACCCCCAAGGACAGCCGGACCCAGGCCTACATCACCGGCCGCTTCGGCTGATAAACGGAGAAGAAGATGGCGGAACATACCCTCAAGCGTTTCGACGAAGAGCTCGAGCGGCTGAGCTCGACCATCAGCGAGATGGGCGGCTTGGCCGAGACCCAGCTCGCGCAGTGCCTGGTGGCGCTGCGCCAGGGCGATTCAGAGGTCGCCGAGCAGGTGATCGCCGCCGACGCCCGCGTCGATGCCCTGGACTGGGCCGCCTGGTGCGCACGGCGCTCAAGGACGTGCTCGACGCCTTCGCCTCGGGCGACGTCGCCAAGGCGCACGACGTCTGGCAGCGCGACGAGGAGATCGACCAGGTCTATACCGGCCTGTTCCGCGAGCTCCTGACCTACATGATGGAGGATCCGCGTACGATCACCTCGTGCACGCATCTCCTGTTCATGGCCAAGAACATCGAGCGCGCCGGCGACCACGTCACCAACATCGCCGAGCTGGTGAGCTTCCGCACCACCGGGCATGGTTTCGACGAGGCGCGGCCCAAGGGCAGCGCCTCGCTCTATGCGGCGGGCAACGCGTCATGAGCATGGCGACACAGGCTCCTTCGCGGCGCGACGCGTCGACCTCGTCGATCAAGCCGCGCGTGCTGATCGTCGAGGACGAGACGGCCCTGGTCGAGCTGCTGCGCTACAATCTCGAGCAGTCGGGCTTCCGCGTCTCGGTCGCCTATGACGGCGAGGAGGCGCTGGCCTCGGTGCAGGAGGACGTGCCCGACCTCATCCTGCTCGACTGGATGCTGCCTTTGATGTCGGGCATCGAGGTGTGCCGGCAACTGCGCCGCCAGACCGCGACCGCCAACCTGCCGATCATCATGCTGACGGCGCGCGGCGAGGAGGGCGATCGCGTGCGCGGGCTCGATGCCGGCGCCGACGACTACGTCTCCAAGCCGTTCTCGCCGACCGAGCTGGTGGCGCGCATCCGCGCCGTGCTGCGCCGCATCCGTCCGGCGCTGGCCGACGAGGCCTTGAGCTACGCCGACATCGTCATGGATCTCGTGGCCCATCGCGTGACGCGCGCCGGCAAACCGGTGCATCTCGGCCCGACCGAGTTCCGCCTGCTGCGCCATTTCATGGAGCATCCCGGCCGCGTCTTCTCGCGCGAGCAGCTGCTCGACGCGGTGTGGGGCAAGGACGTTTATGTCGAGGCGCGCACCGTCGACGTGCACATCCGCCGCCTGCGCATCGCGCTCAACGGCGAGCATCAGGCCGACCTGATCCGCACCGTGCGCGCCGCCGGCTACGCGCTCGACGCCACGCCGGGCTGATCGTTCGGAGCGCGGACCTCCAGGTCCGCTCATGGTCATGATCTTCCGGACCGCGCGCCTCCTGGCGCGCGCATGAGCGAGCGAGAAGGTCGCGTCAGACGTGACCCAGCTCGCGGTCCGGAAGAGCATGAGTGGACCGGGAGGTCCGCGCTCGGAGTTTTCCACATTGCCAGTCACGGTTTTGTAGCAGCGGGCGCTTAAACCCGACCTGCCCGTTCCGGGCCGGCAACCCCACGCCCCGCTCCGGAACGGGTCGGTTCCCCCGGCGCGGATGACACCCCGACGCCGATTTACTGCCCCTCCTTCTTCTCGGAAGGAGGGGTTTCTTTTTCGAAGTAGCGCAGCACCAGGACGGCCAGGATCAGGGCCGGCACGCCGAGCAGCGCCGTGTAGATGAAGAACAGCGTGAATCCCTGGTACTTCGGCGCCGCATTCATGAGGTCGAGCAGGGCGGCGAGCGCCGGAACGTCGCGCGCCGAGCTTTGCAGGCGTTCGACGATCACGCCGGAAAAGCCGCCGATGATCTTGCCGGGCAACAGCATGAGCGACGTGAACAGTGCGTACTGGGTCGCCGTGTAGGCGGTGTTGGTCAGGCCCGACAGAAAGGCGATGAAGATCGATCCCGACATGCCGCCCGCCAGGTTGTCGACGCTGATGGCAATCGTCAGCACCGTCGGGTCGGGCTGGCCGATGGCGGAGAGCCAGGCGAAGGTGAGGTTCGATCCGGCGATCAGGACCACCGACAGGGCGAGCAGCCGCGCCGCGCCGATGCGGAACACCAGGACGCCGCCCAGCAAGGCGCCCAGCCCGGTCATGACGAAGCCGTAGATCTTGCTGATGTTGGCGATCTGCTGCTCGTCGAAGCCCAATCCGAGATAGAACGGATAGGCCATCACGCCCATGGCGATGTCGCTCATCCGGAACAGGCCGATGAAGGCGAGCAGCAGCAGGCCGGCCCAGCGGAAGCGAACGAAGAAATCGACGAACGGGCAGACGATCGCGCCGTAGGCCCAGACGAGGGCGTCGCGCAGCGCCGGGCTGAGCTGGGCGTGGCGATTGGCGAACTCGGCGACCTTGGCTTCGCGTTCCTCGGTTGCCGCTTCGACCGGCCGCGGCGGTTCGCTGATCACCAGGGTGGTGATGATGCCGACCAGGGCCAGGGCGGCCATGGTCTGGTAGGCATTCGGCCAGGAGCTGTAGGCGGCGACGTAGAGGGCGCCGGCGCTGGCCGCCAGAACGGCGACGCGATAGCCGAGCTGGTAGGTCCCGGCCGTCGCGCCCTGGAGGCTCTTGTCCGTCGCCTCGATGCGGAACGCATCCATGGCGATGTCCTGGGTCGCCGAGGAGAAGGCGACGATGACGGCGAAGGTCACCAGCCAGAAGAGGTCGGTCCGCGGATCGCAGAAGGACATCGCCAGCAGGCCGAGCCCGATGCCGGCCTGCGCCAGCAGCAGCCAGGCGCGGCGGCGGCCGAGCCAGCGCGTCAGCAACGGCAGCGGCACGCGGTCGACGACCGGCGACCAGATGAACTTCACCGAGTAGGTGATGCCGATCCAGCTCGCGAAGCCGATCGTGGCGAGGCTGACCTCCGATCGCTTCAGCCATGCCGACAGGGTCGAGAAGACCAGCAGGAACGGCAGTCCGGCGGAGAAGCCCAGGAAGAGGAAGGTGATCACGCGCGGATGCGCGTAGATCGCCGCGGTCTCGCGCCAGCCGCGGGCCGGCGTCTGGGCGGCTGAACCGGTCAAATCAGCCCGCGCAGCGCCTGCTCGGGCCGCGCGCCGACGTGAGAGATGACTTCGGCGGCGGCGATGCCGCCCAGCCGCGCGCATTCGGCCAGGGGCTTGCCGTGCGTGTAGCCGAACAGGAAGCCCGAGGCGTAGAGGTCGCCGGCGCCCGTCGTGTCGACGACCTTGGCCACGGGAGCGGCGGGCACGGCGTAGGTCTCGCTGCCCTTGATCACGATGGAGCCCTTCTCGCTGCGGGTGAGGGCCGCGATCTTGGCTTCCTTGCGCGTCGCCTCCAGCGCCTCCTCGAAGGTCTCGACCTCGTAGAGCGATTTGATCTCGGCTTCGTTGCCGAACAGGATGTCGACCTTGTTGCGCACGAGATCGCGGAACTCCTCGCGATAGCGGTGCACGCAGAACGAATCCGACAGCGTGATCGAGACCTGGCGGCCGGCGGCATGCGCGGCGTCGAACGCTTTCAGCACAGCCTTCTTGGCCTCGGGCGCATCCCACAGATAGCCCTCGACATAGGTGACCTGCGCGGCGCTCACGACCTTGGTGTCGATGTCGTCGGGGCCGAGCCCGGTGCAGGCGCCGAGATAGGTGTTCATGGTGCGCTGCGCATCGGGCGTCACCAGGATCAGGCAGCGCGCCGTCGCCGGGCCGGACGTGGCGCTCGTGGTGTCGAACGACACGCCGAGCGCGCGCAGGTCGTGGCCGAACACCTGGCCGAGCTGGTCGTCGCGCACCTTGCCGAAATAGGCGCCCTTGCCGCCGAACGAGGCGACGCCGGCCATGGTGTTGCCGCACGAGCCGCCCGAGACTTCGACGCCCGGTCCCATGGCGGCATAGAGCGTCTCGGCGCGTTGCTCGTCGATCAGCATCATGCTGCCCTTGACCAGGCCGTGCTTGCTCAAGAAGGCGTCGTCGGCGCGGGAGAGGACGTCGACGATGGCGTTGCCGATTCCCAGCACGTCGAAGGCAGCGGATGTCATGAAGTCTCCTGAGCGGTTTTGAGCGTCCGACCTCACCCTGAGGAGGCCCGCAGGGCCGTCTCGAAGGGTGGCAGCAGGCACCGTGCCTGCTTCCCATGCTTCGAGACGCTCACTGCGTTCGCTCCTCAGCATGAGGTTGTTCCCGGGTCAACACTATAGGGAAACCAGGTGCATGCCCGGCTTGGTCTCTTCCAGCAAGGTTACGATGCCCGCGACCATGAAGGGAACGTCGCTGCGCAGGCCGGCACGGTCGATGCCGAGCGAGCGCAGGCCCATTTCGCACACGATGAACCGTGCGCCAAGCTCGACACAGGCGGCGAGCAAGGTCTCGAAGTCGCCGACGCCGGCCTTGCGATTGGCGTCATCGCGGTGCCAGTTGGCGAGGGGAGGCGGCGGGCCCTCGAGAGCGCGGATGCCGGCCATGGTGAAGAACAGCACCGCGGGCTTGTTGACCGCGAGCGCCGCCGCGGCGAGGGCCAGGGCGTAGTGCACGCTTTCATAGTCGCCGGCGCGCACGATCACCGACAGGCCGCCTTCGGGGGATTTCATGTCACCCCACAGGTCGGGCAGTCGGGCCGCTTGGCGATCGCCATCTCGTCGAAGGAGCCGGCGAGCGCGTCGTACATCAGGAGGCGGCCGGTGAGCGACCGGCCGATGCCGAGGATCTCCTTGACCACTTCGGTCGCCTGCAACGCGCCCAAGGTGCCGGCCAGTGCGCCCAGAACGCCCGCCTGCGCGCAGCTCGGCACGGCGTCTTCCGATGGCGCTTCGGGGAACAGGCAGCGCAGGCAGGGATGACCCGCGCCCTGCCAGGCCTTGTAGGTCGAGATTTGGCCGTCGAAGCGCAGGATGGCCGCAGCCACCAGCGTCTTCTTCAGGCGATAGCAGACGTCGTTCAGCAGGTAGCGCGTGGCGAAGTTGTCGCTGCCGTCGGCGACGACGTCGTAGTCGGCGATGATGCGCTCCGCGTTCGCGGCGGTAAGTCGCTCACCGTGCGGTTCGACGCGCACTTCGGGATTGATGTCCAAGAGCGCGCGGCGGGCGCTCTCGACCTTGGAGATGCCGATATCCGCGGTGCGATGGATGACCTGGCGCTGCAGGTTGGATAGATCGACATTGTCGTGGTCGATCACGCCCAGCGTGCCGATGCCGGCGGCGGCGAGATATTGCAGCAAGGGCGCGCCAAGCCCACCGGCGCCGATCACCAGCACCCGCGCGGCGATCAGCCGCGACTGTCCCACGCCGCCGATCTCCGCCAGCACGATATGGCGCGCATAGCGGCGGATCTGCGGCTCGGTGAGCTCGGGCAGCATCGACATGGTCCGCTTATAGCATGTCCGCTATAGAAGCCGGCCCCAATGACCACCACGAACACCGCGACCCGCCCGACCCTGACCCCGCTGCTCCTGGCCGTATTGGCGCTCCTGTCGTCCTTCACGCCGCTCAGCATCGACATGTACCTGCCGGCCCTGCCGGTGATCGCCGTCGACCTGCGCGGCACGGCGGGCGACATCCAGCTCACCCTGTCGGCCTTCATGATCGCCTTCGGCGCCGGCCAGATCTTCTATGGTCCCGCTGGAGACCGGTTCGGCCGCCGGCCGGTCATCCTGGGCGGTCTCTTCGTCTACGTCCTGGCGAGCATCGGCTGCGCCTTCGCGGCCGAAGCGGGCCAGCTCGTGCTGTTGCGCTTCCTGCAGGGCCTGGCGGCGTGCGGCGGCGTGGTGCTGGCGCGCACCATGGTGCGCGACCTCGCCGAGAAGGACCAGGCGGCGCGCGCCATGTCGCTGATGATGGCCTGCACGTCGATCGCGCCCATGCTGGCGCCGCTGATCGGCGGACAGGTGCTGTGGTTCCTGGGTTGGCGGGCGATCTTCTGGGTGCTGGCGATGGTCGGTGTCTTCGCCCTGGTCGCGGCGTGGCTGCGCCTGCCCGAGACGCTGCGGCCCGAATACCGCCAGCCGCTGGTCCTCAACTCGATCCTGAAGCGCTTCGGCGAGCTGGTGCGGCATCGCGCCTTCATGGGCTACGCCTTCACCAGCACCTTCCAGTTCTCCGCCCTGATGTCGTTCCTGAGCGGCTCGCCGTTCGTGTTCATCGAGAAGTACGGCATCGCGCCGCGCGCCTTCGGCCTGATCTTCGGCAGCATGATCGTGTTCATGACGTTGGGCAGCCTGCTCAACGCCAAGTTCGCGCCGGTGTTCGGGGCAGGCCGCATCCTGCGCTACGCCGTGATCGTGCCCGCCGTCGCCGGCCCGACGGCGCTGGTGCTGGGCTTGATCGAGGCGCGCTACGGCACGATCGGCCTGTGGCCCTTCCTGCTCTGCTTCGCGCCGCAGATCGCCACCATCAGCCTGATCGGTCCCAACTCGATGGCGATGGCGCTGCAGCGCTATCCGCACATGGCGGGCACGGCATCGTCGTTGATGGGCGTCATGCAGTTCGGCATCGGCGCACTGTTCGGCGCCATCGTCGGCCAGAGCCTCGACGGCACGATCGCGCCCATGACGACGGCGATGGGCATCGCCGGCGTGCTCTGCCTGGTGTCGCACCGCCTGCTGGTGCGGCGGGACTAACTCTTGCCCTCATGTTCCTCTCCCCCTCGGAGGGAGAGGCTGGGTGAGGGGGATACAGGAGACAATCCTCGCGTTGCGCCCCTCACCAACCTCTCCCCCAAAGGGGGAGAGGAACATGAAAAGGCTAGCGTCGCAGATCGAGCACCAGCAGCGTGCCGGCGTCGTTGCCGACCGCGAGCTTGTAACCGTCGGGCGACCAGGCGAGGCTGGTGATGGCCGAGCCGTCGGCCATCTTCAGCACCACCGAGCGTTTGGTCTTGATGTCGCCGAGCTGCAGTTCGCCCGAATCGTAGCCCCCGGCCACGAACTCGGCAGCGGGATGAGCGGCCACGACGGAGATGAGGCCCGCACCTTCCTCGCCGAATTGCAGCGGCGGCTTGCCTTCCGGGCCCTTGCCCGAGAACGGCCAGGCCGTGAACACAGGCTGCGCCGAGGTGTAGAGGAAGCGCGCATCGGCGGTCCACGACAGCGACTTCACCTTGGCGGGATAGCCCTGCATGCGCATGTCGGTGGCCTGCGCCATGCGCCAGACATGGATGTCGTTCTCCTGCGTGCCGGTGGCGATGAACTTGCCGTCGGTGCTCCACTTCAGCGCGACGTGGCTGCCGCGCCAGGCGAACTTGCGTGGCGGCAGGGTGACTTGGCCGATGCTCCACACCGTGACGCCGCCATAGTGGGCGCAGGCAATCCGGCTGCCGTCCTTGCTGAAGTCGAGACCGGCCACGGTGCTCTCATGTGGGGCGAACTCCTTCACGTCGCCGCCCTTGACGACGAAGGCGCTCTTGCCCGCCGAAGCGGCGACGGCGCCGGTCGCGCGATGAGCGGCGATGTGCTCGAACCACCTGCCCTTCTGGTTGGCGATCTCGCTCGCCGTTCCGTCAGCCGCGACGCGCAGCAGCCTCCCGTCATCGCCGCCGCTTATAAAGCCGTCGCCCGCCGGATCGCCGACCAGCGCCAGCACCGCACCGCCGTGCAACGGCTCTGCGGCCGGCGTCTCGGCGGCGTTGATGTCGCCCGGCAACAGGCGAACGCGACCGTCGCCCAGGGCGAAGGCCGCGATGGATCCATCCTTGCTGAAGGCGCAGGCGGCGACGGGCGCATCGGCTGCAACGGAACGGCCCGGCGGCAGGGTCTGCTGCCAGGCCGGATTTGAGAGATCGAGCTTCACGTCGCTATTTCAGGCAGTCGTTGAAGCCGCGCTGGAGGTTCTCGCCATCGAGGTTGCGGCCGATGAAGACGAGCTTGCTGGACCGCGTCTCGCCGTCCTTCCAGGGCGAGCCCCAGTCGGAATCCATCATCATGTGCACGCCCTGATAGACGTAGCGCCGCGGCGCGCCGTCGATGGCGAGAATGCCCTTGCTGCGGAAGATATCGGGGCCGCGCAACTGCAGCAGCGCGCCCATCCACTTCTGGAAGCGGTCGGGATCGACCGGCCGATCGGCGGTGAGGGACAGGCTCTTGACCTCTTCCTCATGGTCGTGGTCGTGACCGTGATGCAGGAAGTCGGGCTCGAACTCGAGGATGCGCTTCAGGTCGAAGGCGCCCTTGTCGAGGATGGCCGAAAGCTCGATCTGGCTCTTCTGCGTCCTGAAGATGTGGGCATAGCGGTTGATCGACTTGATCCTGCCCTCGACCTTCTCGAGGTCGTCCTCGCTCACGAGGTCGGTCTTGTTCAGCAGGATCACGTCGGCGAACGCGACCTGCTCCTCGGCCTCGTCGCCCTGCTCGAGCTGTCCCAGGAAGTGCTTGGCATCGACCACGGTGACGATGGCGTCGAGCCGGGTCCTGGCCTTGACCTCGTCATCGGTGAAGAAGGTCTGCGCAACGGGGCCCGGGTCGGCGAGACCGGTCGTCTCGACCAGAATGCCGTCGAACTTGTCCTTGCGCTTCATCAGGCCTTCGATGATGCGGATGAGATCGCCACGCACGGTGCAGCAGATGCAGCCGTTGTTCATCTCGAACACTTCCTCGTCGGCGTTCACCACGAGGTCGTTGTCGACACCGAGCTCGCCGAACTCGTTGACGATGACGGCGTACTTCTTGCCGTGCTGCTCGCTCAGGATGCGGTTGAGCAGGGTGGTCTTGCCGGCGCCGAGATAGCCGGTCAGCACGGTCACGGGGACTTGGGGCTGGGCCATGAAAAATCCTTGGAAAATCGGCCCCTGAGATAGGGTGGCGGAGGCCCTTAGTCCAGACGGTAGACGAGCTGGCGGTAGCCGTGCAGGGCGGTTTCGCCCGCCGGCTTCAGGCCGACCTTGTCGGCGACGCGCCGGGAAGCCCCGTTGTCGGCATGGATGAAGGCCACGAAGGAGCCGAGCCCGAGGTCTTCGCGCGCATGGCGCAGCATGGCGCCGACGGCTTCGCTGGCGACGCCACGGCCCCAATGGGCCCGCGCCAGCCGCCAGGTGAGGGCCGTGCAGGCCGGCAGATGACAGAGACCGAGGCCGCATTGGCCCAAAAAGCCCGGGCGGTCGCGCCATTCGATCGCCCAGCGCCGATGGGACGGCCGGCCGTCGACGATGTTGGCGCGGACCTCGGCGCGGTGGGCCGCGGCGTGCGGCGGACCGCCCATGAAGCGACGTACCTCGCTGTCGGCGTCCATCGCCAGGATGGCGTCGAGATCGTCGAGCGAGCGTGCCCGCAACCGCAAACGCGGAGTGGCCAGCATCTGCATGGTCGCTAGGGTCGCTCGCCCCGGATCAGCCTGGGCAGGTCGCCGACCAGACCCATGGCATGGCGAGCGAAGAAGCGGCGCAAGGGCGGCACGCGGTTGACGGCGGCGAGACCGACGTCGCGGACGAGGCGGATCGGCTTGATGTCGTTGGAGAACAGGCGGTTCAGCAGGTCCGTCGCCGCGACCATGGCGAAGTTGTCGGAGCGCCGCCATTGCGCGTAGCGCTCGAGCGTGTCGCCGCCGCCGACGTCGAGGCCGAGCCGCTTGCTGTCGACGAGGACCTCGACCAGGGCCGCGATGTCGCGCACGCCGAGGTTATAGCCTTGTCCGGCGATGGGATGGATGCCGTGCGCCGCGTCGCCGACGAGCACCAGGCGCGTGTCGATGTAGCGCTCGGCGTGGACCAGGCCGAGCGGGTACCACCAGCGCGGTCCCACCGGCTCGACAGGACCGAGGTAGTCGCCGAAGCGGCGCGCGAACTCGGCCTGGAAGCGCCGGCCGTCGAGCTCGAGCAGGCGTTTTGCCAGGTCGGCGCGCTCGCTCCACACGATCGACGAACGATGCTCGCCGTTCTCGCCGTCGCGCATCGGCAGGATGGCGAAGGGTCCGCCGGGCAGGAACTTCTCCTGGGCGACGCCGCGATGCGGCCGCTCGTGGCGCGCCACCAGCACGATCGCGACCTGGTCATAGGACCAGGCGCGGGCGCCGATGCCGGCATCCTCGCGCATGGTGCCGAAGCGACCCTCGGCCGAGGCGACCAGGCGTGTGGCGATGCGACGGCCGCTCTTCAGCACGAGCTCCGCGCGGTCGGGATCGCGCCGGGTCTCGACCACTTCGTCGGGCGCTACGAGCTCGACGTGCGGGCAGGTTGCCAGCCGGCGCAGCAGCGCCGCGCGCAAGAACCGGTTCTCGACGATCCAGCCCATCGGCGCCGCCGGCTCGTCCCCGCTGGCGGCCTCGCGATGATCGAAATGGAGGAACAGCGGACTCGGCCGGCCATCGTGGCCGGCGTCGGAAATGCGGATGTCGAGGATCGGCTCGGCCTGGTCGGCCAGCTCCGGCCAGATGCCCAGCGCCGCGAACAGGCGCTGGCTGGTGTAGGCGATGGCCGTGGTGCGTCCGTCGAAGCCCGCGTCCGTGAGCGACTTCAGCGGGACGCGGTCGATGAGGACCGTGTCGAGCCCCACTTCTCCAGCCGCCAGCGCCAACAGGCTGCCGTTCAGGCCGGCGCCCACGACGGCGAGATCGAACCGGTCACCTTGCATGGGCCATAAATGGCAGCCGGCCGCGTCTTCCGGACCCCGCGCGGCCCCGCGCGCCCCAAGAGCGCGCGAGGACGCGCGCGGTCCGGAAGACGAAGACTTAAAAGGTCTTGCTGATCGTGAAGACCGCCCGGGCGTCGCAGTTCATGGTGGCGCCGCAGTTGGCGACGTCGAGGTTGGTGTCGATGTAGGCGATGGTGAGATCGACGCCGTAGACCGTGGCGGTGAAGCCGATCTGCCAGTCCCAGTAGTTGTTGTTGCCGATGCCGTAGTTGGTGAAGCGCTCGACATACTGGTTGCCGACCGCGCCATAGAGCTTGAAGGCGAAGTTTTCGTTGAAGGTGTAGGGGATCGGCACCGTGACCTGGCCCCACTTGTACCAGCCGATGCCGGAGTTGCCGAAGAAGTTGGGACTGTAGCGCACGGCGCCCTGGATGGCGGCGACTCCGAAATCGTAGCCCAGGACCAGGCCGAACTCGTTGAAATCGTAGAACAGGTCGGAGGGCGCGCCGAGATAGTTGTACCGGATGTAACCCAGGTCGCCGGTAAGCTTGCCTTCGAGCGCCTTCAGTCTGAGGCCGGTGATGAGATCGACCTCGGCGATGGTGGGGTTGGTGTTGCCGAAATAGACGTTGCTGCCCCAGGCTCCGACATAGGCGCTGAGCGGCACCTTCTCGCTGACGGTCGGAGTCTCGTAGGTGAACGACGGCTGGATCGCGATCTGGCGCTGGGTCTGCGAGATGCCGCGATACGAATAGTCGGTGGCAAAGGCGAAGGTCGCAGTCCACGAGCCGCCGAACGGCGCCTTCCAGACTTCTTTCTCGGGAGGCGCTTCAGTCGTCTGCGCCGGACCCTGGCCGGGCGTGGGCTGTGCCGGCGCCTGCGCCTGGGATTGCCCCTGGATTTGACCTTTGCCTTGGATCTCGGTCGTGGCGGCGGGCGTCTGAGCGCTCGCTAGTCCAGCTGACCAGAATGTGAACAACCCAAAGGCGAGTACGGCATTTTTTTTAAGCAACACGACCACCCCCAAAGCACGATTGTTGGTTCTGCCATTGCTTGTGCAATCTGAGTGCCAACCCTTTGAAATGGGCCAGAAAGTGCGCTGGCACGAGACTTGCTCTCCATTGCTGTGAAATTTGGGGGCGGATGGTCCGCCTGTTGGAGGGCGATCGAATGAAAATGATCATGGCCATCTTCAAGCCGTTCAAGCTCGACGACGTCCGCGACGCGCTGACGTCGCTCGGCATCCAGGGCCTGACCGTCAGCGAAGTGAAGGGCTTCGGCCGGCAGAAAGGCCAGACCGAGATCTACCGCGGCGCCGAGTACGCCGTGAGCTTCCTGCCCAAGGTCAAGATCGAGGTGGTGATCGACGACGCGCTGGTCGAGCGCGCCGTCGAGACGATCCGCAAGGCCGCCGGCACCGGAAAGATCGGTGACGGCAAGATTTTCGTCACGTCCATCGAGCAGGCGATCCGCATCCGCACCGGCGAGTCCGGTACCGAGGCGCTGTGATCCCGCCGTTCGTTGCTCATCGATCAGCCAATCAACAATCCGAGGGAAGTACGATGAAGTTCAAGCTCAATCCGCTGCTCGCCGGCCTTGGGGCGGCCGGCACGCTGCTGCTGCTGCCTGCCCTGGCGCTCGCCGCCGACGAGAAGCCCAAGCTCGACACCGGCGACACTGCCTGGATGCTGACCTCGACGGCGCTGGTGCTGATGATGACCATCCCCGGCCTGGCGCTGTTCTACGGCGGCATGGTGCGCAAGAAGAACGTGCTGGCGACGGTGATGCAGAGCTTCGCCATCACCTGCCTGATCTCCGTGCTGTGGCTGATCGTAGGTTACAGCCTCGCCTTCACGTCGGGCAGCACCATCATCGGCGGCCTGAGCCGCGTCTTTCTTCGCGGCCTGACGCTGGACGGCGTGCACGACCTCGCCAAGACCATCCCGGAAACCGTGTTCCTCTGCTTCCAGCTGACCTTCGCCATCATCACCCCGGCGCTGATCGCCGGCGCCTTCGCCGAGCGCATGAAGTTCTCGGCCATGATGTGGTTCATGGCGCTGTGGTCGCTGATCGTCTACGCGCCGATCGCCCACTGGGTGTGGGGCGGCGGCTTCCTGGGCGACTGGGGCGTGCTCGACTTCGCCGGCGGCACCGTGGTGCACATCAACGCCGGCGTGGCCGGCCTGATCTGCGCCCTGGTGATGGGCAAGCGCAAGGGCTTCGGCACGGAGAACCTGGCGCCGTTCAACCTCGTCTACGCCGTGATCGGCGCCTCGCTGCTGTGGGTCGGCTGGTTCGGCTTCAACGCCGGTTCGGCGGCCGGCGCCAGCGGCAATGCCGGCATGGCGATGGCCGTCACCCAGTTCGCGACGGCGGCGGCGGCGCTTTCCTGGATGTTCGCGGAGTGGGCGACGCGCGGCAAGCCGTCGGTGCTCGGCATCATCTCCGGAGCGGTGGCCGGCCTGGTCGCGATCACGCCGGCCTCGGGCTACGTCAATCCGATGGGCTCGCTGGTGATCGGCATCGTCGCCGGCCTGGTCTGCTTCTGGGGCGCCACCGCGCTCAAGCGGGCGATGGGCTACGACGATTCGCTCGACGCCTTCGGCGTGCATGGGCTGGGCGGCGTCGCCGGCGCCATCCTGACCGGCGTGTTCGCCGTCGAGGCGATCGCGGGCGATGGCAAGAAGGGCCTGATCGACGGCAATCCCGGCCAGGTCCTGACCCAGCTGTGGGGCTCGCTGGTCTGCATCGCCTGGTCCGCCATCGCCACCTTCATCCTCCTCAAGATCGTCGACGCCCTGATCGGGCTGCGCGTGACGACCGAAGAGGAAGTCGAAGGCCTCGACATCAACCTGCACGGGGAGACGGTGCACTGACCCCTCCGCCCGCTGCGCGGGCACCTCCCCACGCAAAGCGTGGGGAGGAAGATCCAAGTTCCTCCTCCCGCCGCATCCGTGTCGCGGCGGCTCCTCAGGGCCCGGCGAGTCTCTCGCCGGGCCATTTTTTTGCCGCCGCGTTTGACGTCTTCCCTGGCAGACGCCAGTCTGTGTGCATATTCCGGAGGAGAGGTCATGAAGCTGGTGTCCGCCATCATCAAGCCGTTCAAGCTCGACGAGGTGCGTGATGCCCTGACCGGTGTCGGCGTTTCGGGCCTGACGGTGAGCGAAGTGAAGGGCTTCGGCCGCCAGAAGGGCCAGACCGAGATCTATCGCGGCGCCGAATATCTCGTGAGCTTCCTGCCCAAGGTGAAGATCGAGATCGTGGTCGACGACACCCAGGTCGAGCGCGCCATCGAGGCGATCCAGAAGGCCGCCCATACCGGCAAGATCGGCGACGGCAAGATCTTCATCACCCCGGTCGAGCAGGCCCTGCGCATCCGCACCGGCGAGACGGGATCGAACGCGCTGTAACAGATCGATTTTCCAGAACACCAAGACAGACAAGCAAGACAAGACGACACGGGGGAAGAAATGATCAGGACGGCACTGCGTTTCGGCGCGCCCTTGGCGTGCGTGTTGATGTCAGCCGAAGCGGCCTCCGCCGCCGACAAGCCCACCATCGATACCGGCGACACGGCCTGGCTGCTGGTCGCCACCTGCCTGGTCCTGATGATGAACATCCCGGGACTGGCGCTGTTCTACTGCGGCATGGTGCGCAAGAAGAACGTGCTGGCGACGGCCGTGCAAGCCTTCGCCGTCGCCGCTCTGGTGACGGTGCTGTGGTTCATCGTCGGCTACTCGCTCGCCTTCACCAACGGCGGAGACCTCAACGCTGTGATCGGTGGGCTGTCGCGCGCCTTCGGGGCGGGCCTGCAGGGCAGCGTGCACGAGCTCGCCAAGACCGTGCCGGAGAACGTCTTCCTGATGTACCAGGCGACCTTCGCCATCATCACGCCCGCCATCATCGCCGGCGCCTTCGCCGAGCGCATGAAGTTCTCGGCCATGATGTGGTTCATGGCGCTGTGGCTCTTGTTCGTCTACGTGCCGATAGCGCACTGGGTGTGGGGCGGCGGCTTCCTCGGTGCGGCAGGCGTGCTCGATTTCGCCGGCGGCCTGGTCGTCCATCTCAACGCCGGCATCGCGGGCCTGGTCTGCTGCCTGGTGATCGGCAAGCGCCAGGGCTACGGCGTCGAATACATGGCGCCGCACAATCTCGTGCTCACCCTGATCGGCACGTCGCTGCTGTGGGTCGGCTGGTTCGGCTTCAATGCCGGCTCCGCACTGGCCTCAGGCGAGCTCGCGGGCTCGGCCATGCTCAACACCCACATCTCGGCTGCTGTCGCCGCGCTGGTCTGGATGTCGGTCGAATGGGCAAGCCGCGGCAAGCCTTCGGTGCTCGGCATCCTGTCCGGCGCCGTCGCTGGCCTCGGCACCATCACGCCGGCCGCCGGCTACGTCGAGCCGTGGGCCGCCATGGTCATCGGCTTTGCCGCCGGGCTCATCTGCTACTGGGCCTCGGTCGTGGTGAAGACCAAGCTCGGCTACGACGATTCGCTCGACGTCTTCGGCGTGCACGGCGTCGGCGGCATCTTGGGCACGATCCTGGCCGGCGTGTTCGCCACCAAGCTGATCAACGACGTCAACAAGGGCCAGCCGGTCGGCCTGGTCGACGGCAATGCCGGCCAGGTCCTGACCCAGCTCTACGGCGTGGTTGCCGTCACGATCTTCTGCGGCATCGCCACCTGGATCATCCTCAAGATCGTCGATGCCTTGGTCGGCCTCAGGGCCACCCGGGACGAGGAAACCGAGGGTCTCGATACCGCCCTGCACGGCGAGCGGGTGCAGTAAGCGCCCGTTCGCAACACTCTCATAAGTTGTATGGGGGATCCCAATGGCTTAGATAAGCCTTTGATTTGTCACGATTTTTCCTTGAATTTCTCACGTCGGGCGCATATATTTTTGGTGCATGGTGAAGCTCAAATCTGCATTCAACGAGGCGAAGGCGCTCGCGGCGCTCGCATACGTTGCGCGCGAGCGACCTGGCCTGACTCCGTTCTACGTCTCGAAGATTTTTTATCTGGCGGAGAAGTGGCACATCAATAGGTATGGTCGACCGATTGTTGCGGACACCTACGTCGCCATGACTCAAGGTCCAGTGCCGTCAACGATCAAGTACTTCATCGACAAGAATTGGGATCGTGTTTGGGAGCCTGAAGGCTTGGATGATGCGATCACGGTAGTCCGAGGTAATGGACTACCGAAAATCATGCCCGGCCCTGCTCCACCAAGCGCCGATATTCTTTCCGAATCGGACAAGGAATGCCTGCGCGAAGCGATTGCGTTTTGCGAAGGAAAGACAACGGATGAGCTATCGGACGTTACCCACCTTCATAAAGCTTGGTTGAACGCTAATACCGATCAGCCGATGGACTACGCCGACTTCGTTGATGACAACAACCCGAATCGGGCTGAAATTCTTGAAATTATGGAAGAGAGTGCGGCGCACGGCGTCTTATGAGCCTGAAGCTGGGCCACATTTATGCCCACGATTGTGAGGCCCTTCGCAAACCTAAGATTGGCCTGTGCGTTTCCGAGAAAGCTTCATGGCTCTTTTGGTTTAACTCCGAGCGGCGACGGACGGCGGATGGGCAGTTGCCTGTTCCAAAAACTGAAAACCGCGTCTTTACTAGAGATGGCTACCTAAACATGTCCTTGGCCGTTCGAATGGGCATCGAGGAAATGAAGGGAGCGACTGACTACGGCCAAATGTCGGACCAGTTGCGCGCTCAGTTCATAGAGATGCTCAAGCAGCCGATTCGCGAACGCTATCGGCGTTACAACGAGACACGATTCTTAGCTAGTTCATCTCGCGGTCAGCATCGCCAATCAGTGCGACTATGCATCGCCTCGCACGGCGCCATGGCGCGAGCCAGGGCATGACCGAAGAGATGCACGAGGAATTCATGGCCGTCGTCCTGGCGGCCCAGAAGGGCAACAAGATCGCCATGGCTCATCGCGTGCCGGTCGATGCCGCGTTCGAGGAGAAGTGATCGTGAGCGACCTCAAGGCCCCGACCTGGGATGCCAACCTCTACCTGAAATTCGTCGACGCCCGCCTGCGGCCGGCGCTCGACCTGATGGGCCGGCTCGATCCGACCAACGCCGCTCGGCCGGGCCACGCGATCTACGATCTCGGCTGCGGCGCCGGCAACATCACGCGCATCCTGGCCGAGCGCTTTCCCGGACCGCCGGTCATCGGCGTCGATTCCTCCGAGGAGATGCTGGCCAAGGCGCGCAGCCAGACCGTCGACAAGCACGTGAGCTTCGCCAAGGGCGACCTCACCAAGTTCACGCCGGACGTGCCGCCGGGCATCCTCTACAGCAACGCCGCCTACCAGTGGGTCGAGAACCACATCGACTACTTCCCCGGCCTGCTGAAATTGCTGCCGTCGGGTGGGCAGCTCGCCATCCAGATGCCGCGCAATCACGAGGCACCCTCGCATGCGCTGATGAAGACGGCGGCCGGGATGGGCCCGTGGCGCGACAAGCTCGCCAAGGTGGGCGGCATTCGCACGGTGTGGGAGCCGGCGCGCTACTACGACGTGTTGAAGCCGCTCTGCGCCGACCTCGAAGTCTGGGAATCGATCTACCAGCAGCCGCTGACCGGCAAGGATCCGGTGGCGCAGTACACCGCGGGCACCGGGCTCAGGCCGTACATGGAGGCGCTCAGCAAGGAGGAGGGTGCCGCGTTCTACGAGACCTATGCCAAGCTTGTGGCCGAGGCCTATCCGACGCGCGCCGACGGCATCACGCTCTTCCCGTTCCGTCGCCTGTTCATCGTGGCGCGCCGCGCATGATCCTGCGCCGCCTGCTTCTCGTCGTGCTGGCGCTGCTGGGCTTCGGCCCGGCGTGCCGCGCGGAGCCGCAGGCGATGGTGGCGGCGGCCAATCCCATGGCGGTCGAAGCGGGACTGGAAGTGCTGCGCCGCGGCGGCTCGGCGGTCGATGCCGCCATCGCCGTCCAGATGGTTTTGGGCGTCGTCGAGCCGCAGGCATCGGGCATCGGCGGCGGCGGCTTCCTGCTGCACTACGACGGCGCCACGGGTGCGATCTCTGTCTACGACGGCCGCGAGACGGCGCCCGCCGGCGCGTCGCCTAAAATGTTCCTCGGGGCCGACGGCAAGCCGATCGGCATGCTGGGCGCCGTCGTCTCCGGCATCTCGGTCGGCGTGCCGGGCGCCGTCGCCATGCTGGAGCTGGCGCACAAGGAGCACGGCAAGCTTCAGTGGGCCACGCTGTTCCAGCCGGCGATCGACAAGGCGCGCGAGGGGTTCGCAACGCCGCCGCGTCTGACCGGCTGGCTGCAGCGCATGCCGACCAACGATCCCGACATCCGCGCGGTCTACTTCAATGCCGACGGCTCGCCCAAGAAGCAGGGCGAGCGGATCACCAATCCCGCCTTGGCCGAGACCCTGCGCCTGATCGCCGAGCAAGGCCCGCGCGCGCTCTATGAAGGCGACATCGCCCGCGAGATGGTCGAGCGGGTGCACAAGCACGTCCGGCCGGGCACGCTGTCGCTGGCCGATCTCGCCAACTACAAGCCCATCAAGCGCGAGCCGGTGTGCGGGCCCTATCGCGTGTGGATCGTCTGCGGCATGTCGCCGCCGTCGTCGGGTGGCATCGCCATCCTGCAGGTGCTGGGCCTGATCGAACCCTTCGAGCTGTGGCGCGACAAGCCCGACGACCTGCGTTCCCTCCATCTCATCGCCGAAGCGAGCCGGCTCGCCTTCGCCGACCGCAATCGCTATGTCGGCGATCCGGCGTTCGTGCCTGTGCCGGTGGCCGGGCTGCTGTCGCCGGCCTACCTCGACGAGCGCCGCAAGCTGATCTCGCCCGACCGCAGCATGGGCGTCGTCGGCCCCGGCGTGCCGCCGGGCTATGTCGAGCGCGGCACCAGCCACATCACCGTCGTCGATCCGCAGGCGTCGGGCATCGGCGGCGGCGGCTTCCTGCTGCACTACGACGGCGCTACGGG
>JACPOB010000047.1 GCA_016185145.1 Rhodospirillales bacterium | reverse complement strand
GCGGCGCGCAACATCGAGGAAGGCGGCTCGCTCACCATCATCGCCACGGCGCTGATCGACACCGGCAGCCGCATGGACGAGGTGATCTTCGAGGAGTTCAAGGGCACCGGTAACTCCGAAATCATCCTCGACCGCAAGGTCGCCGACAAGCGCACCTTCCCGGCCATCGACATCACCAAGTCGGGCACCCGCAAGGAGGAGCTGCTGGTCGACCGCGCGACGCTGTCGAAGATGTGGGTGCTGCGCCGCATCCTCATGCCGATGGGCGCCGTCGACGCCATCGAGTTCCTGCTCGACAAGCTGCGGACGGCCAAGACCAACCAGGACTTCTTCAGCTCGATGAACCAGTAGCGGTCTTCTCGAGCTCTTCCGGACCGCGAGCCTCCGGCTCGCCCATGATCATGAGCGAGCCGGAGGCTCGCGGTCCGGAAGACATGACAGCACTGCCAGCACTTGGGCCGACGAACGCAGCCATGGTGTGACGGCAGAGTTCGCTCCCCAGATATGGCCCCTCCTGGAGCGTCAAAAGTCGCAATAAAAGAACCCGCCTTGTCTATAAGCGCCACGATTCCCTAACTATAGTTATTGACAAGCACGGTGGTTTTTGATAAGGTGCTGGCGTCTGTCGCTCTATGCATCGTTTATCCGATCCACAACAGCCGGCCGGCGGGCCCGGGATGACGGGTAGCTTCACGCCCCCAGATCGGCGGCGACGGCGCGGCGCTGCTCGCGACTGACTGCCACCTTCTGGCCGAACCACGCCTCGAAGCCCAGCCGGCCCTGATGCAGCAGCATGTCGAGCCCGTCGATGCAGCGTTGGCCGCGCGCGCGGGCGGCCGCGAGAAGGCGGGTCTCGAGCGGCACATAGACGATGTCGTCGACGACGGCGTCGGCCGGCAGCCGGCCGACATCGATCTCGAGCGGCGGCTGGCCCTTCATGCCGAGGGACGTGGTGTTGACCAGCAGCGTGGCGCCCTCGAGCGCATCGTCGCGCTCGTCCCAGCGCTCGACGGCGATGCGCCGTCCGTCGCTCGGCGTGAAGGCGACGCCGAGGTCGATCGCACTCTTCTGCGTGCGGTTGACCAGGCGCAGCTCGGGCACGCCCGCCGCCGCCAAGGTGGCGACGACGGCGCGTGCCGCACCTCCCGCGCCCAGCACCACTGCCGGACCGGCCGTCGCCCGCCAGCCCGGCGCGCCTTGCTTCAGGGCCTCCATGAAGCCGAAGCCGTCGCTGTTGCAGCCCTCCAGCGTGCCATCGGGATGCTTGATCACCGTGTTCACCGCGCCGATGTACCTGGCCAGCGGATCGATGCGATCGAGCAACGGCATGATGTCGATCTTGTGTGGCAGGGTGAGGTTGCAGCCGCGCGCGTTGGGCGTGCGCTTGAGGAAGGCGACGAGCTCCTCCAGCGCGGCGCGCTTGGGTTCGACCGGCAGGCGGCCATAGTGGCCGTCGATGCCATGCTGCTTCAGCCAGAAACCGTGCAATGCCGGGGAGCGCGAGTGCTCGACCGGCCAGCCGACGATGGCGGCGAAGGGCCGGCCGTCCGCTTCGCGCAAAAGGGTCTCGTAGGGGCTCATGCCGTCTTCTCCAGGCCGATGCCATGCTGCGCCAGGAATGCCAGGAGCGGCAGCAACGGCAGGCCAAGCACGGTGAAATAGTCGCCTTCGATGCGGGTGAAGAGATGCGCGCCCAGCCCCTCGAGCTGGTAGGCGCCGACCGAGGCGCAGACTGCGTCGCCCGCCCGCGCGAGATAGGCATCGAGGAAGGCGTTGGTAAAGGGCCGCATGGTCAACCGGCCGGTCTCGGTCGTGTGCCACAGGCGCGCGCCGTTCCTCGCCACCACGACCGACGAGACCAGCTCGTGCGTGCGGCCGCCCAGCGCCTCGAGCTGCTGGCGCGCGGCGGCGAGCGTGGCCGGCTTGTCGTACAGCTTGCCCTCGCAGGCGAGCGTGGAGTCCGCGCCGATCACGAAGGCGCCGGGCCGCCGCGTCGAGACGCGCAGCGCCTTCATCTCGGCGAGCGTCGTCGCGATGTCCTGTGCCGTGGCGCGTTCGCCCAAAAGGCTGCGTTTCACCTCGTCCTCGTCGACGCCCGACGGCTCGATCGCGAAATCGAAGCCGACGTTCTGGAGCATCTGGCGACGGGAGGGGCTGGCGGAAGCGAGGATGAGCATCGGTCTCGATCAGGCGGGCTCGATGCGGAACAAGCCGCCGTCGTCGGCGTGGGTGACGAGGTACAGGAGCCCGTCGGGCCCCTGCCGCACGTCGCGGATATAGGGAAGACGGTCGACGAGCAACCGCTCCTCGCTGCGATAGCGCTCGCCGTCGAGCTCGATGCGGAACAGGGCATCGTTCGACAGCGCACCGGTGAAGGCCGAGCCCTTCCAGCCCGGGAACCTGTCGCCGGTGTAGAAGCAGAGCCCGCAGGGCGAGATCGACGGCACCCAGACGCGCACCGGGTCTTCCATGCCGGGCAGGCTTTTGTGCGGGCTGATGACGGCGCCGCTGTAGTCGATGCCGTGGGTGGCGCGCGGCCAGCCGTAGTTGGCGCCGGCCTTCAGGAGGTTGAGCTCGTCGCCGCCGCGCGGGCCGTGCTCCGCCTCCCACATGCGCCCGGTCTCGGGATGCATGGCGAGCCCTTGCGGATTGCGATGGCCCCAGGTGAAGATCTCAGGCCGCACGTTGGGCCGGCCGACGAAGGGGTTGTCGGCCGGTACCGAGCCGTCGTCCTTGAGCCGGACGACCTTGCCGCCGAGGTCGTTGAGATCCTGCGCCCGGTCGCGCTGATAGCGTTCACCGGTGGTGACGTACATCAGGCCGGCGCGATCGAAGGCGATGCGTGAGCCGAAATGCAGTCCTCCCGAGGCGCGGGGCAAGGCTTCGAAGATCGTGCGGACGCCGCGCAGGGCGCCGTCGCCCAGCTCGGCCCGTGCCACCGTGGTTGCCGCGCCACCCGATCCCTCACCCGAGTAGGAAAGGTAGAGAGTACGGTTCTGCGCGAAGTTCGGATGCAGGCAGATGTCCAAAAGCCCGCCCTGGCCGCGAGCCTGGACCTTGGGCACCCCGCCCAATGGGGCGCGTTCCAGCCGGCCGTTGGCGAACACCCTGAGCCGGCCCGGCCGCTCGGTGACCAGGATCCGGCCGTCGGGCAGGAAGGCGATGGACCAGGGTTGCTCGAGGCCGCGCGCCAGGGTCACCAACCGGTAATTGGCCTTGCTGCTCCTGAGGACTTCCTGGCCGCGCGCGATCGAGGGCGCAGCAAGCGCTGCGGTTGCAGTCAGGATGATTTGGCGTCTTCGCATCGACTCTCCAAGGGCCGCCACTATACTCGACGCCCTTGGCCGATGGGCGTTCCGGAATTTGCGAAACACGGGGGAACTGAAGATGTCGAAATCGATCCTGATGCATGAGAATGGCGGGCCGGAGAAGATGCAGCTCGAGGACGTCGAGGTCGGAAAGCCCGGCCCCGGCGAGGTGAAGATCAGGCACACCGCGATCGGCCTCAACTTCATCGACGTCTATACGCGCTCGGGCCTCTACAAGACGCCGCTGCCCAACGCGGTCGGCCGCGAAGCCGCCGGCGTGATCGTCGAGGTCGGCCCCAGGACCAAGGGCTTCAAGAAGGGCGACCGCGTCGCCTATTGCGGCGAGCTGGGCGCCTACTGCCAGGAGCGCATCATGGGCGTCAAGCAGCTCGTTCATGTGCCCAAGGGCGTGAGCGACGAGCAGGCCGCCGCCATCATGCTGAAGGGCATGACCACCGAGTATCTCATCGACCATTGCGCCAAGCCGTGGCTCAAGAAGGGCGACATCGTGCTGTTCCATGCCGCTGCCGGCGGCGTCGGCCTGTTGTTCGGCCAGTGGGCCAAGGCGCGCGGCTACAGGGCGATCGGCACCGTGTCGTCGCCGGAGAAGGCCGCGCTCGCGAAGAAGAACGGCTACAAGTGGGTGATCGACTACACCAAGGAAGATGTCGTCGCCGAGGTGAAGAAGATCACCAAGGGCAAGGGGGTGCCGGTCGTGTTCGACGGCGTCGGCAAGGACACCTGGGATGCCTCGCTCGACAGCCTGCAGCCGCGCGGCCTGATGTGCTCGTTCGGCAATGCCTCGGGCGCCGTGGCGCCCCAGCCGCCGGGCATCCTCAATGCCAAGGGCTCGCTCTACCTGACGCGGCCGAGCCTCGGCGCCTACACCGCCACCCGGGCCGAGCTCGAGGCCAGCGCCAAGTCGCTGTTCAAGATGGTCAAGAGCGGCAAGGTCAAGATCGCCATCGACCAGCGCTATCCGCTGGGCGAGGCGGCGCAGGCGCATCGCGACCTCGAATCGCGCAAGACCACCGGCCAGACCATCCTGGTGCCGTAAGCAGAAGGCCGGCGTTCAAATTGATGATGATCGTCGGCCTCACCGGCTCCATCGGCATGGGCAAATCGACCGCGGCGAAGATGCTGCGGCAGATGGGCGTGCCGGTCTACGACGCAGACGCCAACGTGCACGCCATCCAGGCCAAGGGTGGCGTGGCATTGCCGGCGATCGAAGCGGCGTTTCCCGGCGTGGTGAAGGACGGCGTGCTCGACCGCCAGGCACTGGGCGCGCGCGTCTTCGGCAACAAGGAAGCCCTGCGCAAGCTCGAGGCCATCGTGCATCCCCTGGTTGGGCAGCGGCAGCGCGCCTTCCTGAAGCGTGTGGCACGACGCGGCGAGAAGCTGGTCGTGCTCGACATCCCCTTGCTGTTCGAGGGCGCGGGCGAGCGCCGCGTCGATGCCACCCTGGTGGTGAGCGCGCCCGCTTTCCTGCAGCGGCGGCGCGTCATGGCGCGCCCCGGCATGTCGACGGAACGGTTCGAGGGCATTCTGCGCCAGCAGGTGCCGGACGCTCTGAAGCGGCGCAAAGCCACCATCGTCATCCCGACGGGGCTCGGGCTGGCGCCGACGCGGCAAGCGCTCGCCAGGGCGATCGCCATGCTGAAGAAGCGCCGCGGGCGCTTCTGGCCGCCCAATCCATGGCGGGAACGATTCACAGCCCAGCTTGCCCGCGCGCGCCGGAAGTAAGCTACAAGGAGGCCATGCGCGAAATCGTTCTCGACACCGAGACCACGGGACTGGATCCGCTGGCCGGTCATCGCGTGGTCGAGGTGGGCTGCATCGAGCTTTTGAACACCGTCGCCACTGGCAAGACGTTCCACGTCTACTTCAACCCGGAAATGCCCATGCCGATGGGCGCGCAGGACATTCACGGCCTCAGCGACGAGTTCCTGGCCGACAAGCCCCTGTTCGCCGACAAGGTCGAGGAGTTCCTGGAGTTCATCGGCGACGCGCAGCTCGTGATCCACAACGCGCAGTTCGACATCGGCTTCCTCAATGCCGAGCTCGAGCGCGTCGGCAAGGCCAAGCTCACCAACGCCTATGTCGATACGGTCTCGGTGGCGCGCCGCAAGTTCCCCGGCCAGCGCGTCAGCCTCGATGCGCTCTGCGAGCGCTTCAGCGTCGACAACTCCAACCGCGTCAAGCACGGCGCCCTGCTCGATTCCGAGCTTCTGGCCGAGGTCTATCTCGAGCTGAGCGGCGGCCGGCAGCGCGACCTCGGCTTGGCGGCGGAGATCGCGAGCGGTGTGACGGCCGTCCTGGTCGCGACCAACCTGCCGGTGCGGCCGCCGCGTCCGCACGAGGCGAGCGCCGCCGAGCTTGCGGCCCACGCCGAGTTCCTGAAGCAGATCAGCGATCCATTGTGGCTGAGGGTATAGCCTCATGCTGAGGAGGGCGCGAAGCGCCCGTCTCGAAGCATGGGCACCAGACGAGGTGCGGGTTGCCCACCCTTCGAGACGCGGCCCGTTGGGCCGCTCCTCAGGGTGAGGTTGGTTTTGCGTCGTCGAGCGGCTTAAGCGTGCCCGACCGGGCCGCCGGCGATGCCCGGCATCTTGCCGCCGTTGGCTTCGAGCTGCTGGCGATAGAGCGCCACGAAGTCGACCGGGGCGATGTTGAGCGGCGGAAAGCCCGCCTCGCGCGTGGCGTTGGCGACGACGGCGCGGGCGAACGGGAAGAGCAGCCGCGGCGTCTCGATGAACAGCAGCGGACCGTACGCCTCCTGCGGCACCTCACCGATGCTGACCGTGCCGGCATAGACCAGCTCGAGCATGAACAGCGGCTCGTCCTTGGGCGTCTTGGCATTGGCCTCGATCGACAGCGCGACCTCGAAGGTCTTGGCGTCGAACTGACGGTTGGTGACCTGGACGTTGAGCGAGAGCTGCGGCTGGGTCTGCTCGATCAGGCTCTGCGGCGCGCGCGGGTTCTCGAAGCTCAGGTCCTTGATGTACTGGCCGTGCATGATCAGCGGCGCGTTCGGCGCCTGCTGGGGG
>JACPOB010000006.1 GCA_016185145.1 Rhodospirillales bacterium | reverse complement strand
CCTCAACTGTGTTTGATCAACAGCCGAGGGTGTCATGCCGGAAATAATGCGCAGCAGATCGCCAGCCTTTTTAGCCGATCTCCACAAGCCGGCCCCGTTAAGAATCTTCCTTCACATTATGATCTGCTGCTGATTACTGGAGTAATGGCGAGCTCGCCATTAGTCCAGCCAAGAGCCGATATAGTCGGCGTGGCGGACGGTCGGGACGATGCCGAGCGATGCGCAGCAGAACGCGGCATTCATCTCGGCGACATATCCTGACAGTCCAGCCCAAAATGGCGGTTGGAAGGTGAAAACCATCGGTTGCCTCCAGCACTGCCCAAAAGCCCCATGGCCTCCCCCGAGGCGGGGGTGGGCGGCGAGAGCGACCGGAGAGGCCTGCTGAAGCGGCGGGCTGCACCCGCAGGGGCGAAATGAAATGGAGCAGCCCGGCGAAGCCGAGGCTTGCAGCGCGCCGCGGCGGGCCTAGCAGGGAGCGCCGACCACTCCCGCATCGAGGGAGAGGCCAAAAAATCGGAGCCGCCGCGCAAGCGGCGTCCGCTTAATGGCGGGCGACAGCCCGCATCGACATGCATCGCGAAGCGGCCGATCGCGCGAGGGATCGGCCGCCATGGCAGTGGCGCTCGTGCGTTAAGTCAGCATGTAGCCGACGTCGGAGGCGCCGGTCGGATAGGCGAACATGGTGGAGCGAAGATCGGCCGCGGTGAGGCCGTGGCGGATTGCCAGACCGAAAACGTTGATTACCTCGTCGGCGTTCGGCCCCACGAGATGCGCGCCGAGGATGAGGTCCGTGTCCTCGTCGATCAGCAGCTTATGGCCGTAGACCGGCTCGGCGAGGCGGCGGGCGGTGAACCAGTCTGGCGTCGAGGCTGCGTTGACCCGGAGCGCGACGCCGCCGCGGCGCGCCGCCTCCTCTGACAGTCCGACGGCGGCGATCGGCGGCAGAGTGAAGGCCACGCTCGGCACGCCGCGATAGTCCGGCTGGTGCGTCGGGCCATCCAGGAGGTTGGCGGCAACTACCTTGGCATCGTGGCTGGACACCGGCGTCAGCCGCGGCCCGACTCCGGCAGCGTCGCCGACGGCATAGACCCGCGGGTTGGAAATGCTCCGCAGATGCGCGTCGAGCTGCAGGCGCCCGTCCTGCACGGCCACCTCGCCGGCGGACAGGTCGAGCGCCTTGAGGTCAGGACCGCGCCCGGCGGCATGAACGACGAGATCGGCGGCGACGCTGAGATCAGGCTCGCCCTGGCGCTCGGCGTGGACCAGCAGACCGCTCCCGCTGCGCTCGACCCGGGTAACGGTGGCACCGGTCTCGACGCGGATGCCGAGCGCCTCGAACCGGGGCGTCAGCCAGCCCACCAGGTCGGGATCGAAGTGCGGCAGGAGCCGCTCGGCCCGCTGTAGGATGGTGACCTCTGCGCCCGCTCGGGCCGCCAGATGCGAGAACTCCGCAGCGACATAGCCGCCGCCGATCAGCACGATCCGGCGCGGCAGGGCCTGAAGCTCCAGGAACGCATCGCTTGTGCTCACCAGATCTTCGCCCGGAATGCCGAGCGGGACTGGACGCGCGCCGCTGGCGATCAGGATATGGCGGGCCCGCAATGTCCGGCCTTCCACCACGATCGTGTCTGGGCCGGCAAAGCGAGCAACACCGTGTAATGCGTCGACACCGAGCTCGGCGTAGCGGTGCGCCTGCTTGGCGGGGATCGGATCGGTGAAGGTCCGCTTGAACGCCATCAGGTCGGGCCAGTCGATCGCCAGCGTGCCGTCGACGCCATGTCTGGCCATGCGCCTTGCCGCGTCGATCGCTTCCTCGCCGCTGACCAGCATCCTCTTGGGATCGCAGCCACGCAGCGCACAGGTGCCGCCGAACGGACGGTGATCGATGACGGCGACGGACCATCCAGCGGCACGGACCCGGCCGACCGCGACCTGCGCTGCCGTGCCACTGCCGATGACGATCAGGTCGTAGGAAGCCATGGTCGCATCTCCATCCGCATCGGCGCAAAAATCGCGCGCCCAACCTCGAGCGCTTCGGCCAGGCACAGACGAATGCCGTCATCGGCTCCGACCGGACCGCTCGCGCACCAGGCCGCCAGATGATCGTCATCGCAGAAGAAGGCCTGCAAGGTGCAGAGCGACGATGCCGCGCAGCCACTGGCATAGCGACGGCCGGACCAGACGACGATCGCGCCCGGCTCAACCTCTTCCAGCTCGCGGCCGCGGCTGGGGGTATGGATGGCGAGCGTGCGCCGGCACTGGCGGCAGGCCGAGCGGATCATGCAGTCCCGCTCCAGCATGGCGCCGATCCCCAACGCGTCGATGGCGCACATGGCGCTCATGGTCACTCCGCTGACTTCGACTTGATGTTCGCTGGGGCCGTCGGTGAACGGATAGGCGTCGCCGCGTTCGGGCCGACCTTGCTCAATTAAAACGAAGCGGCGATCGGCTCCCGACTCTTCATTCAGCTCCATGATCGCATGCGCTGTGGTGCCCGATCCGGCGAAAGGATCGAGTACGATCCCACTCGGTGGGCACCATATTTGGATGATCTTCTTGATCAGCTTCATGGGCTTGACGGTTTCAAAGCCATGACCAGGTCCAACGATCGAGGTCAGCTCGTTGATACCAATCTGGCTGTGGCCCGATTGCTCGTGATCCCAGGAGGTGGTGCCGATATCTAAGGGCTCATCGTAGTCATCATCAGCCCAATAGGTTGTCGGCACGATGCCCTGCTTAACGTCCTTCAGGTACTTCTTCATGCCGAAGGTGCCTTGGCCGTCGTCGCGCCAATGCGCAGCCGGCCAGACGCCAGCGCGAATCTTCTCGGCAGCTTTGCGGGCAGCTTTCAGGATTTTGTGCTCAGGCGAGAAGGCCTTTTCTCCGGGAATTGGCGCGCCGCTGATGAGAAGTGCTTTTTGTCTGCCGTCGCCGATATCGCGCTCGACGTACTTTGAACCCCATGTCTCGAGATATGCCTTCATGCGGCGCTTCTCGGAGCCCCAGTGGCGGCCAGCCGTTGGATAATGCAACTGCCCGGTGAAAGGAGATTGGATCGCATAGATCATCGAAAGATGGGTCTCTTCACCTCGCGCAGTTAGGTCGCCGGGCTTCCACGGGTGAGGATCGCCATCACGAGAAAGGTAGCGCTTGTCCATTTCTTGGGTGCGGGGCAGGAGCGCCGTTTTCGCCCGCTCAGCGTTCTTCGCATACACAAGGACGTACTCAGTGGCCGTTGAGAGCTGACGCTGATCGTTCCGCGGAGCGTAGGACTTCTGCCAGTTTATGATGCCAATACGATTTGACTCGCCAAACATTTCATCGAGCAACATGCCTAAGCGAAATAGCTCTCGATGATCGATGCAGATAGCCAAGACGCCACCTGGACGGAGCATCTCCTTCATCATCCAGAGGCGGGGCGTCATGAATCGAAGCCACTTGGAGTGCCTAGATCCATCGTCAGCGGGGACTAACTTGCCTAGATCGGGATCGTTAGGGTCTTCGTCCCATCTGTCATTGTACCGGAAATCCAATCCAGTGTTGTATGGAGGATCCGTGAGGACAAGGTCGACTTGTCCACGGTACTTGTACAGACTGACTAGAGCTTGAAGATTCTCGCCTTCGAGGAGAACATTCTCCGACTGTTTTGCCTCGGAGCCGACGCACAGTTTTTTTTCAATCCGCTGCGAGCGCGGTTTTAGTTGACGGATGATTTGCCACGGAGGTGTCTGGCCGGGATAGGTGAGACGAATTCCGCCGATATCTACTCCGTCGCGATCAAGGAGCAGACGGATCAGATCTTCTCGACTCAGTTTATTGTAATCAGACATTGTTTACCTCGACCGAGCCGCGCTGCCCGCTCCTGGATGATAATTGAAGCTGACGCGAGCCCCGCCGAATCATGTGATCCAACGCAACGGCGAGTCGGTCGAGTGAGCAGAACATACCATGAACATGTCCGTGTGCAATGTTCATGATGGAGCTCGTCGTACGGGGTTTATGATGTCGATCCCCTCGAAATCCCTCTCGTTGTCGGTAACGACAATGCAACCGTTGGCCTCGGCAACCGCGGCGATGATCATATCGAGCGCGCTGCGCGGCCGGCCGGCGGCTGTGCCTTCGGCCATTAGCCTCGCCCAGGAGAGGCCTGCCTTCTCGTCGAGAGACAGGACACGACCAGCGAAGAGGCTTGAAGGCCCGTCCGGACCGGCAAACCACGTTTCGAGCTGATCGCGCTTTCGGCCGGTTGGCTTCTCCAGGATGCCGCGCCAGATTTCCGCGATCGTAAGCGAGGCGATGAAGAGGTTCTCGTCGGCTTGTTCCGCCATCCACTCAAGCAGCGAGTCCGATGGGGTCGGCTTGGTGATATTGCTGATGATGTTTGTGTCGAGAAGGTAGCGGCTCACAGGTCAACCTTGCGACCCGGCTCGAATGGACGAGCGGAAATAAGGTCTGCTCCGACCAGCGGCGAACGCCGCAGCGATTCGAGGATGCCGCCTTTTCGTGGCGGCTGCCCGGCGATCCCCTGGCTCACCGTCTCCCGCAAGCGCTCGGCGTCTGGGCCGTTTTCGGCTAGGCGCCTCGCAAACGAACGAATCAGGTCGCGATCGGAGTCGCGCCCGAGAACCTCGAAGCGCGCAAGGCCGCGTTCGATCAAGCGGCTCCGATAGTTCTTGATGGCGCGCCTCTGAGATGTGTCGCCCATGATTGACCTCCGCGGTATTGCCAGTAATATATCCAGTCACAGGCGGGCCTGCAAGATGGCCTGGAACAAGGATCCGTCAGAAAGGAGCCAATGATGGGCGAAGCCCTCGAGCACCGCAGGGGACCGCGTCGCTCAGCCGCCGATCACAGGTATTTGCGCTTCGCCACACCGCGCCACACTTCGCCAGCGGTGCCGGGCGCCGCCGCGAGCGTCCGGGGCTGCGTTGCAGGTTTACCCCATAAATCACTGACACTGTTCAATAACGGAGGGTCGGATGCAACAATGGCGGCATGTCCGCCAAGGTGCTCCGGTTTCCAGCGTCGCAGGGCGACGTCGATCTCTACGACTACGTCCGCCCGGTCCGGGCGGCCGCGCCTGAGCCGCGAGCCCGCGCTGGGAAGGAGATCGACGTGTGGTGCCTCAATGTCTCCGATGACTGGCCCGATCGGGTGCCGGTCAGTGAGGCCGAGCTCGACTTATTCGAGGTTCATTTCGGTCCGTTCCTCGACGAGCTGCTGGACCCGAAAACCTGATCAATTGAATGGAGGTCCCGCATGAACGCCAAAGCGACCCCCGCCTTGGTGTCGCCGGGGCGTGCTGCGCTCTACCTACGTGTTTCGACCGGGCGGCAGGCCGAACACGATCTTTCGATTCCGGACCAGCGCCGCCAGCTCCAAGCCTACTGCCAAGCAAAGGGCATCGCCGTCGTTGCTGAGTTTGTCGAGCCGGGCGCATCGGCAACCGATGATCGGCGGCCCGAATTTCAGCGGATGATGGATGCCGCGGCGCAGAAGCCTGCGCCATTCGACTTCATCATTGTGCATTCCTTCTCGCGCTTCTTCCGCGATCAGTTTCAACTCGAATTCTACGTCCGGCGCCTGGCGAAGAGCGGAATCCGCCTGACTTCCATCACGCAGGATCTCGGCGACGATCCGATGAGCGTGATGATGCGTCAGATCATGGCTTTGTTCGACGAGTACCAGTCGAAGGAGAACGCCAAACATACGCTGCGGGCGATGCGCGAGAACGCCCGTCAGGGTTATTGGAATGGCTCGAGGCCGCCATTCGGCTACAGGATTGTGGCGGCCGAGCAGCGGGGCGCGAGGACCAAGAAGAAGATTGAACCCGACCCGGATCAGGTCGAGACGGTCCGGCTCATGTTCCGCCTCGCGCGGGTCGGCTCCGATGACGGTCCAATGGGCTCCCGGCAGATTGCCGATTACCTGAACACGCGTGGCATCCGGACGCAGACTGGCGGACGCTGGGGCGTCGGCGCGGTCCACCAAATCCTGACCAGGGAGACCTACGTCGGCCGCCATCGCTTCAACGTCTCGGGCAAGCGCAAGGGAGAGCAGAAGTCGGAAGACGAGATCGTCGATGTGGCGGTGGAGCCGATCATCGACGAGGAAGAGTTCGCTGAAGTCCAGGCGGTGATGCGCTCGCGCAGCCCGCAACTGAAAGCTCCGCGGTTCGTGACGGCCGGTACGCTCCTGGGCGGCGTGTGCTTCTGCGCCGACTGTGGGGGAGCGATGACGCTCCGCACTTCCGGGAAAGGCGACCAATACCGCTACTACACCTGCTGCACGACGGCGCGTCAGGGAAAGACAGCGTGCCGCGGCCGCACGATTCCGATGGACGAGCTGGACACGATGGTTGTGTCGCATCTGGAAGAGCGATTGCTTGCGCCGGAGCGGCTCGAGGAACTACTGGCAGGCTTGCTCAAGCGTAGGGAGGAGCACGCCCAACGCCTGAAAGGGCGGGTTGCCGAGCTGAGGAAACAAGCTGCGGACGCGGAAGCCAAGCTGACCCGGCTGTATGAGGCCATTGAGAGTGGCCTTGCCGAAATGGACGATTCCAACCTGAAGGGACGGATTGTCGAATTGAAGCGAATCCGTGACGCAGCGCGAGCCGATGCGGACCGGGCCGAAAATCGTGGGGAGGGCAACGACAATCGCGTGACGCCTGACCTGTTGCGTCGGTTTGGCGTCGAGGCCCGTAAGAAGATCAGGGATCGAGACGGCGGTTTCCGGCGCCATCACCTCCAGGCGCTAGTCCAGCGGGTGGAGGTCGGAGCCGACGAAATTCGGATCAAGGGATCGAAGCCACGGCTCCTCCAGACGCTCGTTGCGTCTGGAGGAAACTGTGGAGTGGAAACGGCGACGCACGGCGTTCGCAGTTTCGTTCCGAAATGGCTCCGGGGGCCGGATTCGAACCGGCGACCGATCGGTTAACAGCCGATTGCTCTACCGCTGAGCTACCCCGGATCAAGAACCTCACGCCGGCGCGGTATGCCGGACGGGAAGGCGCGGTGTTTTGGCAGAGCGTCCGCTGCCATGCAAGGCGCGAATCGTGGAGGCCTGGGCCGGAATCGAACCGGCATACGCGGATTTGCAGTCCGCTGCATCACCACTCTGCCACCAGGCCGCACGAGGAGCGCGGCTGCTATACCCACGCCGTGCAGCAAGGGCAAGCGGCCGCAGCAGAGTGCCTTTGACGCTATTGTGCGTCACCGCCTATAAAAACCCGCCATATCTAGAGGGCAGGGGATGACCGACTTCACGCTCGCGCGCCGCAACATGGTGGACGGCCAGCTCCGGCCCAATCGAGTGACCAACAGCCAGCTCCTGGCTGCGATCGGCGCACTGCCGCGGGAAAAGTTCCTGCCCGATGGCCTGCGCTCGGTGGCCTACTCCGACGAGGATGTGCCGCTCGGCAACGGGCGCTTCCTGATGGAGCCCATGGTGCTGGCCCGACTTATCCAGACCCTGCAGCCACTCGAAACCGACCGTGCGCTGGTGGTCGCGTCCGGCCGCGGCTACGGCGCGGCACTATTGGCACGGCTCGTGAAGGCGGTGGTCGCCGTCGAAAGCGACGCCGCTCTGGCGGCCGCGGCCGAGGCGACGCTCAAGGAGTTGGGCCTCGGCAACATCGAGCAGAAGGTCGGGCCGCTGGAGGCCGGCGCCGCCGCGTCGGGACCCTACGATGTCATCCTGATCGAGGGCGCCGTGCGGCAGGTCCCGCCGGCGATCCTCGACCAGCTTGTGGATGGCGGCCGGATGGGGACCATCGTGGCCGGTCCGCCGGGCGCGCTGGGCAGCGCCCAACTCTTCGTCAAGGACGGCGGCGTGGCCTCCGGACGCCCGCTTTTCGATGCCGGAACGCCCGCGCTGCCGGGTTTCGCCCCGCCGCCTCGCTTCACCTTCTGATCGTCGAGACGGGTCAGTTCTAGGACTAGGAAATCGAAACTGACCAATGTTAGGCTGCTGGCCACAAATGAGGGTTCTTGAATGCGTATCCGGCCCAGCTTGAGGCTCGCGCGCGCAACGGCAGTGTGCGCCCTCGCGGCCGGGTTGGGGGTCGCCTCGAATGCCTGGTCGCAGAGCCTGATCGAGGCGCTGTCGACCACGTACAACAGCAACCCCGACTTGCTGGCCAGCCGGGCGCTGCTGCGCCAGACCGATGAATCGCTCGCCCAGGCCGTCTCCAACTGGCGGCCGAGGGTCACGCTGTCGCTCGAATACAACAAGCTCCAGCAGGATTCGTATTCGATCCGAACGGCGCCGACCTTCTTCTTCCTGAACGGGCGCTTCACCACTCTGCAGGTGGTCCAGCCGATCTTCCGCGGCGGCAAGACGGTCGCGGAGACCAAGACGGCTCAGGCCAACATCCAGGCCCAACGCGCCGCGCTCGCCGACACAGAGCAGACGGTGCTGCTGGCGGGCGTGACGTCGTATGCCGACCTCGTCCAGAACATCGCCATCGCCGACGCCCGCCGCAACAACGTGCGGGTGCTGATCCAGCAGTTGGACGCCACGCGCGAGCGCTTCCGCGTCGGCGAATTGACGATCACCGACGTGTCTCAGGCCGAGGCGCGCCTCGAAGGCGCGCGCGCCGACCTGGTGCAGGCCGAGGCGCAGGTGCGAATCTCCGAGGCGGCGTTCCAGCGCACCATCGGCCAGAAGCCGGGCCGGCTCGGCGAGATGCCGTTGATCGGCGGCCTGCCGGTGAGCGAGGAGGAGGCGATCTCGCTCGCCATGGACATGGGACCGCGCGCGGTGTCGGCGCAGTACCGGATCTCGGCCGCCTCCTACAGCGTGAACACTGCCGTCGGCGACCTGCTGCCCCAGGTCAACCTGATCGGCGTCGTCCAGCAGCAGTTCGACCTGCAGGTCCCGACCGACCGCTACTACACCTACGGCGTGCGCCTGCAGGCGACGGTGCCGATCTACCAGAACGGCAGCGAATGGTCGCGCATCCGCCAGGCCAAGGAGCTGGTCGCCCAGCGCCGCAACGAGCTCGACAGCGCGCGCCGCACGCAGGCCGAGAACGTGATCCGCGCCTGGCGCCAGCTCGATTCGGCGCGCTCGCGCGTTACGTCGTTCGAAGCCCAGGTACGCGCCAACGAAGTGGCGTTGAACGGCGTGCGCCAGGAAGCGCTGGTCGGTTCACGCACCACGCTGGACGTGTTGAATGCCGAACAGGAGCTGCTGAATTCCCAGGTCAACCTGGTACAGGCGCGGCGCGACACGCAGGTCGCGTACTACGGCGTGCTGGCGGGCATCGGACGCCTGACCGCGCGCAGCATGGCCTTGCCGGTCGAGTATTACGACGAAGAGCGCTATTATAACGAGGTAGGCTCCCGCTGGATCGGCTGGGGGACCGCCGGCGAGACGCAGGGCCCGCCGCCGGTGCCAGCCCCGACGACCACGACCAGCGGTGGCTTCGGGAGCAAGTGATGTCTGACCCCAAGAGCGCCAACGACCCGTCGATGGACGACATCCTGGCGTCGATCAGGAAGATCATCTCCGACGACGAGGCACGCGCTCAGGTCGGCAACCAGCAGGCTGCGGGCGGCCGGCCGGCCGTGACACCGCCGGTCGAACCCAAGCTGCATGGCGCGAGCCGCGACGACGTATTGCTGCTCACCGACCTCATCGAAGAGCCCAAGTCGGCCCCCGTGCCGCCGCCGATCCCGCTGCCGCGCATCGATCCTGTGCGCGCCGCCGAGATGCCGCAGCCTTCGATCGAGCCAGCCAGGCCCGCCGATTCCAGCCTGGTGGGCGGTGGGGTCGCGGGCAGCACGGCCTCGGCCTTCGCCCGCCTCAGCCAGGCCGTCCAGGACAGCGTGCTGCCGCCGGCGGCCGCAGATCCGGGACCGGTGGTCACCAGCGGCAAGACGGTCGAGGAACTGGTCAAAGAGACGTTGCGGCCGATGCTCAAGGAATGGCTCGACCAGAACCTGCCGCAGCTCGTCGAACGTTATGTCGAACGGGAGATCGTCCGGCTGACCCGCCGCTGACCCCCAGGCGCCCCGAGGAACCCAACGCCACGGCGCCACCCGTGGCGTTTTTCGTTATAAGGCTCAGAAATGCTCGACAAGACCTACGACCCCAAGGAGATCGAAGCCCGCCTGTATCCCGAGTGGGAGCAGAGTGGCGCCTTCCGTGCACATCCGGAATCGCCCAAGGCGCCCTATTGCATCGTCATCCCGCCGCCCAATGTCACGGGCAGCCTGCACATGGGCCATGCGCTCGACAATACCCTGCAGGACGTCCTGATCCGCTGGCGGCGCATGAAGGGCGACGACGTGCTGTGGCAGCCCGGCACCGACCATGCCGGCATCGCGACGCAGATGGTCGTGGTGCGCAACCTCGAGCAGGAGGGGATCGGGCTTGCCGTCGAGGGGGCCGACAAAGGTGACGGCAACAGGAAGTTGCTCACCCGCGAGGAGTTTTTGGCCAAGGTCTGGGAGTGGAAGGCCTATTCGGGCGGCACCATCACCAGCCAGCTGCGCCGGCTCGGCGCCTCGTGCGACTGGAGCCGCGAGCGCTTCACGATGGACGAGGGCCTGTCGGCCGCGGTTTTGAAGGTGTTCGTCGACCTCTACAAGGCCGGACTGATCTACAAGGACAACCGGCTGGTCAACTGGGATCCCAAGATGCTGACCGCGATCTCCGACCTCGAGGTCGAGCCGCGCGAGGTGAGGGGCCATCTCTGGTACTTCAAGTACCCGATCGAGGGCAGCGATGAGCACATCATCGTCGCCACGACCCGGCCCGAGACCATGCTGGGCGACACCGGCGTGGCGGTGCATCCCGACGACCCCAAGTGGAAGCATCTGATCGGCAAGCATGCCGTCCTGCCGCTGGTCGGCCGGCGCATCCTGATCGTGGCCGACGAGTATTCCGATCCGGAGAAGGGCTCGGGCGCGGTGAAGATCACGCCGGCGCACGACTTCAACGACTTCGAGGTCGGCCGTCGCCACAAGCTCGAGGCGATCAGCATCTTCGACAAGTTCGCGCGGCTCAACGACAAGGCGCCGGAAGCCTATCGCGGCATGGACCGCTTCGATGCGCGCAAGAAGATCGTGGCCGACATGGAAGCGCTGGGCCTGGTCGAGAAGATCGAGCCGCACGCCCATACCGTGCCCTACGGCGACCGCGGCGGTGTGCCGATCGAGCCGTTCCTGAGCGAGCAGTGGTATGCCGACGCCAAGAAGCTCGCCGAGCAGCCGATCGCGGCCGCGCGCGACGGCCGCGTGACCTTCGTGCCCGAACGCGGGCGCGAGGAATTCTTCCGCTGGATGGAGAACATCCAGCCGTGGAGCATCTCGCGCCAGCTGTGGTGGGGCCACCAGATCCCGGCCTGGTATGGACCGGACAAGAAGATCTTCGTGGCGATGTCGGAGGCCGAGGCCAAGGCCGAGGCGCGCGCGCACTACGGCAAGGACGTGGCGCTCGAGCGCGATCCCGACGTGCTCGATACCTGGTTCAGCTCGGCGCTGTGGCCGTTCTCGACCTTGGGCTGGCCCGATGAGACCAAGGCGCTCGAGAAGTATTACCCGACCAACGTGTTGGTGACCGGCTGGGACATCCTGTTCTTCTGGGTCGCCCGCATGATGATGATGGGCATGTACTTCATGAAGGAGGTGCCCTTCCGTACCGTCTACCTGCACGGCCTGGTGACGGACGAGAAGGGACAGAAGATGTCCAAGTCCAAGGGCAACGCCATGGACCCCTTGGAGCTGATCGACAAGTACGGCGCCGATGCGCTGCGCTTCACCATGACGTCGCTCGCCGCCAACAACGCCGGCCGGCTGCGTCTCGCACCGGCGCGCGTCGAAGGTTCGCGCAACTTCGCCACCAAGTTCTGGAACGCCACGCGCTTCGCCGAGATGAACGGGGCGGCGCTGCCGAAGGCGTTCGATCCCTCGTCGGTCGAGCTCACCATCAACAAATGGGTGCTGGGCGAGCTCGCGCGCGCCAACGTCGCGATCGACGGCGCCATCGCCGGCTTCCGGCTGAACGAGGCGGCGAGCACGCTCTACGAGTTCATCTGGGGCATCGTCTGCGACTGGTACGTCGAGCTTTCAAAGCCCGTGCTGCAGGGCGAGGACGGTCCGGCCAAGGACGAGACCCGCGCCGTCACCGCCTTCGTGATCCGCGAGACCGCCAAGCTGCTGCATCCGGTGATGCCCTTCATCACCGAGGAGCTGTGGGACAAGCTCGGCCATCGCGCCGGCCACGGCCTGCTGATCGGCCAGCCCTGGCCGCAGCCCGCGCCGACCGATGCCGCGGCCGACGCCGAGATCGGCTGGCTGGTGAAGCTGATCTCCGACATCCGCTCGGCCCGTTCGGAGCTGAACGTGCCGGCCGGCGCCAAGCTGAAGCTCCTGGTCGTCGGCGGCAACGACACCACCAAGCAACGCATCGAGACGCACCGCGCCGCCATCGAGCGGCTGGCGCGCATCGAGGGCATCGAAGCTGCGGCGTCCGCGCCCAAGGCGGCGCTGCAGGTCGTGGTGGGCGAGGCGACCTATGCCTTGCCTGTCGGCGACGTGATCGACCTCAAGGCCGAGAGCGCGCGACTGCAGAAGGAGATCAAGAAGCTCGGCGACGAGATCGCCAAGATCGACGCCAAGCTCGGCAACGCCGCCTTCGTCTCGCGCGCCCCCGAGGAGGTCGTCGAGGAGCAGCGCGAGCGCCGGCAGCAGGCCGAACAGACCCGCGCCCGACTCATCACGGCACTGGAACGACTGGGGGCGTGAGCACTCTCGTTTTAGGTACAACCTCATCCTGAGGAGCCGCGCGAAGCGTGGCGTCTCGAAGGATGGGAACCAGTCCTGGTGTTGCCCACCCTTCGAGACGCGCCCTTCGGGCGCTCCTCAGGGTGAGGTTATGGACCGTCGAAGTCGGTCATCAACGTAACGGCTTGGTCCACCAGTTCGAGGCGATGGTGAGGTCCGACCGGCGCAGCATTTCGGTCTTGGCGAGATCGCGGTCGGCCGAGACCACGACGATCTGCACGCCGCCATGCTCGTGAATCAAGGTCGTGGCATGGGACAGGAGCGCCTCGCCGATGCTGAGCCAGAGTTGCGGCTCGGCCACGCAGAAATCGTCGATCAGCCAAGTGTCGCCGCCGGGATCATAGACCGGCGGGTTGGGGAATTTTCTGGCGATCAGAAAGCCCTGGTGCTGGTTGCTTTCGACCGCGACCAGGAAGAGCGTAGCGGGCTCCGCCAGGAGCTTGGTGAAAAACGTCTCGGTCGACGCCGCAGAGTGCTCCGCCTTGCGCCAGAAGGTCGGCTGAAATTTCTGGAACTGCCGGCGGCTTCGCTCCACCAGCTCGACGGCTGCCTTGATATCCCCGGTCGTGGCCTTGCGGACGTCCAAGGACAGCCCCCGCCGCTATGAGGCTTTGCGCAGGTCCGGCACATAAGGCCGGCTGGCGAAGTGTTCCTGGTCGTCGCCGCGCGCGAAACGCAGGCCGGCGCGGCGCAAGGCGTCGTCGTCGACGGCCTCGAGCGGCACGAAGTAGCGGTCGTCGGTCTTGATGAAAGTGTCGTTGTCGACGCGATTGTAGCAGATCAGCAGGGTCCAGCGCCGGTTGGCCGAGCGGTTGGCGTCGGAGCGATGGATGGCGTTGCAGTGGAAGATCAGCGCATCGCCCTTGTCGAGCTCGCAGTACTCGATCGGGCACTTTTCCAGGATGTGGGGCATGCGCTTGGGGTCGACCTCGTTCTGGGTCGGCGACAGGGGCGTGTGGTCGATGCGCCCGAGTCTGTGCGAGCCGGCGGCGATCTGCAGGCAGCCGTTCTCGCGCGTGGTCTTGTCGAGCGCGATCATCACCGAAAGGAGATCGGGGCGCAGGCAGCCGTTGTAGTACCAGTAGCCGTAATCCTGGTGCCATTCCCAGGCGCCGCCGACCTCGGGTTCCTTGGCCGTGAGCTTGGACTGGTAGTGATAGACCGGCCCGCCCAGCAGCGCCGCCGACGTGTCGACCATGCGCCGACAGCGCGCCGCCAGCCCATAGACGCTATCGCCGGCCCGGTTCCACAGGGCAATGCGCGTCGAGCGGCCCTCGCCGTCGCGCCGGTCGAGGATGCTGCTACGCACCGCCGGATCCTCCTCCATGGCACGAGTCAGCAGATCGATCTCGTCGGGCGAGAACAGCCCGCGGGCATAAGTGAAGCCCTTTTCGTTGAACTCGGCCGTCTGGGCGGCCGTCAGCATGTTGGACATGATCTTGCTCTTCCTCGACTTGAACCCACTCACCTCACCCTGAGGAGCGGCCTGGAAGGCCGCGTCTCGAAGGGTGGGACCGCGCACCTTGTTCGTTGCCCATCCTTCGAGACCCACGCTCCGCGTGGCTCCTCAGGATGAGGTTGGCTTGAAGACGTTGCGGCCATCCTTCTCGCCGACCGCTACCTTACGCCCAAGCTGCTCCTTCGTCAGCATGTCCGCCAGCAGCGCCGGGTCGTCGGCCGCCATGGCCACGAACCTCTCGCCCGAGCTGTCGAGCCGGCCGTAGATGTAGCCTTTCTCCGGTGCGGACTTGCCGTAGGTGACGCAATAGGTCTCGATCGTGCCGGTGCCGGTCGGCCGCGTGTTCACCCGTTGCTTCGACCCCGCATCGAGCTCGGCCTGCAGCTTCTTGGGATCCTCGCGCCGCCACGGCCCCCTGGTCGGCTCGGTCGAATAGAGGCCGGCGGAGTGCTTGGTGAGGTAGTTGCCGTTGGCCGTCACCATGCCGAACGAGCCGGGTGCCCTGCGCACGACGTTCATCATCTCGGCGATCGAGTGGGTGACGTAGTTGTTGCCCGGCCCGCCGAAGAACGGCAGGCCGCCGGTGACGCTGATCGGGCGCGCATCGTCGTCGGCGATGCCGATCTCCTTCATCGCCACCTCGACCGCCGAGGGGAAGCAGCTGTAGAGGTCGAAGGCCGCGATGTCGGCCGCCGTCTTGCCCGCCATGTCGAGGGCGACGCGGGCGCAGCCCCGGATCGCGGGCGATGCGTCGAGCCGCTCGCGTTCGGACACGACCCAGGTATCGGTGCCGTCGGCGCAACCGTGCAGGAACACCCAGCGGTCCTGCGGGATGCCCCATTCGCGCGCTTTCTCGACCGAGGTCATCAGCACGGCGGCAGCCTGGTCGATGATGGCGTTGGCGTTCATCAGGCGCGGATAGGGGAAGCAGATCCAGCGATTATCGTCGGAGATCGTGGCCAGACGTTCGGCGCTATATCCCTCGCGGCGCGTCGCCAGCGGATTGGCCTTGGCGACGGCGGCGAGACGGGCGAACAGTCGGCCCATCGCGGTCATATGGCTCGCCACGTCGCGCCTCAGCCCGCCGCGGATCGCGTTCTCCAGCAGGGGATAGAAGTGGATGGCGGCCCGAAGGTCGTGCCGCGCCTCCTCGTCGGAGAAGCCGAAGCGGTTGTCGCCGACCCGCGTTGGTTCGCCGCCCGGATCCTCGTTGTGGTCGATCTCGAGCCCGGCCTTGCGTGCGTTCTGCGTCGAGCGCAGCAGCTCGGCACCGCAGATCAGCGCCAGCCCGGTCTCGCCGGCGGCGATCTCCTCGGCGAAGCGGTTGACCAGGTACTGGGGCGTGTTGCCGCCCTGATGGGTGTAGATCGACTGGCGCGGCGTGGCGTCCAGGCGGTTGGCGACGCTTTTAGGCGGATTGGTGCACCGCCCGAATGGCGAGGCGAAGCGAGGGCTGACGTCGGGAAAGAATTCGAGGACCGCCACCGCATCGAGCTTGCGGCCGAGCGCCTCTGCACCGATCGCGGCGCCGGTGTCGGCGAGCGCCAGTCGCGCGGCCTCCGCGGCGAAGGCAACGTTGGACCGCTCGCTCGACGGCTGGCTGGTGGTGTCGGTGATCTGGCCGCAGCCGACCAGGATGGGCGTGCGGGGATCGATCATTTGGTCAACGCCTTGATCTCGAACTCGCTGAGGCCCGCTTCGTGCAGGACACTCTTCGTATGCTCGCCGAGATCGGCAACCTTGGGCCCGCTCTGCACCGGCGAGCCGGAGAAGCGGAAGGGCGGCGCCGGCGACTTGTAGCTGCCGGCGCTGTCCTCGATGGTGCAGAGCGAGCCGCGATGCTCGACCTGGGCGTCCTTCAGCGCCTCGGTGACGGTGAGGTAGGGCGAGCAGGGCACGCCGTGCTTCTGCAGAGCAGCCACGCACTCCTTGACCGTGAGCGTTCGCGACCAGGCCTCGAATTCGTCGACGAACTTGTCCCAGTTCATGCGCCGGTCGGCGAATTTCTCGAAGCGCGGGTCGGTCAGCCAGTCGCGCCGGCCGGCAGCGGTCGCCATGTCCTGGAAGGTGCGCTCGCTCGCCGTCGCCAGCATGACGAAGCCGTCCTTGGCCTCGACCGGCCCGTACATCGGCCGCGACGGCATCTCGAAGTCGAACTGCGCGCGGTTGACCTCGCCCAGAAGCATGCCGACCAGGGCTTCGAACATCGACACGTCGACCATCTGGCCCTTGCCCGTGACATGGCGCTGGTGCAGCGCGGCTAAAATGCCGCCCAGCGCATAGGCGCCGCTGGCATAGTCGGCGACGAAGATGCCGCAATTGTCCGGCCGCTGGCGGCCCTGCTGGTAGAAGAGATGCGCCATGTCGTAGCCGGTCGAGGCGTGGATGACCGGCGCATAGGCCGGCCGTCCGGCCGCCGGGCCGGTCTGGCCGTAGCCCGAGATGGCGCCGTAAATGATCTTGGGGTTGACCTTGGCGAGCTCCGGATAGTCGAGGCCGAGCCGCTTCATGACGCCCGGGCGGTAGTTCTCGACCACGATGTCGACCGTCTTTACCAGCGCCTTCACCGCCGCGATCGCCTCGGGCTTCTTGAGGTCGAGCACGATGCAGCGCTTGCCGGCATTGAGCTGCCCGAACATCGTGCCGGCGCCGTTGCGTTGCACCGGTCGGCTGCGCATCAGGTCACCTTCGGGCGATTCGATCTTGATCACGTCGGCGCCCATGTCGGCCAGCAGGCGCGTGCAGTGCGGCCCGGCGATGGTGGTCGAGAAATCGAGCACGCGCACGCCGTGCAGCGGTCTGTTGTTTGCTTCGGTCATTCTGGTCACCGGCCAATGAGGATGAGGACGACGCCTCCGATCACCAAGGTGCTGCCGAGCCACTCGCCGGCCGACGGCCGCTCCTTGAGCACCAGGTGCGAGGCGATGAAGGTGAAGACGAGCTCGATCTGGCCGACCGCGCGCACCAGCGCGGCGTTCTCCAAGGTCATGGCGAGCGCCCAGCCGGCCGAGCCCAGCACGCTGAAGATGCCGACCCAGATCGACGAGCGCCAGTTGACCCAGACCTTGCCGAGCTGCGGCCGGTCGCGGCGCGCGAGGTAAAGGCCCATCAGCACGACCTGGATGGTATTCATGCAGGCCAGCACCGTGATGCCGCGCACCCAGAAGTCGCCGTCGGGAATGAGCTTGGAAGCCTCGCGGATGGTGCCGGCGGCGATGGCGAAGATCGCCCCCGACAGGATGCCGTAGAGCGCGCCCTTATGGGTGAGGTCGGCCAGTACGTTGCGGACATTGGCGAACGAGCCGCGCACGCTCAGGATCGCCACGCCGCCGAGGCAGACCAGGATCCCCATCCACGCCAGCAGGTGCAGCGGCTCGTGGGCGATGAATGTGGCGAACAGGGCCACGAACACCGTCTCGGTCTTGGAGTAGACCGTGCCGACAGCGTAGTTGCGCAGCGCGAAGGCGTGGATCATCAGCGACGTCGCCACGATCTGGGCGACGCCCGCGATGGTGACCAGGCCGAGGAAGGCAAGTGTGATGGTCGGTACCTGCCGGCCGGTGCCGAAGACCAGGAAGGCCAGCGCCCCCAGGGCCAGCGGCGCGCCATAGAGATATCGGACGAAGTTGGCGCCATCGACGCTCAGCACGCCACGTATCTTCTGCTGCATCGTCGTGCGGATGTTCTGACACAGCGCAGCGAAGATGGTGATCGGTATCCAGAGCGGCACGGTTCCTCCTGGCCTTCAGTTTAGGTAACTGCCAGGCGTGCGTCTGCGGCCCTCAGTTTCGCGCTGCGGCGACGTCTCGGCTTCAACGCTTCTCATCGTCACGGGCGGGCGGCTTTGCTGGAGCATTGTCGACAAACCACAGGAGATCCCGTGGCTTGGCCTTGCCGGCGCGACGTTTGAAGAATTCGGCAGCCGTCTCGACCGCGCCGACCTTCTCGGCAACGGCCGCGGCGATCCACTGGTTCAAAGACACCCCATCCTCTTTGGCCAGCTTGGCGGCTGCGGCCTTGATCGAAGTGGGAAGCTTGAGGGGGTAGGTCGCTTTGCTCATGATTTCACCATGCCGAGGATTTCGACCGGACGAACCACTGGCAGCCCGAAGCGCTTGGCGGGCTGGAAATCATTCACGTTGAACGTAACCAGCGCATCCGCCCGGCCATTGATCGCCGCTTCCAGGACCATTTCGTCAGAGGGATCGCGCAGTTGCGGTCGCCAAGCGATGTGGACCGTGACCGGCTCAATGACGGTCGCGAGCGCCGACAGGAGTCTGTCGACTTCGCGCACATTCAGGCCGTGGGCTACCCGCTGCTCGGGCCGCATGAGAACATCCTCGTATTCAAGGAACAGCGCCGGCGTCGCGAGCGCTACGACACGCTTCCTGGCGACCAGCCGCAGAACTTCGTTCGACGCGCCCAGGCGGCTACGAAGAGTGGCGACGAGGACCGAAGTATCGAGCACGATCCGGAGCACAATCGAGGAATTGTAGACATCCTATGGGATGTCCATCAAGTCCGAAGGACGGCTGGCCAATCGACAGGACCGTCACCTATGATTCGGCGCCGGGCCTGAGTAAAGTCCCCCGCCGCTTTCACCGGCAGTAACGTCTTCGCCGACAATGAAGAAGAATCAGGGAGGAATCATGATCTTTGCCGGGAGCAAAGACGGTCTGGCCAGACGGGTGGTCCTGGCCGGCGCGCTCGCTCTGCCGTTCGCGGCCAATGCCCAGTCGACCTGGCCGACCAAGCCCATCCGAATCGTCGTGCCGTTCAATCCGGGCGGCGCGATCGATGCCCTGGTGCGTGTCATCGCCGACGGGCTGACGGCCAGGCTCGGCCAGCAGGTGCTGGTCGATCCGAAGCCCGGCGCCAACACCATCGTCGGCTCGGAGATCGTCGCCAAGGCTCCGCCCGACGGCTACACCTTCCTGATCACCACCAACTCGACCCACACCAACAACCCGTCGCTTTACGCCAAGCTGCCGTTCGACCCCGCCAAGGACCTGATGCCGGTGTCGCTGGTATCGCTCGGCACCATCCTCGTCGTCGTGAAGGGCGACGCGCCGTATGCCGACCTGCGCGGCATGGCGAAATGGGTGAAGGACCTGGGACGGCCCGCCACCTACGGGAGCTGGGGCATTGGCTCGAGCGGCCATCTCTACGGCCTGATGTTCGAGCCGGCGCTGGGCGGCAAGTACAGCCACGTGCCTTATCGCGGCGACGTGCCGGCGATCCAGGACGTGTCGAACGGCACGCTCGACATCACCTGGGCCAGCCCGACCAGCGCCAAGCCGCAGATCGACGCCGGGCGCGTCAAGCCGCTCGCCGTGGCGGGGTCCAAGCGCTCGGCCTCGATGCCGCAATTGTCGACCTTCGCCGAGCAGCTCGTCGCCGGCTTCGACCTCAGCCTGTTCGTCGCGGCCTATGCGCCGGCGGGAACGCCGGCCGAGATCGTCGACCGCATGTCGCGCGAGATCAAAGCCGTGATCGGCGAGCCCGCGGTCGCCGAGAAGCTGATCGCCCAGGGCCAGACGCCGGTCGGCTCGACGCCCAAGGAGCTCGCCGACATGCTGGCGCGCGAGACTCCGATCTGGGCCGAGCTGATCCGCCAGTCCGGCGCCAAGGTGGAGTAGCCATGAGTCCCAGCGACATCGGCTCGGCCTATTCGCGCAAGCCGCCGAGCCACAATGCCAGGCTGACCGAGGTCGGCCGCGGCACGCCGATGGGCGAGCTTCTGCGCCGCTACTGGCATCCCGTGGGCGTGAGCGCCGACGCCGGCGCCACGCCGCGGCCGGTGAAGATCCTGGGCGAGGAGCTGATTTTGTTTCGCGACGGGCAGGGGCGGCCGGGCCTGGTCTATCCGCGCTGCTGCCATCGCGGCACGACGCTGTACTACGGCAAGATCGAGGAGCGCGGCATCCGCTGCTGCTATCACGGCTGGCTGTTCGACGTCGAAGGCCATTGCCTGGAGATGCCGTGCGAGCCCAACCCGACGGGCCCGCAATGCCAGCGCGTGCGCCAGCCCTGGTATCCGGTCGAGGAGCGCTACGGCCTGCTCTTCGCCTATCTCGGCCCGCCGGAGAAGAAGCCGGTGCTGCCGCGCTACGAATGCCTCGAAATGATGGGGCCGGGCGAATTCGTCGAAGCCGATGATTCCTCGATCGGCAGCGGCGGCATCGTGATCGCGCCGTGCAACTGGCTGCAGCATTTCGAGAACGTGGTCGACCCGTACCACGTGCCCATCCTGCACGGCACCTTCTCGGGCCCGCAGTTCGTCGAGCAGATGGCGACCTTCCCCAAGGTGAAATTCGAATACGGCCCGCGCGGCGTTAAGGCGACGTCGATCCGGCCGGGCCCCGACGGCAAGCGCTTCCGCCGCATCACCGAGGCCATCGTGCCGACCCTGCGCCTCGTCGCCAATCCGCGCGTGGCGCAGTACGGCATGGTCGAATCGATCGGCTGGACCCTGCCGATCGACGACACGCACTACCGCATCTATGTCGCCGGCCGGGTGAAGGAGAAGGGCGAGCTCGCCAAGTTCAAGTCGCGCTACAACGGCAAGACCTGGGCCGAGCTCACGCCTGAGGAGCACCAGCGGTTCCCGGGCGACACCGAAGCGCAGGTCGGCCAGGGCGCCATCACCTTCCACTCCGAGGAGCACCTGATGTCGTCCGACCAGGGCGTGTCGATGCTGCGCCTCTTCCTCCGCAAGCAGGTCGACATCGTCGCCGCGGGCGGCGACCCGGTGGGCGTCGCCTTCGACGAGGAGAGCGCCTACGTGAGGTTCGACGCGGGACAGTACCTCGACGACTGAGGTTACGGAGCGTCGAGGAACTGGACGATCTCGTCGAGCAGGCGCGAGCGGCCTTTCTCGGGCCGCTCGATATGCACGAAGTGCGTTGCGCCCGGCAGGGTGAGCAGAGTCACGCTGCGGGCTCGGCCGGAATCGCGGACGAAGGCGTCTGCATCCTCGGGCCGGCTCCAGAAATCGAGCTCGGATCGCACCACCAGCGTCGCGGCCGCAATGTTGCCGGCATCGAACAGACGCCGGCCGCTCGCCTGATAGAAACTGTCCTCGATGGCGCCCAGCGGCGCACGAAAAGCGGCGGGCGTTCGCGAGGAGGACGTCGGATCGCTTGCGAGCGCCGCCCGTCCATAGGCGTCGGCGACGACGGGATCGCGCCAGCTCGCCTTGTCCGTCACGGGGATCGAGCGGTCCCAGCCGGGAAACAGCGAGGCGACATCATAGAGGGCGTAGCCGCCGATGTCCGGATTGAAGCGGTGGCGATCGCGCGGATCGGCGTTGGCGGAGCCGGGACCCAGGGTGGGATGCTGGGCACTGCCGCCATAGAGGGCATTCAGTGTCACGAGGTGGCTGACATTGTCCGGCCACAGCGACGCGTAGTAGGCGCACCACATGCCGCCTGTCGCCCATCCCAACAGGGCGACGCCGCGGGCGCCTGAGCGCTGCTGGACCGCCTGAACGGCGGCGTGGATATCGCGGACGACCTCGTGCGCGCGCGACAGCGGCTTGCTCTCCTTCGCCGGTCGCGACAGCACGTCGGGGCGATCGGAGCCGCCGTAGCCGCGGGCGTCCATGATGTAGACGACCCGCCCCAGGCGCTCCGCCAGATCGCCGGCAAAGGAGCCGCCTGGCACGTCGAGGTCGAACGAGGCCAGGCCCGGCACACGCGCTCCGTGCACCAGGACGAGAGGCGTGGCGTCTCTTGGCTTGGCCGGCCTCAGCTCGCGTAGCTGGATTCCCACGCCGTCTTCCGTGGTGACGCGAAAGTCGGTCCGCCGAATGTCGGCGGCCAAGGCCGGCGCCGCAGCGCCCACAAGCATGGCGCCTATGCCGATCATCAACGGAACCGCCGACATCTGTCCTCCTGGTCCAATCCAGGAAAACCTGGCGTTTTGGCTGCGATATCGGAAATACTATCTGACCTGTTCCACGATACTATGAAAGTATCGCCATGATCGACCTGCGCCAGTATCGCCAGTTCGTGGCGGTCGCCGAGGAGATGAATTTCCGTCGTGCCGCCGAACGGCTGCACATGGCGCAACCGCCACTGACCGCCGCCATCCGACGGGTCGAGGCGGAGCTCGGCGTCGCGTTGATCGAACGCACCAACCGCGTCGAGCGGCTGACCTCCGCTGGCGAGGTGTTCCTGCTCGAGGCACGACGGGTGCTGGCCCAGAGCGAACGGGCCATCGAGCAGGCCCGACGGGCGGGCGAGGGACTTGCCGGCTCGCTGCGCATCACCTTCCTGGCGACCGCGGCACACGAGATGCTGCCCGCGATCGTGCGCCGCTTCCGCGCCCGTCATGGCGACGTGTCGCTCGAGCTGCAGGAGGCGACGACGGCGCAGCAGGCCGCCGCCCTGGTCGACGATCGCGCCGACGTCGGCCTCGTGGCCGTGCCTCTGCCCGAATGGGCAAGCTTGACCACCGTCAGTCTGCGCCGAGCCGCCCTCGTCGCAGCCTTGCCTCAGCAGCACCCGCTTGCTTCACGCGCCAAGCTCGGGCTGGCCGATCTCGCCCGCGAAGCATGGATCCTCTTCCCGCCGGCGCTCGGTCCCGGACTGCACCGACGCGTCGTCGCAGCCTGCGCGCGGGCGGGCTTCGTACCGAACGTGGTGCAGCAGGCCGTGCAGATGGACACCATCGTGAGCCTCGTGGCAGCGGGCCTGGGCGTTTCGGTCGTGCCGCCGGCGCTCGCCGAGGCCGGCCGGCGTGGCGTTCGTTTTCGGCCGCTTCAGGGTCGCGGCGCACCGATCCGCTACGAGCTGGGGATCGCCTATGCGCAGGCGTCGCCGCTCGTCGACAGCTTTGTGGCCGTCGCCCTAGAGGTCGGCGCCGATCGCGGCCTCGATCGAGGCAAGGCCGTCTCGGGCAAGCAAGGCCGCTAGCTCGTCCTTGATGCGCCGGATGAGCGGCGGACCTTCGTAGACCATCATCGAGTAGAGCTGCACCAGCGTGGCGCCGGCGCGGATCTTGGCATAGGCGTCGGCGCCCGAGCCGATGCCGCCGCAGCCGATCAGCGGGAACTGGCCCTCGACGCGCCGGGCCGCGCGCCGCAGCACCTCGGTCGACAGGCTCGTGAGCGGCGCGCCGGACAGGCCGCCGGCTTCGTCGCGCCGTGTCGAGCGCAGCGTCGGCGGCCGCGACAACGTCGTGTTGCCGACGATGATGCCGTCCATCCTGAGCTCGCGGCAGACGGCGACGATGTCGTCGAGGTCGTCGTCGGTCGCATCGGGCGCGATCTTGACGACCAGCGGCACCGGCTTGGCTGCAATGGCGTCCTGGACGCGCTTCAGGAGGTCGGCGAGCTCGGCGCGGCCCTGGAGGTTGCGCAGCCCGGGCGTGTTGGGTGAGGAGACGTTGCAGACGAGGTAGTCGGCATAGGGCAGCAGCGCCTTGCAGCCCACGACGTAGTCGGCGGCGCGGTCGGTGCTGTCCTTGTTGGCGCCGACATTGACGCCGATGAAGCCGCGCCGCGGCCGCGTGGCGAGCCGCGAGCGCACGGCGTCGAGGCCCTGGCCGGGAAAGCCCATGCGGTTGATGACGCCGCGATCCTCGGGCAGGCGGAACAGGCGCGGGCGCGGATTGCCCTCCTGCGGCCGCGGCGTGACGCTGCCGATCTCGACCAGGCCGAAGCCGATATCGAGCAGGGCGTCGGGGACCTCGGCGTTCTTGTCGAAGCCCGCCGCCAGCCCGACCGGATTGGGCAGGGTCCGCCCCCAGACCTTCACGGCGAGCGACGGCGCGTCGGCTCGCCGGTCGGCCGGCAGCAGGCCTGTCTTCAGAGTGCGCAACGCGATGCCGTGCGCGGCTTCGGCGTCCATGCGCGACAGGAAGAAATCAGCGAGTCGGTACCACGCGGCCATGGCCGTCTGGTTAGCAGAGGATCCCTGTGGAGCGCTCATATTCGGACCGCGGGCCTCTGGCCCGCTCACGAATCATGAGGCGGGCGGGACGCCCGCGGTCCGAACCATGAGCCGACTCAAGCCTTCCCATATACCGGCATCAGCACGCCGGAATTGATCGTCTCCGACAGGCTGCAGTGCGCCACGATCAGCTCGGCGATGGCCGTGGGTTTGACCCAGCTGTCGTGCTTGGCGGTCGGCATGTCCTTGCGGTTGGCCGGGGTGTCGATGGTCGAGGGCGCGAGGGCGATCACCGAGATGTCCTCGTTCTTCAGCTCCTCGGCCAGCGCCACGGTGAAGGCCGCGACGGCGGCCTTGGACGCCGTGTAGGCGGTCATGTTGGCGCCCTGGCGCGGATTGAGGGCGGGGCGGGCCGCGATGTTGACGATGTGACCGCCTTTCCCGCCCTTGCGGAAATTGGCGACCGCCGCACGGCAGCTCAGCACGCACGAAACCACGTTCATCGAGAGCTGCTGCTGCAGCACCTTGGCCGCGCTGTCGGCGATCGGCGCGTAGGCGAAGCCGCCGGCGATGTTCACGACGGCATGCAGCGGCGGCAGCTTGGCGTAAAAGGCGTCGACCGAGGCCTCGCTCGACAGGTCGACGCTGGGGACGACCTCGATCTGCTTGCTGTCGGGCAGGTGACCGGTCGGCGGCGTGCTCTCGATCGCCGGGATGTGGCAGGTGGCGCCCGCCTCGATGAAGGCCTTCACCACGGCCGAGCCCAGTGCCCCGGTTCCGCCGGTGACCATGACATGCCGATCCTTGAGCGACTGCATTTCCACTCCTCAACAGGGAGGAGGAGTGGAAAGCAGACCAGGCCCGATAATCAAGCCTCAAGTTGGAAGATGGCGCTAACGCCGGTCGCTGCCGCCGACCTGCGGACGCAGCGCCGGCGAATCGCTCCAGATCACCTGGAACAGCTGGCGGAACAGTTCGTCGATGCGCGGGTCGGTCGGGCCGGTCGCCGCAGTCCAGGCGGTCGTCTCCGATAGAACCTGATCGTTCCGGCAATAGACGGCGAAGACATAGAAGACTCCCGGACGCCCCGGCTTGAAGCGCGGCGGCACGCCGGCGCACACCGAGTTCGAGCCGTAGTCGTTGGCGGGATCGAAGGTGAGCACCAGCCGGTAGTAGGGCCGCGGCCGCTCGGGCGGATCGGCATAGGTGAAGGTCAGCGCCGGCCGCGGCTTGGCGGCCTGCATCACCGGCAGGATATCGCGCGCCAGCGTCGCCGGATCGACGCCGGGGAGGGCGGCGGTGCCGTACAGGATGACCTGGAAGTTCCGGCCGTCCGCGGCGGCGAAGAATTCCCGATAGTCGTACTGCGGAGCGTAATAGGTGCCGCCGATCACGGCTGCCAGGGCGGCTGCGGGAAGGCTGAGCAGTCCCAGCAGCGCGATCGTGAGCTTACGTGGCAATTTCATTTTCACGACTCCTGCAGATACGCTCTGGCGGGCGCATCCTACCACGTTCCTCCGGTGTGAATCCGGAGGGTACGTTCAGGAAACCGTGAAATCCGCCTCGATTAGCGGCGAATGGGCATGCCGTTGAGGTGCCGGTAGATGGAATCGGGGAAGAGCACCGGGAACAGCTGGCGGAACAGGTCGCCGATCTGCGGATCGTTGGGCGCGCTTGCCGGTGTCCAGGCTGTCGTCTCCGTCAGCACCTGGTCGTTGCGGCAATAGACGGCGAACACGTAGAACAGGCCGGGACGCCCCGGCCTGAAGCGCGGCGGCGCGCCGGCGCACACTTGGCTAGAGGCGTAGTCGAGTGCGGGATCGAAGGTCAGGACCAGCCGGTAGTAAGGACGCGGCCGTTCCGGCGGATCGGCGTAGGTGAAGGTGAGCGCTGGCCGCGGCTTGGCGGCTTGCATGAGCGGTAGCAGGGCATTCGCCATGTCGTTCGGCGCAAACCCTGGGAGAGACGGGGCGCCGTAGAGAACCACCTGGAAGTAGCGGCCGTCGGTGGCGGCGAAGAACTCCGCATAATCGTACTGCGGGGCGTAGTAGGAGCCGCCGATCACTGCCGCGGACGCGGCCGACGACAATGCGGTCAACGCCAGAAGAGAGGAGATGAGCTTGCTGCGCAGTCGCATGCACGTCCTCCTGTCGAAGGCCTGCATCCTACGGCGTCGGCTCGCCGCTTCGTCTCACATTCGCGTGGCCTGTCAGAGAGATGTAAGGCCTCTTACACGTCGAGGTCGCGGGCGAATTTCGCGTGTTCCTGGATGAAGGCGTAACGCTTCTCCGGCTTGCGGCCCATCAGGTTCTCGACCAGCGTCGAGGTCTTCATCGCCTCGCGCCGGGTATCGGCGTCGGCTGCCGTCGGTATGTCGACCTTGAGCAGGGTGCGCTTGGTGACGTCCATCGTGGTCTCGCGCAGATGCACCGACTGCATCTCGCCCAGCCCCTTGAAGCGCGTGATCTCGACCTTGCCGCCGTTGAAGACATCGCGGATCAGCTCGTCCTTGTGGGCGTCGTCGCGCGCATACTCGGTCTGTCCGCCCTTGCTGATGCGGTAGAGCGGCGGCTGGGCGAGGAAGAGGTGGCCGTGCTCGATCAGCTTTGGCATCTCGCGATAGAAGAACGTCATCAGCAGCGAGGCGATGTGGGCGCCGTCGACGTCGGCGTCGGTCATGATGATGACCCGCTCGTAGCGCAGCCGGTCGTCGTTGTAGTGGGCGCCGGTGCCGCAGCCCAGGGCCTGGATCAGGTCCTGGACCTCCTGGTTCTCGCGCAGCTTGTCGGCCGAGGCGCTGGCCACGTTCAGGATCTTGCCGCGCAGCGGCAGGATCGCCTGGGTCTCGCGGTTGCGCGCGGCCTTGGCCGAGCCGCCGGCCGAATCGCCCTCGACCAGGAAGATCTCGGTGCCTTCCGACGCGCTGTTGGAGCAGTCGGCGAGCTTGCCGGGCAGGCGCAGCTTGCGCGTCGCCGTCTTGCGCTGCTGCTCGCGGTCCTGCCGCCGGCGCACCCGTTCCTCGGCCTTGCCGATGACGTGCTCGAGCAGGACGTTGCCCGCTTCCTTGTCGCCGGTCAGCCAGTGCTCGAAGTTGTCGCCGACGATCGTCTCGACCAGCTTGTTGGCCTCGACGCTGACCAGCTTCTCCTTGGTCTGGCCCTGGAACTGCGGCTGCTCGATGAACACCGAGACCAGCGCCGCCGCGCCGTCGATCACGTCGTCGGCGGTGATGATCGTGCCCTTGCGGTTGCCGGTGAGCTCGGCATAGCGCTTCAGTCCGCGCACCAGGGCGCTGCGGAAGCCGGACTCGTGCGTGCCGCCCTCGGCCGTCGGCACGGTATTGCAGTAGGAGCGGACGAAGCCTTCCTCGTCGCCCGGCCACCACACCGCCCATTCGACCTTGCCGCCGGCCGTGCCGTTGGTCTCGCTCTTGGCCTCGCCGGCAAAGGGCTGCGGCACGATGGTTGCGCGTTCACCGATCTCCGACTTCACGAAGTCTTCCAGGCCGCCGGGGAAGTGGAACGATTCTTCCTCGGGAATCGTGCTGCCCTTCGGCAGCAGGCTCTTGGCGCATTTCCAGCGGATCTCGACGCCGCGGAACAAATAAGCCTTGGAGCGCGCCATGCGGTAGAGGCGCTCGGGCACGAAGGCCTGCTTGCCGAAGATCTGCGGATCGGGATGGAAGGTCGTCGTCGTGCCGCGCCGGTTGGGGGCGGGGCCCGCCGGCTTCAGCTTGGAGGTCGGCTTGCCGCGTGAAAAAGTCTGTGTCCACGCCTGGCGGTCGCGCGCCACCTCGACGATCAGCTCGTCGGAGAGCGCATTGACCACCGACACGCCGACGCCGTGCAGGCCGCCGGACGTCGCGTAGACCTTGTTGTCGAACTTGCCGCCTGAGTGCAGGGTCGTGAGGATGACCTCCAGCGCCGACTTGTTCTTGAATTTCGGATGCGGGTCGACCGGGATGCCGCGGCCGTTGTCGCGGATCAGGATGCGATTATCCTCGAGCAGCTCCAGATAGATGGTGTCGGCGTGGCCGGCGACGGCCTCGTCCATCGAGTTGTCGAGCACCTCGGCCACAAGATGATGCATGGCCCGTTCATCGGTGCCGCCGATGTACATTCCGGGGCGCTTGCGGACGGGTTCCAACCCCTCCAGCACCTCGATGTGATGGGCCGTGTAGGAATTGTCCTTGGCCGCGGCGGCGCGCTTGCCACCCGACCGGTCGAACAGATCGCCGTTCTTCGCCATGCTTCTTGTCTTTCCTCGGCCGCGCGAGGGGGTCGCTGGTTGGCCGGTACGTCATCGATATGGTAGGAAAACCTCGAAAAATCAACAATTCCTTGCCACAGCCCCCTCTGGAGATCCAATGGCCGACCACCGCGACCCGATCGTCAGGACGGTGCCACACCCCTCGGACATGAACGGCAACGGCGACATTTTCGGCGGCTGGGTGCTGTCGCAGATGGACACGGCGGGCGGGGCGCTCGCCGCCCGCGTCGCCAAGGGCCGGGTCGCCACCGTGGCCATCACCGCCATGACCTTCGTCGAGCCGATCAAGGTCGGCGACTGGGTGTCGATCTATGGCGAGGTCACCAAGGTCGGCCGGACCTCGATCACCATCGCGCTGGAGACCGTGGTGCAGCGCCGCCACGAGAGCACCGAGCGGCGCGTGACGCACGGCACGTTCGTGTTCGTGGCGATCGACGACGAGGGCAAGCCGCGTCCGGTGCCGAAGGCCGAATCGCCGGTGTTGACCGCATGAAGCCGGTAGAGCGCAATTTGTTTCTGAAAAGTCACCTCACCCTGAGGAGGCGCGTAGCGCCGTCTCGAAGGGTGGGCGACGGCAAGACTGGTTGCCCACCCTTCGAGACGCATCGCTGCGCGATGCTCCTCAGGGTGAGGTGGATTTGGATGATCCTTGCGGCGTTGTTGCTGACACCTTCGCTGGCCGTGGCGCATCCGCATATCTGGATCCAGCAGGTGGTGCGTGCCGTCGCCAAGGACGGCAAGTACACCCATGTCGAGATCGAATGGCGCTTCGATCCGTTCGCCAGCGAGATCGAGATCCCGCTGATCGACGAGAACAAGGATGGCAAGTTCTCCGCCAGCGAGATCAAGGCGCTCGAAGGCGACATGATGCCGGAGCTGAAGAACGTCGGCTTCCTGACCTGGCTCAATGTCGGCGGCAAGGACGCGCGGCCGGCCAAGCCGCCGGTCTTCACCGCGCGCATCGACGACCCGGCGAGCTTCACCTTGCCGGACTGGGATCGCTCGGCCGGCGACAATGCCGGCGTGCCGATGCCGGAGAACAAGCGCGCCAGTCAGCCGGCCGGGCCGCGGCCGACGGGGCCGCGCAACCTGGTCTATGTCATGCGCTTCGACTTGCCGCAGCCCAGCAAGGTCTTCTCGATCGCTACCTTCGATCCCGATGATTTCATCCGCATCGAGGTCAACAAGGACCAGATCCCGTCCGGCTGCGCGCTGGCCAAGAGCACGACCTACAAGGCCGAGTTCGTGCGCGGCTATCCCGTTTTCGCCGACACCGTGACATGCCAGCTTCCGTGAAGACCGCGGCGAGAGGCGCGATCCTGCGCTCGCCGTTCCTGTGGGTCGGCCTGCTGTTGCTGCTGGCGCTCGTCGGCGCCCTGGTGTTCAGCGACAGCGTCGCCGACCTGGCGCGCTTCTCGGCCGAGTACCAGCGCCGCATCCAGCAGACCCTGTCGGGCTCGTTGCGCGACATCAAGAGCGGCTCGGGATCGTGGGCGCTATGGACGCTCGCCACCGTGTGCTTCGGCTACGGCGTCGTCCACACGCTGGGGCCGGGCCACGGCAAGGCCGTGGTCGTGGCCTACTTCCTCGACAGCACGCGGCCGCGCGCCTGGATCGAAGGCGTCTTCGCCGGCGCCTGGATCGCCTTCACCCACACGCTGGCCGCCCTGCTGCTGGCCGGTGCGCTGAAGCTTCTAGGCACGGTCGGCCTGCTGGGCGCGCTGCGCGAGGTGCGCAACGTCGAGATGGTGTCGTACCTCCTGATCCTGGCGATCGGCATCTGGCGGCTGTGGGCCGGCATCACCGGCCGCCTGCACGAGCATCCTCACGGCGACCACGATCACGATCATCATCACCACGATCACGATCACGATCATGGTCACGACCATCACCATCACGACACCAGGCAGCGCACGCTCGCGGGCTGGCTGCTGCTGACCGCGGCGGGGATCGCACCCTGTGCCGGCGCCCTGGTCGTCATCCTGCTGTCGATCGCCCTGGACATCGTCTGGGCGGGCGTCGTCGGCGTCATCGCCATCGCACTCGGCATGGCCATCACGCTCTCCGCCATCGGCCTCGCGTCGATGGTGGCGCATCGGCTGATCATCGCCGACGGCCGCAGCCAGGAGATCGGCCGCTTCACGGCGATCGCCGCCTCGCTGATCGTGATCGCCACGGCCGGCACGCTGTTGCTGGGCTCGCTCGAACGCTTCTTCCGCTGAGATGTCCGACACCAAGGCGCCGGCACGGGTGTTGCGGCCCATGCTGGGGGTGCTCTACATGTGCGCGGCCTGCGCGCTGTTCCCGATCATGAACGGCATGGCGAAGCTTCTGGCCGCGACCTACGAGCCGACACAGATCGTGTGGTTCCGCATCGTCGTCCATCTCGGGCTGGTGGCCTTGGTCTTCACGCCGCGCATGGGGCTCGACCTGTTCCGCACCCATCGCATCGGCCTGCAGTTCCTGAGCTCGGTCATGATGCTGCTGTCGACCCTGCTCTTCTTCTCCGCCGTGAAGTTCGTCGGCGTCGCCGAGGCGATCGCCGTGAGCTTCGTGGCGCCGCTCGCCGTCGTGCTGCTGGCGTGGCCGGTGCTCGGCGAGCGCATCACGGCCATGCGCATCCTCGCCGTCGTCCTCGGCTTTGCCGGCGTGCTGGTCGTGATCCGGCCGGGCAGCTCGGTATTCCAATGGGCATCGGTGCTGCTGCTGGGCAGCGCGCTTTGCTACGCGGGCTACCAGGTGGTCATCCGCCGCCTGGCGGGAACCGACCATCCGGCGACCTCGGTCTTCTACAGCGTGCTGCTGGGCGCCATCGTCATGTCGGCGGCCATGCCGTTCGTCTGGATGTGGCCCAGGAGCCTGGTCGACTGGCTGCTGCTGCTGTCGCTGGGAGCGCTCGGCGGCTTCGGCCATTACTGCGTCGCCCGCGCGCTGACCTACGCCTCGGCCAACCTGATCGCGCCGCTCAACTACACCCAGATGATCGGCTCGGTGATCGTCGGCTACCTGATGTTCGCCGAGGTGCCGGATCTTTACACATGGCTGGGCACGGTGCTGATCGTCGGTGCAGGGCTGCTGGTCACGCTGCAGACGAGACGGGCGAGCTAGCGCCGGACTACACTTACTGTCATCCCGAGCGTAGCGAGGGACCTTTGAGGCAACAGAAAAGGTCCCTCGCTACGCTCGGGATGACAGCGTGTTGGAGGAAACAATGCCGTACCTCGTCGCCGACGACCTGCCGACAGCCCCGGCCGGCCAGCGCTTCCGTGCGTTGCTCGAGCGGCCGGGCATCCTGCAGATGCCCGGCACGCACAACGGCATGGCGGCCCTGCAGGCCAAGGCCGCGGGCTTCGACGCGCTCTATCTTTCGGGCGCGGCGATGACCGCGTCGATGGGCCTGCCCGACCTCGGCGTCATCACGGTCGACGAGGTCTGCTTCTTCATCCGCCAGGTCACGCGCGCCGCCGGCCTGCCGGTGCTGGTCGACGGCGACACCGGCTACGGCGAGGCGCTGAACGTCATGCACATGGTGCGGGCCTTCGAGGATGCCGGCGCCGCCGCGGTCCACATCGAGGACCAGATTCTCCCGAAGAAGTGCGGCCACCTGAACAACAAGAAGCTCGCCGATCCGCATGACATGGCGGCCAAGGTAGCCGCCGCCGCGAAAGCGCGCCGCAACCTGTTCATCATCGCCCGCACCGATGGCGCGGCGAGCGAGGGCATCGACGGCGCCGTTGCGCGCGCCAAGCGCTATGTCGAGGCAGGCGCCGACGCGATCTTCCCCGAGGCGCTGAACAACGCCGAGATGTTCCGCGCCTTCGCTAAGGCCATGCCCGGCGTGAAGCTTTTGGCCAACATGACCGAGTTTGGCCAGACGCCGTTCTTCGCCGCGAGCGAGTTCGAGGCGATGGGCTACAAGATGGTGATCTGGCCAGTCTCCGCGCTGCGTGTCGCCAACAAGGCTCAGGAGAAGCTCTACCGCACCCTGAAGCGTGACGGCGGCACGCAGAACATGCTGGGAGAGATGCAGACGCGGGCGGAACTCTATCAGACGATCGGCTACCACCAGTACGAGGCGCTCGACGCTTCGATCGTCGAAACGATCGTGCCGCAGGGCATGCCACAGCGATGAGGTGGGGCCGGCCTGTCGCCGGCTATTGTCGCATGACCAAGCTGGCTGGTCCTTCCCCGGGGCACGGGCGGCCCCTCCATCGGACGTGCCCACCTCAATCGACCGCCTCGGGCTGACGACCCCACACGCCGTCGAATCCCGATCCGACGGCAGAGTCTATGCGGCAGGCGAAGCGTGTTTCCCGTGACGAGCGGGTGACATGGCGCGTTCCCTGATCATAAGCGCGTTACAGGGATGGCTATGTCTACTGATTCCGGCGTTCGGCCCGCAAGGTGGGCAGACCGACACCGGCGGCATCGAAGCCGCCGTCCACCGCCAGCACCTGGCCGGTGATGTAGGCCGCCTGGTCACTGCACAGGAAGCAGATCGCGTTGGCCAATTCCTGCTCCAGGCCGTAGCGATTGAGCGGGATGTGGTCGTGATAGTCGGCGCGGATCGCCGGCGTGTGCACGGCCTTGGCCATGGCGGTGTCGACCGGCCCCGGCGCCACCGCGTTGACGCGGATGCCGTATTCACCGAGTTCGGCCGCCTGCTGTTTGGTGAGATGCGCCAGGCCCGCCTTGCTGGTGCCGTAGGCGACGCGCAGCGTCGAGGCGCGCAGGCCCGAGATCGAGGTGATGTTGACGATGGCGCCGCCGCCCTGGTCGCGCATGATCGGCGCCACCGCCTGGGTCATCAGGAAGGGGCCGGTCAGGTTGACCGCGAGCACGCGCTGCCATTCCGCCAGCGTCACGTCCAGCATCGGCTTGAACACGGCGATGCCGGCATTGTTGACCAGCGCATCGATGCGGCCGAGCTGCCGCCGGGTGTGCTCGACGGCAGTCTGAACCGCCCCAGGGTCGGATACATCGGCCTCGAGCGCCAGGGTGGCCTCTGCACGGATCGAGGCATCGGCTGCGGAGCGCAGCGTGTCGCCCAGGATGTCCAGCATCGCCACGTGCCAGCCGTCTTCCAGGAAGCGCCTCGCCGTCGCGAGCCCGATGCCGCGCGCTGCACCCGTGACGAGGGCAACCTTCTTGGAGGGAGACGCCACTCAGAGGCCCAGCGCCGAAAGATCCGGCGCGCGCCGATTGAAATCCGTGGCGTCCTGGAAGGCCTTGCCCAGTCGCAGCACGTCGCGCTCGGCGAAGGGCTTGCCGACGATCTGGACGCCGACCGGCAAGCCGCCGGACTGGCCGGCGGGCATGGCCAGCCCGCACAGGCCGAGATAGTTCGCCGGCCGCGTCAGGTAGCCCGGGATCGGCGAGGTCTCGTCGACCTCGGACAGGGGGATTGCGGGAATCGCCATGGTCGGCAGCAGGAGCGCGTCGTAGGCGCCGAACCACTCGTTGAAGATGCGCCGCCGCTGCTCGAGGATCCGCATCTCCTCCGGATAGGAGCCCGGGGCGAAGCTTTTGGCCGCCTGGGCGCGGGCGCGCACGCCAGGCCCGATCGCCTTGCCGCTGTCCTCGATGTAGTCCCGGTGCAGCGAATAGGCTTCCGACGCGATGATCGTTCCCGCCGGTCGCGACAGGTCGAAGTACCAGTCGGGCAGGCGCACGGCTTCGATGGTGGCGCCGAGACTTTCGAAGGTGCGGCCGGCCGACTGCCAGGCCTTGATCACGTCGGCATGCATGAAGCCGGGCAACTGCCTGGTGTCGGGCAGGGCAATGCGCATGCCCTCGATCGAGCCCGGCTTGGCCGCGAGCGTGAAATCTTCGAGCGGTTGGCCGAACGTCGTCGGGTCGCGCGCATCGGGAGCAGCCAGCGCATTGAGGAGCAGGGCGCAGTCTTCGACGCTGCGCGCCATCGGGCCGATCGAATGAACTCGACCATGTGCAGCTTGCCGAGCGGCACCATGCCGGCGGCGGTCAGCCGCTCGACCGTGTTGGAGGTCTCGGTGGCGACGCGCTTCTCGAACATCTTGGAGCCGCCGGTGCCGATGCGGCCGGCGATGTCGCACAGGTCCTTGTAGGCGATCGGCAGGCCGTGTAGCGGCCCCAGCGGGAAACCGCCGGCGCGCGCCTTGTCGGCGCCGTCGGCCATCGCCTTGGCTTCCTTGGCGTAGACCTCGGTGAAGGCATGCAGCTTGTCGTTCGCCTTGGCGATGCGGCCGAGCAGGGCATCGACGATCTCGCGCGAGGAGAATTTCTTGGCGACAAGACCGGCCGAGAGCTCGGTCAGGGTGAGATCATGAAGTTGCATTGTCGCTACGGTCCTCTTTCTTCTTCTTCCGGACCGCGAGCTTCCAGCTCGCTCATGCTCATGAGCGAGCTGGAAGCTCGCGGTCCGGAAGAGCATGACGTCAATAGGTAGCCCGTCCGCCGGACAAATCGAAAGTCGCACCGGTGGCAAAAGTGCAAAGGTCCGATGCAAGCCAGGCGACCATCTCGGCCACTTCCTCGACCTCGCCGAAGCGGTTCATCGGGATCTTGCTCAGCATGTACTGGATGTGCTGCTCGGTCATCTGGCTGAACAGCTCCGTCTTGACCACGGCCGGCGCCACGCAGTTCACCAGCACGCCGGTCGTCGCCAGCTCCTTGCCGAGCGACTTGGTGAGGCCGATCACGCCCGCCTTGGAGGCGGAATAGGCCGACGCATTGGGATTGCCCTCCTTGCCCGCCACCGAGGCGATGTTGACGATGCGGCCGCGCCCGCGCCTGGCCATGCCGCCGGCGACGGCGCGATTGCACAGGAAGACACCGGTGAGGTTGATGTCGATCACCTGCTTCCAGGCATCGACGGGATAGCTCACCACCGTCGCGTTGGGGCCGGTGATACCGGCGCTGGCGACCAGGATGTCGGGCGGGCTGAGCTGGTCCTCGGTGGCGGCCAGCGCCTTGTCGATCGACTCCTCGCTGGTGACGTCGACTTGCACCGCGATGGCATCCTTGCCCAGCGACGCCGCCGACTGCCTGGCGCGGTCGATGTCGCGGTCCCACAACGCCACGCGGCCGCCGCCGACCGCGATCTTGGCCGCGCAGGCAAGGCCGATGCCCCGCGCGCCGCCGGTCACGATGGCCGTGCGATCCCTGAACGACGCCGCCTGCATGGCTGCCTCCCAAATCCTTGAATTATCTCGCGATTCCTACCATATCGAGCCGTCCCTCCATCCGCTACAGTTACGCATGTCTACTCCCGCACCGGCTTCCATTGACGCAACCCTCGAGCTTCTGAAGGGCGGCGACTACATCGCCGACCGCAGCCTCGCCACCGTCCTCTATCTGGCGCTGAAGCTCGGCCGCCCGCTGTTCTGCGAAGGCGAGGCCGGGGTGGGCAAGACCGAGATCGCCAAGGTTCTGTCATCGACGCTGAAGCGTCCGCTGATCCGCCTGCAGTGCTACGAGGGCCTCGACGTCAATTCCGCGGTCTACGAGTGGAACTATTCGCGCCAGATGATCGAGATCCGGCTGGCCGAGGCGCAGGGCGTGCACGATCGCGGCCAGCTCGCCGCCGACATCTTCGACGAGCGCTTCCTGATCCGCCGGCCCCTGCTCGAGGCGCTGAGCCCGCACCCCGAGGGCGCGCCGATCCTGCTGATCGACGAACTCGACCGCACCGACGAGCCGTTCGAGGCCTATCTGCTGGAGGTGCTGTCGGACTTCCAGGTGACCGTCCCCGAGCTCGGCACGATCAAGGCGGCCGAGACGCCGATCGTGATCATCACGTCGAACCGCACGCGCGAGATCCACGATGCCCTGAAGCGGCGCTGCTTCTATCACTGGGTCGACTATCCCGACCTCAAGCGCGAGCTCGATATCCTCAAGGTCAAGGCGCCGGGCGCCAGCGAGCGGCTGTCGCGCCAGGTCGTGGGCTTCGTCCAGGAGCTGCGCAAGCTCGACCTGTTCAAGGCGCCGGGCGTCGCCGAATCGATCGACTGGGCGACCGCGCTGTCGGAACTGAACGCCCTCGACCTCGACCCCAGGACGATCAACGACACGCTGGGCGTGCTGCTGAAGTACCAGGACGACATCCAGCGCCTGCAGGGCTCGGAAGCCGCCGAGATCCTGCGCAAGGTGAAGTCCGACATCGCCGCCCAGCCGCTGGGGTAGGGATGGAAATTAGAAAGAGCTCATCGTCTTCCGGACCGCGCGCATCCTGCGCGCCTCATGATCATGAGCGCGCAGGATGCGCGCGGTCCGGAAGAACATGATGGACGCGCTGCCTGAGCCCCCGGCCACACCCGAGCGCCCCGGCGGCATGCTCGCCAACAATATCGTGCATTTCGCCCGCACGCTGCGCACCGCCGGCCTGCGCGTCGGCCCCGGCCAAGTCCTGCGCGCCATCGAGGCGGTCGAAGCGGCCGGCCTGCGCAAGCGCGACGACTTCTACTGGACGCTGCACTCGGTGTTCGTGAACCGTCGCGACCAGCGCGAGATCTTCGACCAGGCGTTCCACGTCTATTGGCGCAATCCGCGTCTGCTCGAGAAGATGATGGAGATGCTGCTGCCGTCGGTCGGCGTGCCGGCCGATCCCGACGACAAGAAGCAGCTCAGCCGCCGCCTGCAGGAGGCGCTGCAGCCCGGCCGCGGCGAGGCGCCGAAGGAGGAGAGCGAGCCACCCGAGGTCGAGATCGAGGCGACCTTCACCGTCTCCGATCGCGAGGTCCTGCAGCACCGCGACTTCGAGCAGATGTCGCAGACCGAGATCGACGAGGCGCTGCGCGCCATCTCGCGGCTGCGCCTGCCGGTGCCGCTGCGCCGCACGCGGCGCTACCAACCGGCCCGTCGCGGCCCGCGGGTCGACTTCCGCGCCTCGCTGCGCCGGGCGCTGCGGCCCGAGGGCCTGACCGAACTGCGCAAGCGCGAGCCGCGCAAGCGGCCGCCGCCGCTCGTCATCCTGTGCGACATCTCCGGCTCGATGGCCCGCTACACGCGCATGTTCCTGCATTTCATGCACGCCATCACCAACGACCGCGACCGCGTCTACTGCTTCACCTTCGGCACGCGGCTCAGCAACGTGAGCCGCGCGCTGCGCAACAAGGACGTCGACATCGCCCTGCAGAAGGCATCGGCGCAGGTCGAGGACTGGTCGGGCGGCACGCGCATTGGCCAGACGCTGCACGAGTTCAACAACAAGTGGTCGCGCCGCGTGCTGGGGCAGGGCGCCGTGGTCCTGCTGATCACCGACGGGCTCGATCGCGAGGGCGCCGCGGGTTTGGCTGAGGAAATGGAGCGCTTGCATAAGTCCTGCTCACGCCTGATCTGGCTCAACCCGCTCTTGCGGTACGGCGCCTACGAGCCCAAATCTCAGGGCAACAAGGCGATGTTGCCCCATGTCGACGAGTTCCGGCCGGTGCATAATCTCGACAGCCTGGCCGGCCTCATAGCCGCCCTGGGCATGGCGCCGTCCGGCGCCGACAAGAGATTGGCGGGTTGGCAAATGGAACTGCGTCACCATGAGGGTGACGCTGATCGAGCCTGATCATGTTCCTCTCCCCCGCTAGGGGAGAGGCTAGGAGAGGGGGCAGCGACGGGTGTAACCCCCTCTCCCAACCTCTCCCCCTGGCGGGGGAGAGGAACATGAAAGAGAAGAAGAGAAGAAAACGAAGAGAGTGTGAGAGGAGCAGATCATGAGCGACGCACTCGATGTCCTGGATCAGGTCGGCAAGTGGAAGGCCTCCGGCAAGGGCGTGGCCATTGCGACCGTGATCACCACCTGGGGTTCCTCGCCGCGTCCGGTCGGCAGCCAGCTCGGCGTCGACGACACCGGCGCCATGGTCGGCTCGGTGTCCGGCGGCTGCATCGAGGGCGCGGTCGTGCAGGAGGCGCTGTCGGAGTGACCGACGAGCAGGCCTGGGACGTCGGCCTCGCCTGCGGCGGCAAGGTCCAGGTCTTCGTCGAGAAGGTGAATTGAGATGAAGGCCGAAACCATCGCCGCCCTGCAGGCCGCCCGCGCCGAGCGCCGCGCCGTCACCCTGGCGACGCGGCTGAGCGATGCCGCCGAGGCGCTCGTCTACCGCGACAAGGCTGAAGGCCCGCTGGCCGGCGACGCGGCCATCGTGACGGCCGCGCGCCGCGCCATGGATGTCGGCCGCAGCGAGACCGTCGACCTTGGCGGGGCCAAGATCTTCCTCAATGTCTACGTGCCGCCGGCCCGCCTGATCATCGTCGGCGCCGTGCACATCGCACAGTCGCTGGCGCCGATGGCGGCCATGCTCGACTTCGACGTCACCGTCGTCGATCCGCGCGGCGCCTGGGCAACCACCAACCGTTTCCCGGGCGTGAAGGTCGTGCAGGAATGGGCCGACGAGGCCTTCGACAAGATGGGGCTCGACGTCTCGACCGCCGTGGTGACGCTGACGCACGATCCCAAGCTCGACGATCCTGCGCTCGAAGCGGCGCTCAAATCCGACGTCTTCTATGTCGGCGCGCTCGGCAGCAAGCGTACCCACGCCAAGCGCAAGGACCGGCTGCGCGAGGCCGGCATCACCGACGAGCAGTTCGAGCGCATCCACGGTCCGGTGGGCCTCAATATCGGCGCCAAGTCGCCGGCCGAGATCGCCGTGTCGATCCTGGGCCAGATCGTGGAGGTGCGGGCGCGCCGCCTGGAGGCGCTCAGCGCGCCCAAGGTAGCGGCCGCGTGAGGTTCGGGGAGACGCCCATCGACGAGGCTACCGGCGCCATCCTGGGGCATAGCTGGCGCGCCAACGGCGTGAACTTCTCCAAGGGCCGGGTGCTGTCCGGCGAGGATGTCGCCAAGCTGAAATCGGCCGGCGTGTCCACCATCGTCGCTGCCCGCCTCGATCCCGACGACATGCACGAGGACGAAGCCTCGGCCACCGTGGCCAAGGCGCTGGCGGGCGAGGGCATCGAGGTCACCGCGCCCTTCACCGGTCGCTGCAACCATTTTGCCCGTGAAGCCGGGCTGGCCGTCGTCGACCGCGAGCGCATCGATGCGCTGAACGAGCTTCACGAATCGGTCACCGTGGCGACCCTGCCGCCCTTCGCGCGCGTCGAGCCGCGCCAGATGGTGGCCACCGTCAAGATCATTCCCTATGCCGCGCCGCGCACGGCCGTGGCCCGCGCCGTCGAGGTCGTCCAGTCGGCCAACCAGCCGCTGGTCGCCGTGGCGCCGTTCAAGGCGATGCGGGCCGGCCTGGTGCAGACCAGGTTGCCCGGCACGCGTGACAAGGTCCTGGACAAGGCGGTCGGGACCACGACCAAGCGTCTCAGCTCGCTCGGCAGCTCGCTGGTCGGCGAACGGCGCGTCGACCACGACGCCAAGGCCATTGCCGGCGCCCTGCAGGAGCTGAGGGGCGAGGGCTGCGATATCTTCCTGATCGCCGGCGCCTCGGCGATCGTCGATCGTCACGACGTCGTTCCCGCGGGTATCGAGGAGGCGGGCGGTGAGGTCCTGCATTTCGGCATGCCGGTCGATCCCGGCAACCTGCTGCTGACCGCAAAGCTCGACGGCAAGCCGGTGCTGGGCCTGCCGGGCTGTGCCAAGTCGCCCAAGTACAACGGCTTCGACATGGTGCTGGAGCGCCTGGCCGCCGGGCTGCCGGTCGGCCGCGCCGAGATCGTGCGCATGGGCGCCGGCGGGCTTCTGGCCGAGATCGCGAGCCGCCCGCAACCGCGCGACGACGAGGGCGACGAGGCAGGACCTCAGCAGGCGCCGCGCGTCGCCGCGCTGGTGCTGGCAGCCGGCCGGTCGACGCGCATGGGCGGTCCCAACAAGATGCTGGCCGATGCCGAAGGGCAGCCGCTGGTCGTGCACGCCGTGAAGGCGGCGCTCGCCTCGCAGGCCGTCGAGGTCGTCGTCGTTCTGGGCAACATGGCCGACGAGGTGCGGGCAGCCATCGACAAGGCCATTCCGGCCAAATCGCGACTGCGCTTCGTGACCAATCCGGATTTCGCCGACGGTCTCAGCACCTCCGTGGGCGTGGGCATCGGCGCGCTGGGCAAGGACATCGACGCCGCCATCGTCCAGCTCGGCGACATGCCGGGCGTGGGAGCGCCGTTGCTCGACCGCCTGATGGCCGCCTTCAGCCCCGTCGAGGGCCGCTCGATCTGCGTGCCGACGGTCGCCGGCAAGCGTGGCAATCCCGTGCTGTGGGCGCGACAATTCTTCCCGGAGATGACCAAGCTCTCCGGCGATTCGGGCGCCAAGCATCTGATCGGCGAGCATGCCGATCTCGTCTGCGAGGTCGAGATGACGGGCGAGGCCGCCGTCACCGACATCGACACGCCCGAGGCGCTCGCCGCCTGGCGGGCGCGGAGCAAGTCATGAGTTTCGACGTAGCAGCCGTTCGCCGGCAATTCCCCATCCTGTCGCAGGTCATCGACGGCCAGCCCGTCCACTATCTCGACAACGGCGCCTCGGCGCAGACGCCGGAGGCCGTGCTCGACGCCGTGCGCACCTACGAGACCACCAGCCGCGCCAACGTGCTGCGCGGCGTCCATCGGCTGGCCGAGCGCGCCACCGAGGCGTACGAGAACGCTCGTGTCGAGGTGGCGAACTTTCTCAGCGTCGATCCGATGGAGATCGTGTTCACGGGCGGCTGCACGGCGGCGATCAATCTCGTCGCCTACTCCTACGGCTCGCTGCTGAAGCCGGGCGATCGCATCATCCTCTCGGAACTGGAGCACCATTCCAACATCGTGCCCTGGCAGCTCCTGCGCCAGAGGAGCGGAATCGAGATCGACGTCGTGCCCGTCACGGTCAACGGCCGCATCGATCTCAATGCGCTGCCGCGCCTGCTGACGCCGCGCACCAGGCTGATCTCGCTGGCCCATGTCTCCAACGTCACCGGCACGCTGGTCGACGTGCATGCCGTGGTGACCCTGGCGAGAACGGTCGGCGCCAAGGTGATGCTCGACGGCGCGCAGCGCGCGCCGCACGGGCCGCTCGACCTGGCGGCCATGGGGATCGATTTCTACGTCTTCGCTGGGCACAAGGCCTACGGCCCCAACGGCATCGGCGTGCTGTGGGCCAGGTCCGAGCTTCTGGAGGCCATGCCGCCGTTCCATGGCGGTGGCTCGATGATCGGCCGCGTCACTTTCGCCGAGACGACCTGGGCGCCGCCGCCGCGCCGCTTCGAGGCCGGCACGCCGCCGATCGGGCCGGCGATCGGGTTGGGCGCCGCCTGCAAATGGATGCGCGCCCTCGACTGGAAGGAAGCGCATGCCCACGAGATGGGCCTGGTCGAGCGACTGATGGACGGCCTGCAGAAGATCGACGGTGCGGCGCTGTTCGGCCCCCCGGGCACGCAGAACCGCTATCCGGTGGTGTCCTTCCTGCTCGACGGCGTGCATCCGCACGACGTGGCGCAGACGCTCGATTCGTTCGGCGTCGCGGTGCGCGCTGGCCATCACTGCTGCCAGCCCTTGATGGACCGCTTCGATCTCGACGGCACGACGCGCGTGTCGATCGCGCCCTACAACGACAACACCGACATCGACGCCCTGCTGACCGGCGTCCAGCACGCGGCCCGTACCCTGCGATGACCGACCAGCTCTACCAGGACCGCATCGTCTCCCTGGCCAAGGCCAAGACCGGTGCGGGCAAGCTCGCCAATCCGACGAAGTCGGTTCGGCGTGACAATCCGTTGTGCGGCGACCGCGTCGTCATCGACGTCAAGCTCGACGACGGCGGCAAGATCGCCGAGATCGGTCACCAGGTGCGCGGCTGCCTGCTCTGCCAGGCCTCGGCCTCGGCGCTGGCCTCGGTCGCGGTCGGCCGCAACGCCGACGGCATCGACAAGGTACGGCTCGACGCCGAACGCGCGATCGGCCGCGAAGAGGGCGAGCCCGGCGAGCCGTTCTCCGCCTTCGCCCCGGTCAAGAGCCACAAGTCCCGGCACGAATGCGTGCTGCTGCCGTTCGAGGCGCTGAAGGACGCCTTGTCCTAATCTTCCGGACCGCGAGCTTCCAGCTCGCTCATGATCATGAGCGAGCTGGAAGCTCGCGGTCCAAAAGACCATGAGCGCGCCTGGAGGCGCGTGGCCTGCCTTAGCCGAAGCGAAGCCGCTTCGGCTTCGCGCAGGCAGGTCCGGAAGAGCATGAGTAGTGCTCGAACGTCCTAAAGCTTGATGACTGCCGCAAGGGTGGCGAGACCTGCCGCCAGCATGACGCCTAACCTCAGGGTCAACCGCAACGAGAGCGTATCCATCGCGGCCAGCAGATCAGCTTTCACCACCTGGAGATCGGCTTTCACGGCCTGGAGATCGGCTTTTGTGACCAGCTCGCCCATCACGAACTCCCGCGCTGCCTCGGCATGCGCTTCGGCCTGCTGCTGGGCTATCCCAGCATCGCGTAGCCGCTTGGCATAGCTCAAAGTGTCGAGTGCGTAGGCCAATTATGCCTCCTCGCCATTACGAGTGCAACTGAAGCGACGCGCTGCAACTTGGAGACGAGTGTCGGTCCTGGTTCGTTACCGATGCTGATCGCGAAGCGCCTCGTACTTTTGTCGTAACGCCGCCGTGGTTGCATCACGGTCCACATGTGCCGTGCATTGCCGGGAGTGAGCCGAATGGACTCGATGGAGCAGCGTTAACGGCGCCGTAGGTGAAGGCAGCTCTGGCGGGCCTCCACCACTCAACTCGCTTTGAGGATGGACCAGCTCCCACAACCTGCTGTCATTGGGATCGCGATACAAGGTATCCCAGCCGCTTGCATCAACCCCGAGAACGTCAAGATAGTTGGCTACCAGTGTCTCTATTCTCTTGCATATTTCGTCTGCAACCATCTGCCCCTGATTGTTTGGAAGCCATCTACCGATAAGTCTGGTCTCAGAGGAAGCGAGGTTCATCATTGCGCTATTCGAGTCGTTGCATTCGGCGGAATTGACTGATTCGGAACTACGAAGCTGCTATTTGGAGCAAGGAGAGCGCTAAGAACCGCTGCCTGTTCCGTTCGTCAATTGATGTCATTCCTGGAGCGGGAAGAATACTTGAATGCAATGGATTCCTGATGGGCATGGAGACTACTTGACAACCAGAGATTGTATTTCGGCAGGCTATCGTTGAACGGATCGGAGCAATGGGCGAGACCGGAATCGCTTATCTTCGACGACTACAAGTCGCCCAAACAGGCTTGAGCCGAAGTGGTGGATCGCGGCTTCGAGACGCGCCCACTTCACCACATTGTCGTACCCGCCGAGACGAAGGAGCACGATACCTGGAACAGGCATTGTCAATCGGAAGGCGAGATCGCCAAAGTCCTTGTCCTCCGTTAACAAGAGGCGCTCCTCATCGTGCGCAAGCATGACGATCGCGGTGTCGGACGCGCTGGCTTCGTCTTCCGCTACGTAAGAGACGTCATGGCCGGTTCTGCGGAGATGAACTACCAGCGCAGCGGCTACGCATTCGTCGGCGAGCCAACGCATTTCTGGAAATCAACGGTAGACGATTTCCTCATCTGCCAAGTAGTCAGCTGTGAAAGCCTGAGCGGCACGAATATCGTCGAGCGTAAGTCTTGGATGATCGGCTAGGATCGCTTCCGGCGTCATGCCGGCGCCAAGTTTACGCAGCACAAGTTCGACCGGAACGCGCGTTCCGCGGACTACAGGCTTGCCGCCCATGATGTCCGGATTCATCTCTATACGTTCGTGGCCCATGACACCGCATCCTGACAGATCGACGACAAGTTTAGCACACTCACGATGAAGCTTGGAGCCGACTTTCGGAGCTGCTCGCGGGCTCAGAGCTTGATGATTGCCGCGAGGGTGGCGAGACTTGTGGTCAGCATGACGCCTATCCCGAGCGTCAACCGCAATGAGAGAGTATCCATGGCTGCCGGGAGATCAGCTTTTGTGACCAGGTCGCCCATCACGAACTCCCGCGCTGCCTCGGGCGAGCTCTTGGCTAATCCCCGCGTTCCGTAGCCGTTTAGAATAGCCCAGGTGTCGAATGCGTAAGCCATTAATGTGCCTCCCCGACGTTACGAGCGCAACATGAAGCGATGCGCTGTATTCAGGAGACGAGTGCCGATCCCGGTTCGTTACGAATGCCGATCAGAAGCGTCTCGCACTTTCGTCGTCCCGCCGCCGCGGTTGTGTCACAGTCCAAAGTCACCGTGCGCCGTGCATCGCCGGGAGAGCTCATGCGTCACCTTGTTTCGTTGATCGCCCTGCTGGGCCTGTTCGCGTTTCCGCTATCGGCCTTCGCCCAGGAGCTGACGCTGAAGCGCGTCATGCTGTCGTCCGGTGGCCTGGGCTATTTCGAGTACGAGGCCACGGTCGACGGCGACGCCACCTTGCGGCTCACCGTGTCGCTCGAGCAGGTCGACGACGTGCTGAAAAGCCTGGTCGTCTATGACGACAAGGGCGGGGTAGGCGGCCTGAGCCTGCCCGGACGCGAGCCGCTGGCGCAGGCCTTCAAGGACCTGCCGTTCGACCAGGAGTCGCTCGTCTCTCCGGCTGATCTCTTGGCGACGCTGAAGGGCGCGCAGGTGACCGTCGGTGGCGCACGCGCCATCACCGGCCGCATCGTCTCGGTGCAGAAGGAGACGGTGTCGCTGCAGGACGGCAAGGCCACGACCGAGCGCACGCGCGTCACTCTCTTGACCGACCGCGGCCTGCAGCAGTTCATCCTGGAAGAGGCCGAGAACCTGCAGTTCACCGACGCCGCCCTGCGCGAGAAGGTCGGCAACGCGCTGCTCGCCATCCAGACCAACCGCGCCAAGGATGCGCGCACGCTGGAACTCTCGGCGCGCGGGCAGGGCCAGCGCACGGTGCGTGTCGCCTACATCGTCGAAGTGCCGGTGTGGAAGGCCTCGTATCGCCTGACCCTGCCGGCCGATCCAGCGGCGACGCGTTCGGCGCTTCAGGGCTGGGCGACCGTCGAGAATCTCAGCGGCCAGGACTGGAAGGACGTCGAGCTGACGCTGGTCTCCGGCCGCCCGGTTGCGTTCCGGCAGGCGCTCTACGAGGCCTACTACGTCAAGCGTCCCGAAGTGCCGATCGAGGTCGCAGGCCGCCTGATGCCCGGCGTCGATCGCGGCGGTGTCGAGGCGCAGGACCGCTTGAAGGCCGCGCCGCCACCGCCGCCGCCTGCGGCTCCTGCGCCGGCACCCTATCGTCCGCAGCAGGAACGCGGCGCTGCCGCCGCGACCTTGGCGCCGCCGCCGGCGGGTGCGGCCGCCGCCGATCAGTTCGAGGCGACCGATGCCGCGACCCAGGTGGTGTTCCGCTTTCCGCGCAGCGTCAGCGTCGCCAATGGGCGCACGCTCTCGATCCCGATCATCGATCGCCAGCTGCCGGTGCAGCGGCTCGCGCTCTACCAGGCCGAGACGGCGCCTAGAAATCCGTTGGCGGCGATCCGCATCACCAACGACGGCGACAGCGGCCTGCCGGCCGGCCTGATCACCCTCTACGAGCGCGACAAGGCGGGCTACGTCGCTTATGTCGGCGACGCGCGCCTGTCGGGCTTCCCGGTCGGCGAGACGCGGCTCCTGGCCTATGCGCTCGACGAGAAGATCGTGATCGAGCGCGATGTGGCGCAGACCGACCGCATCGCCACCGGCACGATCGCCCAGGGCGCGCTCAGGCTGTCGCGCGTCGTGCGCCAGACCATGACCTATCGCGTGAAGGGCCCGGCCAAGGAGCCGCGCCAGCTGGTGATCGTGCAGCGCCGCCTGCCGGGCTGGACCCTGGTGAAGCCCGAGCCGAAGGGCGTCGAGCTGAGCGAAGGCAACTACCGCATCACCTTCCAGCTGCCGGGCGGCGACCAGACCCAGACCTTCGAGGTCGTGCAGGAGCAGACCCAGCAGCAGGAGCTGCGGCTGGTCGACGGCTCGGCCGACCAGATCCGGGTCTACGCCCAGGCCCGCGAGTTCGACGCCAAGACGCGCGAGGCGCTGACCAGGATCCTGCAGCTGCAGTCCACGGTCAGCGACGCCCAGCGCAAGGTCACGCAGGCCGACGCCGAGCGTCAGCAGATCGTGCAGGAGCAGGCGCGCCTGCGCGACAACCTCGCGCGCGTGCCGGCCAACAGCGACCTGCAGCGCCGCTACCTCGCCACGCTCGACAAGCAGGAGACCGACCTCGAGGCGATCGCCAAGCGCCGCGCCGATGCGGAGAAGGGCGTCGAGGCCGCGCGCGAGGCGTTGCGCGGCTACGTGGCGCAGCTCGGCTGACACCTATGGAGCAGGGGCGGTTTCTCGTTGCTGCCGTGATCATCACGCCCGCAGCATGCCGTCCCTCGCACCGTCCTGTCGCACCGTAACCCGACTGTCAGGTGACGCAGAGCTCTCCCAAGACCTCCCGTGCAGCTGCCACCCGGCCGAGCAAACGGGCGAAGTTGCGGCAGGCAGCGTCGTGCAGCTCTGCCGATGCCGCGCCGCAGCCGTCCTCGACGATCAGGCATTGGAAGCCACGGTCGGCCGCGTCGCGGGCTGTGCCTTCGACGCAGGAGTTGGTCGATACACCCGTGAAGCAGAGCTGGGTGCGGCCCATTGCCTGGGCGAGGCGCTCGAAGCCGGAGGAGTGGAAGGCGCTCATGGTCGTTTTGTTCACCACGGCCTCGCCCGCCAATGGTGCCAGCTCGTCCAGGATGCGGTGCTCCTTGGCGCCCTCGGTATTGCCGATCGCCTCGGCGAAGCGGCGCATGCCTGGCAGCATGTCGCTGAAGTCCGGCAGCTCCGACCCGACGGTGAGATAGATCACCGGCAGCTTCTCGCGCCTGAAGGCGACGAGCAGGCGCTGGATCGTTGGCGTCACCACCTGCTCGATGCGGTCGAAGCGATAGGTGCCCCTGTCCTCGAGGCCTTTGGCCTTCAGCAGCGCGCCGAGGCCGTCGCGGCGCGAGGCGCTGGCATACTGCATGTCGACCACCACCAACGCGACATTGCGCCGGTCCAGTTCGAAGGGGGGATTGAAGAGACTCGCATAGTCTCGGGCGGCGGCGTCGGACATCGGCTGGTCGGGCATGGGGCTATCGTTCGGTGAGAGAAGGCATCACGGCGTGAAGAGGTCCATGGCGAAGGGCGAACATGGATCTTCGGTCTTCACAAGGTGATGGATGGTGAACTCGTAGACCGGGCCGACGGCAATGTCCGATGGTGAGAACGGAAAGGCGAGATTGCCGGCGATGCCCTTTCGGCCGGGATACGTGACGTGCAATGCCGCCGACCGGGTCAGCGCGAGGACCGCTGCGGAGGTTTCGGGATCGTCGGCGATGACTTCGAACACCAGGCCGAGCTCGAACGGCTGATCTGCGCGCACCGCCTCGATCGGCCCCATGACGCCGTTGCGCCCGTAGCTGTGGATGGTGAGGCGATAGCCGTCGGGATAGCGCTCCGCCACCCGACTGCGGATGTTGGCCACGTAGTCGTCGAAGCGCGAGATCAGGATGGGATCGCGGACGCCGGCGATTGCGATGGTGCGGTAGCCGATGCACTCGACGCCCTCGAGCTTGATGGTGTAGTGGGGCGCCTCGATGTAGCGCGTGCCGGAGATGCGCACCACGCGTTCGCTCTCCTGCTCGAAGCGGGTGGCATGCAGGTCGATGGCGCCGCCGGGGAACTCCATGTGATAGGGGTTGGCGCGCTCGTAGAGCGAATGCGCGGCCACCGAGGCCACGGTGCAGACCTTGTCCGGGTTGGGTGGTTCGACCGTGAACGAATCGCGGTGCAGGGTGGCCAACAGCCCGTCGGAGCCATGTCGCGGATAGGCGGCGGCGCCGCCGCATTCCAGCAGCTTGCCCATGTGCACGGTGAGCCCACGGTCGAAGCCGCGGAGCAGCGCATGCGCGCCCATCATCACAGGATCGAAGGTGCGGCCGGCGATGACGACGTCGGCGCCGGCCTCGATGGCCCGCATGAAGGGCTCGTAGCCCATCTGGCCGACGATCCGCGTCGCCCGCTCGAGATGGCCCGGCGTCAGGGCGTTGTCGTGGTCGAGCGGCGAGATGGCGCCGTCGGCCAGCCGCTGGCGCAGCCAGTCGCGGGAGATCTCGGCGCTGATCCGCGCCGTTCGGAAGCTGTAACCCTTCTCGCGGCAGATCTCGCGGTAGATCTCGATCAGCCAGTCGAGATGGGCGTCGCCGCCGGCACCACCGGCGCTGCCGATCAGGACGGGGATGCGATGCGCGTGCGCGGCATCGAGGATCATCTCCAGGTCCTTGCGCACCGAGCGGCGGTTGGTGAAGGAGACGCCCGCGCCGAGATAGTGCGGGCCGGGGTCGATCGATCCGGCATCGACGGCGAGAACGTCGGGCCGGCGGTCCATGCCGAGGCGCATCGAACGCTCGGGAATGCCGTAGCCCAGCATTCCCTGCGGCGCGAAGACGGTGAGGCTGTCGGGGGCCATTACCATGCGATCCGATGTTGCATGAGGGGAACGTGCTGCTGCGCACCGTAGACGTCGCTGTCGCCCGGCGCACCGGCGGTGATGCGCCGCCGCAGCGCGATCTTGACGGCGAAGGCCGGCGCGAAGTGGATGACGTCGAGCACGTCGGCCAGCGGGATGCCGTAGATGGCGGCGATGGCCTCGCGGTCGAGGCCGGCCTGGCCGACGAAACGCTCGTAGTCGGCGGCCGTCGAGAAGACGATGTCGAGCGTCAGCTTGTAGGGGCCGGCGTTCTTGCTCGTCACGAAGGCGGCGACGTCGCCGACCGTGACGGTGTTGGCGAGGCTGACCGAAGGCGGCGTGCGGGACTGTTCAGGCAAGCTTGTATTTCCAGGCGATACGGGCGGCGAAGGCGCGGAAGCTCGAATCGGCGAGGAAGCCGATCGCTCCCAGCAGCAGGATGGCGACGTAGGCCAGTTCTGTCGACAGGCTGATCCGGCTGTTGATGATCAGGAAGCCCAGCCCCTCGTTGGCGGCCAGCATCTCCGCGACCACCAGGGTCTGCAGCGAGTTGGCCATGCCGATCTGCATGCCGTTCAGGATGTGCGGCAGGGCGGTCGGGATGATGACGTGGCGGAAGGCCTGCCAGCGCGTCGCGCCGAGGCAGCGCGCGGCGCGGAGCTGGTTCGGCTTGATGCCGGCGACGCCCGCAAAGGTGTTGATCATCACCATGAAGGTCGTGGTGTAGGCGATCAGCACGTACTTGCCGTTCTCGCCGATGCCGAACCAGATCAGCACCGGCGTCAGCCAGGCGATCGGCGGGATGAAGCGGAAGAATTGCAAGGGCGGCTCGAGCAGCCACTGCGAGGCCTTGAACGAGCCGAGCAGCAGGCCGAGCGTGGCGCCCAACAGGCTGCCGATGGCGAAGCCGACCAGCACGCGCTGGCCGCTCATCAGCAGGTCGTGGCCGAGCTTGCCGGTCGAGGCATAGGAGACCAGCTCGGCGGCGATCTGGCTCGGGGCCGGCAGCACGGCCGGCACCAGGAACAGGCGAGCCCCGACCTCCCACAGGACCATGAGGGTCACGATGCTGGCGGCGCCACGATAGAACGATTTTCGGGTCGCGCTCATGTCTGTCACTGGAAGCTGAAGCGCCGGAGCAGAGTGCGGCTGATCAGGACGAAGAGCCGGTCCGCCATCAGCCCGACGATGCCGAGCGTCAGCATGCCGACGAAGATCGAATCGGTCTCCATCCACTGCCGCGAATTGTAGATCAGGTAACCCAGTCCCGCCTCGGCGGCGATCATCTCGGCGGCGACGACGGTCATGAAGGCGTTCATCAGCGCCATGCGCATGCCGGTCAGCACGTAGGTTAGGGCGCCGGGCAGGGTCACCAGGAAGAAGATCTGCCGGTTGCTGGCGCCGAGGCAGCGGGCGGCGCGGATCTTGTTCCGCGCCACGGCGCCGACGCCGATCATCGAGCTCAGCAGCACGACGAACACCGTGGAATAGATGATCAGCGAGATCTTGCTGGCCTCGCCCAGCCCGAACCAGACCATGGCGGTGGCGATCCACGCCGTGGGCGCGATGAAGCGGAAGAAATTGACCAGCGGCCGGAAGAGGTCGGCGACCAGTTGCGAGGATCCCATCGCCAGGCCCGCCAGCGCGCCGATCACGCTGCCGACGGCAAAGCCGATCAGGATGCGCTGCAGGCTGACCAGGATGTCGGCCTGCAGGCGGCCTTCCTCGATCAGCTCGATGGCCCGCGCCGCGGTCTTGGCCGGGCCGGGGAACAGCACGGGCGAATCGAAGCGGACGCTGAACAGCTCCCATGCCAGCCCGATCGCGGCGGCGGCGATGGCGTAGCGCAACACCAGCGAGGCGGTGCCGCCCAGCCGTCTCAGCATCGCGGCCCTGGCGCGCGCCGCGCGGGCGCTGTCGGTGGCGCCGGCCGTCGTGGCCATGGCATCGGAGCTGGAGCTCACTGGTTCGCCTGCTCGCGTCGCAGGACGCGGGTCACTTCTTCCGAAAGGATCGCGTGGATGCGGTCGTAGAGCTCGCCGAACGCCGGATCGCCGCGGCGGCGCGGCCGCGGCAGCGGGATCTCGATCTCCTCCTTCAATCCCGATCCCGGACCGGAGCGCATGATGCCGACACGATCGGCCAGGATGATGGCCTCGCCGATGTCATGGGTGATGAACAGCACCGTGCTCGCGGTGCGCTGCTGGATGGTCGTCAGCTCGTCCTGCAGGATGGCGCGTGTCTGGGCATCGAGCGCGGCAAACGGCTCGTCCATGAGCAGGATCGGACTCGCGCAAACCAGCGCGCGCGCGATCTGGATGCGCTGCTTCATGCCGCCCGAAAGCTGCGAGGGGAACTTGTGGCCCTGCTTGCCGAGGCCGACGAAGTCGAGCTGCTGCTGCGCCTTCTGGCGCCGTTCGGCCGCCGGCACGCCGGCGAGCTTCAGGCCGAACTCGACGTTCTCCTGCGCCGTCAGCCAGCCGTAGAGCGAATCGTCGCCCTGGAAGATCACGACCCGGTCGACACCCGGCGCGGTGACCGGGCGGCCGTCGACCGTGAGAGACCCGCCATGCGCCTGCTCGAAGCCGGCGAGCAGGTTGAGGGCGGTGGTCTTGCCGCAGCCCGACGGACCCAGCAGGACGTAGAACTCGCCCCGCTCGATGGTCAGGTCGAGGCCCTTCAGGATCCAGTTTGGCGTGCCGAGGCCGGCGTCGTACCGGAAGTCGACCTGGCGGAAGTCGATGTAGGGGCCGGCCACGCGCGCCAACCTAGAAGTCGGTGCGCGACGGCGCGTACTTGCGCGCGATGTCGGGGTAGTAGGCCTCGGTCACGAACTTGTCGAGATTGTCGATCTTGAGGTAGCCCTTGTTGATCGCCCAGGTCAGCATCACCTTGTAGCGGTCGTAGTATTCCTTCTTGGTATCGAACACGCAGTCGACGCCGGCGACCTGCTGGGCGAAGTCGGCCTTGTTCAGCCGGAACTTCTTGGCGCACATGTCGATCGCCTCTTCCTTGTTGGCGTTCGTCCAGTCGGTGGCGTCGGCCAACGAGTTGTAGACGGCGCCGGCGAGTTCCGGATTCTGCTTCGCCCAGTCCTCGCGGAAGGCGGTGAACAGCCACTGATTGTAGAGGTTGTCGTCGCTGGCCCAGGCGTAGACCTTGGCGCCCTTGATGATCTGCGGCAGCTTCGAGAGCCAGGGCTCCCAGCCGAAGAAGCCGTTGAGATCGCCGCGCTGGATGGCGGGAATCCATTCCGCCGGCTGCACCGTGATGATCTTCACCTCGTCCGGCCCCGTGCCCTCGCGCAGATTGTGCTTCTCGAGAAAGCGCGACAGCAGATAGTCGGCGCCGGTGGTCCGGATGACGGCGAAGGTCTTGCCCTTGAAGTCTGCCGGCTTCTCGATGCCCGGGCCGACGCCGATGCCCTGGTCGCGGCGCGCCACCAGGCTGCGCGCGACCGACACGATGCTGCCGCCGCTCAGCCGCGGGCGGGACATGTTGACCTCGCTGCCGACGCAGATGTGGCCATTGTTGGCAACGACGGCCTCGACGCCGCCGAGCCCGCTCTCGAAGATCTTGTATTCCGCGTTGATGCCATGCTTGGCGGCGATGCCCTTGTCGACCCACGGCACGAAGGCCAGGAATGGCGCGCTGAGGCCGATGCCGAACAGCACTTTGGAGCCGCTGCCCTTCACCGCGGGCGCCGCCTGGCCGAAGGCCGAGCCGGCCGCCAGCGATGCGGCGATGCCGCCCGCGCCGGCGATGGCCTGCCGGCGCCCGATTGTCGAAATCTTACGATTCTTGCTCATGTGACACCCCACTCGCGTGACCAAACTCGGCTTATTGTTGTTCAGGGCATGTAGCCGCCGCCGTTGGCGTGCAGCACCTGACCGGTGATGAAGCTGGCCTTGGACGATGCCAGGAAGACGATGGCGTCGGCGATCTCCTCGGGCGTGCCCAGTCGGCCGAGCGGCAGGGCGCCACCCAGCGCATGCAGTTCCTCGTCGCTGTGTTCATAGCGCGGCTGGGCCGTGTCGGTGAGGCCGGGCGCGACCGCGTTGACGCGGATCCGGTGTGCCGCGAGCTCGAGCGCCATCGCGCGCGTCATCGAGACGACACCGCCTTTGCTGGCGCTGTAGTGCACGCCGAGCTTCGCGCCGCGCAGGGCGCCGGAGGAGAGATTGACGATGGCGCCGCCGTGCCCTTCCGCCACCATCTGCCGCGCCGCAGCCTGGGCGCACAGGAAGCCGCCCTTGAGGTTGATGTCGATCAGGTAGTCCCAGTCGGCATCGGTCATGTCGAGGAACTTCACGCGCGGAAAGACGCCGGCATTGTTGACCAGGATGTCGATGCGGCCGAGGCCGGCAACGCATTCTGCGACCATGCGGCCGGCATCGTCACGGCGGGCAACGTCGCCCTGAACGATCAGCGCGCGGCGTCCTTCCTTGCGGCAGAGGTCGGCGCCCGCCTCCGCGCCCGTCTTGTCGTCGAGATAGTTGAGGGCAACGTCGGCGCCTTCGCGGGCCAGTGCGACAGCGGTGGCTCGGCCGATGCCCTGTTGTGCGCCCGTCACGAGGGCGACGTTTCCCCGCAGATCCATGTCCGCGACTCCAACTATCGGCGGCCAGATCGCTTGCCGTCGACCGCGACGTTAGCGTGCCGGGAAAAATGGCCGCAACAACTTTATGCGTACAATTTCGCTATTTGTACGGACAAAGAGTTGACGCTCTCTTGGTCACCGTGGCAATTCTCGGGCCACACGCTGCCGACGGGGGATGATGACCCGAACGTTCGTCCCGATCTATGCCCGTATCCTCGACACACTCCGGCAGCGTATCGCCGAGGGCGTTTATCGTGTCGGCGAAAGCCTGCCGACCGAAGCGGAGCTGGTGTTGGAATTCAACGTCAGCCGGCAGACGGTTCGGTCTGCGCTGCAGAACCTGGTGGCCGAGGGCGTCGTCGAGCGCACGGCCGGGCGCGGCACGTTCCTCAAGCGTGGCGGCACCGATGGCGGCGAATGGAACATCGGCGGCATTGAGGACATCATCGATATCGGCTTTTCGGGCTCCTATGCCGTCAAGTCCGTGCAGACGGTGACGGCGGCGCGCAACGCCCGCATCGCCGGTGTGCTGGACGTGCCGGCGACCGGCCGCATGCTGAACGTGCGCGCGACGCGATCGACCAGGGAAGGGCCGTTCGCCTACTCCAGCCTGTATTTCCCCGAGGAGATCGGCGACCGCCTGCCGCGCCATCTGTTCGACCAGCGGCCGCTGGTTCTGCTGGTCGAGGAGTATTGCGGGATTCCGGCTTTCCGCAGCCGCCAGGTCGCGTCGGCGACCCTGGCGGACCGTGCCGTGGCCAAGGTGCTGGACGTCGAGATCGGCGAGCCGTTGCTGGTGCTGGAGCGGACGCATTTCGCACGCGATGGCCGGCCGTTCCAGTTCGTGCGCGTGCTCTATCGCACCGATCGTTACCAGCAGGTGGTCTATTTCTCGCGACGCGACGAGGGGCCGTACCGCACGCCCCAGCAGCGGGCCGCGCAGATGGAAGAGGTCGTGGAGCCGCTGGTCCGGCGCCGCGCCGCCAACAACAGAGGAACGAGCTGACATGGAAAGAAGCAATGGTGCCCGCCTTCGCCAGCGGATCGCGCGCGGCGACCTGCTGCTGATGCCGTCGTGCCCCGACCCGTTCGCGGCCCGCATCGCCGAGGAAGCGGGCTTCGAGGCGGTGGCGCTCGGCGGCTATGCAATGGGCGCGGGCACGACGATCACCGAGCCGCTGCTCACCATGAGCGAAGTGGTGGAACTGGCACGGCGCATCACCCTGGCGGTCGACGTCCCGTTGATCGTCGATGGCGGTGCGGGCTTCGGCGACCCCATGCATTCGATGCGGACGGTGCGCGAGCTCGAGCATGTCGGCGTCGCGGCCGTCCATATCGAGGACCAGGTCTTCCCGAAGCGCGCTCACTATCATCGGGAGTATCGCGAGCACGTGATCCCGGCGGACGAGATGGCGACCAAGATCGCCTACGCCGTCAAGGCGCGGCGCGATCCGAATTTCGTCGTCATCGCTCGAACCGACGCCATGCAGACCGACGGCTACGCCGAGGGCGTGCGGCGTGCCAACTTGTTCGCCGAGGCCGGTGCCGACATGGTCATGATCTTCCCCAAGACCCTGGAAGAGGCGGCGAACGCGCCGCGCGACTGCAAGGCGCCGCTGATCTACGTCAACAGCACCGGCAACCGCACCGGACGGCCGATCCTGACCACCCAGCAGCTCTCCGAGTTCGGCTACGCCGCCTGTATGGACGCTATCAGCATGGTCATCGCTCAGTACATGGCCGTGCGCGACATCATGCTGCGCTTCCGCCAGTCGGGCCTTGCCGGGATCGACGACGCGGCGGCGCGCGAAGCGCGGATCGGCATCGAGCGCCTGATCGGCCTCGAGACCTACTACCGCATCGAGGAAGAGACCGTGGAGCGGGCGCGTGCCTGACCGCAACGAAGGAGAGTAGGACGATGGCTCGGTTGGAGGGGAAGACGGCGCTGGTCGTGGGCGCCGGCGGCGGCATCGGCCGCGCGAGTGCGCGGCTGATGGCCAAGGAGGGGGCGAACGTCGTCGTCGCCGATCTCGATGGCGCCGCGGCCGCCGCGACGGCCGAATCGATCACCCAGGCCGGCGGGCGCGCCACCTCGCTCGGGGTCGACGTGACCGCAGCGATGGCGGCGGAAACCCTGGTGAAGGCGCCGCTCGACGTCTTCGGTGCCCTCGACGCGTTCGTCTACAGCGCCGGAACGACGGCGACCGACAGCATCCTCGATCACAGCCGCGCCGACTGGGACCGTGTGCTCGGCGTCAATCTCACGGCGCCCTTCGTGATCGGACAGGCCGTTGCCCGCCACATGGTCGAAGGCAAGAAAGGCGGCGCCATCGTTTTCGTCACCTCCCAGCTCGCCCATGCCGGGGTGCGCAACAAGGCGGCCTATCTCGCCTCCAAGGGCGGCCTGCGGTCGCTCACCATGGGCATGGCGCTCGACCTCGCGTCGCACGGCATCCGCGTCAACGCCGTGGCGCCGGGGCCGGTACTGACGGGCTTCACCGAGCGTCGCTTCGCCGATCCCGAGATGCGGCAATGGACGGTCGATCGTATCCCGGCCGGCCGGCTCGGCACGCCGGAGGATCTCGCCGGCGCCGTCGTCTATCTGGCGAGCGACGAAGCGCGCTGGACCATGGGGACGACGATCGTGGTCGATGGCGGTTACCTGGCCGAGTGACGAGCCCGGGATCGCGCGCCGCGCGATCACGATCGATCTGCATGAAGGATAAGGGACGATGGCTCATATACGCGATCTGGTGGGATATGGCGGCGAGCCGCCGCATGCCCGGTGGCCGGGCGACGCGCGATTGGCCGTCAACTTCGTCCTGAACTACGAGGAAGGGTCGGAGTACTCGGTCGCCAACGGCGATTCCTTCAGCGAGACGACGCTGACCGAAGCCGGTCCGCCGCGCAACATGAAAACCCGCGACCTCGGCGCAGAATCGCTGTTCGAGTACGGCGCGCGCGCCGGCTTCTGGCGCATCCACCGCGCCTTCACCGAGCGCGGCCTGCCTCTCACCCTCTATGGCTGCGCCATGGCGATCGAGGCCAATCCGCCCGCCGCCGCGGCGATCCGCAAGACCGACTGGGACATTGCCGGCCACGGATGGCGCTGGATGAACCACTTCGATATGGAGGAGGAAGAGGAGAGGGCGCTGATCGCCAAGACGGTGGCGTCGTTCGAGAAGACGGTCGGCCGCCGTCCCTACGGCTGGTATTGCCGCTACGCGCCCAGCGTCAACACGCGGCGATTGCTCGCCGAGGAAGGCGGCTTCCTCTACGATTCGGACTCCTACGCCGACGACCTTCCGTTCTGGATGAAGGTCGCCGGGCGGCCGCACCTCGTGGTGCCGTACAGCATGGCCACGAATGACCAGATGTTCTATCGCGGAAACGTAGCCAAGGCGGACGACTGGCTGCAGATGATCCGCGATGCCATCGACGTGCTCTATCGCGAAGGCGCTTCACGTCCCAAGATGATGTCGATCGGGCTGCATGCGCGCATCATCGGCAATCCGACGCGTTTCGTCGCCTTGGAGCGTTTGCTCGACCATATTCTCTCGTTGCAGGGAATTTGGATTGCACGGCGCCAGGATATTGCCCGTCACTGGATCGAGACGCATCCTCCCTCGCCTTGAGGCCCTCGCGGCGCTCGGAATGACTGTGGACCTTGGCCCGAGAGCAGCGACTGAAGGGGCGCCAAGCCTGTGACGTCTCCGTCGATGGCCAACCCTATTTCGGACCCGGCGGCGGCGACACCGAGCCGGTCGCGATCAGTCCCTTGAGCATTGCCACAGCGCCGCATTGCCTGGATTCGGCATTCGCATCGAACCGGCCGTCGGCAACATAGCGACCCTTTGCATACAGGTCGGTACACGCCCAGACATACGGCGAATGGATGCCATAAGGCCGGTATCCCAGGCCGTTATAGCGTTCCCAGGCGACAAGCATCCCGGCAATGCTCCAATCGTTCCACTTGTCGTAGCGATTGACCGCGATGGCATCCATCGCACTTTCTTCCCAGCTGAACGGCGGCGCGCCCTGAGTCGGTCGCCCGGCCGGCACGCGGACCGTGCGGCTGGTCAACGGATCCCCGTTATGCAGATGAGAGTCGAACTTGAAGTCGGCTTCCAGGCCATGAATTATCGCAAGGAAGTACCAGGGCATCGTCATCGACCTCGTGATGCGCTCATACCGGGCGCGATTGCTCAGGATTTTCCTGACGCTTTGCCCGACCACTTCCTGACGTGCCGGAAGGACTTTCGCAGCATCGAAGCGCTGCTGGTACTCCTGGCGGAGCAATCGTGAGAGGACGCTGTTCTCGTACTCGAGCTGCGCGACCTGGCTTCCGCGCTTGGCCGCCAGCTCGCGGTACATCCACGTTGCCGCGCCGCCGAGCGCCAGGATGATGACGGCCGCCGCGCTTGCCAGAATGGTTTGACGACGGCGCCGTCGGGCGAGGTCCTGTGCGGCGCGCAGCTCCCGCCCCCTGGCCTCCCTCTCCTCGGCCTCACTCGGCATCGGCCTTGCCTTGCTCTCCGCAAGGGAGGCCCGGTCCGGCTCGCCGAGCCGGGCGCCAAAGCGAGGCTCGGCGACCAACCCGTCGCGTTCCACTGGAGGATGATCGCGGTCAACCACGTCGTCGTCACCGCGCCGGCTTTGCGCGATGACGTCGCAAATGCCCGTTCCTCATTCCATCACCTCGGCCGTACTGGCAAGCAGCGCCGGGGGTGCGGTCAGGCCGCACCTGCTCGAGCATTGAAACGGACAAGGCGACTGCAGACAAGGACCGTTCGACGTCAGCGCGCAGCAGACCTCTCCGTGCTGGCACTGCTGGCATCGGCGACCACATAAGCCCTCCCTATGGTACGCAAAAACTCCAGGATTGAAAAAGCACTATAGTGCTTGACGGTCTAAATCACCTGGGTTATATTTCCTGCATGAACGCCATCGGTCGCCCCACCAGCTACCGCCCTGAATTCTGCGGGCTGGCCTCCAACTACTGCCTGCTCGGCGCCACCAACGAGGAGCTCGCAGGCTTCTTCGATGTGGCGCCGCGCACCATCGACAACTGGATCGCGCGCATTCCCGAGTTCGCCGCCGCCGTACTCGAGGGCCGGGCGGTGGCCGACTCCCGGGTGGCGCGAGGCCTCTACCAGCGCGCGGTCGGCTATGACAGCAAGGTCGAGCGCACCGTGCTGTGGCGCGGCGAGGAGAGGACACTCACGAAGACCGTGCATCATCCTCCCGACATCCGCGCCTGCATCTTCTGGCTGCGCAACCGCCGGCGCCAGGACTGGAGTGACCGCCCCCGGCCGCCGTCCGACGATCCGCCTGGTGGCGACAATTGGTGGGAGACGCTCGACGCGACCGAGGAAGCGAGCCGAGAACAGGCGCGGCCAGAGCCGCGGACAGCTTGCACGGGGCTCCCGGGTCTCGACTCCTCAACCGGCGCGCAACGTCCTCACCGCATCGTCGCGCCGGAACAGGTAGAGCAGGGCGCGCAACGCCGCGCCGCGGTCGGACTGCAGGTCGGGGTCGCGCTCGATCACCAGCCGCGCATCGTCGCGGGCGGCCTGCAGCAGCTCGGCGTGCGCCGCGAGGTCGGCCAGGCGCATGTCGGGCAGGCCGCTCTGCCGGGTGCCCAGAAGCTCGCCGGCGCCGCGCAGCCGCAGGTCTTCTTCGGCGATGCGGAACCCGTCCTCGGTCTCGCGCATGATGGCGAGCCGCGCCTTGGCGGTCTCGCCGAGCGGTTGGGCGTAGAGCAGCAGGCAGGTCGACTTGGCGGCGCCGCGCCCGACGCGGCCGCGCAGCTGGTGGAGCTGGGCCAGGCCGAAGCGCTCGGCGTGCTCGATCACCATCACCGTGGCGGCGGGAACGTCGACGCCGACCTCGATCACCGTGGTCGCCACCAGGATCGACAATCGGCCGTCGGCGAAGGCGGCCATGGTTGCCTCGCGCTCGGCCCCCTTCAGGCGGCCATGGACCAGGCCGACCTTGCCGGGGAAGCGCGCGTTCAACAGTCGAAAGCGCTCCTCGGCGTTGGCGAGGTCGACTTCCTCCGATTCCTCGATCAGCGGACATACCCAGTAGACGCGCCCGCCGCTTGTGATCTGGCGGCCGACGGCGTCGGCGACCTCGCCGACGCGCTCCAGCGGAATGGTGCGCGTGTCGATCGGCTGGCGGCCGGCCGGCTTCTCGGTGAGCTTGGAGACGTCGAGATCACCGTAAGCCGCCAGCATCAGCGTGCGCGGGATGGGTGTGGCGGTCATCACCAGCAGGTCGACGGCATGGCCCTTGGACGACAGCGCCATGCGCTGGTGCACGCCGAAGCGATGCTGCTCGTCGACGACGGCCAGTGCAAGGTCGGCGAACTCGACCTCCTCCTGCACCAGCGCGTGCGTGCCGACGACGAGGTGGATCGAACCGTCGGCGAGACCCTGCAGCGTTTCCTTCTTCTGCTTCTGGCCGTCGCGGCCCGTCAGCAGCGCAAGCCGCACGCCGGCCGCCTCGGCGAGCGGGGCGATGGTGGCGTGATGCTGCCGGGCCAGGATTTCGGTCGGCGCCATCAGCGCGGCCTGGGCGCCGGCCTCGACGCCGATCAGCATGGCGAGCAGGGCGACCAGTGTCTTGCCGCTGCCGACGTCGCCCTGCAGCAGGCGGATCATGCGCTCGGGCTTGGCGAGGTCGGCCTCGATCTCGGCGATCGCTGCGCTCTGGCTCGACGTCAGCTCGAAGGGCAGGCTTTGCAGCACCTTGGCGCGTAGCCGACCGTTGCCCTTGGTGGCGTGGCCCGCGACGGTGCGGTTGTGATGGCGTACCAGGGCGATGGCGAGCTGGCTCGCCAGAAGCTCGTCGAAGGCGAGGCGGGCGCGCGCCGGATGAAGGGGCGAGAGATCGGTCTGCTCCTCGGGCGCGTGGGCGCGCGCCAGGGCGGTGTGCCAGCTGTCCCACTTGTTGCGCTTGGCGAAGGCCGCGTCCTGCCATTCGGGCAGTTCGGGCGCGCGCTCGACGGCGGCGGCGATGGCCTTCTGCACCGGCCGCTGGGTGAGTCCCGCGGTCAGTCCATAGACCGGTTCGACGCGCAGGATCTGGTCGCGCTGGTCGAGCGGCACGACATGATCGGGGTGCGTCATCTGCACCTCGCCCTGGTAGACGTCGACCTTGCCGCTGACCACGCGCACCTCGCCCGGCGGCAGGAGCTTCTTCAGGTAGTCCTCGCGGCCGTTGAAGTAGGTGAGGCAGAGCCGGCCGGTCTCGTCGCTGCACCACACGCGGTAGGGCTGGCGCGGATTGCGCGGCACCAGGTGCTCGTCGACGGTGACGGTGATGGTGGCGACGTCGCCTGCCTTGGCGCGCGCGACCTGGGGTGCGTTGCGCCGGTCGACCACGGCGAAGGGCAGGTGCCACAGGAGGTCGACCACCAGCGGGCCTGCAAGTTTCTCCACGAGCTTGCCCAGCCGCGGCCCGATGCCGGGCAGCGACGTGGTCTGGGCGAACAGGGGAGTCAGGCTCTGGGGACGCATGGCTTCCGGGCTTTTTGGCCGCGTGACTTCATCATCGCCGCCACCTATATGCTACGCCGCCTTCTGGGGAAAACATGACGCGCGAGCTGGATCTCGAGACGCGGCGTAAGCGTTTGCTCTATCGCAGCGTCTACCGTGGCAACAAGGAGAACGACATTCTCCTCGGCCAGTTCGCGCGCGCCCATATCGCCGAATTCGGCGCCGACGAGCTCGATCAGTACGAGCGCCTGCTGGCGGTCGGCGACAACCAGATCTTCGACTGGGTCACCGGCCAGGCGGAGGTTCCCCCCGAGGCCGATTCACCGGTGCTGCGCAGGCTAAAAGCGTTCCGCGTGAGGTTTTAGGTATGTCGCGTTTCATGTCTTCCGGACCGCGAGCTTCCAGCTCGCTCAAGCTCATGAGCGAGCTGGAAGCTCGCGGTCCGGAAGAGCATGAGGGGCTCGCAGTCGCATGACGCCGCTTTCCGAAACCCTGTCCGTCATCCCGCGCAAACCCGGCCGCTGGACGGTCGCCGGCCTGCCCGAGGGCGCCGACGCGCTGGCGCTGGCGGAACTCGCCCGCACCACCGGCGGACAGGACATCCTGCACGTGGCGCGCGACGGCCAGCGGCTGGAGCGCCTGCAGGACGGCCTGCGTTTCTTCGCGCCCGAACGCGAAGTGCTGGTCTTCCCGGCGTGGGATTGCCTGCCCTACGACCGCATGTCGCCGCACCCCGACATCGTCGCCGAGCGCCTGGAGACGCTGGTGCGGCTCGCGGCGCCCAAGAAGCCCGGCGCGCCGGCGCGCGTCGTCCTGGCGTCGGTGGGCGCGGCCCTGCAGAAGGTGCCGCCGCGCAGCCTCTACGCCGAGGCGGCGGTGGTTCTGAAGAAGGGCCAGACGCTCGACGTCAACTGGCTGACCAGGTTTTTGGGCGAGAACGGCTACGGCCGCTCCGAGACCGTCATGGAGCCGGGCGAGTTCGCTGTGCGCGGCGGCCTGGTCGATCTCTTCCCGCCCGGCACGTCCGAGCCATTGCGTCTCGACCTGTTCGGCGACGTGCTGGAGGAGATCCGCTCGTTCGATCCCATGAGCCAGCGCTCGACCGGCGCGCGCGAGGAGGTCGTGCTGCTGCCGGTGAGCGAGGTGCTGCTGACCAAGGACAGCATCGCGCGCTTCCGCGGCGGCTATCGCGAGCTGTTCGGCAATGCGACCGACGATGCGCTCTACGAGGCGGTGTCGGCTGGTCAGCGCCATGTCGGCATGGAGCACTGGCTGCCGCTGTTCCACGAGCGCCTGGAGACCTTGCTCGACTATTGCCCTCAGGCCGTCGTCACCGCAGATCACCAGATCGCCGAGGCCTTCGAGGCGCGCCACGAGCTCATAAACGACTACTACGACGCGCGCGTGAAGACCGGCGGCAAGGGCGGCATGACGGGCGCGGCCGACTACAAGCCCGTGCCGCCGGAACGGCTCTACCTGAAGCCGTCGGAATGGGATCGCCTGCTCGAGGGCCATGCCGTCGGCCAGTTCACCAGCTTCGACGCCGCGCCCGACGTTCCGAACACCATCGACCTCGCCGGCCGCCGCCACGAGGGATTCGCCCGGGCGCGCACCGCGCAGGGCGTGAACCTGTTCGACGTTGTGGCCGAGCATGTGAAGGCCGCGAACGCCGCCGGACGCCGCGTTCTGATCGCGGGCTACACCGAGGGATCGGCGACGCGCCTGCAGCACCTGCTGCAGGAGCACGGCGCCACGACGCCGGTTCCCGCGGCCGACTTCGCCACGGTGCAGGGCCTGCCGCCCGGCGCGCTCGGCATCGCCATCTGGCCGGTCGAGCACGGCTTCGTGCTCGATGCCCTGGAGGTCATCGGCGAAGAGGACATTTTAGGCGACCGGCTGTCGCGTCCGGCCAAGAAGCGCCGGCCGTCCGAACGCTTCATCGCGGAGGCGGCGGCGCTGAGCGAAGGCGACCTCGTCGTCCATCGCGAGCACGGCGTCGGCCGCTACGAGGGCCTGGTCACGCTGGAAATCCAGCACGCGCGGCACGACTGCCTGCGCCTGACCTACGAAGGCGGCGACAAGCTTTTCGTGCCGGTCGAGAACATCGACGTGCTGAGCCGCTATGGTTCGGCGGACGAGGGCGCCGTCCTCGACCGACTGGGCGGCGTCGCCTGGCAGTCGCGCAAGGCGAGACTGAAGCAGCGCATCGCCGACATGGCCGACCGGCTGATCAAGATCGCCGCCGAGCGCGCCATCCGCCGCGGCGAGACCATGGCTCCGCCGGAAGGCGCCTACGAGGAGTTCTGCGCCCGCTTCCCCTATGCCGAGACCGACGACCAGCTGCAGGCCATTTCCGACGTGATCGACGACATGTCGTCGGGCAAGCCGATGGACCGGCTGATCTGCGGCGATGTCGGCTTCGGCAAGACCGAGGTGGCCTTGCGCGCCGCGTTCGTCGCGGCGATGTCCGGCAAGCAGGTCGCCGTCATCGCGCCGACGACCCTGCTGGCGCGTCAGCATCACCGCACCTTCAGCCAGCGCTTCCAGGGCCTGCCGGTGCGCATTGGCCGCCTGTCGCGCCTGGTCGCTGCCAAGGAGGCCAAGGCCACCAAGGAGGCGATCAAGGAGGGCAACGTCGACATCGTCTGCGGCACCCATGCGCTGCTCGCAAAGGGCATCGAGTTCAAGGACCTCGGGCTCCTGATCGTCGACGAGGAGCAGCATTTCGGCGTCAGCCACAAGGAGCGCCTGAAGGAGCTGCGCGCCGACGTCCATGTGCTGACGCTGACGGCGACGCCGATCCCGCGCACCTTGCAGCTGGCGCTGACCGGCGTGCGCGACATGAGCCTGATCGCCACGCCGCCGGTCGATCGCCTGGCCGTGCGCACCTTCGTCACGCCGTTCGACGGCGTTTCGATACGAGAGGCCCTGTTGCGCGAACAGTATCGCGGCGGCCAGAGCTTCTATGTCTGCCCGCGCATAGAAGACCTGGCCGAGGTCGCGGCCAACCTGCGCGAGCTGGTGCCCGAGATCCGCATGGCCATGGCGCACGGCAAGCTCGCGCCAACTGCCATCGAGAACACCATGCAGGACTTCGTCGAGGGCAAGTTCGACGTGCTGCTGTCGACCAACATCGTCGAGAGCGGCCTCGACATCAGCACCGCCAACACCATGGTGATCCACCGCGCGGACATGTTCGGCCTGGCCCAGCTCTACCAGCTCCGCGGCCGCATCGGCCGCGGCAAGACGCGGGCCTACGCCTATCTGACGGTGCCGCCGGGCAAGGCGCTGAACGAGGCGGCATCCAAGCGGCTCGAGGTCATGCAGACCCTCGACACCTTGGGCGCGGGCTTCCAGCTCGCCAGCCACGACCTCGACATCCGCGGCGCCGGCAACCTTTTGGGCGAAGAGCAATCCGGCCATATCCGCGAGGTCGGCATCGAACTCTACCAGCAGCTCCTCGAGGAGGCGGTGGAAGCAGCGCGCGGGCAGGCGCTCGAGGCTGAACGCGCCGATTGGTCGCCACAGCTCAATCTCGGCATCCCGGTGCTGCTGCCCGAGGAATACATCGCCGACCTGTCGGTGCGCATGGGCCTCTACCGGCGCATCGGCGCGCTCGCCAACCAGGCCGAGATCGATTCCTTCGCCGCCGAGCTGGTCGACCGCTTCGGCAAGATGCCGCCCGAGGCCGAGTTCCTGCTGAACACCGTGGCGCTGAAGGTGCTGTGCCGGGCGGCCGGCGTCGACCGCATCGATGCCGGCGAGAAGGCGGTCGTGCTGTCGCTGCACGACAACAAGTTCGCCAAGCCCGACAAGCTCATCGCCTGGCTGCAGAAGAACGCGCCTTTGGTGCGGCTGCGGCCCGACCACCGCGTGATCGTGCAGCGCGCCTGGAACGACGAGCGCCAGCGGCTTTCCGGCGTGACCTCGATCGTTTCTTCCTTGGCGAAGCTCGCGGCTTGAGCAGGGGAATGGCAGCCCGATGCGCGCAGCGCAGCAGCCAGTCGCTGAGCCGCGTGTCGCCCGAGGCGCGGGCGAGGGCGACCGCGCCCACGGCCAGGATCACCGCCACCGTGGCGTCGCTGTCGAGCTTGCGCTTCTTGGCGCCGGCCAGCTCCCCGATCGCGGCGTAGAGCAGGTTGGCGTAGGCCAGCCGCGCCGGCAGCGGCGCGCGGGCAATGTCGGAAGGCAGGGCGGCAAGCACGCAGGTGGGCGCGCTCGCGACCAGCTCGGCCTTGTCGAGATAGGCCTTGAGCACCGCCGATGGTGCCGCGCCCCGCAGCCGTGCACGCAGGCCGGTGCCGGCGATGACGGCCTCGGTGAAGAGGTCGTCCTTGGACTTGAAGTGCGCGTAGAACGCGCCGCGCGTCAGCCCGGCCGCCAGCATGACGTCGTCGATGTTGGTGCCGGCATAGCCGCGCAGCCGGAACAGCCGTCCGGCATGATCGAGGATCTCGGCCCGGGTACGGGCGGTTCGGGCAGGGTTCTGGGGCATGATATGATAATGAACATACCATATGTTCATCATCATATCATGCTCTTCCGGACCGCGCGCCTCCCGGCGCGCTCATGATCATGAGCGAGCGGGACGCTCGCGGTCCGGAGGAAGAGCATGAGCGAGCCTGTCGGCTCGCCGTCCTAGGCCGTCGACTGCGCCGCGCTGGTCGCCGCGTCGCGTTCGGCGAGATTGAAGACCTCGACGAAGGCCGACGGCGGTTGCGCCCCGGAGACCGCGTACTTGCGATTGACGATGAAGCAGGGCACGCCGTTGATGCCGAGCCGCCGGGCGTAGACGTCGGAGGCGACGACCTCCTGGCGGCCCTCGTCGCTCATCAGGTAACGGCGGGCGCGCAGCTCCTCGATGCCGACGCGCACGGCGCATTCGACCACCGTCTCCATGTCGCCGATGTCGCGGCCTTCCTCGAAGTAGAGCTTGAACAGCTCGGCGACGGTCTCGTCCTGGACGTTGTTCTTGGCGCTCCAGTGCACCAGGCGGTGCGACAGCACGGTGTTGGGCGTGCGCCGGATGCGCGAGAACTGGAATTCGATGCCGGCCTCGCGGCCGCTCTCGGCGATCGCCTGGTAGATCTGGCGCGGCCGGTCGCCGCCGCCGAATTTGGCGCGCACATAGTCGTCGCGCGTCATGCCCTCGGCCGGCATGTCGGGATTGAGCTGGAACGGGCGCCAGGCCACGGCCACGTCGGTGCGGCCGCTCTGCGCCAGGGCGCGCTCGAACCGCCTCTTGCCGATGTAGCACCAGGGACAGATCGTGTCGGAAACGACGTCGACGTAAATCATGCCGCGAGCTTACGCCTTTCGCGCCAATGCAGAAAGAGAGCGGAGCCCGCGACCACCCCCAGGGCAACGGATGTCAGCCATGCAGCGGCGGGCCAGCCGCCGGAGGCGACCAGCGCTCCCGCGATCGGCGGACCGATCAGGCCGCCGATGTTGGAACCCTGCATCAGGAGTCCGGTCGAGGCGCCGATCAGCTCGGGCCGCGGCGAATGCACGGGCAGGGCGGTGAACAGGGTGCCGGGCACCACGCCGATCACCGCCGAATAGATGCCGGCCAGCAGCAGGCGCCAAAGGTCGGGCACGCCGTCGACGAAGATGCCGGCGGCGCAGAACGCCATGAGGAACGCCGCACCGGCGATCACGACGGCGCGCGGCAGTCCGCGCTGCAGCAGGACGCCCGCCAGCAGGTTGCCGAAGACGTTCACGGCGGTGACCAGCGCCGTGACGATCGCGGCCGTCGAGGTCGAGAAGCCCAGCCGCTCGACCTGCAAGGTCGGCAGGAAGCCCACGATCGCCAGCCAGCAGCAGGAATAGGCGCCGAAGCAGAGCGCCAGCGCCAGCGGCCCGCCGCTGGTCGCGACTTCGGCCATCTCGTGCAGGATCGGCCGGCGGCTGGCCGGCAGGGCGTCGAGCTCGTGCCGCGGCACGGCGCGCCACAGCAGGGCCAGCAGCATGATGAGCGACGCGGCCGATGCAACGAGCCAGACCGCGTGCCACGACGTGCCCGGCAGGATCACGGCCGCGACCACCATCATCGCGCCCGCACCGGCCGGCATGTAGCAGCTCCAGATCGTCATGGTCCGGTGCCGGTCGCGCGGGTCGGTGACGCGCAGGATCAGCGTGGGCAGCGACACGGTGACGATGATGAAGCCCAGCCCTTCGAGGAAGCGCCACAGCAGCAGCAGGTCGATCGTGCCGGCGAAGGCGCCGAGCAGGCTCGTGGCGCAGCACAGCGCCGTGCCGAGCACGACCAGGCGTCGATGGCCGAAGCGGTCGACCGTGAGGGCGATGGTCATGCCGCCGACAGCCGCGGTGAGATTGACCATCGCCAGCAGCCAGCCGGCCTGGCGCAGGCCCGTGCCGAGGTCGGCGAGGATCGACGGGATCGCGGGCGGCACCTTGCCGACATGGAAGGCCGCCACCATGCCGGCGGCGACCAGCAGGCCGACCAGTCCCCAGGGCGTGCGCGCTCCGCTCAGTACTGCACCCGTGCGGTCATGGCGCCGTCGACGATGAAGTTCGTCCCGCTCACGAAGGAGACCTGTTGGCCGGCCAGGAAGACCACGCATGCGGCGACCTCCTGCGGCGTGCCCATGCGGCCCGACGGGTTGCGCGCCAGCATGCGCTTGTAGCGCTCGGCGCCGGCATCGCGCTGGCGGCCCCACGTGTTGCCGTCCTCCAGGGTCGTGCCGGGCGACACGACGTTGGCGCGCACGCCCCTGGGCGCCATGTCGATGGCCAGCGACTTGGCAAACGGCACCAGGGCGCCCTTGACCGAGCGGTAGGGCGAGGTCGGGCCCGAGACCTCGACGAACGACACCGTGCCGATGATGGCGAGCGTGGCGCCGGGCCCCGTCTTCTCCAGATGCGGGCGTGCATGATGGACGGCGTTCACCGTCGAGACGATGTCGATCTCGATCGCCTTGCGCCAGCCTGCTTCGGTGTCCTCGGTGCCGAGCGCGCTCACGTTGGCGACGAAGTGGTCGAGGCCGCCGTTGCCGGCGAAGTCGTCGATCCACTTCTTCAGCGCCGCACTGTCGGTGACGTCGAGCGCCGTGCCTTCGGCGCGGTGCTGCCGGGATCGCCAATCGGTCTCGCGCTCCTTCACGAGCTTGGCGTCGCGCGCACAGAAGCCGACGACCGCGCCCTCGGCCAGGAAGGCATCGACGATGGCGCGGCCGATGCTCTTGGTGCCGCCGGTCACCAGCACGCGCTTGCCCTTGAGACCGAGATCCATGATTCCCCCGAAATCGACGCTCGCCTATAAGGCGGGGCATCAAACTAGGGAGCACGTCCGATGTCCAAGCGATTCGACCTGACGGGCAAGGTCGCCCTCGTCACCGGCGCATCGTCGGGACTGGGGGTGCACTTCGCGCGCACGCTTGCCGCGGCCGGCGCCTCGGTCGCGATCGCCGCGCGGCGCGCCGATCGGCTGGCCTCTCTGCAGGCGGAATTGCAGTCGGCCGGCGCAAAAGCTGTCGCCGTCGAGCTCGACGTGCAGTCGAGTGACTCGATCACCGCGGCGTTTGCCGCGGCGGAACAGGCATTGGGGCCGATCGACATCGTGGTCAACAACGCCGGCATCTCGATCGTGAAGCCGGCGCTGGAGATGCCGGTCGAGGATTGGGACGCGGTGGTCAACACCAACCTACGCGGCGCCTGGCTGGTCGCACAGGCGGCGGGCAAGCGCTGGCTGATGAGCAAGCGGCCCGGTGTGATCGTGAACATCGCCTCGATCCTGGGCCTGCGCACGATCGGGCAGGTGGCGCCGTACAACGCCTCGAAGGCGGGGCTGATCCATCTCACGCGCACGCTCGCCATGGAATGGGCGCGCCACGACATCCGGGTGAACGCGATCTGCCCGGGCTACATCGAGACCGAGATGAACAGCGACTTCTGGAAGACGCCCGGCGGTCAGCGCCTGATCGACCGCATCCCGCAGCGGCGCATCGGCAAGCCCGAGCACCTCGACGGCGCGCTGCTGCTGCTGTCGTCGGAGGCGGGGAGCTTCATGACCGGCAGCGTGCTGACGGTCGATGGCGGCCACACCGTGAGTTCGTTGTGACCTGCTGGATCAAAACAGCCTCACCCTGAGGAGCGCCCGCGGGGCGCGTCTCGAAGGGCGGCAACAGCATGACTGGTTCCCACCCTTCGAGAGGGGCGCTTCGCGCCCTCCTCAGGGTGAGGCATTACTGAAGCTCACGCTTCTCCCATCACCACCCGTTGATGCGGTCGTAGACGTCGACCACCGACTTGCCGCCGTCGAGCTCGCTGTCGACGACGTAGTAGCGGTCGTAGGCGGCCGCGGTGATGCAGGCGTGGTTGGGCAGGATGCGCACGCGCGAGCCGATCGGCAGGTTGCCGTAAGGGATCGGCTCCTCGGCGCCGACGAAGCCGTGTTCCTGCGAGCAGGCGACGACCGCCATGTCCTTGGCCGGAGCGTCGACGATCGTCCCGTAGCCGACCTGCGGCTTGAACTCTTGGGCGCTTATGTCCTTGGAGAGGGCCAGCGCACCGGCGTCGACCAGCACCTGGTTGCGATGCGGATAGTGGCCGATCACCGAGGCCAGCACCGACAGCGCGAGATCGGACGGCGCGCACGAGCCGATGTATTCCTGGTCGAGATCGTTGAAGACATAGACGCCCGGCCGCATCTCGGTGATGCCGGTGAAGTCGCGGCTGTGCATGGCGGTCGGCGTCGAGCCGCCCGAGACGATGGGGCAGGGGATGCCGGCCGCGCGCAGCGTCTCGGCCGCGCCGACGATCGCGCGGCGCTCCTGCTCGGCCACGGCCGCGATGCCGTCGGGCGTGCTCTCGTGATAGGAGTGGCCGGCGTGGGTCATGACACCCGCCAGTTCGACGCCCGGCGCGTCGTGCAGGATGCGGGCGATGTCCAGGAGGCCGGGCAATTCCGGCCAGGGCAGACCGGCGCGGCCGCCGCCGCTGTCGACCTCGATGAAGACCGAGAAGGTATCGCCGTCCTTGGCCGCATCGGCGATCGCCTTGGCCACGGCGGCATTGTCGGTGACGACGCGCAGGTTGACGCCGCGGCGGCGCAGCTCGGCGATGGCCGGCAGCTTGGACGGCACGACGCCCACGCCGTAGAGGATGTCCTTGAAGCCGCCGTCCGCGAAGTAGCGCGCTTCGGCCAGGGTCGAAACGGTGATGCGCCCGTCGTGGCCCTCGACCGCCATGCGGCCGACCTCGATCGATTTCGCGGTCTTGAGGTGCGGCCGCAGCATGACGCCGGCGTTACGCAGGCGGTCGCTCATGCGCTTGAGGTTGCGGCGCAGGATCGCCCGGTCGAGAATGAGGGCGGGGGTCGGCAGGTCATCGAGGGTCTGGGCGGCCATGGTGACGCGAGTCTAGCATGCCGATCGAGAACGAACGAAAGTTTGTCCTGAGGGACGATGGCGACCTGGAGCCGCGCCTGGCCGCGCGCCCTGGCGTGACCAGAAGCTTCCTGCGTCAGGCCTATCTCGACGTCTCGGGCATGCGCATCCGCTCGGTCGAGGAGGGCGGCGTGATCCGCCATGTCTTCACCTACAAGCGGCCGGTCGACGGCCAGGTCGTCGAGATCGAGACCGAGATCAGCGCGGTCGATTTCGAGCGGCTGTGGTCGCAGCGCTGCGAGACCTTGCAGAAACTGCGCTACTCCTGGACCGACGGTTCCTTCCACTGGGACGTCGACTTCTTCAAGACCGACGACAATCGCACCTACTTCACGCAGGCCGAGGTGGAGATGCCGGAGGAGCAGACCGAGCCGCCGCCGCTGCCGCCCAGCCTTGCCGATCACCTGCTGGCGACGGCGCCGGCCGGCGATCCGCGTTTCGCCTCCAAGCGGCTGGCCGACCAGGCGCATGCCGAGAAGCTTCTGGCCGACATCAAGAGCAAGGGGAGGATCGAGTGAAGATCGCGCGTATCGACACGCATTCGGTGAAGGTGCCGTACACTTTCGGCGGCAGTCACAAGGGTGAAGGCCTGCGCACCTGGACGACCAACAACATCCTGCTGGTGCGGGTCGAGACCGACAGCGGCATCGTCGGCTGGGGCGAAGCCTTCTGCTACGCCTGCACCGATGCCGTGCGCGCCGCCGTGCACAACATGATCGCGCCCATCGCGATCGGCCAGGACGCGCGCGACATCGCCAGGCTCTCCTACGACCTGCAGCAGAAGCTGCACCTGTTCGGCCGCTACGGCATCACGATCTTCGCGCTGTCTGGACTCGACATCGCGCTGTGGGACATCGCCGGCAAGGCGGCTGGCCTGCCGCTGCATCGGCTGCTGGGCGGCGCGGGCCGCGACAGGCTGCCGGCCTATGCCAGCCTGCTGAAGTACCGCGATCCCGAGAAGGTCGCGGCGCGCACCAGACAGGCCGTCGAGCAGGGCTATCGCCACATCAAGCTGCACGAGACCGAGGAGCCCGAGGTCAAGGCGGCGCGGCTGGCGGCGGGCAACGACGTCGCCATCATGGTCGACACCAACTGCCCGTGGACGCCCGAGCAGGCACGGCACATGACCCTGAAGCTGCGCCAGTACGACCTGCACTGGCTGGAGGAGCCGATCTTCCCGCCCGAGGACTTCGCCGCCATCGCCCGCCTGCGCGAAGGCACGGGCGTGCCGATGGCGGCGGGCGAGAACAACTGCACCTCGTTCCAGTTCCGCGACATGTTCGCCGCCGGCGCCGTCGACTATGCCCAGCCCAGCGTCACCAAGGTGGGCGGCGTGACGGAGTTCCTGAAGGTCGCCAACCTCGCCGACGCCGCGGGGGTCACTCTGATGCCGCACTCGCCGTATTTCGGACCGGGCTTCCTCGCCACGCTTCACCTGCTGGCCGCGCATGGCGGGCCGGGCGGCATGATCGAGCGCTACCATCTGGATCTCGAAGCCAGCCTCTATGGCGAGCTGGTGATGCCGGTCGACGGCGGCTTCGTGGTGCCGACCGGACCGGGACTGGGACGCGATCCCGATCCCGACGTGCTGAAAACCTACGGCGGGTAGGGGAACCCGGACCTCCGGGTCCGCTCATAGTCTTCATCTTCCGGACCGCGAGCCTCCGGCTCGCTCGTGAATCATGAGCGAGCCGGAGGCTCGCGGTCCGGAAGACCATGACGCGCCACTCGAGTGGTGCCCCAGCTAAGCCTTCGCAGGCCGGTTCCTCGGCACCTGCACGATCGACCAGGGATCGGGCAGTTCGCCGACCGGGCAGTCGATCAGCATGGGCCCACCGCGGGCGATGCCGCGCGAGATGGCGGCACTGAGCTCCTCGGGCGATTTCACGCGCTCGGCGTGGAGACCGAAGCTTTCGCCCAGCTTGATGAAGTCGGGATTGCGCAGGTCGCTGGCGATCGTGCGGTTGTTGAACGACATCTGCTGGATGCGCTTCACATTGCCATAGGCGCCGTCGCTGAACACGACGGCGACCACGCCGATGCCATGCTGCGCCGCCGTCGCCATCTCCATGGCGGTGAACATGAAGCCGCCGTCGCCGTTGATCGACACGACCGGCGTGTCGGGCCTGGCGACCTTGACGCCGAGCGAGGTGGCGTAGCCCCAGCCCAGGGTGCCCTGGTAGCCGGTCGACAGGAAGGTGCGCGGCTTGTAGGTCGGCCAGGCGAGGCGCGCGACGTAGCCCATCTGCGTCAACTCATCGACCAGGATGCCGTCCTCGGGCAGCGCCTTGCGGATCGCCTCGAGGTAGGCGACCTGCGGCGCGAGCTTGTCGCGCACCGTCTTGTTGGCACGGGCCTTGATCTCGGCCACGTGCTCGGCGCGGCCGTTGGGCTTGGCCGCGTGCTTGCCGAGCCTGTCGGCCAGCGCCTTCATCGTCGCCGTGGCGTCGCCTATGATGCCGATCTCCGGCCGGCGCTGGCGGTCGAGCTCCTCGCCGTCGATGTCGACGCGGATGACTTTCAGCTTGTCGTCGAGACCCCAGTTCTGCTGCTGCGGCTGCAGGCGCGTGCCCACGGCCAGGACCACGTCGGCCTCGCCCCAGAACAGGTAGCCGGCGGGCATGGTGACCGACAGGCGATGGCGGCCGTCGATCACGCCCTGGCCCATGCGGCCGGTCATGACGGGCGCGTCGAGTATCTCCGCGATGCGCGCGATGTGCTCGCCCGCATCCTGCGCGCCGCCGCCGACCACGATCATCGGCTTTTGCGCGCTGCCTAAGAGCTTGGCGGCGCGCTCGACCGCTTCCTCGTCGACCGGGCAGGGGTCGGCCTTCGCCGGCGCCGCGATCAGCTCGACCGGCGCCTTGCGCGCCCAGGTATCCATCGCGCATTCCAGCGCCACCGGGCGGCGCCGCCCGGACAGCAGGCGGCGGAAGGCTTCGTTGACCAGGCCGGGGGCGGCGGCCGGCGAGGTGATGCGATCGGCCCACTTGGTGAGCCCGCGCATGATCGCGAGCTGGTCGGGCAGTTCGTGCAGCAGGCCGAGATTGCGGCCGATCATCGCCTGCTGGATCTGGCCGGTCAGCGCCAGCACCGGCGCGTTCGCCGCGTAGGCCGTCGAGAGCGCCGCCGTGGTGTTGAGGAAGCCGGGGCCCGGGACGACGACGTAGGCCGACGGCGATCCGGTCGCCATGGCATAGCCGAGCGCCATGTAGGCGCAGGCCTGCTCGTGGCGCGCATGGATCGGCTTGATGGCGTTGGTGCGGTCGTAGAGGGCGTCGAAGAACGGATCGTTCTGCACGCCGGGCAGGCAGAAGATCGTGTCGATGCCGTTCACTTCGAGCATCGACACGACGGCTTGGGCGGTGGTGAGCGGGGCGGCTGTCGGTGTGTTCATGCCGCCGAGCCTATTCTTTTTGCACGGCCGGCGGAAATCCGGAAAATATTCGCCCTGCTCCAACCGAAAGTAATGGCGTTCGCCTAATCGACCCGCGCGCCCGACGCCTTGATGATCGGCGCGAGCCGCGCTTCCTCCGAGTTGCGATAGGCCAGCGTATCGGCGGGCGAGCGCCAGATCGCCGTCGCGGCGAGGTCGATGAACTTGGCCTTGATGTCTTCGCTCTCGAGGGCCTTCTTCGACAGCTCCGACAGCCGCGCCACGATGTCGGGCGGCAGCTTGGCCGGTCCGGTGAGGGTGGTCCACGAATTGATGTCGAAGCCCGGCAGGGTCTCGGAGATCGCCGGCACGTCGGGCACCACCGGGGTGCGTTCCTTCGACGTGACGCCAAGGGCACGCACCTTGCCCGCGCGCAACTGGGCAAGCGCGCCGGGAATGTTGTCGAAGATCATGTTGACCTGGCCGGCCAGCAGGTCCTGCATCGCCGGCGCTGCGCCGCGATAGGGCACGTGCATCATGTCGACCTTGGCCATCACCTTGAACAGCTCGCCCGACAGATGCAGCGTCGTGCCGTTGCCGGCCGAGGCATAGGAATACTTGCCCGGGTTCGCCTTGAGGAGCGCGATCAGCTCCGCCACGCTCTTCGCCGGCAGGTCGAGGTTGACGACCAGCATGTTGGGCAGCTGCCAGATCGTCGACACGAACGTGAAGTCGTCCGGCACCTTGAAGGGCAACTTGGCGTACAGGCTGGGAGCGATCGCGTGGCTGGCGATGCCGCCCAGCCCCAGCGTGTACCCATCGGCCGGCGACTGGGCCAACGCATCCACGCCGACATTGCCGCCCGAGCCGCCCTTGTTCTCGACGACCCATTGCTGGCCGCTGAGCTCCGACATCTTGGCGCAGAAGATGCGGGACAGCGTGTCGGTTGCACCGCCGGCCGGGAACGGATTGATGTAGCGTACCGTCTTGTTGGGATAGGCCCCCTGGGCCGACACGACGGCAGGCGCCGCCAGCGCGCCGCCCAATCCGGCAAGCACGGCACGCCGGCTTACACGACTCTTTGCACTCTTCACTTTGTTTCCTCCCTATAGGCCGTGTGAAGGTGCCAAACCGCGTTCGCACCGTCGACGGCTTTCACCGAAATCGGCGCTTTGCGCCTTCGCGTCGCTTGAAAAGCCGAAAAATCTTGTCACTTTGACGCCGTACTGCGGAACGGCTGTGGGAGCCGGCACGCGGGGCAGGTGTGAGGAAGGCGATGCGGGGTTGCTTGGGAAGGGTCGCGCGGGCGGTTGCTTGCGCCGGCGCCATCGGTTGGGTTGGCGTGTGCGCGTCCATGCCCGCAGTCGGCCAACAGAAACCGGCGCAGCCGCAGACCCAACCGCAAGCCCAACCGCAAGCCAAGACGGCCGAGCCGAAACCCTTCGATGTCTGCAAGGGGCTCACCGGAGCGAATGCGCCGACGAAGGTTGCGGCATGCACGGAGGCGATCAAGGACGGCAAGCTCGCCCCCGGCGACCTGGCGCTCGCCTATCTCAACCGCGGACTGTCGGAAAGCGGGCCGGGCAGCGACGTGCGGTCGAAGGACGACTACAAGTCTGCGATCCGCCTCTACAACGAGCTGATCCTCGGCTCGCCGACGAATCCCTACTACTACACCCAGCGCGGCGTGATCTATCAGACGATCGGCGAGGCCGACCGCGCCATCCTGGACTACAGCGATGCCATCCGTCTGGCGCCGCGCGAGACCTATCCGCTGATCAACCGCGGCGTCGTGCTCTATCTGCGGAAGGACAACAACGAGGGCGCCATCGCCGACCTGACGGCGGCGCTCAAGATCAAGCCGTGCGAGGTCTCCGCCTGGGCCAACCGCGGCATCGTCTACAAGCGCAAGGGCGACATCGACAGGGCGATCACCGACTTCACCGACGGCATCAAGTGCCTGCCGCCCAAGATCGAGCCGATCCGACAGGGCCTGGTCCCCGACGCCATCACCAGGCAGCTCTCGACGCAGCACCGGGATCAGAACAACCTCGCACTGCAGGCGGCCTTCATCCACTTCCAGCGCGGGCTCGCCTACTACGACAAGCTCCAGTACGACAAGGCCATCGCCGATTTCAGCGAGACCATCCGCCTCAATCCCCTCGACGCCTCGGGCTATGTCGGCCGCGGCGCCGCCTACCTGGCCAAGGACGAGCTGCACAAGGCGATCGCCGACTTCAGCGAGTCGATCCGGCTGTCGCCGGGACAGGCCTTCGCCCATCTTCAGCGCGGCATCGCCTATCATCGCATCGGTGAATCCGACAAGGCGCTGGAGGACTACAGCGAGGCGATCAAGCTCACGCCCAAGGATCCGACGCCCTATGTCAACCGCGGCATCCTCTACTACACCAAGAAGGGGCAGTACGAGGCGGCGATCAACGACTTCACCAAGGCGCTGGAGCTCAATCCGAAGGAGGTGAACGCGCTGATCAACCGCGGCATCACCCTGCGCCAGCGCGGCGAAACCGACGCCGCACTCGCCGACTTCAGCGAGGCGATCCGCCAGGGCGTGCAGACCTCGGACCTCCTGCGCCTCGTCAACCAGGCCGAGCGCGGCAAGGACCCTGAGCTCGCCAAGACGGCCGACCAGGTGGGCCACGCCTACTATCAGCGCGGCATGGCGCTGATCGACAAGCAGGACTACGAGGGCGCGCTCAACGACTTCAACATGACCATGCGGATCAATCCCAAGGAGCCGCGGGCCTACCTGGGACGCGGTGCGGCGAACCTGAAGAAAGGCGACCTCAAACAGGCGGTGAGCGATCTCGACGAGGCGATCAAGCTCGCGCCCGGCCTGGCCTTCGTATACTTCGAGCGCGGCACGGCCTATCACGCGGTCGACGACTTCCAGCACGCGATCGCCGACTACACCGAGGCGATCAAGATCGATCCGAAGGATCCGATCGCCTTCATCAACCGCGGCATGGCGCTGACCTACGTCGACAAGATCGACCAGGCGCTGGCCGATTTCGACTCGGCGCTGCAGCTCAGCCCCGACAACATCAACGCCTACATCCACCGCGCCTTCGCCTATGCCCTGAAGCGCGAGTACGCGCGCGCCATGGCCGACATCGACGAGGCGATCAAGCTCGCGCCGACCAGCGCGACCGCCCACTTCTATCGCGCACAGATCCTGGCCTTCCAGGGCGAGGCCGACCGCGCCATCGGCGACTACGGCCAGGCGATCAAGCTCGATCCCAAGAATGCGCGCGTCTACGGCAACCAGGCCGTGCTCTACAATTCGCTCGGCGAGTACGCCAAGGCGGTGTCGGATCTCGACCTGGCGATCAAGCTGAGGCCGCGCGAGGCCATCTTCTATCTCAATCGCGGCGTCGCCCATTTCGGCCTGCGCCGGTACGACAAGGCGATCGCCGACTACGACGAGGTGCTGAAGCTCGATCCCAGGATCACCGCCGCCTACAACAACCGTTGCCTGTCACGCGCCATGCTGGGCCAGGACTATGCCAAGGCGATCGCCGACTGCAACGAGGCGCTGAAGCTGCAGCCCAACGATGCCTACGCCCACGACAATCTCGGCATCATCTACCTGAGGCAGGGCGACTATGCGAAGGCGACGGCCGAGTTCAACGCCTCGCTCAAGCTCGACGCCAGGCGTGCGCGCGCGCTCTATGGGCGCGGCATGGCGACGACCAAGAGCGGCAACAGCCGGGCAGGTGCCTCCGACATCGAAGCGGCGCGCGCCCAGCAGCCGGGCATCGCCGACGAATTCGCCGGCTACGGCATACGCTGAGGGGGCGAAAGAGATGGCGAGCCGAGCTTTGCCGGCCGATGGCGTCGGCATCCAGGTGCCGGTCGGGCACATCAGCGCCGACCGCATCCACTGGCAGACGGTCTTCGATGCGCGCGACAAGCCCAGCATCTACCGCCTCCACAACGGCTCGGGCAGCGGCTCCGATCCCGGCAATGCCATGATCGTCGAGGTCGACGGCGCCAAGCGCACCATCAAGGTCAGCGTCGGCACTTCGGTCGACGTGATGGGCAAGAAGATCCGCGTCAAGGCCGGGGCGGGCGGCGAGACCTCGCGCGTCGAAGGCTGGTACGTCCTGGTTTCGTAAGGGGCTCATGCTCTTCCGGACCGCGCGCGTCCCCGCGCGCTCACGACTTATGAGCGAGCCGGAGGCTCGCGGTCCGGAAGACTATGACAGCGCGCGCAGGCTGCTTCGCACGGTCCTGCCATCCGACGGCGGCAGGAGCCGGTCGATCTCCCGGTGCGTGCGCCGCCAGATCGGCAGGGCCGAACGCAGCACGGTCCTTCCTGCCTCGGTGAGCAGGACCAGTCGGCCGCGCCGGTCGTCGGGGGCGATCGCCGTCGCCACCAGCCCGCGCCGCTCGAGCGGCTTGAGATTCGCCGTCAGCGTGGTGCGGTCCATGGCGAGCAAGCTGGCGACGGCGCCGATCGACGGCGGCCGCGGCTGATTGAGCGACATCAGGAGCGAGAACTGCCCGCTGGTCAGGCCGGCAGGGCGCAGCGCCTCGTCGAAGCGGCGGGCCAGCGCGCGCGCGGCGCGCTGGGCGGCGAAGCACAGGCAATGGTCGCGGACATGCACCGTCGTCGCGAAGGGGACGCCGGCCGATGTCACAGGGGCGGGCTTTGACATGCCGTATTTACGTTGATATCAACCCAATACGTCAAGGCCAAAGACCGGCCTTCCTTGCACCTACAACAGAGTCGGGAGTGAGCAATGACCTACGTTGCCGGATTTGTCGCCGCCGTGCCTGCAGCGAACAAGGAAGCCTATCGCAAACATGCCGCCGATGCGGCGCCGTTGTTCAAGGAGTTCGGCGCCACCCGCATGGTCGAGGCCTGGGGCGACGACGTGCCGGACGGCAAGGTCACCGACTTCAAGGGCGCGGTGAAGGCGAAGCCCGACGAAGTCGTCGTCTTTTCGTGGATGGAGTTCCCCAGCAAGGACGCCCACGCGGCGGCGACGCAGAAGATCATGAGCGATCCGCGCATGAAGGAGATCGGCGCCGGCATGCCGTTCGACGGCAAGCGCATGATCTATGGCGGCTTCGCCACCCTGATCGACGACGGTGCCAGGACGAAGCCGGGTTACGTCGACGGCTACCTCGTGCCGGTGCCGAACGACAAGAAGGAGGCCTATCGCGCGATGGCGCAGAAAGCGGCCCAGGTCTTCAAGGACCATGGCGCGATCCGCGTCGTCGAGGCGTGGGGCGACGACGTGCCCGACGGCAAGGTCACCGACTACAAGGGCGCGGTGAAGGCCACGGCCGACGAGAACATCGTCTACAGCTGGGTCGAGTGGCCCAGCAAGCAGGCGCGCGACGAGGGCTGGAAGAAGGTGATGGCCGACGAGCGCATGCAGCCCGCCCAGAACGCCATGCCGTTCGACGGCAAGCGCATGATCTACGGCGGGTTTGCGCCGATTTTGGATACCTGACTCTCTCTTCTCTTCCGGACCGCGCGCTTCCAGCGCGCNNNGCGCGCTTCCAGCGCGCTCAAGCTCATGAGCGCGCTGGAAGCGCGCGGTCCGGAAGATCATGAGCGCGGGGCAGGGGTCCCTTGCTGCTCCCTCTGCATCGTCTCACCGGCGGCCAAAAGCTCGGCGCGCCGGTGGGTCACGATCGCCTGGTTTTCCGACACGTACTCGCCCCAGGTGATCTCGCGTCCGACGAGTCGCACCGTATTGGCGTCGGCCCTGGCGTAGCTGTCGTTGAGAATCGCCATGATCGTCGGGCTCACCCTGGCTGCGCTCTGCAGCGCCATCTTCCGGCAGGGCGCGAGATAGTCCTGCTGAAGCGACTGCAGCAGCGCCGCGTCCTGCGGCGTCGCCTTCGCGGGATTGCTTTTCATCGCTGCGGTCGGGCTGTCGGCGTGATCGCCTATCCTGCCCCTGAGAGCCTGGTGCGGCGGGCTGGCCAGAACCTTGCGCCAGCAGGCGTCGATGGCCGGCGCGTCTGTCGCCGCGATGCCGTGGACTCGCGCCGCTTCCGGCGGCGTCCGGCTGGCACAGCCGCCGAGGACGGCGCCGATGGCCACTGCCTTGGAAAGGACAACTAGCAGGGTCATCCTGCGGCATGCATCCCGAGAGGACGAATTCATGGTCACGTCTCTTAGCATGCGGTCCAACCAGACATCGAAGAACACGAGTCAGGACGATTTGTGGGATTTGATGGGCAAGAGCCCGGCAACCCATCGTTTCCTGACGCTTTTCAAGACGCCGCTGCAAAACTTCGTGGGCGACATCCTGGAGGTGTTCAAGGCGCCCAAGGCCGAAGGCGTGGATTTCGAATTCGCGCCCGGCAAGCGAACGGAATTCCTGAACCTGGTCGATCCTTCCACGATCATCGGCAATACCGGGCCGTTCACGTTCAGCAGCCCCGCCAACGGCAAGATGGTACCCGATGATCCCGGTGCATCGCACCCCGACCAGGTCTGGCGGCGCCTTGCCAGCGCTGCCGCCGTCGGCATCAGCTATCGCGAGCCGGGCTTGAACTGGAGCCTTCACATCTCGATCCGCAAGGACGGCGCCAACGTCCATCTGGATCGCGAGGGCTTCGTCACTTCGACCAACGGCAGGATCACCTACGACCCGCACCAGGTGCTCAACCACCTGAGCACCGATCTGGCCTCCGACTATGTCCCCGTCCTGATCTCGAGCCTGACCGTGAAGGACGACGACGGTCGAACCAAGTTTCAAGGGAACCTGGCTCCCTGGCTGGAAGTGAATCTGCCCGGAACGATGGACCTCGCAGGATCGCGACGGAACGGGACCGAGGGCATCATCGGCCTGAGGCTGTTCGGCATCTTCCAGGCCGGCGGAGGCTGATATCTGCCCTCAGCGCTCACTGGAGCCTTTCTCCACACAGGCTCAACCCTTCCTGTCACCGCCCAGAAGGAGCCGCACTAGGCCGTGCTGCGTCGCGTGGGATGCTCATTTCTTGCGGGCCACGATGTAAGGGCGGTTGTCGTTGCCTTTCGTCGCATGGCTTTCAGTGGCAAGAATTTCGAAGCCCGCGTCACCCAAATGCCGCTCGAGGTCCGCCGCCCGAAAGACGCTTACATGGGGCGCCTTGCCGATCTCCCGCAGCAGGGGTACGGCAAGCCGGATGAGTGGGCTCATGAGCGGGCGATCGCGCGCAGCACGCGCTTGGCCCGCAGCACGGTAGGCGACTATCCGAGCGCGCGTCCAACCGCACACCATGCTGAAGATGCTGGACAAGAGCATTTTCGCCCATTTGCTGTTCGACCGGATGCGCAGCCGCGCAAAGCACGACTTGAGCGGCTCATTCGTGCCCTCTCGCCAAGTGATCGTCCGCCATGCTCCGGTCGGCAGGCTGAACGCAAGGTCTTTGACCCTGACCGGCTGATGTTCGGCGTCGCGGCGCAGGCACGTGGTCGGCCGCCCACACCGTGGTGTTCGACAGAATGCCGGCGACATAGGGCAGGCCAAGCGTCGTGATGGCGGTGCGCAGATCGCTATGGGTCCATATCCCGCATCCATCAGCACAGCTCCACGCGGCAGGCCCGCCGCGTGGGCGGCCCGGATCTGATCGAGCGCGATCTCGACCTTGGTCTGAAAGCCGATCTCTTCCGGCACACCAGCCTTGTTGCGGCGAGCCGCGTCATTGGCCCAAGCCTGCGGAAGATACAGCCGGGAGGCCACCGGCAGGCTCGCGTCGGCATTGGCCAGCGACAGCGACACCGCGACTTGGCAGTTGTCCTGCTTGCCCAGCTGGCCGCAATACTGCCGAGCCACCCCCACCGAATGTTTGCCCTTCTTGGGGAAGCCCGTGTCGTCGATGATCCAGGCCTCGATCGGCCTGTGCCGCTCGATCGCAGGCAGAACCGTCTGCCGGACCTTCGCCAGCACTCTCTCGTCCGACCACCGACCTTCGCCGACAAAATGCAACAGCGACTGATGCTGGGCCGCCGTCCGATGCGGCGCCGTCACTGCCGCCATCGGCTCCACGCTCTTGCGCTCGCCGGGCGTCAACAGCCCAGCGCAATAATCACGCAGTGGCTAAGCCCGATCGGCATGGCCGATCACACTCACAGGCCCTTCGACATAAGCCGAAAACCGACCTTCGCTGCTTCTCGTTCAAAGACCCATCCCAGCCCTCGTTCGCTGAAAATGAATCTTCCAAAAAATACCTCAGCTCCTAAACCGCTACCCTGTGGCTTTCTGACTCAGTAAGACTAGCGCCGATCAGGCCGGCGAAGCCCATGCCCTATCGCGTTCCTCCCATCTCGTCGAATCGGTCGCTCATTCGGCGACGGCCTTGAGTTCGGCTGGTTCCGGTCCGCTCGTAACGTCGTCGTCCGCCGCCCTGCGCGGCAGTCGCCAGCCCTTCACCAGCCCGTAGACCGCCGGAATCACGATCAGCGTCAGGACCGTCGAGGACACCATGCCGCCGATCATCGGTACCGCGATCCGCTGCATCACCTCTGAGCCAGCGCCCGCGCTCCACAGGATCGGAACCAAGCCCGCCATGATGGCAACGACCGTCATCATCTTCGGCCGCACACGCTCGACGGCACCAAGCATGATCGCCTCGTAAAGGGCGGCGCGCGTGAAGGCTCGACCTTGTCGGGTCCGCTCCGATTTGACCTCCGCCATCGCCTGCTGAAGATAGATCAGCATGATAACGCCGGTCTCGGCGGCGACGCCTGCGAGCGCGATAAAGCCGACCGCCACTGCTACGGACATGTTGAAGCCGAGCCACCACATCAGCCAGATTCCGCCGACCAAAGCGAAGGGCAGCGAAAGCATGACGATGAGTGTTTCAGTGAGCGCTCGAAAATTGAGATAAAGCAGCAGGAAGATGACGAGCAACGTCACCGGCACGACGATCTTCAGCCGTGCCTCGGCGCGCTGCAGGTACTCGAACTGACCGCTCCACGAGACGTAGGTGCCGGGCGGCAGCTTCACCTCATTCGCCACGGCTCGCTGCGCCTCGGCGACATAGCCGCCGAGGTCGCGGCCGGTGATGTCGACGAAGACATAAACCGCGAGCTTGCCGTTCTCGGTCCGGATCGAGGTCGCTCCACGTGTGAGCTCCACCTTGGCAACCTCGCCGAGCGGCACCGTGCCGCCGCCCGGCAACGGCACCTGCACGTCGTGAGCGATTGCCTGCGGATCGCTCCGGAAGTCGCGCGGATATCGAATCGCGACTCCGTAGCGCTCACGACCTTCGACCGTGGTCGTCACGGTCTCTGCGCCGAGCGCGCTCGCGATCACCCGTTGAACGTCGGCAATGGCCAAATTATAGCGGCCAAGCACATCCCGATCCGGCACGATGTCGAGATAGTAACCGCCGATCACCCGCTCCGCGTAGGCGCTCGAAGTCCCCGCTACGGACCGCAGCACCCGCTCGATCTCGCGGGCGGTCTGCTCCATCTGCGCCAGATCCTGGCCGAACACCTTGACGCCGACCGGCGTTCGGATGCCGGTCGCGAGCATATCGATCCGAGCGCGGATCGGCATGGTCCAGGCGTTTGAGACGCCAGGGAACTGCAGCGCCTGGTCCAGCTCCGCTTTTAGACTGTCGATCGTGACCTGCGGCCGCCATTCGCTCTTCGGCTTCAGATTGATGATGGTCTCGAACATCTCGATCGGCGCCGGATCGGTCGCGGTGAGCGCGCGCCCCGCTTTGCCGTAAACCGAGACGACCTCCGGAAAGCTCTTGATGATCCTATCCTGCATTTGCAGGAGTTCGGCCGCCTTGGTGACGGAAATCCCCGGCAATGTTGTCGGCATATACATCAGCGTTCCCTCATCGAGGCTCGGCATGAACTCGGAGCCGAGCTGCCGCGCTGGCCAGACGGTGACGCCCAGCACGACGAGGGCGATGAGGATGGTCAGGATTTTCGCTTTGAGAACACCACGGATTATCGGCCTGTAGATCCAGATCAGGAAGCGGTTGATCGGGTTCCGGTGCTCGGCAACGATCCGCCCGCGCACAAAGACGACCATCAAGGCCGGCACCAGCGTCACCGAAAGGAGTGCCGCCGCCGCCATGGCGAATGTCTTGGTGAAGGCAAGCGGACCAAACATCCGCCCTTCCTGCGATTCCAGCGTGAAGATGGGCAGGAACGAGACGGTGATGACCAGCAGGCTGAAGAACAGTGCGGGGCCGACCTCGCTCGCCGCCTCGATCAGGGTCTCGACACGCGGCTTGTCAGGCGGAGCGCGCTCCAAATGCTTGTGAGCGTTCTCGATCATGACGATCGCGGCGTCGATCATAGCACCGACGGCGATGGCGATGCCGCCGAGGCTCATGATGTTGGACCCGAGTCCGATGACTTTCATCGCCGCGAACGCCATCAGGATGCCGACCGGCAGCATCAAGATGGCGACGAGCGCGCTACGCACATGTAGCAGGAACACGACGCAGACCAGGGCAACGATGATGCTCTCCTCGATCAGCGTGCCCATCAGCGTTTCGATCGCCCGGTCGATCAGCTCGGATCGGTCGTAGACCGGCACGAGCTCGACGCCCTTGGGCAGGCTCGACCCAATCTCCATGAGCCGCGCCTTGACGTTCTCGATCACGCTCAGCGCGTTGGCACCGAAGCGCTGCAGCACGATGCCGCTCGCCACCTCGCCTTCACCGTTCAGCTCGGTGATGCCGCGCCGCTCGTCCGGTCCGACCTCGACACGGGCAACATCCTTCACCCGCAGGGGTACGCCCCGGTCGGTCTTCAGCACCACGTTCTCGATGTCGGCAACGCCGCGAAGATAGCCGCGGCCGCGTATCATAAACTCAAATTCGGAGAGCTCGACAGTGCGTCCACCGACGTCGGCATTGCTCCCCTTGACGGCCTCGCGCACTCTATCGAGCGAAATGCCTAGCGCACGCAACCGATTCGGATCAACCACGATCGAATATCGCTTCACGAAGCCCCCGACGCTGGCGACCTCGGCGACGCCCTCTGCTTTGGACGCGCCGAAGCGGATCACCCAATCCTGCAGCGAGCGGAGCTCGGCGAGTGTCATCTCCTTGGCGACAACGGCGTACTGGTAGACCCAGCCGACGCCGGTGGCATCCGGTCCAAGAGTCGGCGTCACGCCAGCTGGCAGGCGCTGCGCGGCCGCATTGAGGTATTCCAGCACTCGGCTTCTCGCCCAATAGGGATCGGTGCCGTCCTCGAAGATCACATAGACGAAGGAGACGCCGAAGAAGGAGAAGCCGCGCACCACCTTCGATTTCGGCACCGTCAGCATGGACGTCGTGAGGGGATAGGTGACCTGGTCCTCCACGACCTGCGGCGCTTGACCAGGATAGTCGGTATAGACGATCACCTGCACGTCGGAGAGATCGGGGATGGCGTCGAGCGGTAGCGTCTTCAGCGCATAGGCACCGGCCGCGACAGCGAAGATCGTGCCGACGAAGACGAGCACGAGATTGCGGGCGGACCATCCAATGAGACGGGCGATCATGGCTGCGCCTCCGGAGTTGCCAGGCTGCGCAGCGCGGCCTTCAGATTGCTCTCAGCGTCGATCAAGAAGTTCGCCGCCACGACGACGCGGTCGCCCGCGGCAATCCCTTCGCGGATTTCGGTGAAACCACCGCCGCGGAGTCCGACTTTGACCACACGCGGTTCAAATTTGCCTTCCCCCCGATCAAGGATCACTACCTGCCGAGTGCCTGTGTCTATGATGGCGTCGTCCGGAACGGCGACCACCGGCAGCACGCCGCCGGTGCCGATCTCCACATCGGCATACATGTTAGGAAGCAGCACGCCGCCGGGCTTCGCGATCTCGATGCGTACCCTTGTGGCCCGCGTCGCCTCGCCCACTTGCGGATAGATCAGCGACACGTGCCCTTCGAACCTGCGCCCAGGCAGGCTTCGCACCTGAATCGTCGCCGGAGCGCCAAGTCGGACGACACCGAGGTCAAACTCCGGCACATCCGCAAGCACCCAGATATTCGAGATGTCGGCAATACGGAAAAGCACCTCCCCGGGGGCGGCTTTCATGCCGTCGACGACATTGCGCTCGAGCACAATGCCATCGCGTGGTGCGTGCCACGTCACCGATAGTGGGACCTTGCGCGTCCGCTCGATCTCGCCAATCACCCGAGATGACAGCCCTAGGTTTTCGAGGCGCTGGCGGGCACCGCCGACTGCGCCGTCGCGGCCGCCGATATTGAGGTCGGTGAGAAACTGAGCGCCCGCTGCGGCGATGTCAGGTGAATAGAGCCGGAGGAGCACCTGACCCTTTGTCACCTGGTCGCCTGTCGTCACGTTCGCCACCTCGTTGACGAAGGCGTCGCTCCGCGTTGCGACCACCGAGATGCGACGCTCGTCGAGCTGAACCGTTCCCGGCACCCGCACTAGCCGGCCGACGGCGCGCCGCTCGACCAGCTCCGACCGGACGCCGGTGCGCTGCAGCCTGCCGGGGGACACCTTCACGACCGAGCCGCCGTCGTCCTCTCCCTCGTAGACGGGGATATAGTCCATCCCCATGGAATCCTTTTTCGGCGTGGGCGAGGTGTCGGGCAGGCCCATTGGGTTGCGGTAATAGAGGATGCGCCGCGCGCCTGCCGGGACGGTCGCCTCAGCCCTGGCCGGCGGTTTGACCTCGAAACTTACGTCCTCGCTGGTGCGAACGGCGCGGAAAGCCCGACCGTCCTCGGTCTGGCGCGGGGTCGCCGAATAGAAGGGCTTGCCGTCGGGATCCTGATAGTAGATCACCATACCGGTGCCGGCTGGCTCAACAGCCGCAAGCGTAGGTTCGACACCGAACCATGCGCCGACGCCAGGCGCGGGAAGACCCCGGACACCTGCCCAATTGCCTCCGATCCCCGCCGCCACAACGGCGGCCAAGGCGAGGCCTGTGAGGACAATCCGTTTCATGGCACGGCCCTCAGGATCAACTTGTTCTGAAGCGTGCCCGTCTCACCTTGAATCTTGGCCCCCAGCGAGAGCTGCCAGCCGCCCTCCATCGTCAGGTTAGTTTTGAAACGGTAGATGCCGGGTTCGGTCGACGGCAGGGCCTCGATCGGAGCGGTCATGGTCGGCATGCCGTCAGGCGCCATATCGATCCGCATGGCGAAGATGACCGCGTCCGGAACCGCCTTGCCCGTCCGCTTGTCGACGAGCCGGACAGAGATCATCGCACCGTCGCCTTGCTTTAGATTCGCCTGAACGAGACGAAATTCATAGTCGGCAATGTCGGCGCGCGCCGTCGAGAGAGCCGATACGGAGAGCGCGGCGGCGAGCGCCGCCATTACGGCGCGCTTGGTATGAAAGGTCGTCATGGTTTGGACATCCCAGATGCATCGGAGCACCGTGCACACGGCCCGGCGTTGCGCGGCCTATGGCCACGCGCTCTTAACCGCCCGAGCCTCGCTGGAGCGGCGCGAGCCGGCGTGCAAACGCCGGCGATGTTCTAGGTTCGCGGAGGTCGGGCGGGAGGCTCTACCGCGAGCGCGTCACCCGCGACGTCGCTGCCAGGGCGGATAACCTCACTCTGCTCCCAATGAACGTAAGCCACACCCGAAAGCAGCGGCGTGATTGAGAAGCACTTCGCCATACACGTTGTCGTCAACGGGCAGGCCTTCTGGCAGTCTGGAATGGTGGGTTTCTCGGGCGGGCAGCACGGCATGTCGTCCGGCATTCCGGACATTGTCGATGCAGCCGCTATCATCGACACGCTCATCGTGACGAACGGGCCGGCAATAAGCCCCACGATCGCAAGGATCGGAAGCACCGTGCGGAGCCACACGCCGACTTTCATAAGTTGGACAATGCCATAGGAGCACTTCTATGGGAAGCTGCGCGCTGGAGGCGGATTGCCACAAGCTTCCAGCGTCGGAAATAGTGCCGGATGGTCAACCTGTCCAATGTTCCAAGAGGATTCGCACGCCGATCAGAAAGCGAGCCACGCTTGCGGCTTCTGCCGCAATTTAACCCATCCTTGCCACCGAGAAGGCTTGAATCACGTAACCGCCGCATCGTCGACCGGCTGCGTCGTCTCGGGCGTACAAGTTACGGAAAGAGGCCCTCGGCATGGAGCATGAAGCCTTTCCGGCGCCTCGAAGGCCTATCGCCGGGACAACGCGCAGCGAACCGGCTGTTGAGCTCAAGGAGAAATCATTGAAGGAGGCAGCAGCGGAAAGCGGCATGTCTGTTGCGGCATTGACCGTCGTAGTCGGCAGCTTGGCGGTGGCGGCCATCACCGCCTCCGCGTTGTCGTTGTTCCATGATCTGGATGCGACAGTAATGATTCTGGCGTGGAACTTCGGCACGGCCGCCCCGATTGTCGGGACGCTCGGTATTCTGGGTCGAAAAGCATTCATTTGGGACGGGCTACGGTCGGGCCGTTGGATCATCGGTGGCCATTGATCGCCAGGAACCGGTGCCCAAGCCAGCGTCGTGAAGAGTGGTCGGCGCATCTGATTGGAAGCCAGGAATGAGGGCTTCTCCGATGCCAAGGCATTCTAACGACTCCCTGCACCTGAACTTGCCTCACTTCACCAGTTACGAAGGCTGTACCAAAATGGCAATTGGCTGACATTTGCCGCCCCGTAGAGCGAGGTCTAGCGACTACCATCGCTGTACAATCCAGCACGTGACGATATTCATTGGACGCCCCTCGTTCAGTCGGCAAGCTATCGCTGGACTATGGTGTGCGGTACGTCATGGAGCCGCCTTCCGGTCCAGGATCGACAGCGCGGCGGTCTGGTAGCCCAATTCGGTCTCATGCACTGGCGCCTGCGTGCCTTCGACAGTGTAACGACGGTCAGTTCCGATGTGACCTACACGGGTTGAGACCGCGCGTTCCTCGAGTCCTAAAAAGCCCAATGCGCAGTCTTGGCAGACTGACGTTGGAGGCGCATTATCATCGCATGATGCGAGTGTGTTGGTTTTCCGTGCTTGTCGCCTGTCTCGCCGCGATGGCGGCAATCGGGCCACCGGCCCTTGCCCGGACGGCTGCAGGATCGGATACCCAAATTGGAAGCGTGGTGGCAGCCGCACCTTTGACCTCCCATCATCGCCATGACTGTGGCCAAGCGCCATGCGCGCTGATGGCCGGATACACGTCAGCCTGCCAAGCGAGCGCGCCGATTCTTAGCGCTCCGGCCATTGATCTGCCCTCACCCGCGGCGGAACATCGTTACTGGCCGCTCGGCCTTGCCGAGCTCGCCGGCCAACGGCCGCTGCCCAATCCCCTTCCGCCGAAGCGCTGACCTTTCGAGCTTGAGCTAAGCGGCGTGCGTCCGCGCGCCTAGCGTTGCTTGGAGGTTGGACATGATCAACGAGATCCCATGCTGCCCCTCTCGCTCACGCCCTCAAGGTCCCAAAGCAACCATGATGTTGCAATGGTGCCTACTGCGGGGACTTCTCGTCGTTGCACTCTTGGCGAACATCGCCGCAGCGGCTACTGCATCACTTGCACAATCGTCCGGAACCGCCGACGGCGAACCGGCCCATGAGGCAAGGCCCGGTTCTCGGCACCTCGTCAATGCCCGTGTTCACCCTTATCGGGCGATTGGCCTGTTGACCGGGCCGGTGTCTTGTACCGGTGCGATTGTGCTGCACCCGCGGATTGTCGTCACTGCTGCCCATTGCGTCCCAAGCATCGCCCGCTCGTCGCCATCGTCGAGACTGGTGTTTCGCCCCAGCTATCAGGACGGAGAGAGCCTCGGCGTCTTCGAGGCAAAGGTGGAAGCTATCGGCTCGGCACGTCAGCACGGGGCGCAGTCGATTCACGATGCGAGCCAGGACTGGGCCATCCTAGTGCTCAACAGGTCGCCGGCGGGTATTCGGCCGTTGCGCATCGTCGAGCACACCGTTCCGGAACTGCAGTCCCTGCGCGGGCGCATCCTGATGCCGAGCTATTCTCGCGACCTGGGCCAGGATCAGGCACTCAGCGTCGCGCCCTTATGCTCGATAAAGGGTTCCAAGTGGGAAGTGCTCGTGCACGATTGTGGTGCTGAGGCGGGCTCAGCCGGTGCACCGTTACTCATTCGTGACCAGGACTGCTACGGCGTTGCCGGCATACACAGTGGGGCGATGCTTGTGGACGACGAGAATCAAACGAAACGGCTCGTTGGAAACTCCGCTATCGGCACCTGGAGCTTCGTCGACCAAGTGCACGTGATTGCGGCTCGTCTCGACGCCGACAAGGCGATCGAGCGCACAGATCGGCGTGGGCCGACAGCCTGTCCTTTCGAGACGGCCGACCACCACGTTGGACATCTCTCTCGTTCCAGCAGGTCATCGATCCGCTTCCGACTGGCGGCGACCGAGACCATGGGTCCCGGGAGTGGTCAGAGTACCGTCGATTCTGCGCCAATCAAAGGAACCCAAAGATGACAGCCCGCGGTCGCTTCGTCGTACGAGAATTCGAGCGCCGGGCTCGGCATACGAAGGCGGGGCGACGCACAGTATGCTCATGAAGCGTTGGCGCTTCCTGTCCGTGCTCCTGAGTTGCTTTGCCGTTTTGGCGGCAGGCATGCCGGCCATTGCCGTCGCCGACGCATCGTCGAAATTGACACCTTCTGGGTACAACGTGGATTCCGTCCGGACATGTTGCTCGACCTGCCGAGCCCCCTGCGCCAGGGCGAACATCGAATGCGCAGAGAGGTGCGTCAATTCGGGCCCAACCGTTCCCACCCTCAGTATGGGAGTGAAGGCGCTGGCCGCGACCAAGCCCGATCAAACTTTGCCGTCGATCCTTCGGGGACTTTCGCCGCGGCCCGATCTCTTCCCACCATGCGCCTGACGTCAAGACAGGCACCGCACGGTGCTATTCTTCCGTCTCCGACGTGTTTGCGATGGAGTGCCGCAAGCTTAACAATTTTCAAGGCGCCATCCATGACACGCGGCGACGATCGCCATATTGTATTCAGACGTCGAACACTGCTCTTCGGTGGAATCCAGTTCGGCCTGCTCAGTCTGCTGGGTGGCAGGCTTTACTGGCTTCAGTCGGTGGAGTCGAACAAGTACAAGTTGCTGGCGGAGGACAACCGGATCAGCACAAAGCCGCTGGTCCCGTCGCGCGGCCTCATTTTCGATCGAAACGGTCTCGTGCTGGCGGCAAACCGCGGCGACTTTCGCTTACTCATTGCCGCGGAGAATGCACGTACGCCGGCGGGAGCGAGGCTGGTCAAGGCCGTGCTCGGCCGACTGGGGCAGATTTTGCCCGTCAGCGAGCGCGACAGTCAGCGTCTGATGGAGCAACTCCGACGAGCACGACGGCTCACGCCTGTCGAGATACAGGAAAATTTGACCTGGGAGGAAGTGGCGCAAATCGAGTTCAACGTACCGGACCTGCCCGGTGTCTCAATCGCGCTCGGCCAGACGCGCGAATATTCCCACGCCGAGTTAACGAGCCACATCATCGGCTACGTTGGTCGGGTCTCGGCCGAGGATTTGGCTGCCGGTGAGGAGGCCATACTGGACCTTCCGGACATGCGCATCGGCAAGAGAGGCGTCGAGAAGAGCGCCGACCGAGCCTTGCGCGGCAAACCCGGATTCGTCCAGATGGAAGTCGACGCCGCCGGCCGAGTGATGCGCGAATTGAACCGTGCCGACGGTGAGCCAGGTGGCAATGTATTGCTCACCATCGATGTCGAGCTTCAGCGCTTTGTAGCCGAACGGCTCGAAGATCAGAGCGCGTCGGCCGTGGTGATGGATGTGATCACCGGCGACATTCTGGCCATGGTTTCGGTTCCGAGTTTCGACGGCAACATGTTCGCTCGCGGCATCACTCAGCCGGAATGGCAACGGCTATTGGCCGATCCGAAGAAGCCGCTGGTCAACAAGGCGGCGCAGGGTCTCTACCCACCGGGTTCGACCTACAAGATGGTGACGGCGCTGGCGGCGCTCGAGAACGGCGCGCTTCAACGTCACCGAGGCCTTGCAGCATTCCTGTGACGTATTCTTCTATGAGGCAGCAAAGCGCGCCGGTGTCGGCCAGATCGTCCAAGCTGCGGCGAAACTAGGTTTTGGCAAGCTCACGGATGTCGGGTTGCCCGAAGAATCGCCTGGCTTTCTGCCGACGCCCGGCTGGACGCTGGCACGTACGGGCAGGCCATGGACGATCGGCAACACCTACAATCTCGGCATCGGCCAAGGGGACATGCTGGCGACGCCGCTACAGTTTGCGGTCATGGCGGCGCGCATCGGCAACGGTGGCTACGAAGTCAAGCCGCATCTGACTGCAGCCACTACCGGGGCGCGCGCTCCGGTCAGGTCGCTGCCGGTGCAGTCGACTCCAGCGACCCCAAGCCTGTCCTTCCGCGTGGAAAATCTGCGTGCGATCCGAAACGGCATGGATCTGGTGGTCAATAGCCCGAGCGGCACAGCCTTCGCATCGCGCATCGTGGAACAAGGCATGGCGATGGCCGGCAAAACCGGTACGTCGCAGGTCAAACGGATGACCGAGGCCGAGCGAGACCGCAAAGTGTCACAGGAACAGTTGCCCTGGCATTTGCGTCATCATGCCCTATTCTGCGCGTACGCGCCGGTCGCCAGTCCGCGCTACGCCTGCGCTGTGGTCGTGGAGCACGGGATGGGCGGCTCGCGCACCGCTGCACCTATCGTTCGCGACATCCTGCTTCAAGTGCAGAAAGTCGATCCATCTCGCCGCGCCCGGTAATCGCGGTGAATTCGATACTCGACGCGACGGCTGAAACACCCGCAATGGCTGGTACGATCGTCGGGGAACACTAGCATCGCTTCGACACGCGTCGTAAGATCACAGCCCCGTGATGGGATAGGGCTTGCAGTCCGGAAATAAATCCCCATCCTGTGGCATATGATTCGCTTTTGGCTGCGACGGACATTCACCTCGATTCTGGGGCTGGTGTTTGCTGCGAGCATGAGCGTTTCAGCAGTCCAGGCGACGGATATGGCAGTCAGGATGACCATGGCGTCGGCCATGGGCGTTGCCGCCAACGACGTCAAATGCCCGGACTGCGACCACGGCAGCCGCGACATGAAGGCAATGGACTGCCGCCTTGCCCTCTGCGGCACTTCAGGCGTTGCGACCCTGGCGTTGACACCTGTCGTCGCCGTCCGGATCGACGGGCTCGACTTGCCGGTTCAGGCCCAGCCGCTGCTCGTCGGCTGGGCGCATGCGCCTGATCCTTACCCACCCAGACCCAGCACTCTCGGCTGAACCTGGTCGCCGCAGCGCGGCTGACCAGGCAAGTGGTGCGTGCACGTGCACGATGGCGGCTGGCTGAGTTCGTTCAGATTCTCCGTTGTCTGGCGCCACGGTGCACCTCCATCGACGATGGTTGCGGAGGGATCGAGCTGTGGGTACCGATCATATCGGATTGTTGAAGCGGCGCGCGTTGCTCTCGGCGAGCGCCGGGGCGGCCTTGCTGGGCGTGGTGCGCCCGGGCCCGGCGCGGGCGAACCAAAGCCATCGGATCGTCGCCGCTCCGGGGCAGGCGTCGCTGACCGGGCCGCGGCGGCGCGCGACCGACGTCTGGGCCTACGGCGGCAGCGTGCCGGGGCCTACGCTGCACCTCCGCCAGGGTGAGCCGGCCTCGATCGTCGTCGAGAACCGCCTCGACGATGACACCACGGTTCACTGGCACGGCATCCGATTGCCGATCGGCATGGACGGCGTGCCCGGCATCTCACAGCCGCCGATCCGCCCCGGCGAGAGCTTCGTCTACGAGTTCACGCCACCCGACGCCGGCACCTTCTGGTACCACCCGCACGCCAACGCGCTGCAGCAGCTCGGTCGGGGATTGGCCGGCGCGCTGATCGTCGAGGAACGCTCGCCAGTGGCCGTCGACCGCGAACTCCTCTGGACGATCATGGACTGGCGGCTCAAGTCCGATGGGCAGATCGCCGCCGGATTCGGCAACCGGATGGAAGCGGCCATGGCCGGGCGCATCGGCAACACCGTCACCATCAACGGTGTCGTACCGCCCGATGAACGGGTTCGCGCGGGCGAACGCGTGCGCCTCCGCCTGCTCAATGCCGCGCTCGCGCGTATCATGGCGCTGCGTTTCGAAGGTCACCGCCCGGTCGTCGTGGCCGTCGACGGCCAGCCTTGCGATCCGCATGAACCGAAGGACGGCCGCCTGCTGCTCGGGCCGGCGATGCGAATCGACATCGTGCTCGACATGCAGGGCGACCCTGGCCGGCGCTACCGCGTGGTCGACGATTACGACGAGGACCTCGAGTACTCGTTGGTCCATCTCGCCTACGACGCGGCGGCGCCAGTGCGCCCGCATCCTCTCGAAGCGCCGATCCGTCTGCCGCGCAATCCGCTGCCCGAGCCCGATCTCGGGGCCGCGGAGCGTCGCGAGCTCGTGCTGCAGGGTGGCATGATGGGCGGCGGCGGAATGATGGGGATGGGCCGCGCCGCCTGGGCGATCAACGGCGCCTCGATGACCGGCGACGGGCATGCCGGCATGCCGCCGCTGACGACGCTCATGTTGGGCCGCAGCTACGTGCTCGGCCTGCGCAACGACACCGCATGGCCGCATCCCATCCACCTGCACGGACACAGCTTCCGCGTGCTCAGCCGCAATGGGGTGCCCGTTCCCTTCAATCAATGGGCCGACACCGTGTTCGTCGAGCCCAGGCAAACCGTCGACGTGGCGTTCGTCGCCGACAACCCCGGCGACTGGATGGTGCATTGCCACGTCACCGACCACCAGACGGCCGGCCTGATGGCGGTCCTGCGCGTCGGCAAGGGGGGAAAAGGATGATGGGAGGAACGTATATGCGGCTGGCCTCGTCTTCCCTTGTCGCCTTCCTCGCCGCCGTGAGCCTGGCCCAGGCGGCCGACGGCGACACCAAGCGCGGCGCGCAGCTTTATCGGAGCTGCGTCGCCTGCCATTCGCTCGAACCGGGCGTCCACCTGAGCGGACCGAGCCTGGCGGGGCTGTGGGACAGGCCGGCCGGGAAGACCACGGGCTTCGCGCGCTACTCGAAGGGGCTGAAATCGGCCGACTTCACGTGGACCGCCGAAATGCTCTTCGCCTGGGTCGCCGATCCGCAGGTCGTGGTGCCGGACACCTACATGAGTTTCCGCGGCATCGAGGACGAGCAGCAACGCGCCGACATCGTCGCCTTCCTGAAGCTCGCCATGGCGCCGGAACGCGACAAGCGAGTCGTTGAGCAGGGTCTCCTGCCGGCCGCCTTTGCCCGCGGACCACGATCCCGGCCCCTTGCATCGGCGCCCGACCAAGCCCGCGTAACGGCCGTCCGCCACTGCGGCGACAGCTATTTCATCTCCACGGCCGACGGCGCCACCACGCCGTTTTGGGAGATGAATGTGCGCCTGAAACTCGACACGCGCGCCACCGGCCCGGCGCCGGGCAAGCCGGTCGTCACCGGCGCCGGCATGCAGGGCGACCGCGTCTCGGTGATCTTCGCCAGCGTCGAGGAGATCAAACGATTCGTCGAGGAAGAATGCTGAACGGAATGAGGCACCCAGGGAAAGGAACCCAGTCCATGCGTCGTATTCTGCTTCTTGCTCTCGCCTCCATCCTGATGACCGGCGCCGCCGCGGTACGTGCCGAGGAGACCCGCAAGGCGATCCTGTACAAGAACCCGCAATGTGGCTGCTGCGAAGGCTATGCCGGCTATCTGCGCGGCAATGGCTTCGAAGTCGCCGTCAAGCCGACCCACGACCACGCCACGATCAGCAAGAATGCGGGCGTGCCGGAGCGGCTTCAAGGCTGCCATTCGATGTTCATCGACGGTTACGTGATCGACGGTCACGTCCCGGTCGACATCGTGCTTCGGCTGCTGGCGGAGCGCCCGCAGATCGCGGGCATCACGTTGCCCCGCCTGGTATGGTGGGCACGAAGACCGTCCCGTTCGTCGTCTACGCCCTGCCCAAGGGCGGCGGCGCGCCGACCGTCTACGCGAAGGAATGATCGAGCGACGAACCATCGATGGAGCCATGTGCAATGCCCCAGATAGCCGGAAATATCGAGACGACACGCAATGCGGCATCGAGCGGCGTCCTCCGGCGACGACTGCTCCATGCCGGACCGGTGGCCGGATTCGTCGGCTTGTCGGCCGTGCTCGGATGGGGACTGACGCGGGACCCGCGCGAGCTGCCCTCGACCCTGATCGGCCGGCCGGTGCCCGACTTCAACCTGCCGCCGGTGCAGGGGCGCAAGCTCGGCCTGAGCAGCGGCGATCTCCGGAGTGAAGTCTCGCTGGTCAATTTCTTCGCCTCCTGGTGCGTGGCCTGCCGCGCCGAGCATCCGCTCCTGATGGCCATGGCGCGGTCGGGAGCGGCGACCGTTCACGGCATCAACTACAAGGACGCGCCCGCCGACGCGGCGCGCTGGCTCGACATGCTCGGCGATCCCTACACGCGCACCGGCGCCGACCGGGACGGCCGGGTCGGCAGCTGTTGCTGGCTGCACTGCCAGCGGCTGCAGCCACTGCCGAGCCGAACTTCGCCCTCGTCGATCCGCCTAAGGCGCTGCCCGACGTCAGGTTCATGGATGGCGAGGGCCGCAACGCCGCGCTCACGGATTTCCGCGGCAAGGTCGTGCTACTCAATGTCTGGGCGACATGGTGCCTGCCCTGCCGCAGGGAAATGCCGACCTTCGATCGGCTGCAGGGCGCGCTCGGCGGTGCGGACTTCCAGGTCATCGCCCTGTCGGCCGACCGGAAGGGACTGGACGTCATGCGCAAGTTCTACGGCGAGATCGGCATCAAGAACCTCGCCATGCACATCGACAGCAGCGGCAAGGCGGCGCGCGAACTCGGCGCCGTCGGCGTGCCGACCACGTTGCTGATCGACCGCGCGGGCCGCGAGATCGGTCGGCTCGTCGGCCCCGCCGAATGGGATACGCCGGAGATGATCGCCTTCATCCGCCGGCGCATCGACCAGCAGCACGACAGACCGTAACGGACCGACAACTGGAGGAAAGATCATGCCACTCAGGATCAACGACGAAGCGCCCGACTTCACGGCCGAGACGACGCACGGCCGGATCACCTTCCACGACTGGATCGGCGAAGGCTGGGCGATCCTGTTCTCGCATCCCAAGGACTTCACGCCGGTATGCACGACCGAGCTGGGCTACATGGCGGGCCTGAAGAGGGAATTCGACAAGCGCAACTGCAAGATCGTCGGACTGAGTGTCGATCCCGTCGACGACCACAGCAGATGGGCGAAGGACATCGAGGAGACCCAGGGCCACGCTGTGAACTACCCGATGATTGGCGATCCCGAACTGAAGGTCGCCAAGCTCTACGACATGCTGCCGGCGGAGGCCGGCGCGACGTCACAGGGCCGCACGCCGGCCCAGAATGCGACCGTGCGCACGGTGTTCCTGGTCGGCCCCGACAAGAAGATCAGGATGTCGCTGACCTATCCGATGAGCACCGGCCGCAACTTCGACGAGGTGCTGCGGGTGCTGGACTCGATCCAGCTGACGGCGAAGCACCAGGTGGCGACACCGGTGAACTGGAAGCCGGGTGAGGACGTGATCATCGTTCCCACGGTTTCCGACGAGGACGCCCGGAAGAAGTTCCCCGGCGGATGGAAGGCACCCAAGCCATATCTGCGGATCGTGCCGCAGCCGCGCGCATGACGGCTGCGAATCCCGAAAGGAGTCCCGCCCATGACTGAGTCGAATCCCACCCGCAATCCCGACACCTCGCTGACCCGCGACATACTCGACATCGCGCGTCACTACCTTGGCGGCCGACGGGGCATCATTGTCGTCGGCGTCGTCGCCGTGGTCGCCGGCCTGGCCTTCAACTGGAGCTGGCTGGTGGCGGCCGGCATCCTGCCGGTGCTGCTGACGGCGCTGCCCTGCGTGGCCATGTGCGCGCTGGGCCTCTGCATGCACCGCATGGGCGGACGTTCCTGTTCGACGGACACGTCCGCACCACCGACATCACGAGGCAGCGGGGCGGACGAGACGCCGGTCCCGGCGCGTGAAATCCCGCCCGTCATCTCGACCGCAAGCGGCGCCAGCGATCCGCAGACCGCTTTCGTCGAGGCGGCGATGGTGGGCGGGCGACTGAAATCCAACAGGAAAGGAGACTGACCGATGCGTAGATCCATGTTTGCCGTGGCCGTGGCGCTCTCCGTGCCGTCGGCGCTTCAGGCGCACGATGACACCACGAGTCCCCGCAAGGAGGGAGGCTCCATGATGGGCGGCTCGGGGATGATGAACATGATGGGGCAGATGGGCGAAATGATGGACCACTGCAACCGCATGATGCAGGGCGCCTCCGGCAAGCCCAACGAGCAATGGCGCAACAGCACCCAGCCGTCGGGCGACCAGACAAAAGAGAAGCAATAGTGCGGCATCGATCCGCCGCGCCAACCGCGCGGCGGATCCTGTCTCCACATGCCAGGAGTGAAAATGCGCTCGATCATCGGCTGGATCCTCGTCTTCGTCACGGCGGCGGCGCTCACAGCGACCGCGCGCGCTCATTCGCTCGAAGAACTTCAGGCGAAGCTTCTTCAAGACGAGAAATATTTCCAGCCCGTCGACAAGCCGGCGCCGGAGTTCACGTTGCAGGACGTGGGCGGGAAGGTCTACCGGCTCGCCGATTTCCGCGGCAAGGTCGTCATCCTGAATTTCATCTACGCCGGCTGCCCCGACGTCTGCCCGCTGCACGCCGACCGGATCGCCGAGATCCAGGCGATGGTCAATCGCACGCCGATGAAGGGCATGGTCCAGTTCATCAGCGTCTCCACCGATCCCGAGCACGACACGCCCGAAATCCTGCGCCCCAATGGGTCGGCACATGGATTGGACGACGCCAACTGGGTGTTCCTGACGACGATGCCGGGTCAGCCGCCCGATCTGACCAGGAAACTCGTAGAGGCATATGGCCACAAATTCACCCGGGCCGAAAGCGGGCAGCTCACGCACGGCGTCGTCACCCACGTGATCGACAAGGAAGGGCGGTGGCGGGCGAACTTCCACGGTCTGGAGTTCGCATCCGTCAACCTGACGCTTTTGGTCAACGCCCTGACCAATGACATCGAGCGCTCGCACCATCAGGCAAGAAAAGGCCTGTGGGAAAGGCTCCGCGAATTCTTCTGACGCCGGGAGAGACGACATGAATGCAGATTCTCGCAACGTCCTTTCACGGCGACGATCGTGGCTCGTGCCGCCGCTGCTCATAGTGGGCGCCGTCATCGCGTGGTTTGCGTTGGATCCGGGATTCCGTGGCGTCGGTTCGAACGCGACGACCGAGATGGCGTCCGACGCATTCGAGCAGCGGGTGCGCGACTATTTGCTCAAGCACCCCGAAGTGATCATGGAAGCCGTCCAGCGCCTTGAGACGCGCCGGCGGGCTGCGGAAGACGGCGAGGCGCAGGCAGTGCTGAAGTCGCGGGCCGACGAGGTGTTCCGCGACCCGGCCAGCCCAGTCGGCGGCAATCCGGCCGGCGATGTCACGATGGTCGAGTTCTTCGACTACAACTGCCCCTATTGTCGCAAGGTCGCGAGCGCCGTGCAGGAAACGGTGACCGGCGACGCCAAGCTACGCGTCGTCTACATGGAGTTCCCGATCCTCGGCCCGAATTCGGTGTTTGCCGCCAAGGCCGCGCTGGCGGCCCATCGGCAGGGCCGTTATATCGCCTTCCACGAGGCGCTCATGCAGGCGCGCGGCGCGGCCGACGAAGCGGGCGTCCTTCGCATCGCAGCCGAGGTCGGACTGGACGTGACCCGCCTCAAGGCCGACATGGCGGATGCCGAGATCCAGTCGGCGATCGATCGCAACCTGAAGCTGGCCCAGGCACTGCGCATTGCCGGCACACCGGGCTTTGTGATCGGAGAGCACATTCTACGCGGTGCGACCGATGCAGCGACGTTGCGGAGCCTCGTCGACAAGGCACGCGCCGAACCGCCGCTATGATCCAGATCTCCGACATCGGGGTGCCGACCGCGTTCGCGGCGGGGGTCATCTCGTTCCTGTCGCCCTGTGTCCTGCCGCTCGTTCCAGGCTACCTCTCCTACGTTGCCGGCTCGTCGGTCGACGCCTCGCCCAATGGTGTCATGGCGCGACGATGGCCGGCAGTGGGCCTGAGCATGTGCTTCGTGCTCGGTTTCTCGACCGTATTCCTCATCCTGGGTGCCAGCGCGACCGCGCTCGGCCAGCTCCTCCTTTCTTACCGGCAAGAACTGAACGTCGTCAGCGGTTCGATCGTCGTCTTCTTCGGGCTCTTCATGCTCGGCCTGGCGAACTTCCCCCGGCTGCAGCGGGAGTTCCGCGTGCACCCCGCCGTTGCCGGCGGCAAACCGGCTTCCGCCTACGTGCTCGGCCTCGCCTTCGCCTTCGGATGGACGCCGTGCATCGGGCCGATATTGGGCGCCGTGCTGACGGTTAGCGCTGCATCGGCGACAGTCGCGGGCGGTGTCTCGTTGCTCGCTGTCTACTCTCTT
>JACPOB010000005.1 GCA_016185145.1 Rhodospirillales bacterium | reverse complement strand
CAGGCCGAGGAACACCATGGCGATCGCCTTGATGACCGAGCCGCTGGCCAGCACGACGGCGGCGACGAGGCCGAGCGCCATCAGCGAGCAGTAGTCGGCCGGGCCGAATTTCTGCGCCATGCGCGTCAGCGGCTCGGCGAAGATCACGATGATGATGGTGCCGACCGTGCCGGCGAAGAACGAGCCGACGGCCGAGATCGAAAGGGCGGCACCGGCGCGCCCATTGCGCGCCATCTGGTAGCCATCGAGACAGGTCACCACCGATGAGGCTTCACCCGGCAGGTTGACCAGGATCGAGGTCGTCGAGCCACCGTATTGCGCGCCGTAATAGATGCCGGCCAGCATGATGAGCGAGGCGGTCGGCGGCAGGTGGAAGGTGATCGGCAGCAGCATGGCGATGGTCGCCACCGGACCGATGCCGGGCAGAACGCCGATCAGCGTGCCGACCATACAGCCCAACAGGGCATAGAGCAGATTTTGAAGCGTGACCGCGACGCTCAGACCGAGCATCAGATTGTTCAGCAGGTCCATGTATTTTCCACCATGCGCGGCGACGGTCCCCTCACACCGAGTGAAGTGACAACGTCGACGGCCTCCCAGATGAAGGGACCCTAGTCCGCGCGCCTTACGGCAGCCTGACGTCCGCCGTCCCGAACCCTCGCCAAGCGGCTTCGGCAGGCATTTTGAGGTGATCTGCAGATCGGGCTAGAACGTCGTGGCCGGGAAAGATGCATGCGAGATGAAGATGAGCGACATTATCGAGGTCCGTGATCCGAGGTTCGAAACGGTTGTCGGCAGGTCGGTGGCGGCGGAGACGCTGGCCGGAGGCTTTCTGTTCACCGAAGGTCCGCTGTGGCATGGCCGCGACCGCTATCTGCTGTTCAGCGACATGCCGGGCGACCACATGCGCAAATGGACGGCGGCCGACGGCATCGCCACCTTCCGCAAGCCCTGCGCCCAGTCGAACGGTCTCACCTGGGACCGTCGGGGCCGGCTGGTCGTCTGCCAGCATGCCACCAGCACGCTGACCCGCACCGAGTCCGACGGCACGAGCACCGTTCTCGCCAGCCACCACCAGGGCAAGGAGCTGAACAGCCCCAACGATGTCGTCGTGAAGTCGGACGGCGCCATCTACTTCACCGACCCGACCTACGGCCGGCTGGAATACTACGGCAATCCGCGGCCGCTGCAGCTCGACTTCCGCGGCGTCTGGCGGGTCGGCGCCGATGCGCGAACGCCGGTGCTGCTGACCGACGATTTCGGCCAGCCCAACGGGCTCTGCTTCTCGCTCGACGAGCGGCAGCTGTTCGTCAACGACACTGAGCGCAAGCATATCCGCCGCTTCGAGGTCACGGCGGACGGCGGACTCGCCGACGGCCGCGTCTGGGCCGAAACCACGGGGGCGGGCAAGGGCGCGCCCGACGGCATGAAGATCGACAGCGCGGGCAACATCTATTGCTGCGGTCCCGGCGGCATCCATGTCTTCGCCGCGGATGCCGCCTGCCTCGGCGTCATCCGGCTGCCCGAGGCGGTCGCCAATTTCTGCTTCGGCGATGATGACCTGCGCAGCCTCTATGTGACGGCATCGACGTCGCTTTATCGCGTGCGCGTCGCCACCCCAGGCACGGCGCAATGGCAGTGCTGACACTTGTCGACCCCTATCGTCATCCGAGTTCCAGCCGGCGTGAAATGCCGATCGCCTGCAGGAACGCCTCGTCGTGGCTCACGACGAGCAGCGCGCCGTCGTAGGCCCGCAATCCGCCCTCGACCGCCGCGATCGATTCGAGGTCGAGATTGTTGGTCGGTTCGTCGAGGATCAGCAGCGCGGGCGGGGTGATCCCCAGCACGCAAGCCAGTCCCGCACGCAGCAATTGGCCGCCGCTCAGGCTCGAGACGATCTGAAGGGCGGCGTCGGCACGGAACATGAAGCGGGCGAGGCTCGCCCGGCAAGCGTTCTCGTCGGCTGCGGGATTGAGACGACGAAAGTTGTCGCGGATCGAGACCCGCGGATCGAGCAGGCTCACCTGCTGGTCGAGCACCGCGTGCTCGACGGCGAGCCGCACCGTTCCCGCCCACGGCGCGAGCCTGCCCGTGATCAGCGCCAGCAAGGTCGTCTTGCCCGAGCCGTTCGGCCCGGTGACGGCGAGGCGTTCCGGTCCGGTGATGGCAAGGCTGAGATCGCGGATCACCGGCCGGCTTGATGCATATCCGGCGCTGACCTGGTCCAGCTGGACGATTGTCTTGCCGGCCGGCAGGCCGGTCGACGGCAGCACCATCGACAAAGGCTGCAGGATCTCTACGCGCCGACGGGCGGAGGCGACGTCGTCCGCGGCTTCGATGCGCTGCCGCTCGCCGAGGCGTGCCTGGTCGCCGCCGCTGTTCTCGCTGCGGTTCCTGAGCGTGTTGAGCTGGATGCGCGGGATATCGCCCTTGCGGCGTTTGGCCTGCCCCGCACGGTCCCGGCGCGCCTTGCGTTCGGTCCGCTCCTGGGCGCGCTCGGCGACCTCGGTCAGGCGCTTCTCGGCATCGGCCAGGTCGTGCTGCGCCGCCGCCAGCTCGAGCGCCTTGCGGTCGCGATAATGGCTGAAGTTGCCGCCGTAGCGCGTGGCGCCCAGGCCGGTGAGCTCGACGATGGCGTCCATGGTCTCGAGCAGTTCGCGGTCGTGGCTGACGACGATCGCGCCGCTGCGCCAGGATGCCAGGAGATCGACGACGGCGCGGCGGCCTTCGCGGTCGAGATTGTTGGTGGGCTCGTCGAGCAGGATGAAGTCGGGCTCCTTGAAGACCAGCGCCGCCAGCGCCATCCGCGTGCGCTGACCGCCCGACAATGTCGCAAGCCGCGTCCCGGGCCCGGCGTCCAGTCCAAGCCGTCCGAGGGCTGCGGCCATGCGCTGGTCGAGCGTCCAGTCGGCGCGGGCAAGGTCTTCGGCATCGGCGTCGCCGCTTTCGGCGCGGCACAACAGCTCGAGCGCCGCGGTCGCGCCGAACAGATCGGCGACCGTTTCGCGTGGATCGGTCTGCACGGCCTGGCGCAGCACGCCGAGCGTGCCGGCCATGGCAATGGTGCCCGCATTGGGCAGCAGCTCGCCCGCGATGAGCTTGAGCAGCGTGCTCTTGCCCACGCCGTTGCGTCCGACGAGGCCGGTGCGCTCGCCGCCGAAGCTCAGATCGAGATTGGAGAGGACAGGCCGGCCGTCAGCCGTCGACCAGCCGAGACGAGAGACAGTGATTGAAGCAGGCATGAAGACGGATTTCCCCGAGAGCAAGGTGTTGGTTTGCTGCTGGGCGGAAATCCATCGCTGCACATCCTGTTGAATTCGATGAGGTCGCGAACGTAGGCTCGGCATTGCCGATATTCAAGGCAAGGAAAGGGAGAAAACGCCGATGGCTCAGCCCCTGCGCCTGGGTGTCGCCTACGATTTCCGCAATCCGCCGGAGTCGGGCCTGAGCCACCAGGCGCTCTATGCCGCGATCATGGATCAGGTGGCGTGGCTCGACAGGCTGGGGCTCGACCTCGTCTGGTTCACCGAGCATCACTTCGTCGACGACGGCTACCTGCCGTCGTGGATTCCCGTCGCTGCAGCCATGGCCGCCCGCACCAAACGCGTGCGCTTCTCCTGCGACGTCTGCCTGCTGCCGTTCAACCATCCGCTGCGACTGGCCGAAGATCTCGCGGTGCTCGACAACATCAGCGGCGGTCGCGTGGAGATCGGCGCGGGCATGGGCTACGCGCCGCACGAGTTCAGGGGCTTCGGCCTGCCGGTGTCGCGCCGCGTGTCGCTGACCGACGAGGGCCTCGACGTGCTGAAGCTCGCCTTCACCGGCGAGACGTTCAGCTATTCCGGCAAGCGCTACGATTTCTCGGACGTGAAGATCACGCCGGGCTATGTGCAGTCCGGCGGCCCGCCGCTCTGGGTCGCGGCGATGTCGGAGGCGGGCGCGCTGCGCGCCGCCCGGGTCGGCGCCAACCTGTTGCCGCAGGGACCGCGCCGGCAGTCGCTCGATCCATGGGCAGCAAAGCTCGCGGCCGATGGCCGCGATCCCTCCAGCCGTCGCATCGGCATCATCAAGTCATGCCTGGTGACCGACGATCGCGAGCGCGACTGGGGCAAGGTGCGGGTCGCCGAGCGGCGGCGCATGGACATCTACCATCGCTTCCGCGAGGAAGCCGGCGGCCATGGCGGCGTCCAGGGCATCGCCGAGGCCGACCGCATTCCGCAGACCTGGGTGGTGGGCGATGTCGAGCATTGCGTGGGCGAGCTCGCCGCGTTCATCCGCGCGTACGGCTTCACCGACATCGTCACCTGGGCGGTGCCGCCGGGGCTCACGCCCGACGACACCAACGCCAGCCTCGAACGCTTCGCGCGCGACGTTGCTCCGCGTCTCAGGGCGATGTTCAACGGCGCCTGATCACGCCGGCTGGGTTGCAGCGCGCTGCTGCGAGGGGAAGGGCGGGAACAGCAGGGCGATGAACATGGCCCCCAACCCCATGCCGGCCGAAGCGATATAGAGCCAGCCGTAGCCGCCGGTGGTGTCGTAGATCCATCCGCCGACCACGGGTCCGAGCGCCATGCCGCCGGCCGAGAACACCGTCGAGGCGCCCAGCACCGTGCCCATGATGCGCATCGGGAAGTATTCGCGCGCGATCACGGCATAGAGGGGCATGATGCCGCCGTAGATCAGGCCGAACACGGCCGCCACGGCGTAGAACTCGCCGAGCTGGCGCACGAAGAAATAGGCGCCGGCGCCCAGCGCCTGGGCGAACAGGCCGATCACCAGCACGCGCTTGGCGCCGAAGCGGTCGCCCGCCAGGCCGAACACGATGCGCCCGCCCAGCCCTGCCAGGCCCTCGACGCTGTAGATCGTGACCGCGGCCATGACGGGCAGGCCGCAGGCGATGGCGTAGCTCACGGTGTGGAAGATCGGTCCCGAATGCGTGGCGCAGCAGGCGAAATAGGTGAGCGACAGCACCCAGAACTGCGGCGAGCGCAGCGCCTGGCCCGCCGTCAGGCCGGGATCGGCCGCGCCCATCGTCATGCCCGGCGCGGCCGCAACGCGCTCGCGCTCGTCGACCGCCTCGGGCGCGCGGCGCACCAGGAAGGCGGTCGGCACGAGAACGACCCAGGCCATGATGGCGATCACGAGCTGGGCGGTGCGCCAGTCGTAGTTGGTGATCAGCCAGCTCGCGAAGGGCGAGACCGTCATCGGCGCCATGCCCATGCCGGCCGATACCAGTGAGACGGCAAGGCTGCGATGCTTCTCGAACCAGCCGGTCACCGTCGTCATTGTCGGTATGAATACCGCACCGGTGGCGCCGCCGACGAGCAGGCCATAGATCAGCTGGAACTCGAGCAGGCTGCTGGCGCGGCTGGCGAGCGCGAGGCCCAGTCCCAGCAGGACGCCGCCGCTCAGCACGACCGGCAGCGGCCCGAAGCGGTCGGTCAGGGCGCCCCAGCCGAACGAGGCGACGCCCATCACCAGGAAGACGATCGTCATGGCGCTCGACACGCCGGTGCGCGACCAGCCGGTCGCGTCGGCCATCGGCTGCAGGAAGACCGCCAGCGAGAACACGGCGCCGATCGCCACGCATCCCAATAGGCCGCCGGCGGCGACCACGACCCAACCGTAAAAGAGTTTCATCCGTCGCTCCTCGGAACGGGCTATTGGATAATACTTAACTGACAGGTTAAGTGATGTCGGCCCTTCCGTCCACCCCCAAGGACGAACGGCGATACCGAAAAGATACGATCGCGCCGGATTTATTTTCGGCCATGCAAAAGCGGGAGGTGACGGCGCTTGTCGGAAGCGCCATCGTGCGAGGCCGGAGACGGGGCGGGAGCGCCATGATCAAGGTCGATTTGCTGCCCGACAAAGGCATCTTAATCATCACGCCGCAGGGCGCCCTGTCGGCTGACGACTTCCACAGGATTGCCGCCGTCGCCGATCCCTATATCGCCGAGAAGGGTCAGCTCACGGGGCTGTTGATCCGTGCCGCGTCGTTTCCCGGCTGGGACAGTTTCGCGAGCCTGATCGAGCACCTGAAGTTCGTGCGCGATCACCACCGCGAGATCGCGCGGGTCGCGGCCGTGACCGACAGCGGCTTCGTCAAGGTCGCGCGCGCCGTTGCCCAGCATCTGGCCCAACCCGACATCAGGCAATTCCCGCAAGACCAGGAAATCCGCGCACTCGCTTGGCTGGAGACCGGCAAATGAACCGCAGGGTAATCGTATCGGCTCTTGCGCTCGGCCTTGCGGCCTGTGGCGGGGCGGCACCCGGCACGACCTGGAAGAAGGCCGGTGCGGATGACGCCACGATCGCCAGCGACACCGCGCTGTGTCGCGCTTCGGCGCAGCAGCAGGCCTCCCGGCTCTATCCTCACACCGCCAGCAATCCGGCGATGAGCGGTGCGGGCATGATCGCCGCCCAGCAGCAGGCGAACACCGATCGCACCAGCGCCGAGCTGGAAATGTTCAACGACTGCATGCAAGGCAAGGGATACACACGTTAGGAGGACTGTCATGCCATCGACCATGAAGGCCGCTGTCGTCCGCGAATTCCGCAAGCCGTTGGTGATCGAGGAAGTACCGGTGCCGCAGCCCGGTCCCGGCCAGGTCGTGGTCAAGATCGCGGCCACCGGCGTCTGCCATACCGATCTCCACGCCGCCGAGGGCGACTGGCCGGTCAAGCCCAAGCCGCCCTTCATCCCGGGCCACGAGGGCGTCGGCCATGTCTCGGCCGTCGGTACCGGCGTGCGCCACGTCAAGGAAGGCGACCGCGTCGGCGTGCCCTGGCTCTATACGGCGTGCGGTCACTGCAAGCATTGCCTGGGCGGCTGGGAAACGCTTTGCCTCGACCAGCAGAACACCGGCTACTCGGTGAATGGCGGCTTTGCCGAGTACGTGCTGGCCGATCCCAACTATGTCGGGCACCTGCCGGCCAAGGCGGACTTCGTCGAGATCTCGCCGATCCTTTGTGCCGGCGTCACCGTCTACAAGGGGCTCAAGGTCACCGACACCAAGCCCGACGACTGGGTGGTGATCTCGGGCATCGGCGGTCTCGGCCACATGGCCGTGCAATACGCCAAGGCGATGGGCCTGAACGTGATCGCCGTCGACATCGACGAGCCCAAGCTCGATCTCGCCAGGCGCCTCGGCGCCGCGTTGGCGGTCAACGCCCGCACCCAGGATCCCGTGGCCTTCGTGAAGAAGGAGGTCGGCGGCGCCCAGGGTGTGCTGGTCACCGCCGTCTCGCCGAAAGCCTTCGAGCAGGCGCTGGGCATGGTCGGACGCGGCGGCACGGTGTCGCTCACCGGATTGCCGCCGGGTGATTTCCCCCTGTCGATCTTCGACACCGTCCTGAACGGCATCACCGTGCGCGGCTCGATCGTGGGCACGCGGCTCGACCTTCAGGAGGCGCTGGCCTTTGCCGGCGAGGGCAAGGTCAAGGCGACGGTCGCGACGGCCAAGCTCGAGAACATCAACGACGTTTTCGCCCGCATGCGCCAGGGCGACATCCAGGGCCGCATCGTGCTCGATTTCCAGACATGACCGGGCGCGGGTCGCTGTCTCAGGCCGGTTGCGTCAGCATGGCGCCGAGCTCCATGCCGAACGAGCCGATGTAAAGTCAGGCGTAGCTGCCGGTGGTGTGGGCCGAGCGCCTGATGCAGTTGCGCAGATCGCAAACGAGCGAACCGCCTGAGCCCATCGGCGCTTGTGCGGGCGTGGCGCCGGCATAGAATTCGCCCGCATGGAGCCCGCAACGACCCGGCAGAAGGAAATACTGGCGCTGGCTCGCGTGCAGGGACGGGTCAGCGTCGACGGCCTCGCCGAAAAATTCGCCGTGACGCCGCAGACGATCCGCAAGGACCTCAACGATCTCTGCGAGCAGCGCCTGCTCAGCCGCATCCACGGCGGCGCCGTGATCGCATCGGGCGTCGAGAACACCGCCTACGAGGCGCGCCGCCTCATCGCTGCCCTGGAGAAGCGCGCGATCGGCGCCCGCGCGGCTGCGCTGATCCCCAACCAGAGCTCGTTGTTCATCAACATCGGCACCACCACCGAGGAAGTGGCGCGTGCGCTCACCGCCCATGAGGATCTGCTGGTCATCACCAACAACCTCAATGTCGCGCGCACGCTCTATCCCTTTCCCAGTTTCGACGTGATCGTGGCCGGCGGACCGGTACGACGCAGCGACGGCGCCGTCGTCGGCGCTGCGGCCATCGATCTCATCCGCCAGTTCAAGGTCGATACCGCCGTGATCGGCACCTCGGCGATCGACGAGGACGGCGCCCTGCTCGATTTCGATTACCAGGAAGTGCGAGTCAGCCAGGCGATCATGGAAAACGCCCGCCGCGTCGTGCTGGTCGCCGACCGCCTGAAGCTCGAACGCACCGCCCCTGTCCGCATCGGCCACATGTCCCAGGTGCAGGTGTTCGTGACCGATCGGCTGGAATCGGCGCGCCTGCGCACGATCTGCGGCGAACATTCCGTCGAGGTCATCGAGACGGCGCCGGCGGAGACGATCTCCTAGTTGCCCTCTTCTTGCTCCTATTCGAGTTTCCCAAGCGATTTCGCCTTGTAGCTATTTTCCCTCATTTAACGTGTAAAAATAAACATATATAGTTCGTATTGCGCTCAAAGCGAAAATAGGACGAAAAACAAGGAAATGCCCGCATGCTGGCCGATTTCGATCTCGCCATCATCGGTGGCGGCATCAATGGCTGTGGCATCGCCCGCGAAGCCGCGCGGCGCGGTCTTTCCGTATTCCTTTGCGAGCAGGACGATCTAGCCTCGGCGACCTCGTCGGCTTCGACCAAACTGATCCATGGCGGCCTTCGCTATCTCGAGCATTACGAGTTTCGGTTGGTGCGCGAAGCCCTGCGCGAGCGCGAGGTGCTGTGGCGCATGGCGCCGCATATAATCAGGCCACTCCGCTTCGTGCTGCCGCTTCATGAAGGATTGCGGCCGAGCTGGATGCTGCGGCTCGGCCTCTTCCTCTACGACCATCTGGGCGGGAGGGCGATGTTGCAAGCTACGCGGCCCTTGAACCTGAAGCGCGATCCTGCCGGCGTGGCGCTGAAGCCGTCGCTGGTGCGCGCTTTCGAGTATTCCGATTGTTGGGTCGACGACTCCCGGCTCGTAGTCCTGGTTGCCGTCGATGCGGCCCAGCGCGGCGCGATCATCCGCACCCGAACGCGTTGTGTGTCGGCCCAACGCTGCGACGGCGCATGGACGCTGGCGGTCGAGGATCGACGCAGCACCGAACGCCGCGTCGTTCGCGCGCGCGCCTTGATCAACGCCGCCGGCCCCTGGGTCGGCAGCGTGCTGACCGGCGCGGTGCGCGGCAACAGCGCGGTCAAGGTCCGGCTGGTCCAAGGCTCGCACATCGTCGTGCGTCGCCTGTTCGATCACGACAAAGCCTACATCTTCCAGAACGCCGATGGCCGCGTCGTCTTCGCCATCCCCTTCGAACGCGACTTCACCCTGGTCGGGACCACGGACCGCGACCATGCCGGCGATCCGGCTGCCGTCGCCGCCAGTGACGACGAGATCGCCTATCTCTGCGCGGTCGCGAACGAGTATTTCCGCAAGCCGCTGACGCCGGCGGATGTCGTCTGGAGCTTCTCGGGCATCCGTCCGCTCTATGACGACGGTGTCTCCGAGGCCCAGCAGGTCACGCGTGACTACGTCCTCGTGCTCGAGGCGCCGGCGGGCGCGCCGGCCCTGCTCAACGTCGTCGGCGGCAAGATCACCACCTTTCGCCGCCTCGCCGAAGCGGCGCTCGACAAGCTCTCCCCATATGTGCCTGCCGTGACTTCGCCGGCCGAAGCTCCGGACGCGGCATTGCCGGGCGGCGACTTTTCCGTCGGCGGACTGGAGGAGCTGGTCGCCGACCTGCGCGGCCGTCACCCTTATCTGGCGCCCGATCACGCCCACCGTCTCGGCCGCGCCTACGGAACGCGGGCCGCCATGGTGCTCCAAGGCGCGCGCAGCCCGTCCGACCTCGGGCGGCGCTTCGGCGCCGACCTGACCGAGCGTGAGGTCGCCTTCCTGATGGATCACGAATGGGCCGAGACGGCGGCCGATGTCATTTGGCGCCGTTCCAAGCTTGGGTTGCGCATGACTGCTGCCGAGACCGTCGAGCTCGGCAACTGGATGGCCTCGCGCCGACGGCCGGCGAGGCTCGCCTCATGACCGTGCAGCTCCAGGACGTCTCGTCGGTGCGCGGCGGCCAGGTCCATCTGCGCGACATATCGCTGTCGCTCGAGCGCGGCACGCTGAACGTCCTCCTGGGGTCGACCTTGTCCGGCAAGACGTCGCTGATGCGCGCGATGGCCGGGCTGGATGCGCCGACCTCGGGCCGCGTCCTGGTCGACGGCAAGGATGTGACAGGCATCGACGTGCGCAAGCGCTCGGTCGCCATGGTGTATCAGCAGTTCATCAACTACCCGTCGCTCACCGTCTTCGAGAACATCGCCTCGCCGCTCAGGGTGCAGCGCCGGCCAAACGAGGAGATCGATCGCCGGGTGCGCGAGACGGCGCGCCTGCTGCGGCTGGAGCCCTACCTCGGCCGCACGCCGCTTGCCCTGTCGGGTGGCCAGCAGCAGCGCACGGCGATCGCCCGCGCCCTGGTGAAGGGGGCCGACCTCGTGCTGCTCGACGAGCCCCTGGCCAATCTCGACTACAAGCTACGCGAGGAGCTGCGCGCCGAGCTGCCGCGCATCTTCGAGATCTCGGGCGCCATCTTCGTCTATGCCACCACCGAGCCGTCGGAAGCGCTGCTGCTAGGCGGACGCACGATCTGCATGTCCGAAGGCCGCGCCCTGCAGATCGGCGAGACGCCGACCGTCTATCATCGCCCCACGACCCTGCGCGTCGCCGAGCTGTTCTCCGACCCGCCGCTCAATACCGTCGCGATCGAGAAGAAGAACGGGTCGGTGGCGTATCACGGCGGCGATACCGCACCGGCGAACGGCCTCTATGCCGCGCTGCCGGACGGCGCCTACAACATCGGCTTCCGTGCCCATCAGCTTGCCGTTGCCAACGGCGCGGCGGGCCATCACGCCTTCGCCGCGACCGTGGCGCTCACCGAAATCGCCGGCTCCGAAAGCTTCGTCCATCTCCAGCGGGACGGCACCAAGTGGGTCGCCGTCCTGCCCGGCGTACACGAATTCCCGCCCGGCCGGACGGTCGAGGCCACGCTCGATCCCGACGACCTCTTCATCTTCGATCCCGAGGGCCGGCTGGTCGCCGCGCCCCGGGGAGAGTGAGGCGAACCATGGCCCGCATCGACCTGGTCGACCTCGCGCACGCCTACGACGGCGGCACTGCCGATCCCTCGGGCTTTGCGCTGAAGCCGACATCGATGACCTGGCGCCAGGGCGGCGCCTACGCCCTGCTGGGACCGTCGGGCTGCGGCAAGACCACCCTGCTCAACATTATTTCCGGGATCGTGAAGCCGTCGCGCGGCAAGGTCCTGTTCGATGGCCGCGATGTCATGGCGCTCACGACCCAGCAGCGCAACATCGCCCAGGTCTTCCAGTTCCCGGTCATCTACGACACCATGACGGTCGGCGAGAACCTCGCCTTTCCGCTCAAGAACCGTGGCGTCGGGCGCGCCGAGATCGATGCGCGCGTGCATGAGATCGCGAAGCTCCTCGACCTCGTCCCCCAGCTCGGCCGCAGGGCGAGCCGGCTGACGGCCGACGCCAAGCAGAAGATCTCGCTCGGGCGGGGGCTGGTCCGCGCCGACGTCGCCGCCGTCCTGTTCGACGAGCCGCTGACGGTGATCGATCCGTCCCTGAAGTGGGAGCTGCGCTCCAAGCTCAAGGTCCTGCACCGGGCGCTCGACCTCACCATGATCTACGTCACGCACGATCAGACCGAGGCGCTGACCTTTGCCGACACCGTCGTGGTGATGCACGAGGGCAGCGTGGTGCAGACCGGCACCCCGGAGGAGCTGTTCCTGCGACCCGATCATACGTTCGTCGGCTACTTCATCGGTTCGCCGGGCATGAACGTGCTGCCGGCGGAGGTCGATGGACGACAGGCGCGGATCGCCGGCCACGAGCTCGGCCTCGCGCGGAGCTACGGCGGACTGCAGCGCGGAGCGCACATCGAAATCGGCATTCGCCCGGAGTTCGTGAGCCTCGCCGCTGCGGCGCCCGGCCTGCTCGCGGCGAGGGTCGAGCGCGTCGACGATCTCGGACGCAGCCGCTTCGCGCATGTGCGCGTGGGTGACCTCAAGATCGCCGCGCGCATGCCGCGTGACCTTTCGATCGCCGGCGACGAGGCCGGGCTGGTCTTCGAGCCCGCCCACATCCACGTCTACGCCGATCAGCGTCGGGTCGAAGGAGCGGCGTGATGGAGAAGGTTCCCAACCAGAAGGCCTGGCTGCTCGTCCTCCCGGTGTTCGCCATCGTCGCCTTCTCGGCGGTCGTCCCGTTGATGACCGTCGTGAACTATTCGGTGCAGGACACCTTCGGCAACAACAAGTTCTTCTGGAACGGCGTCGGTTGGTACCAGGAGCTGCTCGACCCTTCGACCGAGCTCGGCGGGCGCTTCTTCGCCTCGCTGTGGCGCAACCTCGCCTTCTCGGGCGCCGTGCTCGCGATCGAGATACCGCTCGGCATCATCGTCGCGCTGGCGATGCCGCGCGAGGGCTGGGGCGTCGCCTTCTCGCTGGTCGTGCTCGCCTTGCCCCTGCTCATCCCGTGGAACGTCGTCGGCACGATCTGGCAGATCTTCGGCCGCTCCGACATCGGTCTGCTCGGCTGGGGGCTCAATCGGCTGGGTTTCGACTACAACTACGTCGCCAACCCGCTCGACGCCTGGCTGACCATCATCGTCATGGATGTCTGGCACTGGTCGAGCCTGGTGGCGCTGCTCTGCTACGCCGGCTTGAAGTCCATTCCGGAGGCCTACTACCAGGCGGCCAGCATCGACGGCGCGTCGCGCTGGGCCGTGTTCACCGCGATCCAGCTGCCGAAGATGCGGCACGTGCTCGTGATCGCCATCCTGCTGCGCTTCATGGATTCGTTCATGATCTACACCGAGCCGTTCGTCGTCACCGGCGGCGGCCCGGGCAACTCGACGACGTTCCTGTCGATCGAGCTCGTCAAGCTGGCGCTCGGCCAGTTCGACCTCGGCAAGGCCGCGGCCATGTCGATCGTCTACATGCTGATCATCATCATCGTGTGCTGGGTTTTCTTCACCGTCATGACCAATGCCGGTGCGGACCGCAAACATGCCGGAGGCGAGCAATGATGTACGCCATCCCTGGCCGCCACGTGATCCTGGCGCTGTTCCTGATCTTCCTGCTGCTGCCGATCTACTGGCTCGTGAACATGAGCTTCAAGACCAACGTCGAGATCACCTCGACGATGACCTTGTGGCCCGAGCGGCCGACGTTCGACAATTACCGGGTCATCTTCACCGACGCGAGCTGGTACTCGGGCTACATCAACTCGCTGAAGTACGTGATGATCAACACCATCCTGTCGATCAGCGTCGCCCTGCCCGCGGCCTACGCTTTCTCGCGCTACCGCTTCATGGGCGACAAGCATCTGTTCTTCTGGCTGCTGTCGAACCGCATGGCGCCGGCCGCCGTGTTCGCCCTGCCGTTCTTCAATCTCTATTCGGCGATCGGGCTGTTCGACACGCCGTGGGCGGTGGCGCTGGCCCATTGCCTGTTCAACATCCCGCTGGCGGTATGGATCCTCGAAGGCTTCATCTCGAGCGTGCCGCGCGAGATCGACGAGACGGCGTTCCTCGACGGCTACTCCTTCCCGCATTTCTTCGTGAAGATCCTGATGCCGCTGATCGCGAGCGGCATCGGCGTCGCCGCCTTCTTCTGCTTCATGTTCTCGTGGGTCGAGCTCCTGCTGGCGCGCACGCTCACTTCGGTCAACGCCAAGCCCATCGCCGCCACCATGACGCGCACCGTCTCGGCAGCGGGCATGGACTGGGGCGTGCTGGCCGCCGCCGGCACGCTCACCATCCTGCCGGGGGCGATCGTGATCTGGTACGTGCGCAACTACATCGCGCGCGGCTTCGCGCTCGGCCGGGTCTAGGAGGCGGGCATGGAGAACATCTCCTGGATGGCCTGGACCCCCGCAACCGGCGTTTTCTTCGGCGCCATCGGCCTGATCCTGATCGCCATGATCTGGCTCGCCCAGGCGCAGCCCGAAGCGGAGCGCGTGGGCATCCTCGGCATTCCGACGACACGCGGCGACAGGCTTTTCCTCTCGCTCGTGCTCGCCGCCGTCATCCATCTCGCCTGGATCGGGTTCGTCGGCAGCCAGCCGATCGCCGTGCTGCCGATCGGCGAGGGCATCGAATTGTCGAGCCTGTGGCTCGCCACCGCCATTTCGTTGGTCGCCGCCGTGATCGTGTTTCGCACGGTCTGAGACCTCCGAGGTCAAGCAGAGCCGGGACAACCGGACGTCCTTTCGGATCAGTCGCTCAGAATGGAGGAAGCCATGAGACGCATGACAGTGACTGTCCGTCTGTCGACGATGGCGAGTACCATCGCGATGGCGGCTTGTATGGGGGCCTTTCTTTCCCCGGCGTACGCCGACGAGGCGGCGGCAAGGAAATGGATCGACACCGAGTTCCAGCCGTCGACGCTCAGCAAGGACGATCAGATGAAGGAGATGCAGTGGTTCATCAGTGCCGCGAAGCCCTTCGTCGGCATGGAGATCAGCATCGTCTCCGAGACCATCACCACGCACGAGTACGAATCCAAGGTGCTGGCCAAGGCCTTCACCGAGATCACGGGCATCAAGGTCAAGCACGACATCATCCAGGAGGGTGACGTCGTCGAGAAGATTCAGACCCAGATGCAGTCGGGTCGGAACATCTACGACGGCTGGATCAACGATTCCGACCTGGTCGGCACCCACTTCCGCTACAACCAGACGGTCAGCCTGACCGACTGGATGGCGGGCGAGGGCAAGGACGTGACCTTGCCGACGCTCGATGTGAACGACTTCATCGGCAAGTCGTTCGGTACGGCGCCCGACGGCAAGCTGTTCCAGCTGCCCGACCAGCAGTTCGCGAACCTCTACTGGTTCCGCTACGACTGGTTCACCAACCCCGACTACAAGGCCCGCTTCAAGGCCAAGTACGGCTACGAGCTCGGCGTGCCGGTGAACTGGTCGGCCTACGAGGACATCGCCGACTTCTTCTCCAACGAAGTGAAGGAGATCGGCGGCGTCAAGGTCTATGGCCACATGGACTACGGCAAGAAGGACCCGTCGCTCGGCTGGCGCTTCACCGACGCCTGGCTGTCGATGGCCGGCAACGGCGACAAGGGCATCCCCAACGGCAAGCCGGTCGACGAATGGGGCATCCGCATGGAGGGCTGCCGTCCGGTCGGCTCGTCGGTCGAGCGCGGCGGCGACACCAACGGCCCGGCCGCCGTCTACTCGATCGTCAAGTACGTCGAGTGGCTGAACAAGTATGCCCCGCCCAACGCGCGCGGCATGACCTTCTCCGAAGCCGGCGCCGTGCCGGCCCAGGGCAACATCGCCCAGCAGATCTTCTGGTACACCGCCTTCACCGCCGACATGGTGAAGCCCGGCCTGCCGGTGGTGAACGCCGACGGCACGCCCAAGTGGCGGATGGCGCCGTCGCCGAAGGGCTCGTACTGGAAGGAGGGCATGAAGCTCGGCTACCAGGACGCGGGCTCGCTCACCCTGCTCAAGTCCACGCCGCTCGACCGGCGCAAGGCCGCCTGGCTCTACATGCAGTTCATGGTCGCCAAGACCACCTCGCTGAAGAAGAGCCACGTCGGACTGACCTTCGTTCGTGAAAGCGACATCTGGGACAAGAGCTTCACCGAACGGGCGCCCAAGCTCGGCGGCCTGATCGAGTTCTACCGCTCGCCGGCGCGCGTGCAGTGGACCCCGACCGGCGTCAACGTGCCCGACTATCCGAAGCTGGCGCAGCTGTGGTGGCAGAACATCGGCGATGCTTCGTCCGGCGCCAAGACGCCGCAGGCGGCCATGGACGCGCTGGCCGCCGCCCAGGACTCCGTGCTCGAGCGTCTCGAGAAGTCGGGCGCCCAGGGGGCCTGCGGTCCCAAGCTCAATCCCAAGCAGACCGCCGACTACTGGTACGCCAAGGCCGAGAAGGACGGCACGGTGGCACCACAGCGCAAGCTCGCGAACGAGAAGCCCAAGGGCGAGACGGTCGACTACGACACGCTGATCAAGTCGTGGCCGGCGACGCCGCCGAAGCGGTGAACAGACCTTTCCTCCCCACGCTCCGCGTGGGGAGGTGTCGCCGTCACACGGCGACGGAGGGGTCATGAGTCCGAGGTCCCATGACCCCTCCGTCAGCGTAAGACGCTGACACCTCCCCAGCTTCGCTGGGGAGGCAGTTAAGCCTCGCCGTAGTGGACGCGGCGGTAGGCGCGTGAGGGGATCAGGTCGTCGGTGTGGATGTCCCACACCGAGCCGATGTTGGCGGCCTGGTGCTCGCGGAACAGCGGCGCGAAGCGGCCCATCTCGGTGACGGCCGCGCCGCGCAGGCCGAAGCCGGTCGCCACGCCGGCGAGATCGCCGCGGCCGTGGATCGCCTCGGTGGGATCGATGCCGTTGGCGCGGAACTTGTGGAACTCGGCGCCGTAGCCGCCGTCGTTCATCACCGAGATCAGCATGCGGATGCCCTGGCGGCGGATCGTCTCGAGCTCCTGGATGTGCATCAGCAGGCTGCCGTCGCCCTCGATCAGCATGACCTTGCCGTCGCCGCGCGCCGCCGCGATGCCGATGGCGGCCGGCAGCCCCGAGCCGATGGCGCCGAACTCGTTCACCACGTGGTACTTGTCGGCCGGCCGGCCCTTCATGTGGGTCATGGCGATGCTGAAATAGTGCCCGCCGCCCACCACGATGTCCCAGTCCTTGGGAATCGCCTGGTCGAGCTCGAGGATCGCCTTGCGCGGATCGACGGTGTTGGGCTGGACCTGGAATTCCTTGGAGTCCGGAGAATCCTTGGCGATCTGCTGGGCCATGTCGCCGTTGCGGAAGCCGGTGCGCGACACGCCGCGCGCCTTCATGCGTGCGACGATGGCCTCGGCGGCCGCCTTGGCGTCGGCGCGCACGTGGAGGTCGGCGGTGCGCAGGCCCTGCCACAGGCCGCGCGGACTGACGTCGATCTGCACGGTGCGGGCGCCGGGATAGAGATAGCCGCCCTCGGTCGTGTAGTGGCCGAGCCCGGCGCCGACGCCGATCACCAGGTCGGCCTCGGCAAAGCGCTCGCGCGCGAAGTCGCTGGCGAAGGAGCCGGCGATGTCGAGGGCGTAGGGATTGCCGTCGAACAGGCCCTTGCCGAGCAGCGACGTGGCCGTCAGCGCGCCCGATTGCTCGGCCAGCGCCTCCAGCGCCTGGCGCGCGCCGGATCGGATGACGCCGCGGCCGGCGACGATGATCGGCTTCTCGGCCTCGGCGATCATGTCGACGACGCGGTCGACCATGGCGGGGTCGGGCAACGGCCGCTGTGCCATCGGCACCAGCTCGGAGGAGGGCGTGTAGTCGGTGAGATGCGGCCAGGCCTGCTTCTGCAGGTCCATGGGCACGGAAAGCACCACCGGCTTGCGCTCGGCCTGGGCGATCTGGAAGGCCTCGCGCACGTTGTCGAGCACGCGATCGACATGCTTCACGCCGACGAAGGCGGCGCCGCAGGCGAGCGCCAATGGCGCCATGTCGATCTGCTGGATGTACCAGGAGGCGGTGAGCGGCGCATCGCCCGCGAACACCACCAGTGGCGTGTTGGAGCGCGCCGAGATGGTGAGCGCCGTCATGATCTGGGTGTAGCCCGGCCCGCAGGTGGTCGAGGCGACGCCGACCTTGCCGGTGGCGCGGGCATAACCGTCGGCCATGGCGACGGCGCAGTGCTCGTGGCGCGCATGCACCACCTTCATGCCGGGCAGCTTCGACATCGCCACCGACCAGTACATGTTGGCGTCGCCCATCAGCGTGAACAGCGTGTCCACGCCCTCGGCCGCGAAGGCGCGGGTCAGCATGTCGGTTACCTGCAGCTTGCTCATCTCGGTGTCTCCCTGTTTCCGAAGAGGCTGCGCAACCAGGACAGGAAGGCGCGCCACATGAGGTTGCCGGCCCGCAGCTCGGCGGCGGGCGGCGGCGATGGCGGTGGGGCTGGCGACGGTGGCGTTGCCGCCGCGGGCGGTGCGGCCGCGGCAGGAACGGGCGCCGCCGGGCGTCGCTCGGCCACCAGCTTGGCGAGATTGGTCGAGAACTCGGCCAGCAGGGCGCGTGCGACATGCACGCCGCCGGCATTGGCGAAGGTTTCGAGCGGACCCGAGACGGTGAAGTTGCCGTCGATGGCGAGCTCGGTCGTCTCCTTGCCCGTGACCTTGACATTGCCCGTGGCCAGCGCGCGCGAGGCGCCGCGGCCGTCGATGCCGCGCCCCTCGATGGTGCAGGTGCGTGCGGCGTGATCGAAGGCGAGGGTGGCCTCGCCGCGGAACACCGCGACCGTCGGTCCGAACTTCACGCGCACCGAGCCGCGCCAAAGGCCGTCGCCCTGGTCGGGTGACAGGGACGCGCCCGGAATGCACGAGGCGACCAGCGCCGGGTCGCTCAACAACGGCCAGACATCATCGGCCGGCAACGGGATCGTGGTCTGCTCGCTGAGGGACGGCATGGTTACGCGGCGACCCGCCGTTCTGCCTCGTCCTGCATGATGGTGGTGCGCCAGTGGATGCGCGGCTGGTCGATCGGATAGCCGCCGCAAGCCTTGTGCAGGCCGCAGCGATTGTCCCAGATCACGATGTCGCCTTTCTGCCACTTGTGCTGGTACTGCGCCGGCGTGTCGACCATGTAAGGCGTCAGCTCCTTCACCAGCGCGTCGCTGTCGGCCTCGCTCATCCCCTGGATGCGCACGATGTGGTGCGGATTGGCGTAGAGCGAGGGGCGGCCCGTTTCCTCGTGCACGCGCACCATCGGATAGACCGCCGGCGGCTTCTGCCTGTCTTCGGGTTCCAGCAGCTCATGGCCTTCGCGCTTCTTGCCGCCGTAGATGTATTCCGCCTCTAGCCCGGCGATGCGCTGCTTCAGGCCATCGGGCAGCGAACCGTAAGCCTCGTACATGCTGGCGAAGGCCGTGTCGCCACCGGTCGAGGGAATGGCGACGCCATAGAGTTGCGTGCCCTTGCAGACTTCCGTGTCCCACGGCGAGTCGGTGTGCCAGTGGCCGCCGCGATTGTAGATCGCCTGGTTGACCTGGCCGTCGGCCTTGCGCGTGCCGATGCCCATGACGGTGAGCTCGGGATGCTCCGGGTCGCGCGTCTTCCTCACGCGATGGGGTTTCAGCCGGCCGAAGCGGCGGGAATAGGCTAAAAATTCTTCCTTGGTGAGCGTCTGGCCGCGCACGATCATCACGATGCTGTCGAGCCAGGTGCGATAGAGCGTCTGCCAGTCGGCGTCGCTCAACGTGCGGACGTCGACGCCGCTGACCAGGGCGCCGATCTTGGGATGAGGCCGTTCGATCTGCATGGCGCAAGTGTACGCCCACCATGATGCTGGTAAAGCCTCACCGGATCGCCCAGCATCCCGGACAAACAGAAGCGGAGGAAATCGTGCGTCGCATCGCGGCTTTCGTTTTCGCTGTCCTGCTTGCGCTGCCGGCTGCAGCCCAGGAAGTCTATCCCAGCCGGCCGATCACCATCGTCTCGCCCTACGCCCCGGGCGGCGCCAGCGACTTCCTGGCGCGAACGCTCGCCGAGGCGCTGAAGGCGCGGCTCGGCCAGCCGGTGCTGGTCCAGAACGTGCCGGGCGCGGGCGGCGCCGTCGGCTCGATCCAGGCCTCGAAGGCCAAGCCCGACGGTTACACCCTGCTCCTGAACCATGTCGGCCTCAGCACCATCCCGTCGCTCTACAAGAAGCTCAACTTTGATCCGCTGGCGTCGTTCGAGTTCATCGGCCTGTTCGCCGAGGCGCCGATGGTCATGCTGGCGCGCAAGGACTTTGCGCCGAGCACCTTCGCGGAGCTGGTCGCCTACGCCAAGGCCAACAGGGAGAAGCTCACCTTTGCCTCGTCGGGCATGGGCAGCGCCACGCATCTCTGCGCCATGCTGTTCCAGGAGGCGATCGGTACGCCGCTCACCATGGTGCAGTACAAGGGAGCGGCTCCGGCGATCCTCGACATTCGCAGCGGCCAGGTCGACGTGATCTGCGATCTGCCGACCACGACATCCGGCGCCGTTCACTCGGGCGAGCTCAAGGCCTTCGTGCTGACGGCGCCCAAACGCATGGCCTCCCTGCCCGATGTGCCGACAGCGGCGGAGGTCGGCATGCCGAGCCTCGACATCAGCACCTGGTTCGGCCTCTACGCGCCGCTCGGCACACCCAAGCCCGCGCTCGAGGCGCTGAGCAAGGCACTGCGCGACATCGTCGTCGACAAGGGTGTCGCCCAGCAGCTCGAGAAGATCGAGACCGAGCTTTTCCCGGCCGACAAGGCGACGCCCGAGGCGCTGCGCGCCAAGCTTGCCTCGCAGATCGACCTGTGGCGGCCGATCATCGAGAAGGCCGGCATCCAGGCGGAGTAGCCCATGACCACGCGCACATCCTTGCGAGATGAGGGCGAGGCCATGCGCCGCCGCCTGTTCGGCGACGACGACGGCGCCCCGGCTTTCATGCGCACCCTCAACACCGAGGCGGTCTATGGTGCGATCTGGAGCCGGCCCGGTCTCGCGATCGACGATCGCATGGTCTGTGCCTTGGCCGCGCTGGGCGCCGCGCAACGCCTGAAGAAGCTTCGCCGCCATGTCGCGGCCGCCCTCGGGCTCGGCCTGCCGCCGCGCGCGATCCTCGAGATCCTGATCCAGATCGGCATCTATGCCGGCTTCGCCGCCTCGGAGGAGGCGGTCGAGCAGGCCGCCGCCGTGTTCGCCGAGCGCGGCGTCGCGATGCCGGAGGAAACGGCGCGCGAGGATGCCCTGGAGGAGCTGGGCGAGCGCGGCCGCCAGCTGATGCGGCAATTGCACGGCGATCGCGCGACCGAGGGCTATGCGGCGCCCGACAACCCCGTCACCGGCGCGCTTTATCCATTGGCAATCCAGTACGGCTATGGCGAGATCTGGTTCCGGCCGGGCCTCGATTTGCGCCGACGCGCGCTGGTCGCCGTCGCCGCCTTCACGGCGCTCAAGCTCGACGGCCAGGTGAAGAAGTTCGGCCAATCGGCGCTCAACATGGGCCTGAGCCGCACCGAGGTGATCGAGGCGGTGATCCAGACGGCGCCGCTCACCGGCTTTGCTCCCGCGCTGAACGCCCTGGGCGGGCTCGGCGAGGCGCTGAGAGGGACATGAGTAGTGGGCGACGAAGGAGACGGATCATGGATCTCGGATTGAAAGGCAAGAAGGTCGCCGTCACGGGCGGCAGCAAGGGCATCGGCCGCGCCATCGCCGCGGGCTTCGCCGCCGAGGGCGCCGGCGTGTCGATCTGCGCCCGCAACGCCGCCGAGGTCGATGCGACCGTGGCGTCGCTGAAGGGCGAGGGCGTGAAGGCGTTCGGCCAGGCCCTCGATGTCGCCGACGGGCCGGCGCTGGCGGCCTGGGTCGCCGCCAGCGCGGAAGCCCTGGGCGGCCTCGACGCGCTGGTCTGCAACGTGAGCGCGCTCGCGGTCGGCGATTCAGCCGAGAGCTGGCAGAAGTCCTTTTCGGTCGACATGATGCATACCGTCAACGCCGTGCAGGCGGCCGTGCCGTTCCTCGAGAAGTCGAGCTCGGGCTCGATCGTGCTGATCTCCAGCGTCTCCGGCTTCGAGGTCGATTTTGCCGCCGGTTCCTACGGCGCCATCAAGGCGGCGCTGATCCACTACGCCAAGGGCCTGAGCCGGCAGCTCGTCGGCAAGGGCATCCGCGTCAACTGCGTGTCGCCCGGCAACACCTATTTCGACGGCGGCATCTGGCAGAACATCGAGAAGAACATGCCCGACCTGTTCGCCTCGACGCTCAAGGTCAACCCGACGGGCAAGTTCGGCACGGCCGAGGAGGTGGCGAACGGCGTCGTCTTCATCTCGAGCCCGATGGCCAGCCGGATCTCCGGGACCAACCTGGTGATCGACGGCGCGCTCACGGTCGCTGTGTAGGAGGCCGGCTCATGAGCGGACACGGCAAGCACACGATCCACCGGGATTGCATCCATCACGGCTGGGACAATTCCTTCAAGCCGCGCGTCACCATCAAGCCCGGGGAGACCGTCGAGTTCGAGACGCTGGACGCCTCGTCGGGCCAGCTCTCCAAGACCTCGACCGCGGCCGATCTGGCGAAGCTCGATCTCGGCCGTGTCAATCCGGTTACCGGCCCGGTCTTCATCGATGGCGCCCAGCCCGGCGATGCGCTCAAGGTGACCTTGCTGTCATTCAAGCCGTCGGGCTGGGGGTGGACCGGCAACATCCCCGGCTTCGGCCTGCTGGCCGACCAGTTCCCCGACGCCAGGCTGCATCACTGGCACTATGACGCGAGCCTCACGCCCGCGATGTACGGGCCGGGCGGTCGGGTGCCGCTAAAGCCCTTCACCGGCACGATCGGCGTGGCGCCGGCGGCGTCCGGGCTGCACAGCATCATCCCGCCGCGTAATGTCGGCGGCAACATGGACGTCCGCGACATCGCCGAGGGTACCGAGCTCTGGCTGCCGGTCGAGGTTGCGGGCGCCCTGTTCTCGGTGGGCGACACCCACGCCGCACAAGGCGACGGCGAGGTCTGCGGCACGGCAATCGAAAGCCCGATCGACGTCGCGCTGAAGTTCGACCTGGTGAAGGGCGCCAATCTCAGGATGCCGCGCTATGTCACGCCCGGCCCGGTCACCGGCCATTTCGACAAGAAAGGCTATGAGGTCACCACCGGCATCGGTCCCGACCTGATGGAAGGCGCCCGCATGGCGGTCAGCGAGATGATCGACCTGCTGAGTCGCCGTTTCGGCTATTCGCCGATCGACGCTTACATGCTGTGCAGCGTCTGCGCGGACTTGCGCATCAGTTCCATCGTCGACGTGCCGAACTGGGTCGTCTCGATGTACTTTCCGCGGATCGTCCTGGAATAGCGCGCAAAAAAGGCCCACCTGATGGGGATCAGGTGGGCCCGCCACACGACCCGACGATGGGGGAAGAGAGCCTGCGCATGCAAGCTCGTCGGGACGCAATGGAGAAATGTCCCCATTGCGAGCACGGTTGCGGTACGCAAGAGTACGCCCCGTCGGTCCGCAACCTGACGGCTGGGTCGACGTTACATCGGCTGGGACAGCAGGGTGTGGGGCGAAGCTGAATGCCAGACGCGATCGACATTGGGCGTCCACGTATCCTTATCGCCGAGGACAGCTACCTCGTTGCGGACGAGGTGAGGGAAGTCGTCAGCGGTTGCGGCTATGTCGTGGCCGGTGCAGCGCCGTCGGTCGAGACGGGCCTCGCCCTGATCGCCAAGGATGCGGTCGACGGCGCGGTGCTCGATATCGACCTTGCCGGCACGCCGAGCTTCCCGATGTGTCGGGCGCTCATGGACAAGGGCGTGCCGTTCCTGTTCCTGAGCGCCTATAGCGCCAACACGGTCGTACCGGCCGAGTTCAGCAAGACGCTGCATCTTCCCAAGCCTCTCGTGGCCGCCGACCTGAGGTCGGCCCTGCAGACCCTGGTCGGCGTGCCGCCCGACCTCAGACCGGCGTCGGCAGACCCGGTCTTCGCCAACGCCATCTTGGATTCGCTGCCGGCTGCGGCGAAGTCCGCGTTGGTGGCGTCGCTCGAGCGTGTCCCGCTGCAGCAGGGCGAGGTTCTGGATCTTCCCGATCGACCGATCAGCTACGTCCACTTCCCGGTCGAGGGTCTGGTCTCGATGTTTGTCGGCACCACGGCGGCGACACGCATCGAGCTCGCCAGTGTAGGCCGCGACGGCATGACGGCGCCCGGCATCCTGCTTGGCGACAGCATCTCGCCCGGCCACACGGCGGTACAGGCAAGCGGCAGCGCCTGGCGCATCGCGGCGAGCACGCTGCGCCGGCTCACGGAGAGCGACGCCGGCCTGCGCCACAATCTGCTCGGTCAGGTCGGCGCGGCGCTGCGTCATCTCGCTGAAACGGTCTCCTACAGCGGCCGCGCCACCATCGTCGAGCGGCTGGCGCGCTGGCTGTTGCAGGCAAGCTGTCGCCTGGGCAGCCGGCGACTCGAGCTGACGCACGACGCGCTGGCGGAAATCCTCGGGGTACGGAGGCCGAGTGTGACGACCAGCCTGCAGGTGCTGGAGGGCAGGCACCTGATCCGCTCGACGCGGCGCGCCGTCGTGGTGCTCGATCCGGCGGGACTGGCCGAGCTGGCGCGGCGCTGAACGCAGACACTTATTCCTCTCCTCCCGCTAGAGGGAGAGGAATATGAGCGTACAAATCAATCCACAGCCGCAACTAGTGTCCTAATCACGGCATTAGCACGGCATGCAATCCAATCATCACCATGCGCGGCCCGTCGTGCTGCGGGAACTGTCGCTGCTGCGTGCACTGGGCGCCAGCCTGCGCACCAATAATCGTCCTGGCCGGCCGAAGCGTGTGGCGCTGTCGCTCTCCCATCCGCCGCAGCCACCGGATGCTTTCGCGTTATTGCCTCGCACGGGTCTGCCGCCGGTGAGCAAACTCAAATGACCTCTGTCAGGATGTCTATGAGCTGTTGTCCGAGAATCGGCTTGCCGAGGCGGCGCACCGGGCGCAGTTCGGGCGGGATGATGGCGGCATCGTCGTAGCCCGTCAGGAAGATGAACGGCACGCCGCGCTGACTGAGCGCCCGGGCGATCGGGAAGCACCAATCGCCGTTCAGATTGACATCGAGGACGGCGCCGTCGAGTTCTTCCTGCTCGGCCAGCCGCAGGCCCTCGTCGAGCCGGCCGACCGGGCCGATCACCGTGCAGCCGCTGCTCTCCAGCATGTCGCGGACGACCTCGGCGGCGAGGAAGTTGTCCTCGACGACCAGGATTCGCGTTCCATCGAAGGCTTTGTCCATCGCCGGCTTTCGGTCACTGGGCCGTCCGATACTGCACGTTGCGCTGCAGCGGGAACCTTATCGTCCAACGTAAGCCCGCCGCGCCCGGTTGCGCATCGGCCTTGCCGCTGAGCTCGTACTCGATGCTGCGGGTCACGAAGCCCAGGCCGAAGCCGGGTTCGAGCGGCCCCTTCATCGCTGGCCCGTCGATTTCCGTCCAGTCGATCACGACCGACGGCGATGCCGCCTCGTCGAGGCGCCACGCCACCTTCACGCGCCCGCGGTCGCCCGACAGGCTGCCGTACTTCGTGGCGTTGGTCGCGAGCTCGTAGAAGACCAGCCCCAGCGTCGATGCGGCAGCCGGTGTGAGGACGAGGTCGGGCCCATGCAGGTCCACCTGACGATTGTCCTTGCCGAACTGCGACTGCAGCACCGCTTCGATCAGCGCCTGCAGGCGCGCGCCAGTCCAGTTGCCGTGCGACAGGAGCTCGTGCGTCGTCGCCATCGCCCGGAGTCGGCCGAGGAAGGCGGTCCCGAACTCCTCGAGCGAGACGCTGTCCTTTATCATGCGGCTCGCCAGCGCGCCGATGGTCGTGATGATGTTCTTGACCCGGTGCTGCAGCTCGTGGAGCAGGACCTGCTGATGCGCCTCGGCCGCCCGCCGCTCGGTAATGTCGAGGATGGCGGCGATGGCGCCGCGGGCCTTGCCCTGGTCGTCGAGCAATGGCGTCGCCGACATCATGGCCTCGAAGCGCGTTCCGTCGCTCCGCAGGACATGGGCCTCGAAGGCCGCTACCGCCTGCCCGGATTGCGCCGCGCGTTGCAGCGGCTGCTCGTCTGGCCGCAATTCGCGCTCGCCCTGGAAGATGCGCAGCGTGGCGGTCGCTTGCCGGATGCCCGCGCCGTCGCCGCCGTCGCCGCTCTCGCCGAGCAGCTGGGCGCCATAGCGGTTGATGCGCACGCGGTCGCTGTTGCTGTTCTCGACGATCAGGATGCCGACCGGCAGGAGGTTGAGCAGCGTCTCCAGGCTTTGCACGCGGTTGCGCAGGTCGCGCGTCAGCTCATTGATCCGGGCCTCGGCCGCGGTGGTCTGGGTGACGTCGACGAAGGTGATGACCACGCCGCCGATGACGTTGTCGACGGTTCGGTAGGGCATCATGCGCATGATGTAGCGCTGGTCGTTGTAGTTGCTCTCGACCTGGCGCTCGAGGGTCGCCAGCGTGCGCAGAACGCGCTCGGCGTCCTCCTGCACCGTGTCGGAGTGGAAGCGCGCCCGCACGTGGGTGATCGGCCGGCCGGTGTCGCTCTCGACCAGCCGGAAGACGTCCTTGGCAGCCGGCGTGAAGCTCTTGATCGCGAGGTTGCGGTCGAGGAACACGGTGGCGATCTGCGTGCTCTCCAGGAGGTTGGCGATGTCGGAGTTGGCGCGGCTCAACTCCTCGACACGGGCGTTGAGCTCGGAGTTGACGGTCTGCAGCTCCTCATTGATCGACTGCAGCTCCTCCTTGGAGGTTTCCAGCTCCTCGTTGGCCGACTGCAGCTCCTCGTTCATCGAGGACAGTTCCTCGTTGCCCGATTTTAGCTCCTCGTTCGACGATTCGAGCTCCTCGGTCGTGGTCTGCAGCCGTTCGCGGGTGGCGCGAAGTTCCATCTCGATCTGCCGCAGGTTGGCGTTCTCGAGCTCCTCAACGCTGTCGGCATGCTCGGTTTCCGTCGCCGGCCTGATGCCGCCGATGTCCTGGAAGACCACCATGTAGATCGTATCCGACGCTTCGGTGGCGGTGCGGATCGGCTGGATGACGAGGTCGATGGTCTGGCGGCCGCCGTTGGTGCCGACCGTGACGTTGCGCTGGATCGTCACCCGGCCCGTGCTCATCGCCTTGTGCACGCCGGCGCGCAGGTCGGGCCTGAGGCCGGGCCGCGCCATGCTGTAGATGTCGATGCGCGGCGCGCCGGGCGGCAGCTCGAGATACTTGCCGGTGCGCGCCGAGCCGTGCAGCAGCTCGCCGTCGCTGTTGATCACGACGTAGGACGGGCTGTAGCGGTCGAGCAGTTGGCGCTCGGCCAGGCTTTGCAACGGTTCGTGCTCGACCGCGGTGCGCGGTGTGGCCTGGACCAGCCGACGGCCGCCCTCCGGCGCCGTCAGCGGGAACTCCGGCAGCCGGCGCTCGATCTGCGGCCGGCGCTTGAAGATGCGATGCGGCTTGTCGACCGTCGTGAACAGCCGCGAATGGCGCGTCACGTTCTCCGACGTGCCCAGGAACAGGAAGCCGCCGTCGTTCAGGGCGTAGTGGAACAGCGGGATCAGCCGGTTCTGCAGCTCGGGCGTGAGATAGATCAGGAGGTTGCGGCAGGCGATCAGGTCGAGCTTGGAGAACGGTGCGTCGCGCAACAGGTTGTGCGAGGAGAACAGGCAGATCTCGCGCAGGTCGCTGGCGATGCGATAGGTGCCGTCCTCGCGCACGAAGTAGCGTTCCAGCCGGGCCGGTGGGACGTCCTTGGCGATGGTCGAGGGGAAGCGGCCGATGCGCGCGATCTGCAGCGACTGCTCGTCGATGTCGCTGGCGAAGATCTGCAGCTTGGGCGCGCTCTGGCCCTTGGCCATGTGCTCGCGCAGCAGGATGGCGACGGAGTAGGCCTCCTCGCCGGTCGAGCAGCCGGGCACCCAGACACGCACCGAATCGTCCGGTCCCTTGCCCTCGAAGAGCTGGGGAATGACCTCACGCTCCAGCGCTTCGAAGGCCTGGGGATCGCGGAAGAAGTTGGTGACGCCGATCAGCAGGTCCTGCAGCAGCGCATCGAGCTCCGGCGGATCCTTGCGCAGGCGTTCGATGAAGTCGGGCACCTCGTCGATCTGCAGCACCTGCATGCGCCGCTGGACGCGGCGCGCCACGGTCTTGTCCTTGTAGCCGCTGAAATCGTGGCCGGTGCGCGTGCGCAGCAGGGCGGCGATCTGTGCCAGATGGTCGGTCGCCTCCTGGCGCACGCCGTCGGGCCCCTTGCGGCCGTCGACATGGGTCAGGTGGAGGAAGTAGTCGGTGAGCTTGGACGGGATCTGCTCCAACTGCAGCACGAAGTCGACCATGCCGCTGCGCACGGCGCTGCGCATCATGCCGTCATATTCGGCGTCGTCCTGCGCGATAGTGAGGCCGCCATGCTCCTTGATGGCGCGCAGCCCGATCGTGCCGTCGCTGCCGGTCCCCGACAGGATGACGCCCGCCGCGCCTTCGCCCTTGGCTGCGGCCAAAGAGGTAAGGAAGTCGTCGATCGGCGCGCGACGGCCGCGCTGCTCGACCGGCGGCTTGAGATGCAGGTGGCCGTCCGCGATCGTGAGCGAGGCATTGCGCGGGATGACGTAGACGTGGTCGGGCTGGACGACCGCCTGGTCTTCGATCTCAACGACGGAAATCCTGGCGGTCCGCTTCAGCAACGCCGTCAGTGCGCTCTCGTGATCGGGGTCGAGATGCTGCACCACCACGTAGGCCAGTCCCGAATCCGGTGCGAGGAGGGGCATCAACGTCTCGAGTGCACCGATGCCGCCGGCTGAAGCACCGATTCCGACAACCGGTATGCTCGCCGCCTCGTGCGGCGGGTCCGGCTCGTCTCGCTTACTCGTCCTGGTGCTCATGCGCCGAGATGCTCTCCTCTCCCCGTTGCGAAGTCGCCCCCGACCCCGCCTCGCCGCTACGTAGCAGCTTCCTCATGATCTTGACGTCGTGCTCGTAGTCGCGCGCCCGGCTCTCGAGGTGGTCGGCCAGCGCATGATGTTCGTTGGCCCGTTCGTGCTTCGCCATGCGATTCGTCAAGGCCGCGCGTTCCTGATGAGAGCGCAGCAGGGTGCCCAACAGCCGGTCGATCTCCTCGTCTTGCGACACCAGGACCGTGTCGGCCGAAAAGGCATGCCCGACATGGCATCGGAAGCGGAGCATGCTTCCGTCGTCGATTTCCCACAAGGCCCCGTGACACTCGGGGCAGGTGAAGCGGGAGGGGGTCCCCAGCATGTCGTCGGCACGCATGTCCAGAAGCTCCTGGGCGGCGATCGCCGCCTCGATCCGGACGTCCAGCGGGATGTCGGGCGTCGGGCCGGCCGGCTCCCGGACCAGCCTCGTCAGCAGTCGTGGCATGTCCTTGATGCGGCATACATGGTCCGCCTCGACATGGCGGAGCGCGCTGCGCGGCATGCCTGAAACCAGTGCGTCCACCGGATCCTGGACCACGGCCAGGCCGCCACATCGCTTGATCGCCCTGAGCCCGGCCGTGCCGTCGCTCAGCGCCCCCGACAGCACGACGCCAACCACCCGGCTGCCAAAGGACGCTGCAGCCGAACGAAAAAGCACGTCGATCGCGGGACGCGACAGGTTCTCTCGTGGTCCGCGCCGCAGCAGGATATGGCTGTCATGCAGCAGGAGATGGAAGCCCGGCACGGCGACATAGATCCTGCCATGCTCGAAATGTTCGCCGGATGTCGCCGGCATTGCCGGCAGGGGACCGCTCTTGTCCAAAATCTGCGCGAGCTGGCTGCTGCTCCCGAGATGCAGTACGACGAACACGCTGGCCGGCAGGCCCGGTTCGAGGCCGCGCACCAGAGTTCGCAGTGCGTCCAGTCCGCCGCTGGAGCCGCCGATGACGAGGATATCGCGGGTGGCGGATGTCGCCGTTGCCATAATCCGGGCCCTCCGCCCTCCGATCGAGGCCAACGCCAGGGCAGTCCGGAGCGTTGCGAACTGAGGATGTGTGGCGGCGGGTACGGTACCGTACCCCGCTTCGCCGTTTTGAGAGAACGCGGGCGCTGACGCCCCGTTGCCCTGCGCCGACGGAGTAGCTCCGGCGGGCTACGCCGCCGGAGCCGCGCCATTGGTGATGCCGGCATCGATCCAGACGCGGTGACGATCGATGCCGTCAGGCGAGGCTTGCGCCGGCTCGATGGTGAAGCCCGCGTCGCGCATCAAACCCAGGGCCCAGGCCTTTTCGGTGCTGACATGGTTCTCCAGTTGCGCGAACACCTGCAGCATCTCCATCACGCTCTGCCGCACGACCGATGCCAGGTCGGCGTCGTTGCCGCCGTAGGCCGCCAGGATGACGAACCACAGGCGGCCGCGACCGCGGTCTTGTGCCCAGGGGGCGGCGCCGATCAAGGCAAGGGGCTCGCCCTCGGCATTCGACGCCGTCCAGACCTGCCGGCTTCCCGCACACGCCTCGAGCAGCACGTCCAGGTAATCGTGGCCGTCGTCTTCGGCATCGTGAGTCCGTGCCGCGTGGCCGATCACGATGTTGGCGATGTCCTGGGCTGTGGCGGGATGGATGGTGCAGCGCACGGGCGACCCCGACGGTACGGAACGAAACTCCGGCCCCCGCTGGTGCGACAGCAGGGGGAAGAGGGCGGGGGCCGGAGGCCGGCACGGGGCCAGCTCTCGACCAACGCGACTTGCGCTTGCGGTGTTACGGACGCAAGCCGAATTCATGCCGCGTCGGCGCGCCGTCCACCTGGCCGACGACCGAAAGCTGGAGCTTCAATAGCGCCAATGTCTGGCAAAGCATGGCGGCCGCTGCACTGATGCAAAGGCAGTCGTAGCCCGTGCCTTCCAGCCGAAACGCCAGGCTGTCGGCGTGGGCCTGCGCCTCATCGACCAGGCTGCGCACGAAGGCACGATCATCCGAGGCGGCCGAGAGCTCGGAGGCCGCGATCGTGCGCGCCAGGGCTTCGCGAACGGGAACGTCGTCGGGACGGAGCAGGAGGCAGTGGCACGCCGCTTCCAGCACTGTCACTTGTTGTCTGAGATCGACCGTCATCCGCTTCCCCGGGAACCAATGGTGATAGCGGTGAACTCCCGCCGACGGGCGGGGTTGCGCCCTCGGAGCGAAGTTATCAGTCGGCACGGCGCGCCAGCTCCTCGACCAACCGGTCACGGGCGGCGATACGCATGGTCTGCAAGGCCTCGAATTGGGTCAGCAGCTTCCTTGCCGTGCCGGTGGCATGGCCGTGGGCTTCGAGCGCGGCCACCAGGGCATGTTGCCTGTCGAGCAGCCGTTGGCCGGCTGCGACCCGCTGCGCGGCGCTCTGCAGGTGATTCTCGATCATCGGACGATCGTGAGCCGGACGTGCTGCCATCATCCTTTAACCAGGGCGCCCCACGGTCGTTCCTCAGCTCTGTCGGGGATTCCTCGATCACCAGGACGATGGCCGGGCCGTTGGCCTCCATGGCGAACAGGCATGAACGTTTTCGCGGCCCGGAGCCTTACGGCTCTTCTCGTCGTTCTCAACACGATGCTGCTGCGGTCGATCCAAGCCGTGCCGATTTCTTTGCGAATCGACCGAGTCGGCTTGCGGGACGGCCTGATCGCTGCTTTGATGAGTACAAGAGCGGAGGGCTCATGACTCGCGGTTTGCTTGCCCCCCTCAGCCCCAAGGAAGAGATCGCGCTGCGACGGATCGCGCACGGTTCGCTGATCCTCGATGCCCAAACGGCATCCCGGTTGGTCGCTCTTGCCCTGATCGAACAAGCGAGCAGCGGACTGCGCCTCACGCCGCTCGGTCGGCTGCGCTTCAATGCGCTGCCGAAGGCGCCGTTGCTGTCGCAGCCGAGGTCGATCCATGCCGTGAACGGTTACGTCGAAGGCCTGATCGAGAAGGCGCAGAGCCGGGCCGCGAACCCGCCGGCGCCCGATGCGCCGACCGCGCGCCCGATCGCTCCGGCGAGCTTGCTGCCGGACCCTGAAGCCGGTGCGGCCGAAGAAGACGACGGCGAGGATCTTCCCGTCTATCAGCCGGTCTACTTCTTCTTCGATCACGAGCAGTGGCGATCCCGCGCCGAACGCGCGCTTGTCCGAACGCGCAAGGCGATCATGGAGCATCGCCGGCAGATGATCAGGGCGTGCGATGCAAGCGATCGATGCATCGAAGCCTCGCAGACGCTGCTGAAGACGAGCGTCCCTGTCAGGCCGAGCTGGCTCGTCGCCGCCGGCAAGTAGTAACCCTGCATAGTGATTGTCGCCGCCGCCTCACCGCGACGCCCGTTCTTTGCATTGTTTATCCAACACCTTGGGCGCGGCCGGCCGGCGTTGCCGCCATGCCGCGTCGCGCGCCATCAGCCACACCGGCGCGACGACGAGGCGCGGCCTGCGCCGTTGCCGCTTCCTGTTCCACTTCGCCTGCCGAAGGGCTGGTCTGCGGGACAGGCCGACGAAGCCCGAGGCGTCACGTTGCCGTCTGTACCACGCTGAGGCGGACGCTGTGCGGCGGATCGCCATCGGCCACGAACCAGCCTTGTTCGATCGCCCGCCGGACGGCCGCGTCGCCAGCCTCGTCGTCGAGTCCCAGGCGCTGGGCGATGTCGTGCACGGGCACCCAATGACAGGGCCGCCCGCGGGCCAGGCGCTCGACGTCCTCGCGCATGGCGCGGGCCATCCGGTCGGTTTGGTCAGCTTGCTCGCTCATGGTGCCGAAGGAATGCCGCCGCGCCCCCGCGGTTGCCGAGATAGGCGTCGACCGCCGCGGCAAGGTCGTCGTACACGGCCACCGGCTCGAGATATTGTGGCAGACCGTCTTCCAGTGCCTTTCGTCCCAGGCCTGTTCGCACAAGCACGCGCGGGCAACCGGCATGGAAGGCCGCCTTGAGGTCGTCGACCTGGTCGCCGACGAAGGGCGTGTCGAAGGCCCTGGCGCCGTAGTTGGCGAGGGCTTCCCGCAGCATGCCGGCGGCGGGCTTCATGCGCGGCGTCTTGCGCTCGCAGATGCAGGACAGGATGCAGCCGATGCGGGCGCCCTTTGCCGCCAGCATGCGGATCAGGGCGTCGTGCACGGCGTCGAGCTCGTCGTGACTCATGACGCCGCGCGCGACCTCCGGCTGGTTGGTGCAGATCGCAACGTCGATGCCGGCCGAGGTGAGCCGCGCTATCGCCTCCGCCGCGCCGGGGATCAGGGCCAACCCGGCGGGCGTCTTGATATTGTCCTTGCGGTTGACCACGACGACGCCGTCGCGGTCGAGCAGCAGCAGTGGCACGGGGCCTCGAGTTCAGTCGCCGCCGGCGGCGGCGACGGGATTGTCCTGCACCAGCTTGTGGCCGCTGTAGCTGCGGGTGTGCGGCGGCGGCAGTTTGCCGCCGGCGAATTCCTGCTTCAGTTCCTCCTTGCGCGCCGTGATGCGCTCACCCAGAGCCTCCATGTCGAGCCCGGCTTCGCGCGCCTGGGCCATCAGCCCTTCCGAGCGCTTCTCCTCCTCCTTGACGTGGTGCTTGATCAACTCCGACAGCACCTTGACCTTGGCGTCGTAGAACTCGGCGTCCGGCCCGCTGTCGAGCAGCTCGGCGATCAGCACCTTGGCGCCGTCATGCTCGACATAGGCCTCCTCGAGCACCTCCTCGTCGTCGATCCGGCCCTTGCAGGCCGGGTAGAAGATCTCCTCCTCGACCATGGAGTGGATCATCAGCTCGCTGCAGATCTGCTGGACCAGCATCTTCTTGCGGTCTTCGTCGCGCGCCTTCTCGGCCTTCTCGAACAGGTCCTCGACCTTGCGATGGTCTTCCTTGAGCAGGGCGATGGCGTCGGGCTTTTCGCGGCTGGGCATGTGTTGACCTCGTGCGGGGTTGCGGGTGAAAACCACGCCGACAACGAGGGATGTGAAGCGATGTTCCCGGTACGGCGCCAAATCCGCAAAAAGGTTGTCTGAAAGCGTACTCGTACTCTTTTCGGCCGATCAGGATCAGCAGAATGCGGCAATGGTCAACCGGTCGGTCACCCGCAAGAAAAAAGATGCGGAACAGTCGCCGGCAACACTGGGCGATGTGCTGTACGCCAGCTCCAAGGCGCCAGTGCCGGAGCACGACTGGACATGCCTCGTGCAATCGATCGCCGCGGGTGACCAGCTGGCGCTGCATGCCCTGTACGATCGGGCCCATCGCGTTGTCTTCACCTTGATCCTGCGCATTACGGCCAACCGCGAAACCGCAGAGGAGCTGACCGTCGACGTCTTCCACGACGTCTGGCGACGCGCGTCGGCCTACGACGCCGCCAACGGCACGGTCCTCGGCTGGATCATGAACCAGGCCCGTTCACGGGCGATCGATCGCCTGCGATTCGAAAACCGGAAGAAGCGCAGCGATGGCGGCGATATGCAGGCGCTGGCCGAGGTCGCCGCCGATCCACGCGACCTGCTCGAGCTGGCCGAGCAGGGGCGGGGGCTGCGCGCGGCCTTGGCAGCACTTACGCCGGAGGAGCGCCAGGCCATCGAGACGACGTTCTTCGGCGAGCTTACCCACGTCGAAGCCGCGGCGCGGCTCAACCAGCCGCTGGGGACCATCAAGACACGCATCCGATCGGGGCTGCACAAATTGCGCCAGGCGCTGGATGCCAAAGCGGGGAAGCCATGAGCGCGGCCGGCTCGAACCACTGCGCGCAGAGCGAGATGACATGCGCCTATGCCGTCCGGGCCTTGGCTGGCAGTGAGGCTGCCGCGGCCGAAGCCCATATCGCCACATGCCCGCACTGCCGGCGTGAGTTGGAGAGCCTGAGACGACTGGCCGATCGGTTCGTGTCCTGGCCGGCCGACGTGCTGCGGCCGGCGGCGTCCCTGCAGGCACGGCTGGCGCTGCGGATCGCAGAGGACACCGGCGAGCCGCCGCTGCCGCCACCGGCGCGGCGGTGGTCGGAGCCCGACTGGGAACAGGTGTCGCCCGGGATCGAATGCAAGCTCCTGGCAACCGACGCCGAACGGGAGCGGGTCAGCATGCTGGTGCGGCTGGCGCCCGGCGCGAGCTACCCCGCCCACAGCCATGCCGGCGTCGAGGAATTGCACCTCCTGGACGGCGAATTGTGGATCGACGAACGCAAGCTCGTGCCTGGCGACTACAACTACGGCGCACCCGGGGACAGCGACGAGCGCGTCTGGAGCGAGACGGGATGCACCTGCGTTCTCGTTACGAGCACCAGGGATACCCTTCGCTGACCAATCCAAAAGTCGGCGATTGTCGTTCTAGGGGCATGCAAACGCCGATCCCGTCACCGTGAGCCCGGACGCCCCCGCCTCCTGCACACGGGTGGAGCTGGCGGCCGCCTATGCCCTGCAGATCCTGCCGGCCGATGAGCTGCCGGCAGCGCGCGACCATATCGCCGCATGTCCGCACTGCCAGCGCGAAGTGGTGAGCCTTCGCCCGGTGATTGATCGGTTCGTCTTCTGGCCGACCGACGTGCTGCGTCCGACGCCATCGCTGCAGTCGAGGCTGGCGCCGCGAATCGCCGAACGGACCGGCCGGCCGCCCCTGCAGTCGCCCGTGCAATCGCGCGCTTGGCGGTGGTCCGAGCTCGACTGGGAACAGGTGGCGCCGGGGATCGAATGCAAGCTGCTGGCAACCGACGCCGAGCGGCAACGGGTAGGCATGCTCGTGCGGCTGGCGCCGGGCGCGCGTTACCCCGCGCACACCCATGCCGGCGTTGAAGAGCTGCACCTGCTGGACGGCGAATTGTGGATCGACGGCCGCAGGCTCCTGCCGGGCGACTACACCTACGGCCCTCCTGCGACCTCCGACAAGCACGTCTGGAGCGAAACCGGATGCACCTGCGTGCTGCTCACCAGCACCAAGGATGTCCTGACATGACGATCATGCGGCAAGTGCACCTCACAGGCGGTCGTCATCTGGAGGCTAGTCGATGACCCAATCGCTCAGCGGCAAATCCGTCCTGATCGTCGAAGACGAATTCATCATCGGCTTGATGCTCAACCGGGAGATAGCGCGCGTCGGCGGCACCTCGATCGGTCCCGTGGCCTCGGTTAGCGACGCGTTGAAAGAGATCGAATCCCGGCCCATCCATGCCGCTGTCATCGACGCCAAGCTCGCCGATGGCACGAGTGCAGAGCTGGCCTCGTCGCTCGAAGATCATCGAATACCCTATGTGGTGGTGAGCGGCTACGACAAGGCAAGCCTGCCCACGAGATTGAGAAGCGCCCCCTTCATCGCCAAGCCCGTATCGGTTCCGCTCCTGATGGAGGCGATCCATCGCCTGAGCCAGATGGATGACCTGTTGAAGGCTCGGATCTAGACGGCTCGCGGCAAAGCTCGTTTCAGCTGCCAGAGCGCCGTCGCCGCGCCGGCTCGCCCGGGCATCGAGCTGACCTCTTCCGGAAGAAGGCTGCGGCAACAAGGTTCACTTGCAAAATCGCCGGTCTGACCGTAGGAGCGTGCCAGCGGGGGATGTCATGAACGAGAGCGAGTCTGTGATCGCGCGGCGCTTGGCGTTTCTCGAGCGCGAGCTCGACCGCATGGGGGACGCCGCCGACGATGCCGAGCACGAGCTCAGGCTCAATCCGACAGACCTGCAAGCGCGCCGCCGCCTCGAGGCGATCTATGCCCTTGCGGGCAAGACCTGGGCCGAGATCAAGGAACTGAGGGCAGGCCAGCCCGGTCGCCATGCCGTCATCCACTACGACCGCCACGCCGATTCGTCGATCAGCCGCGCTTATCGCCAGGCGCTGGGCTGAGCGCGTCTACTTCAGCCCGTAGATTGAAAAGTCGTTGGCGACTTCGGGGTTGATGGTTGCCGCCGCCTCCTGGTCGCCTTTGCCGTTGGCGTCGCCCATCCTGATCCTGGCCAGGCCGCGGCCGTAGAGTGACAGGGCGCGGTTGGGATCGATCGTGAGCGCGGCGTTGTACTCATTCAACGCCAGGGCCGGATCGCCGAGCTTCAGGTAGATGAAGCCGCGCGTATCGCGGACTTCGAGGTTCAGCGGCAGCAGCTTCAGCGCCTGGTCGCTGTCGGCGAGTGCGGCCACCAGGTCGCTGCCGGCGATCGCGCGGTTCAGCGCGCGGTTGTTGTAGGCCAGTCCCATGTTGGGATCGATGGCGATCGCCGCGCTGTAGTCGGCGATCGCCTTGTCGTACTGCTTCAGCGCGAACTCGGCGTAGCCGCGATTGTAGAAGGCGAGCTGATTGCGCGGGTCGATCGCGATGGCCCGGTCGAGCAGTTCGACGGCGGCGCCGTATTGGCCCTGTGTCGCGCGGATGGCGGCGAGGTTGACCATGGCGGCGGCGTAGCGCGGATCGAGCTTCAGCGCCGCCTCGTAGTCGCGCACCGCTGCGGCGACGTTGCCGCGTCGGCTCTCGGTCTGGCCGCGCGTCACCAGGACAGTGGGATTGTCGGGCGCCAGAGCCACCGCCCGGTTGAGGTCGGCCATGGCGCGGCCGAAGTCGCTCAGTTGCGAGAAAGCGTCGCCACGGCTCACCAGCGCCGTGACATTGTCGGGCTCGAGCGCCAGCACCTTGTCGAAGTCCTCGATGGCGCGGTCGTAGGCGCGCTTGCGCACCGCCAGCAGCACGCCGCGGCCGAGGAAGGCGAACGACGACTTCGGGTCGGCCTTGATCGCCGCGCTGTAGTCCTCCAGCGCCCTGTCGGGCTGGCCGCTGGCGTCGAGCGCCACGGCGCGCCGGTACAGCGCCAGGGAGTCGGGGTTGGCGGGATCGATCAGCCGGTCGTAGCGCTGCACCGCCTCGATGTAGTCCTCGCCGGCCAGCGCCTTGTCGCCGAGCGCGGTGCGGGCGATCCCGCGTGTCAGCCGCGCCAGTGCTATCTCGTCGGGCTTGAGCCGACGGGTCTGCAGTGCTTTGGAACAGGCGGCGGCGCGAAGCTGGGCGTCGGCCTGGGTCGGGAACAGGCCCGACACGCACTCGCTGTAGGCCTGCCTGACCGTCGCCTCGTCGGTGGCGGCAGCCGGCGGAGCCGCCGTCGCCGGAGCAGGGGCCGCCGGAGCTGGAGCGGGTGTCGTCGGCGCCGGGCCGGCTGATTGGGATGCCGCCTGTTGCGGTGCCGGCGCCGTCGTTCGCTCGAGATGGTCGACCGCAAGATAGCCGATCACCGCGACCAAAAGCGCGACTGCAAAAATCAAGAACTTGTTGCTCGCCGACACCGGCTGCTCCCCCTGCCTCCGATCACAAAGCCTGTAAACGGTCATGCCATCGAAGGGAAGTCGCGGCTAAGATGCCGGCCTTGATCGTCACGTCGTTCCCCCGCGCCGTCCGCGAGATCGAGCACACGCTGGTTCCGCTCAGGGACGGCACACGGCTCGCCGCCCGCATCTGGCTGCCCGACGATGCCGAGGCCCGGCCCGTGCCGGCGCTGCTGGAGTACCTGCCCTACCGCAAGCGCGATGGCACGTATCAGCGCGACGCGCTCACCCACCCCTATCTCGCCGGCCATGGCTACGCCGCGGTCCGCGTCGACATTCGCGGCAGCGGCGAGTCCGATGGCGTGCTCTCCGATGAATACAGCCAAGCCGAGCTCGACGATGCGCTGGAGGTGATCGCCTGGCTCGCCGGCCAGCCGTGGTGCAGCGGCGCGGTCGGCATGTTCGGCATCTCCTGGGGCGGCTTCAACGCCCTGCAGGTCGCGGCGCTGCAGCCGCCGGCGCTCAAGGCCATCGTGACGCTCTGTTCGACCGACGATCGCTATGCCGACGACGTGCACTACATGGGCGGCGCCAAGCTCGCCTCGGCCGATCTCGGCTGGGGCGGCTTCTTCTTCGGCGACATGTGCCAACCGCCCGATCCGCTGCTGGTCGGCGAGCAGTGGCGCGAGATGTGGCTGGAACGGCTGAAGGGCGTGCCGCTGTTCCTCGAGACCTGGCTTCGGCACCAGCGGCGCGACGCCTACTGGCGGCATGGCTCGGTGTGCGAGGATTTCAGCGCGATCAAATGCCCGGTCTACGCCGTCGGCGGCTGGACCGACGGCTATACCAACGCCATTCCGCGGCTGCTGGAACGTCTCGCTGTGCCGCGCAAGGGACTGATCGGCCCGTGGGCGCATGCCTATCCCCATTTCGCCAAGCCCGGCCCACAGATCGGCTTCCTGCAGGAGATGCTGCGCTGGTGGGACCACTGGCTGAAAGGCAAGCCGACGGGCGTCATGGACGAGCCGATGCTGCGGGCCTGGATGACCGAGAGCCACCGGCCGGCAACGCATCACGAGACGCTGCCGGGACGCTGGGTGGCCGAGCCGGTCTGGCCGCCGGTCGATCGCAAGCCGCATCGCCTGTTCCTGGCTAACGACGGCCTGCAGCCGGCAGGCGCGCCGCTTGCGTCGCGCGACGTGCGCTCGCCGCAAACGGTTGGCAGCGAGGCCGGCGAATGGTGCCCGTTCGGCCGCGGCAACGATCAGGCGGGCGATCAACGGCCCGACGATTCGCGCTCGTTGCTGTTCGAGACGCCGCCGCTCGACGAGACCGTGGAAATCCTGGGCGCCCCGGTCGTCACGCTCGACATTGCCTGCGACAAGCCGGTCGCCAATCTCGTGGCCCGGCTGTGCGACGTTCATCCGTCGGGTGAATCGCTGCGCGTCAGCTTCGGCGTGCTGAACCTCACGCATCGCGACAGCCATGCCGCGCCGTCGCCGATGGTGCCGGGCGAGCGCTGTCGCGTTCGCCTGAAACTCAACGATTGCGGTGCGACCTTTCCGGCCGGCCATCGCATTCGGCTCGCGCTCTCGACGACGTATTGGCCGATGATCTGGCCCGCGCCGTATGACGCAACGGTGACGATCCTCGGCGGCACGCTCGACCTTCCGGTGCGGCCCTCGCGATCGGAGGACGCGTCGCTGCCGCCCTTGCCGATGCCGCAAACGGCCGTGCCGGCGCGCGATACGCTCGGCCTCGAGCTGAGCGGGGAAGGCAAGTACCACCTCGATATCGAGGACGACGACCCGACCAGCGCCGTCGCCGAAATGCGACGGGCCCAGACCAAGCGGCGCGACGACTGGCAGGTGCGCCTTGAAACCTCGATGCAGATGTCCTGCACGCACGAGGCGTTTCGCCTGCGGGCGAGCCTCCGCGCCTATGCCGGGGACGAGGAAATCTGCAGTCGCGACTGGGACTGCGCGATTCCCCGCGACCTGGTCTGAGCGCTCAGCGTACCAGCGAGTCGAGGAAGCGTCCGAGCTGATCGAGCGGTCCGTCTCGGCGTGCAGAGGCGTATGGCCGGGCGCGTTGAGCCGTCCGTTGAGGCGGCGGCGCCACCTGGGGCGCCGGATCCTGGCGGAGTTGCTCCAGCAGGTCGCGATTGACGTCGCCGCTGAGCGGCTGGCCTCGACTCTGCTGGTAGCTCGTGGCGGCGTTGGCGGTCATCCGCCCGGCGACGCCGTCGGCCGGTCCGGGATTGAAGCCGAAGCCCTGCAGGCGCTGCTGCACTTCCCGTATCTCGTCGGCCCGCAGCGGCTCCGGCACAGGCGGTGTCGCCGCAACCGGAGGTGTTGGCGGAGGCGCCGGCGTGGCCGATGCGGCGTCAGGTACGACGGTTGGCTGCACAGCCGCCACCATGACAGGTGGCGCCGGCCCGTTCGGCTCGGGCGCCGCGGCGACGGCCGGAGGGGCGGCGACAGGCGGGGCGATGGGCGGAGCAAGCGAGGCGATGCCGAGAGCGATCAGCGCCCCCACGGCGACGCCCGCCGTCAGCATCTGCTGGCGCCGGCGTGCCCGGTCATAGGTCCGTAACGCTTCGCGCCGCTCCTGCTGCGCGGCGGCCAGGCTGGCGGCCGATTGTCGAGCCGCCCGCTCGCCGAGCTTGCGCGAGAAGTCGGCCATAACGTCGATGAACATGGCGTCGCTGGCGGGCGATGCGTCGCGGCGAGCGCTCTTCGGCCGGACCTTGCCCCACCATGAACCGATCGTGGAACCTATCGCGCCGTCGCCCAGCATGATCACACCTCGCCGACTGCTGCAGATACGCCATCGGGGCAGACGCATAGCGTGACCAATCGGAGACCAACACGCACCAGCCCACAGCCCAACCATGCTATGATGCGAATGGTTGCATAATGAAGGGTTGGGGATGGTTGCCCGTAGAGTTGTGTTTGGGGGCGCGCTGGCCAGCCTGGCGCTGGCGGGTTGTGGCGGGCAGCAGCCCGTCGCGAGGCGCGGGGGAGACGTCTACATCGACCATCCGTCCACGGGGCCGACGGGACTGGACGCCGTCATCGACATCAGCCACGGCGTCGCCGTCAGCGACTTCGGCGCGATTCGTCGCAGCGGCATCCTGGGGCTCATCCACAAAGCCACCGAAGGCGGCGATTGGGTCGATTCGTCCTACGCTGTCCGCCGTCCGCTGGCCGAGCAGGCGGGTCTGCTGTGGGGCGCCTATCACTTCGGCACGCGGCAATATTCCGGTTCCGATCAGGCGATGGCCTTCCTCTCGGTCGTGCGGCCGGGGCCCTCGACGCTGATCGCCCTCGATCTCGAGCCCAACGACGCCAATCCGCGCAACACCATGACTCTCGCCCAAGCCGAGGCCTTCGTGCAGGTCGTGCGCCAGCAGACCGGCCGACTGCCGATGCTCTACACCCATCCGCAATGGGCCAACGGCCAGAAGTACGGCCGACGGGGGCTCAGTCTCGGCCAGCCGGTGCAGCCCGGCTCGCTGCTGGCGCGCTGCGATCTCTGGCTCGCCGACTATCGCGAGCAGCCGGAGATCCCGTGGGCGTGGGCTGATCGCGGCTGGAAGCTCTGGCAGTACGCCGCCAACCAGACCGAAACCGACGTCGCCTACGGCTCGCAGGCCCGCGCCGTGGCCGGTGTCGCCTATTGCGATCGCAATTTGTTCAACGGCGACGCCAACTCCCTCTATCGGTTCTGGAACAGTCGTCCGCGCGCCTAGTATCGAGCCTCCTGGCGGAACTGTGACAAGCTGCCCGGCCCTCATCCGGCTGTAACCATATGGGAATTCAGGCGTCAGGGCCCGTCAGGAGCGGATGCAGCGTTGGTGCCCCCAGTTCTTGATGCCGAGGATATCGTCCAGGTCGCCTTGAAGGCCCTGGATGGTCGGCCCGACCGCAATCCCAGTTCATTGGATGATCTGCCGACGGCCCTCTACGTGACCGATCGGGACGGCGTGATCACCTGGTACAATCGAGCCTGCATCGACCTTGCCGGTCGCACGCCGGTCGCCAATCACGACCGCTGGTGCGTCAGCTGGAAGCTCATGACCGATCACGGCGAGCCGATGCCGCACGATCAGTGCCCAATGGCGGCGGCAATCAAGGAGCGGCGCTCGATCCGCGGCGTCACCATCATCGCCGAGCGTCCGGACGGCCGGCGGGTGGCTTGCCTGCCTTACCCCACGCCTTTGTTCGACGCCTCGGGCGAGTTCACCGGCGCTGTCAATCTTTTGGTCGACATCACCTCGGCGCGGCGGCGCGACGAGTTCTTGGCCCACGCTCGGCGCTGCCGCCGGCTCGCCCGCAGCATCAACGACCCCGAGACCATCGCGGCGCTGCAGCACATGGCCGAGGAGTACGAGCTCACTGCTGCCGAGCTCGCTGCGTCGGCTTGAGTTCGTTCATGGTCTTCCGGACCGCGCGCATCCTGCGCGCTCATGACTCATGAGCGAGCTGGAAGCTCGCGTCCGTAAGAATTACCCATTGCCGGTGAGCCGCAGGATGGCGCCGATGATGCTGTCGACCGGGCCGCCCAGCAGCCAGCCGATCACGTTCAGGTTCTGGCCGAGCTGGGCGCCGACCAGCGGCAGGATGAAGATCAGCCCGATGAGGATCATCATGCCGTAGCCTTCCAGCCGCGCCAGCGGCCGGGCGAGCACGTCGGGCAGCAGGCCGACGGCGACGCGGCCGCCGTCGAGCGGCGGCAGGGGGATCATGTTGAACACCGCCAGCACGACATTGATGACGATGGCGTTCTCGAGGTTGAGCACCGTCCACTGCTGCGCGCCGGCCGGCAGGAAGCCGACGGCATGGGCCAGCAGCGCCGCCGCGATCGCCATCGCAATGTTGATGCCGGGGCCGGCCGCCGCGACCAGCACCATGTCGCGACGCGGATTCTTCAGCGCCCGGAAGTTGACCGGCACAGGCTTGGCGTAGCCGAACAGGAAGGGCGCGTGCAGGAACAGCAGCAGTCCGGGCAGCAGGATGGTGCCGAACGGATCGACGTGCTTCAGCGGATTGAAGCTGACGCGACCGAGGCGCCACGCCGTCTCGTCGCCGCGCAGATGCGCCACGAAGCCGTGGCTCGCCTCGTGCAGGGTGATCGCCAGCAGCACGGGCAGCACCCATGTCGAGGCGGTGTAGAGGGTGCTGGCGAGCTGCTGGTCCATCGGTGATCTGATGGCAGGCCTTGCCGGCCGTCGTCAATCGCGCCGGCAACCGGCTCTTGGCGCCGTCGTTCACCGGTGATGTTGCCCAACTGCAAGAGATTGCCATGCCTGCCGCCAACGGCGATCCGCGCCATCTACGAGCGCAAGAACGAAGCGGCGTGGCGCCGCTAGACGCCCACTGTCATCCCGAGCGTAGCGAGGGACCTTTCCTGCTGCCGCAAGGGTCCCTCGCTACGCTCGGGATGACATCTCGTAGCATATCGGGAAATCGCGTCCGGGAACCCGCTGTGTCATCCTGCTGGCGACGACCGGTGGGGAGGCCCTGCAATGCTGTCGGCGCGCGAGCGTCGGTTCATCGACACGCGACGGATCGGCCATCTGGCGACCGCCGATGCGCAGGCGGCGCCTCATGTCGTGCCGGTCTGCTTCGGGCTGGAGGACGACACGCTCTACATCACCATCGACCGCAAGCCCAAGCGCGCCAGCGAGCGGCCGCTGAAACGGCTGGGCAACATCCTGGAAAACCCACAGGCGGCCATCGTCTTCGATCACTACGACGAAGACTGGCGGCGGCTCGCCTGGGTGTTGCTGCGCGGCCGGGCCGAGATCCTGGCCGACGGCTCCGAGCATGCCCGGGCGCAGGCGCTGCTGCAGGGCCGTTACCGGCAGCTCGCCGCCATGGACCTCCGCGAGCTTCCCGTCATCGCCATCCGCATCGAGCGCACGGCAAGCTGGGGCGACCTCGGCGATTGACGGGCTCATGCTCTTCCGGACCGCGAGCCTCCGGCTCGCTCATGATCCATGAGCGCGCAAGATGCGCGCGGTCCGGAAGAGCATGAATCAGCGATGCGGCCGGATGTCGTTGTTGACCCGCCGGTCGCCCGACGTCCAGCGGCGCAGCGTCTCGTGCGCCGTGGTGCGCTGGCGGGCGGCGATCTCGCCGGCGTCGGGCGGGTCGGAAGTGAACTCGACCAGCAGGCCGTCGGGATCCTGGACGTAGATCGATTTGCAGTAGCCGTGGTCGACTTCGCGCACCTTGAGGTCCGCGCGCTCGAGCTGCTGCTTGATTCGGTCCTGCGTCTCGCCGGTCACGGCGAGCGCGATATGGACGAAGGTCGGTTGCTTGTTCGCCTGGTAGGCGGCGGCCGCTTCGGGATCGGCGAAGTTGAAGAAGGCGAGCGCCCCGCCGTCGCCGATGCCGTAGAAGGCGTGGCTATAGCTCGTGCGTCGGCCGGGGAACTCCGGGAACTCGGCCTCCTCGATCCAGGCGGCGAGCAGCGGCAGGCCGACGATGTCCTCGTAGAAGTGGCGCGTGCGCTCCTGGTCGGCGCAGACATAGGCGTTGTGATGCAGTCGCAACGGCAAGGCAGGATCGCTCATCGGGCTTCTCCTCTTCCTCACAGCAGGCAGACGAAGTCCTCGAACTTACCCGATGCCGTGCGGGAAAGCTCGGCCGGGAAGGCGAGGTCGATGCGGAATTCCCCACCGAACTTGGCCCGGGCCCAGCCGACGACGCCCCGTGCCTCCTGGTCGGTGAGCGGCCGCGCGGTCAGCAGGCGCACCTCGATGCGGTCGGGATGGGTCTGGGCGAACTGGTATTGCCGGATTGGCGCCAGGGTCAGGAGCTTGCCGATGTCGTCCGACGACAGCAGCGGCCAGCGCTCGCCCTCGGCCGTGCGCAGCAAGTTCTGCCGCCGGCCGAGGATGCGTCGGATCGCCGGCAGGCCGCGGCCGCAGGGACAGGGATCGCCCACCTCGGCATGATCGCCGACGTCGTAGCGCACCAGCGGCATCGCCAGATTGTGCAGCGGCGTGACGATCACCCGCCCGATCTCGCCGGGCGCGCAGGGCCGACCGTCGGGGCCGAGGAGCTCGACCAGGGCCGTCTCCGACTGCAGATGATAGTGGTCGGTGTCCGGGCACTGGAGCGCGAGATAGCCGGTCTCGCGTGTGCTGTAGGTGTCGACGACTCGCGCATCCCACTCGGCGCTGCAGAGCTCGCGCAGACCGGGCGCCAGGATCTCGGAGATCGTCAGCACCTGCCGCAGCCGTTTGGGGCGCAGGCCGAGCTCGACGCTGCGCCGGATCAGCCGGTCGAGCATCGTCGGGTGCGTGAGCAGATAGTCGGGTTCCTCGCGCGACAGCCATTCCAGCTGGTCGTCGACCGGCGTCGTGATGTTGAGGCTGACGCTGGGACCGGTCCTGAAGATGTCCGCGGTCGAGAAACCCCAATTGTCGAGGCGCTCGCCGGCGGGATGGAGCGCCTTGCCCTTCGTCGAATCGCGGATGGCGGCGAGCTTTGCCGAGAAGTCGCGGCCATGCCAAAGGTGCTCGCGCACCGTCACCGCGCTCCACATCAGCAGCCAGAGGTCGCTGCGCAGGGCGCGGACCGGCTTGCCGGTCGAACCGGAGGTGTGGACTTCGGTGAGCTCGCCATGCCCGTCGGGCAGCGAGCGACTGAGCAGGTCGTCGCCGGCCCGCTGCACGTCCTGGCGCGTGAGCAACGGCAGCTCGCGCCATGCCTGCCAGAAGGCGTCGCCATCGGCGTCGGCCACCTTGCCGAGGCGGCGGCGGTAGAATGGCACGTGCCGGGCGGCGTGATCGAGCAGGCGCCTGAGCTGTGCCTGCTGTCCGTCGCGCAGGCGCTCGGCCGGCCACCATTGGGTGCGTTCGAGCTGGAAGAGAATGGAGAGGCTGGCCATGCCGCGACCCGAAACGGCGGCGGGCCAGGCGATGTCGGGAAGTGCGCTTTCGAATGGCATTATCATGGCCACAGCATGCAGCCGATTGCGGCAGCGTAAAGCCGGCTGCTGCCTGAGAATGATTCCGGCTTGCGCCAGTCACAGCAAGACCACCACCTGTGCAATTCAATCCACGGCATCAATGCAGGCAAGCGGAACGCAGCAGGCGTCGTGTGCGTTAACGCCCGGCGATCAAACAGGAGGCGGCAAAAATGTCGATAGCCAAGAAGGCTGGACTGCTCATCGGTGTGATCGGCGCCGCCGCAACGGTGGCGACGGCGGCCGAGGGCGGTGAAGGCGGCCACGGCAAGCGTTGGCGCGGCTCGCCGGTCTACATCGTCGAGCAGCCGGTCGTCGTGCGCCGGGCCCCGGTCTACGTCGCCCCGCCGCCGGTGGTCTATGCCCCGGCGCCTACTTACTACGAGCCGATGTACCAGCGTTACGATCGTTACGACCGCTATCCGTCGAGCCCGAGCGTCAACATCAACATTCCGCTGCGGTAGCCGCGGCGGGAAGCGAAGGCCGCCGCCCGCGAGGGCGGCGGCCTTTCGTTTGCGCCATCACACCGTCAGGTACTGATGCACGATGCGCTCGTCGGCCTTGAGGTCGGCGGGCGTGCCGGTGAAACGCACCTCGCCCTTCTCGAGGATGTAGACCCGGTCGGCCAGCGCCATCACGAACTGCAGATTCTGCTCGGCCAGCACGATCGACAGCCCGGTCGCCTTGAGCTCGGCGACGCGCTGCTGCAGCAGGTCGACGATCAAGGGCGCCAGGCCTTCCGACGGCTCGTCGAGCAGCAGCAGCTCGGGATTGCCCATCAGGGTCCGGGCGATGGTCAGCATCTGCTGCTGGCCGCCCGACAGCACGCCGCCACGCCGGTCGCGGATCTCGGCCAGGTCGGGGAACAGCGCGAACACCTGATCCTCGCTCCAGGTCGTCTTGCCGCCGGCGCCGGTACGGCGCGCGATGTCGAGGTTCTCCCACACCGACAGCTCGGGGAAGATGCGCCGGTCCTCCGGCACGAAGCCGATGCCCAGCCGGCAGATGCGATGCGGCCCCAGACGGGCGATGTCCTGGCCCTTCCACAGGACATGGCCCTGACGCGGCGGCGTCAGCCCCATGATCGAGCGCATGGTCGTGGTCTTGCCGACGCCGTTGCGCCCGATCAGCGCGATGCATTCGCCGGCCTTTGCCTCGAGCGAGACGCCGAACAGCACCTGGCTCAGCCCGTAGGCGGTATGGATGCCGTCGACCTTGAGGTCGGCCGCCCGCTCAACCATGGCCGTGCTCCCCGAGATAGACGCGCTTGACCTCGGGGTCGTTGCGCACGGCGTCGGGCGTGCCCGAGGCGATGATCTCGCCGTGATGCAGCACCGAGATGCGCTCGGCGATGCCGAACACCACCGACATGTCGTGCTCGGTGAAGAGCAGCGTCAGCCCGCGCGCCTTCACGATGTCGCGCACCGAGGCGATGGTCTCGCCGGTCTCCTGCGGCGACATGCCGGCCGTCGGCTCGTCGAGCAGCAGCAAGCGCGGCTGGGAGGCCAAGGCGATCGCAAGCTCGAGCTGCTTCTGCTTGCCGTAGCTCAGCTCGCCCGCGGTCTCCTGCGCTTCCGGCGCCAGCCCGACCAGCTCGAGCAGCTCCTGCGTGCCCTGGCGATGCAGCGCGCGGCCGGGCCGGAACAGGTTCCACTGCTGGCCTGCGTGGGCGATCAGCGCCACCTGGACGTTCTCGAACACCGTCAGGCGGGGATAGATGTTGATGCGCTGGAACGAGCGGGCGATGCCGAGCCGCACGATCTTCTGCGGCGGCAGGCCGACCAGGTCGCGCCCCTCGAACGAGACGCTGCCCTTGTCCGGCCGCAAGTGGCCGGTGATCAGGTTGAAGAAGGTGGTCTTGCCCGCGCCGTTGGGCCCGATCACCGCATGGGTCTCGCCGGCCAGAAGCTCGAAGGAGACGTCGCGCGTGGCGACGAAGCCCGCGAAGGTCTTCCACAGGCCGCTGATGCCGAGCATGGCGGTCATGGTCGACCTCCACGCATCCTCACCCGTTTCACGAGGCCGATCAGCCCGTCGGGCAGCACCAGCACGATCACCAGCAGGATCAGGCCCAGCACGGTCGGCCAGTAGGGCGTGTACTGGTTGGTGAAGGTCTGCAGCAGGTGCAGCACGGCGGCGCCGATGATCGGCCCGATGAAGGAGTAGATGCCGCCCAGCAGCACCATGATCAGCACGTTGGCCGATTCTGTCCAGAAGGCGTTCTCGATGTACATGCCGCGGTGGTACATGCCGAACAATGCGCCGGCGAGGCCGCCGAAGGTGCCGGCGACGGTGAAGGCCGCCCAGCGCATGCGCCGCGTATCGATGCCGATGAAGCCCGCGCGCACGTTGTTCTCGCGCACCGCCACCAGGGTGAGGCCGAAGGCCGAATGGCAGATCACCCACAGCGCCGCCACGCCCGCCGTCACCACGATCAGCGTGAAGTAGAAGTAGCTGACAGGGTTGGCCAGCATCGCCGGTATCTTGATGCCGGTGAAGCCGTCGTCTCCGCCGGTCACCTCCTTCCATTTGAAGGCGACGCCCCATACCAGCATGGCGAAGGCCAGGGTCAGCATGGCGAAGTAGATCTGCGTTAGCCGTACGCAGAAGAAGCCGACTACGGCAGCCACCAGCCCGGCCAGCACCACCGCCGCCGGCAGGGCGAAAAGGAGCGGCCAGCCGTAGGTCGTGAGCAGGATGGCGCAGGCATAGCCGCCGATGGCGAAATAGGCGGCATGGCCGAACGAGATGTTGCCGGTGAAGCCGATCAGCACGTTGAGGCTCAGCGCAAACAGCGCGTAGATCAGCACCTCGGTCGTGAGGTCGACGGCGTAGCGGCTGCCGGCGAACGGGATCAGCGCCAGCAGCAGCACGACGATCGCCGAGGCGATCAGGTAGCGGCGTTGCGGCATGGTCAGTGCCCCGTCTCCGGCCGGCCCAAAAGGCCCCACGGCCGCACGATCAGCACCACCAGCATCAGCACGTAGGGCAGCACGTCCTGCCAGTTGGGCGCCAGCACGGTGCCGAACTGCACGACGAAGCCGAAGGCGAGGGCGCCCAGGAAGGAGCCCCACAGGTTCCCCAGGCCGCCGATAATGACGATGATGAAGCACTCGTTGATGATGGTGGCGTCCATGCCCGGCACCAGCGCGATGCGGGGCGCGGCCAGCGCGCCGCCGATGCCGGCCAGGGCAGAGCCGATGGTGAACGCCGCGGCATAGACCATCGGCACGTTGACGCCGAGCGCGGCCAGCATCTCGCGGTCCTGGGTGGCGGCACGCACGACGCGGCCCCAGCGCGTGCGATCGACCAGCACCCACATGGCGACGGCGATCAGCGGTCCGACGACGCAGAGGAACAGCTGGTACTGCGGCAGCACGACGAAGCCCAGGTTGACCGCGCCGCCAAGGCCCGGCGGATAGCCGACCGAGTACTGGTCGGTGCCCCAGATCATCTTCGCCGCGTCGCTCATCAGCAGGACGATCGCGAAGGTGAACAGGAGCTGCATCAGGTGCTCCCTGTCGTAGAGATGGCGCAGCAGCAGCCGCTCGATCGCGAAGGCGATCACCGCGAGGGCGGCGCCGGCTGCCAGCACGCCGACGAAGAACGGCGCGCCCCAGCTCTTGGCCACGGTGAAGACGATGTAGGCGCCGAACATGTAGAACATGCCGTGCGCGAAATTGATCACCCGCAGCACGCCGAAGATCAGGTTCAGGCCGGAGGCGATGATGAACATGTTCATGGCGAGCGCGAGGCCATAGAACGCGTTCAGCGTGAACATGGTGAGGGTCATCGAACGGGCCCGTGTGAAGGAGAAGCCATGAGTCTTCCGGACCGCGAGCTTCCAGCTCGCTCATGATCATGAGCGAGCTGGAAGCTCGCGGTCCCGAAGAGCATGAATGACGCGACTTCTACGCCGTCACTTCGGCTGGATGTACTCAGCCGGCTCCATCATGCGGTAGGCGCGGTCGGGCTTCTTGACCATCGGGCCCCAGAACTGGCCGATGTTGGCCTGGTGGGTCTTGGCGTCGATGGTGAGCTTGCCGACCGGCGTGCCGATCGTGAGTCCCTCCAGCGCCTCGGCGACCTTGTCGGGATCGGTCGACTTGGCCTTCTCCATCGCCGCCGCGGCGTACATCACGCCGATGTAGCCCAGCGCCGCCCATTGCGGGGTCTCCTGGGTGTTGAGCTTCTTGGCGAGCTTGGCCTGGAACTCCTTATGGGACGGATCGTTACCGGCGTACCAGAGCTCGTAGCTGTTGGCGACGACGTTGTCCGGGTACTCGCCCTTCAGCTCGCCCGCGATCTCATGGCTGCCGACTTCGCCGCCCGAGATCCACTTGATCTTGCTGAAGAAGCCGAGCGGGGCGGCCTGCTTGACCCACGACACGAAGTGCGGCCCCCACAGGCCCGACAGCACGCCGTCGCAGCCCGCCGCCATGACCTGCGGGATGAACGGATTGAAGTCGGTGGCGCCGAGCTTGGGCTTCAAGGTCAGCACGATCTTGGCGTTGGGCGCATGCTTGGGCATCGCCTTCAGGATGCCGGCTTCGAGGTCGTTGCCGTAGGCATAGTCGAGCTCGAGATGGCAGATCTTGGCGAGATTGTTCTTGCCGGCCAGGATCGCCATGGCTTCGCCTTCCTGGTCGGTGTTCGCCGCCGTGCGGAAGACGTACTTGTGCAGCTTGTCCGTCGTCATCTGGATGGTCTTGGGGATGGTCGAGATGTAGACGACCTTCTCCTGCTTGCTCTGTTCCGACATGGCGAGCCCGACCGCCGATGACAGGCCACCGAGCACGATGTCGACCTTGTCCTTGGTTATGAGCTCCTTCATCGTCGAGGAGGCCGTCGCCGGGTTCAGCTTGTCGTCGCGTTCCAGCGACTCGACCTTGCGGCCGAGGATGCCGCCCTTGGCGTTCAGCTCCTCGATCGCCATCTGGTGGCCGACCAGCGCCGGTGCGCCGTAGACAGCGCCGCCGCCGGTCAATGGATAGAGCACGCCGATCTTGATCGGCGGCTGCTGGGCGAACGCCGTCCCGGCGACGAGCACGCCAGCGGCAACGAGCATTACGCTGTATTTCATGTTGGGTTTCCTCCCGATTTGACCGCTAGTTTTTTGGGTACGCGGGTCGTGCGCGGGTACAGGGCTGGCACGGCAGAAACTACGCAACGCACTCGGGTTACGCTCTCCCCGCTGGCACTAGACCAATACGCGGCTGGTTCGACAAGGAGATTGATGGGCGTCGTTATGAGATAGTTGCCCGGACGAACGCCAGCCGAAGGACCTCACGATGCCTGAATCGCTTCCCGCCCTCTGCCTGATCGCCATGCCCGGCCGCCGCCGGCGCACCATCGAGCTCGGCCAGGAGGCGGAGCGGCGCGGCTTCGCCGGGCTCTATGTGCCGAGCCCGACCGGCGGCATGTCGACGTGCGAGGCGCTGGCGTGGAACACCGAGAAGATCACGTTCGCCACCTCGATCGCGCCGATCTACCAGCGCACCATCGTCGATTTCGCGCAGAGCGCCGCGATGATGCACGAGGTGTCGGGCGGGCGCTTCCGGCTCGGCATCGGCATCGCCCACGGGCCGTCCTACGTGCGCATGGGCGTGACGCCGGGCAAGCCGCTCGCCGATACGCGCAGCTTCATCGAGAAGTTCCGCGCCGAGACGTCCTACGGTCCGCTGCCGCCGATCATCGTCGCGGCGCTGCGCAAGAAGATGGTGGCCCTGTCGGGTGAATTTGCCGAGGGCGTGGTGTTCGCCAACGTCGTGCTGTCGCACATGGGCGAGTCGCTGGCGGCACTGCCCGCGGCCAAGCGCAACGATCCGGGCTTCTTTATCGGCAACATGATCCCGACCTGCATCAGCGACGACATCGAGGCCGCCCGGGCGGTGAACCGGCGCACGCTTACCAACTACGCCTTCCTGCCCAACTATCGGAACTACTGGAAGGAGGCGGGCTTTATCGAGGAGATGGATGCCATCGAGAAGGCGATCGCCGAGGGCCGGCGCGACGACGTGCCGAAGTTCCTGACCGACAAGTGGCTGGCCGAAACCACGCTGTTCGGTCCCGCGGCCAAGGTGCGCGACGGCGTCGCCGCCTGGCGCGCGGCGGGCGTGCACACGCCGATCCTGGTGCCGTCCTCGGCGGCCGGCAACCAGATGAAGGCGATCGACGAGGTGTTCGCGGCGTTTGGGTAGAGCCTTCCTCCCCACGCGAGCGTGGGGAGGTGCCGGCGTCTTACGCCGGCGGAGGGGTCATGGGCCTCATCGGCGATTCATGACCCCTCCGTCCGCTTTGCGGACACCTCCCCAGCTTCGCTGGGGAGGAAGACGATTTACGCGTACGCCTTCGTCGCCTCGCCGTGCGCCCATTTGGCGGCTTCCTCGGCCGGCATGCCCTGGATCGCCTTGGCGTACATGTCGACGATGATGTACTTGCTGACGACCTCGGCCGCCTTGCGGTCGGGTGGCCCGGCATAGCCGACCAGCCGGCCGTACACCGGCAGGTCCTTGAAGGGTTTCAGCACCGGATCGACGTCCCACACCGCGTGATTGGCCCACACCTTGGTCGCGCCCGAAGTGTAGCCCTGCTGCGAGGTGAACCACTGATCGTAGATCGGCTTGGAGTGGATCCAGCGCAGGAAGTCCTTGGCCTGCTTCTGGTTCTTCGAGTAGCCCATCAGCATGTCGGTGAACACGCCGGGCAGGTTGTACTGGCCGGCGACGCCTTTGGGGATGGGCGCGTGCTGGATGTCCTGGTACATCGGCGTGCCCTTCTCGGTCTTGTAGGTGTCGGGCTTGCGCTTGGCTTCGATGTAGATCGAGGCGCCGTTGTTGGTGGCGCTGATCGTCTGGGACAGGAAGGCGCGGTTGTTGTTGGTGTCGTCCCAGGCCAACCCGCCTTCGTCCATGGTTTCCTTCCACAGGACGACCGCGAACTTGATCGATTCGACCGTTTCCTTGCTGTTGAGCACGACCCTGCCCTCGGGGTCGACTTCCTTGCCGCCGAACGACCAGAGGAAGGGATACCACCAGCCCGGCGCGTCGCCGAACGTATGGCCCGCGGTCTGGCCGATCGGGCGCCCCTTGGCCTTCAGCTTCCTGCCGGCATCGCGGAAGGTGTCCCAGGTCTCCGGGAAGCTCTTGTAGCCGACCTCCTCGAACCACGACTTGCGATAGGCGTTCAGCCCGCCGCCCACCGTGAACGGCACGCCGATCCACTTGTTTCCGACGGTCGCGATCTGCTTGGAGACGTCGTAGTAGCCGCCGCCCGCCTTGCCGAGCTCTTCGGCGACGTCGCTGACGTCGGCGAGGCCTCCGACATAGAGCTGCGGCCAGTTGCTGAATCCCATGATGATGTCGGCGCCGCTGCCCGACTGGATCGCCGAGGTGATGCGCGATTGCAGGTCGTTTGCATTGACGGTCTCGACCTTGAGGCCGAAGCCCAGCGCCTTCTTGCATTCCTGAGAGATCGGGCCCTTGAGCAGCGTGTCCGACGCCGGCACGAAATCGGCCCAGCGCAGCCAATGGATCTGCGTCTCCTGGGCGAGCGCGGGCGCGCGCCCGCTGGCGAGAATGGCGGCCATGCCGCCCGATGCAGACAGTTTGAGAACTCTACGCCGCGCAATGCGAGCCATGATTTCCTCCTGTCATTTTCATGAGCCGGTGTAAGCGTAGGTGTGAGCTGGAAATACGCGTGTCCCGCTGCGCCTCGGCGCACCGGGGAAGTCGTCTGCCAACCATGCGTCTCGAAGAAACTGCACCACTGCCGCGGGGCCGAAAGGGCATGCCGCGGGCAACGCTGGCCCGAGCATACGCCTGTTCACCGAAGGATCACAGGCCAGGCCGGCGCGGCAGTCTACGCTCGGCTGAATGGAGGAAAGACTGCCAATGAAGCCCCTCGCACTCGTTCTCGGATTGACCTTGGCGCTCGCCGGATGCGCCCAGTTCCAGCAGCAGGCCGCCCTGTCGTCGGGCATCTCTTCCGGCGACGTCGACTGGGCGCGCAAGAGCGGCCGCAACACCGTGAGCGGAAACGCCAGCCTGAAATCCGGCGGCACGACCTACACCTGCGCCGGCCAGTCGGCCAACCTGATTCCCGACACCGCCTATGCGCGGGCGCGCATGACGGCGATCTTCGGCAACGCCACCCGTGGCACGCGCGCCACGAGCCTCGGCCCGGTGAAGTTCGAGCGCGACGACCCGCTCTACGTCCAGACCCTGCGCACGACGCGCTGCGACAGCTCAGGCAGCTTCTCCTTCCCGAATGTCCCGGATGGCGTGTGGTACGCAACGACTAGCGTGAAGTGGCAGGACGGCACCCAGGGCAGCTCGATGATGCAGCGCGTCGACGTGCAGGGTGGCCGGCTGGTGAAGGTCGTGTTGCCGTAGTCTGGGACAGAGGATCCTACATCACCTCACCCTGAGGAGCGCACGAAGTGCGCGTCTCGAAGGGTGGGCCCCAGTCTTGGTGGTGTCGACCCTTCGAGACGCGGCCCGTTGGGCCGCTCCTCAGGGTGAGGTGGTGTGGGGTTTCGCATCCCCCGTAAAGACGGCTAGGCTATGGCGCAACCAACATCGGAGGAACGTGCCATGGCTACTGCAGTCCTCGAAACCCCGAGCGCCGCGTTCGATGTCGAAGACGTCGAGTATCTGCGGCACGGCGACAAGCCGTTGCTGGCGACCGTCTTCAAGCCGCGCGGCGCGGGCCCGTTCCCGGCCATGGTCGAGTGCCATGGCGGCGCGTGGTGCATGAGCGACCGCACCACCGAGCGGCTGCGCCACGAATACATGGCCGCGCACGGCGTCGTGTCGATCGCCCTCGACTTCCGTTCCGGCAACGAGGATCCCTATCCGGCCTCGGTGCAGGACATCAACTACGCGGTGCGCTGGGCCAAGGCCAATGCGCGCGCGCTCGAGACCCGGCCCGACCTCATAGGCCTGTCCGGCCAGTCGAGCGGCGGCCATCTCGCCATGCTGGTCGCCATGCGGCCGCACGATGCGCGTTATTCGGCGATCCCGTTGCCGGCCGGATCGCCGCCGCAGGACGCGAGCGTGCGCTGCGTGATCATGTCCTGGCCGGTGATCAATCCGCTGAGCCGCTACCGCCACGCCAAGCGCGCCGAGGCCAGCGCCAATCCGCCGGCCTGGCCAAAGTCGATCATCGGCCGCCACGATTCCTACTGGCGCTCGGAAGCCAACATGTCCGAGGGCAGCCCGACCATGGCGCTCGAGAGGGCTGAGAAGCTGCTGACGCCGCCCGCGATCTGGTTCCAGGCGCACGGCGACATCATGCACGACTACAAGGACACCGAATCGTCGTTCGACGGCAACGAGCCGCAGCGCTTCTGCGCGGCGTACGCCAAGGCCGGCGGCTCGATCGCCTTGGAATACATCGACATGGAGCGCAAGCCCGGCGCCTCGCCGGACCTCTCCAAGTGCGGTCCCATGTTCGGTCGGATGATCGAGTTCATCGACCGGCACGTCAGAGCGTGACCGGGAGCAGGCGTCAGTGCGCCGCCATTGCGACCGGCGGCGCCTGCTACCGACGCGCCGGCTGCTGATGGGCATCGGCAACGGCGTCCATCCTTCCGCGAAATTCGTGCCCGACTAAAGGCACAGGCGATGGCATGATCCCCGGACGAAAGTCTGGAGGATCGTTCATGTATCGGCGTTCGTTGATCGGGGCTGCCGCGTCGGCCGCGTTGCTGCCGGCGCTGGGTCGGGCGCAGGCATTTCCGTCCAAGCAGCTGCGGCTGGTCGTCGGCTTCGCCGCGGGCGGCGGCGGCGACATCGTCGCGCGCGTGCTGGCGGCCGAGCTGACCAAGAGCGCCGGCTACTCGGTGCTGGTCGACAACAAGCCCGGCGCCGGCGGCAATATCGCGACCCGCGAGGCGCTGCGCGCGCCGGCCGACGGCCACACCGTGCTGCTGGCAAATGTCGGCATGCTGGCGGTCAATCCCTACGCCATGAAGGACGTCGGCTACGATCCGATCGCCGACATTGCGCCGGTGTGCCTGGCGGTCGATTTCTCCAACGTGCTGGTCGTGCATCCCAGCGTGCCGGCCAAGACGCTGGCCGAGTATCTCGAGCTCGCCAGGCGTCCTGAAGGCATGGATTACGGCTCATCGGGCGTCGGCGGCGCGGGCCACCTCGCCGGCGAGCTCTTGAAGGCGCGCAGCGGCACCAGGCTGAACCACGTTCCATTCCGCGGCGGCGGGCCGGCGATGAACGACCTAGTGGCGGGCCACGTGCCGTCGCTGATCGCGAGCGCTCCCACCGCCACGCCGATGATGCGCGAAGGCCGCATCCGCGCCCTTGCCGTCACCGGCGCCAAGCGCTCGCCGTTCGATCCCGGCATCCCGACCATCGCCGAGCAGGCCTTCCCGGGTTACGCCGCGACCAACTGGTACGCCGCCGTGGTCTCCTCCAAGGTCCCGCCCGAGATCGTGGCGCAGCTCAACGCGATCCTGACCAAGGCGCTCAAGGCGCAGGAGGTTCAGGCAGCCTACGGCCAGCAGGGCATGGAGACGATCGCCGACACCCAGGCCGAGGCCGCGGCGCACATCGCCCGCGAGACCGAGGTCTGGAAGAAGGTCATCGCCGATGCCGGCATTCGCCTGGAGTGAGTGTGCGGAATGACACATAGGTCGGATCGAAAGCACCGCAGAATGCAGGTCTCGCCAGACCAGGAGGTGCTCCATGGTCCGAGACCCAAGACGCATTGGCGCGATCGTCACCTGGCTTACGTTCCTGCTGGGGGCCGCTTATCTCGCTTCGACGCCATGGCCATCGTCGGCGCTTGCCGCATGGCGTGCGCCGGCCGTCAAGTTTCTCGACCGCGGGCACCTCGAGAAGCGCGCCGACGCGGCCATCGGGGTCTGGCAGCAGCAGACGGACGAGACCGACGACGAGCCGCAGAATGGCGACAACGCCGAACCGATCGATACCCATGACGGGGTCTATGTCGGCATGGTCACGACGCGGGCGGATGGACGCGTCGTCACCTTCAGGCTCCAGGTGACCAACGGCATCGGCTCGGGCACGCTGATCCAGCGGGAGTGCGGCGCGACACCGATCAAGGTCAAGGTCTCATCGACGGGAAGCGTCAGCGGCCTGGCGCTGATGTTCGGCTCGACCTGCCTCAGGACGGAGATCGCGATCCGGGGCCGCGCCATCGGCGGCACGCTTCAGCTCAGGCTGGGCACTCAGTACCTGGAGCTGTCCAAGCCTTGAGCCTGCTCCCCAGCAACGCTGCGAGAGGAACGATGTGCCGGAGCGATCTCTAGCGACTGACGCCGCCGTCGAGTCGCAACATCGGAACGAGCGCCAGCGTGACCGCCGTCGAGGCGGCGGAGACGACGATCAGCGGTCCGAGCCGTCCGCCGAACACGTCGTCGTAGAGCCAAGCGCCCACGGTGCTGGAGGCGAGCTCCGCGAGGTTCATGATCGACATCAGCCCGGCGAAGGCGAAGCCCTCCGCGCGCCTGGGAGCATAGTCGGCGGCGAGCGTGAGCGAGGCGATGGTGGCGATCATCAGGGCGACGCCGTTGGCGAAGTTCACGATCGCGGCCGTGATCGGATCGGCCAGCAGCAGGAACGAGGCGGCCGACAGCGTGCCCAGCACGATGCTGAGGTTGAGCAGCGTCTTCGAGCTCATGCCGCGCAGCAGATAGCGATGCAGCAGGGCGCCGGCGATCCAGCCGGCCGAGGCGATCGCGCCCAGGATGCCGATGTAGCTCTGCGAGAACTTCAGCTCGTCGGTCATGAAGTAGTAGAGCGGCGTGCCGAAGCCGGGCGCGAAGGAATAGAGAAACAGGAACAGCGCGACGATGTAGAGCCTGGCCGACTTCGTCGCCGTCGCCAGGCTCTGGAAGGTGCGCCGCATCTCGGCGGCGTTCGCGCTCACCTTGCGCTCATCGAGCAGGAACAGCGACGCCAGCACCACGGCAATCGGCGCGACGGCGGCGATGGCGGCCGCCATCTGGAGGGCGGAGAGCGCTGGCAGGGTCTCGACCAGCGCGCCGCCCGCGAACGAGCTCGCCATGATCGCGATATAGAACCAGAGCCACTGCTGGCTGACGAAGGTGCTGCTGAGGCGGAAGGCCTGGCCGTTCTCCGCCAGCAGGGCGCCGCAGAGCGTGCTGGCCGTGGCCATGGCGTAGGAGGTGAGGAGCAACGGCAGGGCGATGGCGCCCGGTTCGGCCTGGCGGGCGATCACGGCAAAGGCCGCGACCGCGCACAGGCTGGCCATGATCAGGTAGCTCTTGCGGCGGTAGCCGAACAGCGGGACGAAATCGGAGACCAGGCCGAAGGCCGGCTTGATGATCCACGGGAAGTTCAGGACGGCGAAATAGGCGGCGACCTGCAGCGCGCTCCAGCCGATGTCCTTCAGATAGTGCGTCAGCGGCTGGTAGATGATGCCGACGCGCGCCTGGCCGATGCCCTCGACGAGATAGACGATGGCGAAGAACAGCATCAGCCGGCCGACGTGCCGGTCGTCCTCCGCCGTTCGCGAGGGCGCCCCCAGGCTCAGGGCAGGATCGCTTCGCCCTCGATCTCGACCTTGGCCTGCGGATCGATCAGGGCCGAAACCTGGACCAGGGTCATGGCCGGGAAGTGCCTGCCGAGCGTGGCGCCCCATGCCGCGCCGATGGCGGCGCCCGCGGCATTGAACTCGGCGATGTCCGTCACGTAGGCGCGCAATGCCACCAGGTGCTGCGGCTCGCCGCCCGCCGCCTTCAGCACGGTCACGAGGTTCGAGAGCGCCACGCGCCACTGCGTGCCGGCGTCCGTGCCCGGCGGGATGTGCGACTGGCTGGGCTCGCGGCCGATCTGGCCCGCGATGCGCACGCTCCGGGTGCCCTTGGCGACGACGGCATGCGAGAAGCCGCGCGGCCGCGTCCAGCCCTCGGGCAGGATCGGCGTATAGGCGATGTCGCTCATGTCCAAATCTCCTCTCAGGCCACGGCCGCCGGCTGTCCGGCCGCCGGCGCCGGCCCGTGACCGGCGCTCAGCACGACGCCTTCGTAGCCGCTGGCCGCTACCTTGTTGATCGTGTTCACGTACTTCGGCGTCCCGCCGTTGTAGACGAGGTAGCGGATGGTGCCCTGCTCGTGGCCCGGCACATTGGAGTTGTAGCCGGTGAACCACGACTTGGCCTTGCGCATCAGCATCATGGCGTACATGTCGACGACGTGCTTGGTCCAGCGCTGCTCGGCCTGCTCCGTCGCCTCGACCTTGGTGTAGCCCTTGGCCTGCATGTACTCGAGCAGGTCGGTGCACCAGTTCACGCCGGTCTCGATGCCGCGCGGATAGTTGGTCGAGGCCGAGCCGCTTTGCGGGCCGGACGGCATCAGCATGTTGGGGAAGCCGTGAATCAACATGCCGAGGAAGGTCGAGATCGAGGTGCGCCACTTGTCGGCGAGCTTCACGCCGCCCGCGCCTTGGATGTCGATCTTGTCGTAGGCGCCGGTGATGGCGTCGAAGCCCGTGGCGTAGACGATGATGTCGAATTCGTAGTCGCCCTCGGTCGTGCGCAGGCCCTTCTCGGTGACGCGCACCAGCGGCGTCTCGCTGATGTCGACCAGGCGGACGTTGGGCCGGTTGAAGGCCTCGAAGTAGTTGGTTTCCATCGGAACGCGCTGCACGCCGAAGCCGTGGTCGCGCGGGATCAGCTTCTCGGCGACCTTGGGATCCTTCACGCGCCGGCGGATGCGGTCGGCGATGTATTCGGAGAACTCGGCGTTGGCTTTCTCGTCGGTGAAGATCTCGCGGAAGTTGGCGAGCCAGATGCCGAAGCCCGGTCCGTCGTAGAGCTGGTCCCACAGCGCCCGCCGCTCCTCACGGCTCACCTCGTAGAAGCCGCGCCGGTCGGGCTCGTGCACGAAACCGCCCGGCGAGTGCGAGCAGGCGGCGAAGATCTCGTCGTAGCGGCGGCGAATGTCGGCCATCTCGGCCTCGGAGATCGGCCCGTTGTTCAGCGGACAGCTCCAGTTCGGCCGGCGCTGGAACACGGTGAGCTCGCCCACCTTGTCGGCGATCTCGCCGATCACCTGGATGCCGGTGGCGCCCGTGCCGACCACGGCGACGCGCTTGCCCGCCATGTCGACCGGCTGCTGCGGCCAGTGGAAGGTGTGGAACGAGCGGCCCTTGAAGCTCTCCATGCCCTCGAGCTTGGGCAGGGTCGGGATCGACAGCAGCCCCAAGGTCAGGATCAGGAAATGGCAGGTGAGCTCGCGCCCATCGCCGGTGCGCACATGCCAGAGGTTCTCCGCCTCGTCGTAGCGCGCACTGTCGACGCGGCAGTTGAACTGCATGTGCTTGCGCAGGCCGAACCTGTCGGCGACGTGGTTGAGGTAGCGCAGGTTCTCAGGCTGGCCGGAGAAGTGCTCCTTCCAATGCCATTCGTCCAAAAGCTCGCGCGAGAAGGAGTAGCCGTACGTCCAGCTCTCCGAATCGAAGCGCGCGCCCGGATAGCGATTCCAATACCAGGTGCCGCCGAGATCGCCGCCGGCCTCGAGCACGGTGGCATCGATGCCGAGGTCGAGCAGGCGCTTGATCTGGTAGATGCCGGCGACGCCGGCGCCGACGACGATGGCTTCATGGTGCTGCTGCATGCGCGCAGTCTGGCACGAAAACAAGGCGCCCCGTCTTCGGATTGTCCCGGGGATTGCCGATCTGCGAATTGACGGCGCGATTCACAGTAATTGCAGTTTAACAACAATATTACATTTATGGCGCAGAATAAGAAATTGCTCTTTGGGTGAGAAAATAATACCTAAGCACCTGGGAAAGAGGTGGCTCCGTTGGGGCGGCGCCATCCGAGGGTGTGATGATGATGAAGACGGCTATGTTCGGCGCTGCGGCGCTCGTTCTCGTGTTCACCGCTGCCGGGCAGGCAACGGATCAGCAGGCAACGGCGGCGCCTGGGGGCAAGGCGGAGGCGACCTGCGCCTCCCAGCATGTCGCTGAGCCCAACCTGTCGGCGACCGATCTCCTGGCCAAGGATTTCGACATCAAGGCGGCCGTGCCGGGCGGGCTCTGGCTGCAGAAGAAGCAGGAAGTCTTCTACTGCAATTCCGGGATCGTGAAGGACGGCGACACCATGTGCTGGAAGCTGCGCAAGCCCGTCGGCGGCCAGAGCTGCAGCGAAGCGATCGATCGGTCGTCGTCCAAGGACATCCGCGGCTAGTACCCACTTTGATTGAACGCTGATCCACAGACGACCTCATCCTGAGGAAGCCCGCAGGGTGAGGTTGGTGTTGTATCAGCGTTCAAAGAAAGCAGGCGCTAGGGGCGCAAGCCGCTACGGCTGTGCCGCTGCGGCTGCGCTGTCGCGCGCCCGGTCGATTTCTGCGACGCGCGCCTTGAAGCGCGTGAGGTCCTGGCCGCTGAGCCGGGACCTCAGCGCCGTGCGCGCCATGCTGAGCGGATCGACCGGTCGGCCGTTGCGATGCAACTCGAAATGCAGATGCGGGCCGGTCGAGAGCCCGCTGGTGCCGACATAGCCGATCACCTGGCCCTGCTTCACGCGCGCGCTGCGCCGCACGCCCGGCGCGATGCGCGACAGGTGGGCGTAGCCGGTCGCCAGGCCATCCGAGTGGCTGATCTTGATCCATCGCCCGTAGCCGCCGTTGGGGCCGGCCTCGACGACGCGTCCGGCGCCGGCGGCGAGGATCGGCGTGCCGGGTGGCGCCGCGAAGTCGATGCCGGCATGCAGGCGGGTGAACTTGAGCACCGGATGATGGCGCATGCCGAAGCGCGATGAGATGCGGCTCATGTTGAGCGGCGTGCGCAGCAGCGCCTTGACCACGCTCTCGCCTTCCTTGTTGTAGAAGAACTCCTCGCCATCGTGCGGCTTGAAGCGGTAGATGCTGAAGCTCTGCTCGCCGCCGCCGGTGGTCAGTTCGGCCCACAGCACGCGTCCGGCGTCGACCGGCCACCCGTCGCTGGTCCAGGCCTGCTCGATCAGCACGTCGAAGCGGTCGCCGACCTTGATGTCGTGCTGGAAGTTCACGTCCCAGGAGAAGGCGCGCAGCATCTCCACCAGCGCCGGCCGCGGCACGCCGGCCGCCTCGGCACTCACGATCACCGAGCCGTCGACAGTCCCCGTGGCGCGCTGCAGCCTGGGCGTGGTCTCGAAGATCTCTTCCTCGGCTTTGAAACCGCCATTGCCGTCGCGCTCGAGCGTGACCTCGCGCCTGGGCTCGGGCCGGATCCTGAGAGCGACCAGGAGTGGTTTGCCGTCTTCGTCCTCGGTCGGTCCCAGCGTCACGTTGATTTCTTGGCCGACCGGCAAACGGTTCAGGCGTACGCGCGCCTTGAGGGCCGCGATGGCGTTGCCGACGTCCTTGGTGGCGATGCCCAGCCCATGCAGCGCGCCCGCGACCGTGCCGCCCTTCTTCAGCCGTGCGGAGGTCTCGACCATGGAAGGAGCGGGCGCCGTCGCGGGTGGCTGTGATGCCATCGCGACGGCGGTGTCATCGGCCGGCGGTGCGTCCTGCGCCGCCGCCTCCGGCTCGAGGTCCGATGCGCCGGAGGGCGGAGCCGTTTCCGGTCCGGCTGCGGTGTCGACGTCGGGCGGCGCTGCTTCCTGCGACAATGCCTCCTGCTGTGCCGGCTCGGGCATCGGTGTCGCTGATTCGGAGTCCACGCTTGGAGCTTCGGCGATCTGCGGCGATGCGCCAGTGGTCTCGGCAGACGCAGATGGCGGCAACGGTTCGCGCGGCACCAGCCAGACCATCACCGCCACGAGCGCCAGCCCGCCCAGCAGCACGCCGACGGTGCGCCACGTGTCGCGCGCGCCCGCAGGCCGGCGGCCTGGCCGCGGTGAAGTCGGATATCTCGAGGAAGAGGGGCGAGGAGAAGATGAAGAGTTCACAATGCGTCGCGGCACGGGGCCTTCATCGAGCATCTCGTGTTCCTTGAGGGGTCAGAGGGCGGGGGCGTCGGTCGTCTTGGTTTTTATGTCGCCGAAGAACCGCGATATCTGCGATCGGCGATTTTTCGCAGCGGAGATTTGGCCAGGAACTTGGCAGCAATGTGATCGCGTGAGGGCTGAGAGAAAATGCCGGAGGATAACTGTCGACGTCAGTCCCGGGCGCTTCGCCACTGCCAGGGCGCGATGCACTTGTGACCGTGAACGCCGCGCCGCGCCGCTGTCGCGGCATCCTCCTGCGTGATGTAGCGCGCGGAATACGGAACGAAGGCGAGAGCGTAGCCGCCGGTGACCATCGCGGCCCCGAGATCGATGCCATCGGCGCGGCAGATCGCCGTGATCTCGTGGTCGAGCTCGCCCATCCGCGTCGTGCACGCGACCTCCTTCGTGCCGATCAGGTCGGAGAGATAGTCTCGTGCCGCACGGCCTGCGGGCCAGCCGTCGGCGCAGACCTGTGCGAGCTCCGGCGCGTCGATGCCGTGCAATCGGAAGGTCGTGCCCTTGAGCTCGATGGTGTCGCCGTCGACGACGACTTGAGCGATGGCGGATTCACTGAAGACAAAGGCGATGGTGGCAATACCGAGTGAGATCGCCTTCCTGATCATCAATTCCCTCCTTTCGCGCCGAGCCTGACGCTTCACTACCCTGTGATCCTCCGCGAGGCATCCGCCGGAGGAGTGCTACAGTAACATCCTCATGCCCCGTGCGACCTGGACATGGACTTTCGACCTGCCGCCCAGCGAGCTGTGGCCGGTGCTGGCCGACACCAACCGCTTCAACGAGGCGATGGGGCTTCCACCCTATGTACTCGAAGAGACGCCGCAGCCCAACGGTACTGTGCTGCGCCGAGGCAAGGGCAAGGCTGCAGGCTTCGCGCTGGAATGGGAGGAGAAGCCCTACGAGTGGATCGAGGGCCGGCATTTCCGCCAGGCCCGAGAATTCACCAAGGGGCCGTTCCGTCGCTTCGGTCCGATCTTCGATCTCGAGTCCGATGGCCGCGGCGGCAGCAAGGTGAGCTACGCGCTGGAGTACGAGCCGCTGACATTGACCGGCCGCCTGTTCGGTGCGCGGCTCGCCAGGCAGGCGGGCGGCGTGGTCGAGAAGCGCATCCTCGAAGCCGTGGCCTTCGCCAAAGGCGAGCGCGCAACGTGGTTCGACATCGCACCACCCGAGTTGCCCGAGGGCGCGCGCGAGCGGGCCGCGGCGCTGGCGGCCGAGGTCGATCGCAGCCCCTACGGCAACGGGCTCGGCGCCAAGCTCGCCGACTTCGTGCTGAGCGGCATGGCGACAGATCTCGCCCATCTGAAACCCAAGAAGCTGGCGCTCGATCTGAAGGTGCCGCAGCGCGCCGCCATCGAAGCATGCCTTGCCGCCACGCGCGCGGGCCTGCTCGCCATGAAGTGGGACCTCTTGTGCACCAACTGCCGCGGCGCCAAGCTCACGGTGTCGGCGCTCTCCGAGCTGCCGCGCGGTGCGCATTGCCCGTCGTGCAACATCGACTACGATCGCGATTTCGAGAAGAACGTCGAGCTATCCTTCGCGCCTGCGCCGTCGGTACGGCCGCTGGGCGTCGGCGGCTTCTGCCTGTCGGGCCCGATGGCCACGCCCCATGTCGCCGTCCAGCTCCTGCTGGCGCCGGGCGAGAAGCGCGGCGTGACGGTCGACCTGCCGGCCGGCTCCTATCGCCTGCGCACGCTCCATCCCGGTGCCTTCGTCGATGTCGAGCATCGCGGCGGCGCCTTCCCGGGCGTGCGCGTGACCGACAAGGGTGTCGAGGCGCTGCCGCCCGGCCCGGGAAGCGGGGAGGCCGGCACGATCGCCTTCGCGAACGACGCGAGCTTCGAGCTGGCGGCGCTGATCGAGGACCGTGCCTGGACGCGCGAGGCGCTGACTGCGCCCGAGGTGATCTCGCTGCAGGCCTTCCGCGATCTTTTTGCCGAGGCGACGTTGCGGCCGGGCGACGAGGCCGGCGTCAGCCAGGTCGCGCTGCTCTTCACCGACCTCCAGGGCTCGACGGCGCTCTACGAGCGCGTCGGTGACGCCGTCGCCTTCAATATGGTGCGCGAGCATTTCGCGCTGCTCGCCTCGATCGTGCGCGACCATGACGGCGCCGTGGTCAAGACGATCGGCGACGCCGTCATGGCCTCGTTCGGCGATCCCGCGCACGCGGTGAAGGCGGCCTTGGCGATGCAGGCCCGCATCGTCGACCATGACCTCGTGTTGAAGCTCGGCATCCACGCCGGACCCAGCGTCGTCGTGACCCTGAACGACCGCCTCGACTATTTCGGCTCGACCGTGAACATGGCGGCTCGCCTGCAGGGCCAGAGCGCAGGCGGCGACATCGTGCTGAGCCGCAGCGTCGCCGACGATCCTGCCGTGCAGCCGCTCTTGACGGCGCTGCATTGCGATGAGGAAAGCGTAGCCTTGAAAGGCTTCAGCGACCCGATCCGCTTCGTGCGCCTGCGCACATCGTCGCCAGCCTAGAGCATGATGGGTTCGGCTGGAATCAGCCGAACCCATCATGCCCAGTGGAACCACGATCTCCAGTGCGCGCGAATGCGATCAGATGGAACCGCGCGCGGTTCCATCTGGTCGCATTCCGCTCTAGATCCTCAACAAAGTGCTCCAGCTGAATTCATATACCGCGGACTGGACGGGGTACGGGATATAGCCGTTGGTCTGGAGCTGCTGCATTGCTCTCGCAGATTCTTCCGTCAAGGCTGTCTTGATGTTTTCGGTGCCGACCTTGCAGGAAGGATTCGATGAAACCCGCACGTTCTTGGTTGCCGGTTCGATGGAAAAGGAAAGCTTTCGGCATGCGGGTGAGATGCTCTCGACCCACGAGTCCTGGCTACCGATGAAGAAGGAGCCGGCGGGGGCTTTGGCCGTGATCTCGAACAACACGCAAAGCATGTGAGCGGTCCCGGACTTCGTCTTGAGATCCTCCGGCCAGCCGTCGAGAGACGTGATCGTCCAGTCGGGATCGTCGAGACTTGCCCCGGTTGTGGCGATCCCGATTTCCGCGTTTTCCATCAAATCGAACGGCTCGATGTTGCGTGCCTTGAGAAAATCGTCTGTGGAACGCCGGGCCAGCGCCTCGGCGAAAACACCGTCGAAGCATGCCTCGTGCGGTCTCAAGTCTTCGACGATCGGCAGGCACCAGGCGCTATGGATGAGCACCTGATTCGCATGCTGCAGAATTCGCGAGTTTCCCGGACCGACGCGGGTGCGCCCGCTTATGGTTTTCCTGCGGCCGTGCAGAAAGAGAAGCAAGGAGAGGCGGCTGATGTCGGCGCTTCCGTCCTCGTATAGCTTGATCGAAATCGATCGCAGGTCGTTGCAGTGGCCGTTTATCAGAGCCGAACTGTTGTAGTGGGAGGCGCGACTCGGCAGAAGCTGGCGCTCTTTGTATCCGAAGACCTTCTTCAGGAATCTGACGATGATGTCCGAAGGTCCGGGAATGTTCAGCCAGCCGACCCACTTTATGACCGGCCACATCATCTTGGATTGCGACAGAAAACGCTCGGAGTTGACGATCGCAAGCCGTTTGGGCGCCACTTGGCAGGCGCACAGGATGAGCACATTGATGAAGATGAAGTTCAGAATGCCGGCGAGCGGTTCGTGGACGCTGCCGTAGCCGTATACGTAGAAGCTTTCGATGTTGCTCGAGATCAGGATGCTGATGAATGAGATGATCGTGACGGAGAACACTTGCCGCTGCGAAAAGAAGAAATCCGAATGCTTCTGGATTTCCTTGACGGCGACGCCGGTCGACCGATCGTTGAATTGGTCCACGTCCTTGTCCCGCAGGTCACCGAAGGCAATTTCGAGGCCTTCCACGAGGAAAAGAACGACGGCGAACCCCAGGACGACCAGGAGAATGATGAGGGCGCCGTAGCGGCCTGCTTGCATCTCGTGCACGACATTGTTCAGCCACGCGTAGACGCTGACGAACCAAATCGCGGTCCAAAGGCCCGACAGGCCCTTCGCGATACCGTTGCTCATGTTGGCAGTCCCCCTCGCGCATTAAGGCAGGGCTGCTCAACTAAATCAACTTATGGTACAGGCCGAATGGATGCAAAAACCTGGTCTCGCCCCCTGGACTCCGTCCGCGGGTGCTTGCGCCATTCGGATATTACGCCCTAGGGGAGCAGACCACTGCCGGTGCCCGGCATCATCGTTGGCGTAGAGAGGATGCCGGCGCTGACGCCGCTTCCTGTTCCGGGCAATATGGTCGATAGGAGTATCGCCGGCGGCCGCTTGGAGGGGGCGAAAGGCATGCTGCAGCTCCTTCTTCTACCGGAGGTTTCAAAACGCTACTGGCCGGCCGGAATCCTGTCAACAGGAAGACATCCACCGCCGCGCACAGTCTGGGGTAGCCCCAACGGCGTATAGGAAACGCCGAGCAGGCTTTGGGGCTGCATGGTCGGACTTGCAAAAGGTGCGAAACCGGAAACCTGCGGGATCATCTTTGTGTCGCCTTACATCCCGAAGTGCGCCGCCATCACCGCCGCCGCTTCGTCGTTCGCCTTCAACCCCTGGCTCAGGAAGCGCGTCAGCGAGAAGAAGCCGTGGATGGTGCCGGGATAGTTCACATAGGTCGTCTTGATGCCGGCATCGATCAGCCGGTCGGCATAGGCGCGGCCCTCGTCGCGCAATGGATCGTAGCCCGCGGTCAGGACGAAGGCGGGTGGCAGGCCCCTGAAATCCTCGGCGAGCAGCGGCGACAGGCGCAGGTCGCTGAGATCGGTGCCGGCCGGTACGTAGGCCTTCCAGAACCATTCCATCAGCTCCTTGGTGAGGAAGTAGCCTTCGGCGAAGGCCACGCGCGAAGCGCTCTGCTTGCTGGAATCCGTCGCGGGATAGATCAGCATCTGGAAGGCCGGGCCCTGCTTGTCGCCGGCATCGCGTATGGCCTGGCAGACCACCGCGGCGATGGCGCCGCCCGCCGAATCGCCGCCGACGGCGATGCGCGTCGCATCGACGCCGAACGAGGCGGCGTTGTCGCGGACATGGCGGAATGCGGCGATGCCGTCATCGGTCGATGCCGGGAAGGGATGCTCGGGGGACAGGCGATAGTCGATCGAGATCACCTGGCAGCGGCTCTTGTTGGCCAGCCGCCGGCAGGTCGAGTCATGGGTCTCGATGTTGCCGATCACGAAGCCGCCGCCGTGATAGTAGATCAGCGTCGGCAGCGGCCCGGCAGCGGCGCCGAGCGGTCGATAACGGCGAAAGCGGATCTCGCCGCCCGGCCCGGCGAAGGCGCCGTCGGCGACTTCGCCGACCTGCATTGGATCGGCCTCGCTGTCCTCCGACATCTTGTCGACCGCCTGGCGGCCCACCGCGTACGGCAACGTATGGAGCTTTGGCTGCCCTTCCTGAACGGCCTTCTCCATCAGTTCGAGCAGTACGCGGGCTTCATGGTCGAGCATCGGTCACTCCGGATCGAAAAGATGGCGATAGGCGAACAGGGCAGGGGCGCCGCCGGTATGGAGGAAGACGATATCGTCGGCCGCCGACCAGCGCCCGCCCCGGATCAGCGCGATCAGGCCGGCCAGGCCCTTGCCCGAATACACCGGATCGAGGATCAGCGCTTCCAGACGCGCGGCGAGCCTGATCGCCTCGACCGTCGCCGCGTGCGGCACGCCGTAGGCTGGGCCGGCGTGGCCCGCGACGACTTCGACATCGGCCTCGTCGAACGGCTGGTCGAGAAGCTGGGCGGCGCCGCGGCCGTAGGCCGACACGTCGGCGCGCACCCGTTCGGGCTCGGCATCGATGTCGATGCCGACAATGCGGGTGTCGGGCAGGCAGAGGTGCGCGCCGACGACCAGCCCGGCCTGCGTGGCCGCACTGCCCGAGCAATGGACGATGGCGCGGGGTTTCAAGCCGCGCGCGGCGCACTGCTCGGCAATCTCCGCCACCGTCGAGGCATAGCCGACCGCGCCCAGCGGATTGGATACTCCGTAGGGCACGACATAGGTCTTGCGTCCCTCCGCCTGGAGACGCGTGGCAAGATCGCGGATGGCGCCGTTGCGATCGCCGTTCCACGGCACGTCGTGCAGCGTCGCGCCGAACAGGCGGTTGAGCAGCGCATTGCCGGTTCGGCCGTACTCGGGCGAAGGCGGCGCCAGCCGGCCATGATAGACGGCGAGATGGCAGTCGAGGCCGAGCTTGGCCGCCGCGGCCGCGACTTGGCGCTGGCTGTTGGACTGCACCACGCCGCCCGACACCAGCGTGTCGACGCCGCTTCGCAGCGCTTCGTGCAGCACATAGTCGAGCTTGCGCAGCTTGTTGCCGCCGAAGCCCGGCCCGCTCAAGTCCTCGCGCTTGACCCACAGCCGCGGTCCCGCGAGATGCCGGCTGAGCCGAGTCATGGGCTCCAAGGGCGTCGGCAGCGTGCAGAGGCCGACGCGAGGAAAGCGCGCCAGCGCCCCGTTGAGCCGCCCGATGGCCTCGCGGCTCATGGCGTCAGAGGAGAAAGGCGCGGGCGTGCGCCGCGATGTCCGTGGCGCGCTCCCAGCTCATGCAGAAGCGGCCGCCGGGCACGATCTCGAACCTGGCGTGCGGGCACTTCGCCTGCATCAGCGCGCGATGCCTGCCGTAGATGAAGTTCTCGCCATAGAGCATCAGCACCGGCAGCTTCAACGTCGCCATGCCGCCCAGCGTGTCGAACTTGGCGAGCGCGCCCATCGCCTGCCAGCGGTCGCGGCCGATCTCGAGCTGGGCGGTGTTGATGCGGTCCATCCACGACTGCGTCGGCTGCATCGGAGCGTGCTCGGGATCGTTCTCGAGCAGGAACTTCATCGAGCGCGGCGCCGGGAAGCCCGATTCGTCGCTCGGCCGCACCTTGGCGATGTCGGCGATGTCGTTCCTGGCGGTATCGGCGTCGCTGAAGTAGGGGATGTTGATCAGCACCGCCTTGTCGATGCGCTGCGGCCAGCGTGAGCCGAGCGCGATCGAGGTTGCCGCACCGACGGCTTCACCCATGGCGAAGGCGCGCTCGATCTCGAGCGCATCCATCACCTCGACCACGCAGCGCGCGTAGTCCTCGATGCCGGGCTGCCAGTCGATGTGATCGGAATGGCCGTGGCTCGGATAGTCGATGGCGATGGCGCGGAAGTCGGGCGCCAGCGCCTGCAGCAGCTCGACCATGACGGCCGAGCTCTGCTGGTTGATGTGGCTCACCATGACGACGGGAGCGTCGGCGTTGCCGCAGGCCCGCCAGTGGATATGCCCGGCGAAGGTCTTCGCCAGGCCGCGATCGATGTTCAGGGTCACGCGCCACTCTACTCCAGCTTGACGTTGGCTGCCTTGATGATGGCGGCCCACTTGTCGACTTCCTCCTTGAGGAAGGCCTGCAGCTCGGCCGAGGTGCCGCCGCCCACGACGCCGCCCACCTTCTCGTAGGCCTCCGCCAGCTCCTTGCTCTTGAGCGCGGCGGTGGCGGCATCGAAGATCTTCTTGCGCGCTTCGGGCGCTGCGGCGCCGGGCGAGATCAGGGCGTACCAGTTGTCGGAATTGACCTTGGGATAGCCCATCTCGCGCATGGTCGGCACGTCGGGCAGGAGCGGCGCGCGCGTGTCCGACGTCACGCCCAGGACCTTGATGGCGCCCGTGCGGACGTGCGGCAGCAGCACGGAGATGTCGAGCAGCACGGTGTCGACCGTACCGGCCAAAAGGTCGTTGGTGGCGGGCGCGGCGCCGCGATAGGGCACATGCAGCAGGTCCGTGCCCGTCTCGCGCTTGAACAGCTCGATGGCGAGATGGGTGATGCCGCCGGTGCCGGCCGAACCGCAGGTCACCTTGCCGGGATTGGCCTTGGCATGGGCGATGAAGCTCTTGAGGTCGTTGATGCCGAGCTTGCTGTTGATGGCGAGCACCTCCTGCACGCGCACCACCAGGATCTGCGGGGCGATGTCCTTGGCCGGGTCGAACGGCATCTTGGGCATCAGGCTCTGCATGATGGCGCCGGCCGAGGCGCTCATCAGGCCCATGACGTGGGCGTCGGCGCCAGCCTTGGCGACGAAGTCGACGCCGGTGACGCCGGCGGCGCCGCTCTTGTTCTCGACCAGCACCGGCTGGCCGAGCAGGGGCGACATGCGCTCGGCGAGATTGCGGCCGAAGATATCCGCCGGCCCGCCGGCAGGAAACGGCACGACGAGGGTCATCGGTCTGCCGGGGAAGCTCTGCTGGGCTTGGGCTCTTGTCTGGACAAAGGGCAGGGCCGCCAATCCGCCGACGGCCACGCGACGCGTGATGTTCAAGGTTTTTTCCTCCCAATCGTTGCGCGAAGTCTGCGCAAGGAGGGGAGGGCAGGCAAGGGGCTGGGGGCGCGCCACTCCAGTGGCGCGTCATGGTCGACTGGGCAACACACCTACCTCACCCTGAGGAGCGCCCGCAGGGCGCGTCTCGAAGGGTGGGCGACCTGCCTTGCTGTTGCCCACCCTTTGAGACGCGCCACCATGCGGCGCTCCTCAGGGTGAGGTGGTGTTGGTGCTACGCGCTCATGACGCGCCACTGGAGTGGCGCGCCCCCAGCACTAAAACTCGACGTCCAGCTCCTCGACCTCCTCGGGCTCGGACTTGGCCGCCAGAGTCCATTCCATCATCGCCGGGAATTTCAGCATGAGGTCGCGATAGCCGGCCGAGGCCGCATCGAGCTTCACGTCGTATGTCGCAAAGCGCGAGCAGACCGGGGCGTACATGGCGTCAGCCATGGTCGGCTTGGCGCCGAACAGGTAGGGCCCGCCGTAGCGCTGCAGGCACTCGCGCCAGATCGCCGTCACGCGATCGATGTCGGCCTGGGCGCCCGCCCATACCTTGAAGCCCTGGTGCCGCACCTTGAGGTTCATGGGCAGGGCCGAGCGCAGGTTGGCGAAGCCCGAATGCATCTCGCCGCACACCGCCCGGCAATGGGCGCGGGCCACCGGGTCGGCCGGCAGCAGGCCTGCCTCCGGTTTGATCTCGTTCAGGTACTCGGCGATCGCCAGCGTGTCCCAGACCTTGACCTCGCCGTGCTCCAGGCAGGGCACCAGGAACGACGGCGACAGCAGCAATAGCTCGGCCCGCGTGGCCGGATCGTCGATCGGGGCGATCTTCTCTGCGAAATCCAGCCCGGCCATCCGGCACAGCAGGAAGCCGCGCAGCGACCAAGAGGAATAGTTCTTGCTACTGACGGTCAGCGAAGCCTCGGCCATGCGGTTGAGGATGCAAGTTCCGAGCCGTTCTCAGCCCATGCTTTATTCGCTGTACCAGACCGCCGCCGACCTGATGCTGCCGATGCGGGTCTGGGCGACGGCCGCCGGGCAGAGCCTGTCGGGCGGCGGCGACCTGGAGAGCTGGCGGGCCACCGGCGCGCTCTGCGAGATGGTGAGCCGGGCGACGCTCACCCATCGCCGGCCCTCCTTCGGCATCACCGAAGCGAAGGTCGGCAACCGCGTGGTGCCGGTGCGCGAGGAGGAAGTCTTCGCCACCCCCTTCGGCACCTTGCTTCGCTTCGCCAAGGAAGGCGTGCCGGCGCAGCCCAGGGTGCTGCTGGTGGCGCCGCTCAGCGGCCACTTCGCGACGCTGCTGCGCGACACCGTGCGCGTGCTGCTGCCGGAGCACGACGTACACGTCACCGACTGGGCCAATGCGCGCGATGTCGGTATCTGGCACGGCCGCTTCGGTTTCGACGAGTATGTCGAGCACCTGATGTGGTTCCTGCGCGCCATGGGGCCGGGAGCGCACGTCGTTGCGGTGTGCCAGCCCTGCGTCCAGGCTCTGGCTGCGACGGCGCTGATGGCCGAGGATGACCATCCCTGCCAGCCGTTGTCGCTCACCCTGATGGCGGGGCCGATCGACACGCGCGTCAATCCCACCAAGGTGAACGAGCTCGCCACCGGCCGGCCGATCTCCTGGTTCGAGCGCAACCTGATCGCCCGCGTGCCGCTGCGCTATCCTGGCGCGACGCGGCGCGTCTATCCCGGCTTCCTGCAGCTCACCGCCTTCATGAGCATGAACGCCGAACGCCACGTCAAGGCGCAGCTCGACCTCTACAAGGCGATGGCCAAGGGGGCCGACGCCGAAGCCAGGACCATCAAGGCTTTTTACGACGAGTACTTCGCCGTGCTCGACATGACGGCAGAGTTCTATCTCGAGACCGTGCAGTGGGTGTTCCAGGAGTTCCGCCTGGCCCGTGGCCAGCTCGACTGGAAGGACCGGCGCGTCCATCCCAAGGCGATCCGCCGCACTGCGCTCTTCACCATCGAGGGCGAGCGCGACGACATCTGCTCGATCGGCCAGACCGTGGCCGCGCACGACCTCTGCACCAGCCTGCGTCCGTATCGCAAAAAACACTATATGCAGGCCGGCGTCGGCCACTACGGCGTGTTCAGCGGCCGGCGGTGGGCAGGGCAGATCTATCCCCTGGTGCGGAATACGATCCTGGCGAATGAATAGACCCGCTTCACGAAACGTCGCTACACCACCACCACCTCACCCTGAGGAGGGCGCGAAGCGCCCGTCTCGAAGGGTGGGCCAAAGTCGCGCTGTTGCCCACCCTTCGAGACGCGACCCTACGGGCCGCTCCTCAGGGTGAGGTACCCTTGTTCCCTCAATAATCCGCAGTACATTGTGGGGATGGCTGATTTTCCGAAGAAGACCCCGGCCGACTGGGAAAAGCTCGCGGCCAAGGAACTGCGCGACAAGCCCCTGTCGTCGCTCGACTGGATGACCCCCGAGGGCATTCCCGTGAAGCCGCTCTATACCGCGGCCGATCTCGAGAATCTCGAATCCGTGGGCTCGCTCCCGGGCTTCCCGCCCTTCACCCGCGGGCCCAAGGCCACGATGTATGCCGGCCGTCCCTGGACGGTGCGCCAGTACGCGGGCTTCTCGACGGCCGAGGAGAGCAACAAGTTCTATCGCGCCAATCTCGCGGCCGGCCAGATGGGCCTCTCGGTGGCGTTCGATCTCGCCACCCACCGCGGCTACGACTCCGACCATCCGCGCGTCGTCGGCGACGTCGGCAAGGCGGGCGTGGCGATCGATTCCGTCGAGGACATGAAGATCCTGTTCGACGGCATCCCGCTCGACAAGATGAGCGTGTCTATGACCATGAACGGCGCCGTGCTGCCGGTGCTGGCGGGCTACATCGTCGCCGCCGAGGAGCAGGGCGTGCCGCAGGACAAGCTCGCGGGCACGATCCAGAACGACATCCTCAAGGAGTTCATGGTCCGGAACACCTATATCTACCCGCCCGGACCCTCCATGCGCATCGTGGCCGATATCATCGAGCACACCGCGCAGCACATGCCCAAGTTCAACTCGATCTCGATCTCCGGCTATCACATGCAGGAAGCGGGAGCGACGCTGGTTCAAGAATTGGCATTCACTCTTGCCGACGGGCTGGAATACGTGCGCGCCGCCAAGGCCAAGGGCCTCGACATCGACGCCTTTGCGCCGCGGCTGTCGTTCTTCTTCTGCATCGGCATGAACTTCTTCATGGAGGCGGCCAAGCTGCGCGCCGCGCGCTATCTCTGGGCCGAGCTCATCAAGCCGTTCGAGCCCAAGAAGGCCGATTCGCTGTCACTGCGCACGCACTGCCAGACCTCGGGCGTGTCGCTGACCGAGAAGGACCCCTACAACAACATCATCCGCACCGCCTACGAGGCAATGGCGGCCGTGCTGGGCGGCACGCAGTCGCTGCATACCAACTCGTTCGACGAGGCGATCGCGCTGCCGACCGTGGCGTCGGCCCGCATCGCGCGCAACACGCAGCTCATCCTCCAGCACGAGACCGGCGTCACCAAGGTGGTCGACCCGCTGGCCGGCAGCTATTACGTCGAGGCGCTGACGTCGAGCCTGATCGCCGAGGCGCGCAAGCTGATCGCCGAGGTCGAGGCGCTGGGCGGCATGACCAAGGCCGTCGAGGCCGGCATGCCCAAGCTGCGCATCGAGGAGGCGGCCGCGCGCAAGCAGGCGCGCATCGATCGCGGCGAGGAAGTCGTGGTCGGCGTCAACAAGTTCCAATTGAAGGAAGAGCCCGCCATCGAGATCCTCGATGTCGACAACGACAAGGTGCGCGAATCCCAGGTGGCGCGCCTGCAGAACATCCGCGCCAACCGCGACGAGGCGAAGTGCGTTGCCGCGCTGAAGGCGCTGGGCGATGCCGCCCGCAACGGCACCGGCAACCTGCTGACGCTCTCCATCGAGGCCACCCGCGCACGCGCGACGGTGGGCGAAATCTCCTCGGCTCTGGAAGGCGTCTATGGCCGCTACCAGGCCACCATCCGCTCGATCTCCGGCGTCTATGCCGGCGAGTGGGAGGGCGACCAAGGCCTCGAGCGTATCCGCACCGAGATCGCCTCGTTCGCCGAAGAAGAAGGCCGCCGGCCGCGTCTCATGGTCGTGAAGATGGGCCAGGACGGCCACGACCGCGGCGCCAAGGTGATCGCCACGGCCTTCGCCGATCTGGGCTTCGACGTCGATATCGGCCCGCTGTTCCAGACGCCGGCCGAGGCGGCGCGCGCCGCGATCGAGAACGACGTCCATGTGATCGGCGTGTCGAGCCAGGCTGCCGGCCACAAGACCCTGGTGCCCCAGCTCATCGAGGAGCTGGCCAAGCAGGGCGGCTCGGAAGTGCTGGTCGTGGTGGGTGGCGTCATCCCCGCCCAGGACTACGATTTCCTGAAGAAGGCGGGTGTGGCCGCGATCTACGGTCCCGGCACCAACATCCCGGCCGCGGCCGCCGAGATCCTGTCGATCCTGCGCCAACGCGACCAGAAGCGCGCGGCTTGATTGCTCTGCGCCCGGGCCATCGTCCTCGCCCAGCGCTACCACTTTGCGCGCGTTTGCAGTCGTGTTGCCGACAAGAGTGTAGGTAGCGTGCGTGGATTCGGTAGGTAGTACTACCTAGATTGCCCGCGCGATCTGCATGCTAGCCTTGAGGCGCCATCGTGCGAACGCTGGCAGGTCGGTCTCGCTATCGCCCATGCCCCCGCGTGGACAGGGAAGACCGGCTGATTGCATGTCACTCCTGGGCCCGCTCGTCGAGCGGGCCTCTCTTTTCCACGGGCCGCCGAGATGCAAACGAACGAAATCGCCGAGCGGGTCAGTCGCGTGCTGGAGACGAGACTATGTGTCGACTCGCGTCGCATCACCGAAGTCGCAAAGTTCGATGGAGATCTTGCAGCGACCAGCCTCGACATGGTCGAGACCATCATGTCACTCGAGGATGAGTTTGGAGTCGAGATATCGGATCGGGATGCCGAGGGGCTGGAGACCGTCGGTGACGTCATCGCCCTCATCAGGATGAAGGTGCCTTGAGGCCAGGTCGCCAAGCCCGATGGCCCAGCTTCAGCGATCAGTCTCCACAATGAACGGAACGTAGCACGTGCATCACGAAGCGACGTTGATTTCGACCATCGCCATTGGCTTCGTCCTTGCCTTCGCGTTCGGCTACGTCGCGGACCGGCTGAGGCTGCCGCCCCTGGTCGGCTATCTGTTCGCCGGCGTCCTGATCGGCCCCTATACGCCGGGCTTCGTGGCTGACGGTGAACTTTCGCAGCAGCTCGCGGAAGTCGGCGTCATCCTGCTGATGTTCGGCGTCGGGCTGCACTTCTCGGCCTCCGACCTGCTTGCCGTGCGCGGCATCGCCATACCGGGGGCCGTCGGCCAGATCGTGCTGGCGACGCTCCTGGGGATGGGCATGTGCTGGCTTTGGGGCTGGAGTTGGGGGACCGGCCTGGTGTTCGGGCTCAGTCTCTCGGTCGCCAGCACGGTCGTGCTCCTGAAGGCGCTCGAGGAACGCAACCTGGTCAACAGCCTCAACGGGCGCGTCGCCGTGGGGTGGCTCATTGTCGAGGATCTCGCGATGGTGCTGGCGCTGGTGCTCCTGCCGGCCTTTGCCGAGATGCTGGGCGGCAAGCCGGTCGGCCATGGCGTATCCGACAAACCATTGTTGCTGGAGCTTGCCACGACGTTGGCCAAGGTGGCCGCCTTTGCTGCAATCGCGATCCTTCTTGGCCCCAAGGTCGTGCCATGGGTGCTCGGGCGTGTCGCACGCACGGGCTCGCGCGAATTGTTCACGCTCTCCGTGCTCGCGGTGGCGCTTGGCATTGCGTACGGCTCGGCGCAGCTCTTCGGTGTCTCGTTTGCGCTCGGAGCCTTCTTCGCCGGCGTCGTGCTGAGCGAATCTTCTTTCAGCCACAGGGCCGCCGAGGATTCCCTGCCGCTGCAGGATGCCTTCTCGGTCCTGTTCTTCGTCTCGGTTGGCATGCTGTTCGACCCCATGATCCTGGTGCATGAACCCGGCAACGTGCTCGGGGTGCTGGCCTTGATCGTGTTCGGCAAGTCGCTGATCGCCTTCGCCGTGATCATGCTGCTGCGTTATCCGGTCGCCACCGGGCTGTTGGTGTCGGCGAGTCTCGCTCAGGTAGGCGAGTTCTCCTTCATCCTGATCGCTCTCGGCGTCTCCGCGGGCCTGGTTCCGAGCGAGGGCCGCGACCTTGTCGTCGCAGGCGCACTGCTGTCGATCATGTTGAACCCGCTGATCTTCTACATCGTCGGGGCGCTGCAGCGACGTCGCGCGCAGACGGTACCTGTGGGCGCTCCCTTTTACGGCCAGAGCCGCTATGAGGCATTGGGCCGTACGCTCGACGCCATCAAAGTACGCAACGAGGAACGAACGCGGGCCGAGGAACTGAAGCTGCATACGCTGCTCGAGCGGTTTCCGGTGCTGCAACTCGTCGATCGCCGGGACCAGGATGCGCTGCTGCTGATGTTCCGGCCGAAGTCGGCATCGCCGGGTGACAAGGTGATCCGCCGCGGCGACCGCGGCGACGCCATGTATTTCATTTCGTCCGGCGCCGTCGAAGTGAAAGTCGACGATCACCGCACCATCCGCCTGGAACCGGGGGCCTACTTCGGCGAGATGGCGTTGCTTACGGGCGAGCGCCGCACGGCAGACGTGATTGCCGTCGATTTCTGCCAGTTCCTCGTGCTCGAACGGCGCGACTTCAACCAGTTCATGGCGCGCCATCCGGCGCTGCGGGCCGCGGTCGCCGGCATCGCAGAGGAGCGCCGCACGATGAATCTCGCTCCGTCCGCAGCTGACGAATCACCGCAGTGAAAAGCAGAGCGATGCTCCGGACCTGGTAGTCGTGGGCATCGGGCGGTCGCGGGTGTTATCCGCAAGAGGAACGTAGGCATTACTACCTACAGCTTCCAAGCTGCCGCCAAGCATATGATCTGCAAGGTAGGGTCGAGAGCGATCGTGCGAACGTTGGCGTGTCGAGACCATGGTTTTGCCCTTGCCCGGTCATGGACTCGAGTCTCAAGCGGTGTGCCTGGCCCGCTCATTGAGCGGGCCTTTTTTCTTCCTCGGAGACGCCGACAGGGGACGCGAATGGGAGCAGGCAAGAGGGATACCGCCGATGACAATGTCGCTCGAGGATTTCCAGAAGCTGAAGCTCGACGTTGTGCTGAAGCTCAGCATGGGTCTCGCAGAGGAGTCGCGCTTCATCACTCTGACCCTCCATCACGCCTCCCCATCGGACCTCTTGCAGCAACGCGAGCCGACCGAGGTCACCGTGCTGCTGACGCTGGAGCAGGCTGATCAGCTTGCCGCGTTGCTCGCCGAAAACAGGTTGAAAGCGCAACCCACGCCGACGGCGTAGGATACGACTAGTACCTGCTTTATTGGGCGCTGATACAGCCTGACCTCACCCTGAGGAGGCCCGCAGGGCCGTCTCGAAGGGTGGGTACATCGCCTTTGTTCCCATCCTTCGAGACGCCGCGCTGCGCGCGGCTCCTCAGGATGAGGTGTTCTGTGAATCAGCGTTCAATGAAAGTCGGTACTAGCAGCTCCGTACAATGCTCATGCGTGTATGGTTGAAACGAATGCCGGCATTGCCGGCATCGGTGCCCAGTCCCACGAGGATGGCGCCCTCGCCTTCCGGGTCCTCTACGGTGCGAAAAAACTCACTGGCGGCGTGGATTCAATGGTTTGGCGGACATCGGCCAGCCTGCCAAAAATTAGCAAAAAATGCAGAAATTCACCGGCGAGCGACTGCAGTGCATGCATCCCGGCGGCTAGCCGGGAGCGCGGCGCGCAGCACCTTGATGTCATAGCCACTGCACGGAGCTACTAGCCTTCTAAAGCTCGAACAGGTTCGTTAACGTTGAATCACGACGTCAGACTTCGCCTGCCCGTTTGGCGCTGCCAGCTGCAAGGCCGCCCTTTTCGTGCACAACCTCCAGACAAGGGGCGCGCGAAAGGCGAAATTGTCGAGCTCGACGAACCTGCCCGTGCTCCTGTTGAACGCGTCCCCGGCCGTGCGTAGCCTGTGGCCACACGAGGATGGTGGCCACGATGCAACGGCTCACGAGCACGCTTCTGGCGATCCTGCTGACTACCTCGGCGTTGCTCTGCGCGCCCCTCGCAACGGCGCAGCAAACCACCCAGCCCTGGCCGACCCGCGGCTGGCCGGTCTCCTCGCCCGAGGAGCAGGGCATGAGCTCCGAACGGCTCGCCCGCCTGGTCGACTTCGGCGCCCTCAACGACATGGACAGCGTGTTGGTGACGCGCCATGGCCGCATCGTGCTCGAGGCGGCCTATGCGCCATTCCGCGCCGGGCTCAGGCACCACATCTACTCGGCGACCAAGTCCGTCACCAGCACCCTGATCGGCATGGCGCTGGGCGACGGCCTGCTCGACAGCACCGACCGCAAGGCCGTGGATTTCTTCGCCGACCAAACCATCGCCAACCTCGACGATGCCAAGAAGGCGATCACGGTCCAGCATCTGCTCGACATGACATCGGGCCTCGCCTGGCAGGAGGGCCTGACCGACGCCTACGAATCCGTCATGGACATGGTGCGCATGCCCGACTGGCGGCAATTCGTTCTCGACCGACCGATGGCGGCGCCGCCGGGTACGCGCTTCTACTACAACAGCGGCAACAGCCATCTGCTGTCGGCCATCCTGAGCAAGGTCACGGGCAGGAGCGCCAATGATTATGCACGGGAAAAGCTGTTCGGGCCGCTCGGTATCGACGACGTGCTGTGGCAGGCCGATCCGCAGGGCATCTCGATTGGCGGCTGGGGCCTCCACCTGCAGCCGCGCGACATGGCGAAGATCGGCTATCTGTGGCTTCGCGGCGGGCAGTGGGAGGGCAGGCAGGTCCTGTCGGCGGCGTGGATCGAGGGCGTGCGCAAGGCCGATGTCGACATGCGCGAGAGCTGGTCGAGGGACCTGCGCTACGGCCGCCAGTTCTGGGTCATGCCGCCGCGCGATACCTTCATGGCGGTCGGCCGCAACCGCCAGCTCATCGTCGTGATGCCCAAGCTCGACATCGTGGCGGTGATGACCGGCTCGCAGCGCTTCATCGGCTCGAGCAACAAGGTCAGCACGCCGCGCTACGGTTTCGGGACGCTGGTGGGCTACCTCGCCGCCGCCGTGACCTCCGACTCGGCCATCGCGGCCAATCCCGCGGCGACGGCCGAGCTCGCCGAGCGGGCCAAGGCGGCCGCCGTCGAGCAGTCGGCGCCGGTCATCGCCGGTGCCGGCGGGATGCCGGCGATGGCCAAGACCGTGTCGGGCAAGCGCTGGCGGTTCCCCTCCAGCGATACGCTGCGCCTCAAGTCCTACGTTTTGGAGCTCGATGATCCCCAACCGTCCTACGAGTACGAGCTCGACGGCGGTCCGCCCGGCGCGCCGGTGGGCCGGTTCGGTGGACCGATCGGCTTCGACGGCCGCTACGCCGTGGGCGGGCGCACGCCCAACGGCGTGAGCGCCGCGCGTGCTACCTGGTCGACCGACGGCACGAGCCTCATCCTCGAGGCCCAGACGCCCGGCAACGACGACGTGACACGGGTGACGCACGTGTTCGGCGACAAGACCATCGAGCTGACCATCGAGCGGGCGAGCGGGTTCACGACGAAGGTGCAGGGACGGGCGGAGGACTGAGTTACTCCGCCGGCTGGGCGGCGACCGTCTTGCTCGGGTCGGGAATGTTCAGGAAGAGCGCGCAGACGACTGCCGATACGAGGCTCAACAACGCCAGGCCATAGAGGCCGCCGGAGTAGCTGCCCGTCGCGTCCTTCATGAGGCCGATCCACCACGGCCCGAAGAAGCCGCCGAGGTTGCCGATGGAATTGATCCACGCGAAGCCCGCGGCCAGGGCCGTGCCGCTCAGGAACATCGGCGGCATGGCAAAGAACGGGCCCTTGGAGCCGTAGAACCCCATCGCCGCCAGCGACATCCCGACCATCGCCCACCACGTGCCCATGGTGAGGCCGGCCAATACCAGCCCGCCGGTCGACAGCACGCAGGCCGCCAGCAGGTTCCAGCGACGCTCGTGCATCCTGTCGGAGATGCGGCCCCAAACCACCAGGGCGATGCCGCCGCAGATATAGGGGATCATGGTGAGCCAGCCCACCGTCATGTTGCTCATGGTGCCGAGCGACTTGATGATCTGCGGGATGAAGAAGAGCATGCCGAGGCTTGCCGTCACGATGCCGAAATAGTTGAGCGCCAACAGCAGCACCCTGGGGTTCCACATCGATTCGAGCATCGAGTACTTGCGCACGGCCTCCTTGGCCCGACGCTCGGCGGCGATCTTGCCCGCCAGCCAGTCCTTCTCCTGCCGGGCGAGGAAGGTCGCGTCGGCGGGTCGGTCGGTCATCAGGAAGTAAAAGAGCACGCCCAGCACGATCGTCGGCAGGCCTTCGGCGATGAACATGATCTGCCAACCCCTGAGCCCGAACAGCCCGTCCAGGCTCATCAGGCCGGTCGACACGGGCGCGCCGACCGCCACCGCGATCGGCAGGCCGACCAGGAAGCCCGAGACGATGCGGGCGTGATGGCGGGCCGGAAACCAGTAGGTGAAGTAGAGGATCAGGCCGGGAAAGAAGCCGGCCTCTCCCATGCCGAGCAGGAAGCGCATGATGGCGAAGCTGGTCGTGCCGGTCACGAACGCCGTGGCCGTGGCGAAGATGCCCCAGGTGATCATGATGCGGGCGATCCAGATGCGGGCGCCCACCTTTTCCATGATGACGTTGCTCGGCACTTCGAACAGGAAGTAGGCCCAGTAGAAGGTGCCGACGGCGAAGCCGAAATCGGCCGCCGACATGTCGAGGTCTGCGCGCATGGTGAGCGCGGCAAAGCTCGAGTTGATGCGGTCGATGTAGGCCAGGATGTAGCAGATGATCGCGAACGGCAGCAGGCGCAGGTAGATCTTGCGCATGGCCGATTTTTCGACGGCAGCGTCCGATGCGATATGCATCTCGAATTTCCTTCCCAGGAAGTGCCGGCTTTTGCCAGCTTGAAGGAATTCTACTCCCGGGCGCGCGCAGACGTCGTGGGCCGCTGTCCTTCGCAAGGTCTGCAGTTTCGCCAAGCGTCATGTGACGTTGGCGTCACTCAATCGCATGACCAAGGATGGTCGTACGACAAAGCCGGGAACGCCGCTTTCGACGCAGCTCCGGGACTTGTTCAGCGGCGCATGGCCTCCGCTTCGGCTGGCGTCAGCGGCCGCTCGCGGAACGACAGGATGCGGCCGCGGATGGTGGCGAACAGGGTCTGCGCCTCGAGCTTGCCGGGATAGCGGATCTGGCTGTCATCGAGGTGCGCCAGCCAGATCCTGATCGGCCGCTCGCGCTCGGTCTCGGCCTCTTTGGGGGCATCGTCGAACTCGCCGGAGACGCGCTTGGTATAGATCTCGCACACCAGCACGTCGCCGCGCGCGCCCGGGATGCCGGTGGCTGCAGCGGGCTCCATGCCGACCTTGCGGAATAGCACGTCGATGCGGCGCTTGCCGTCGTTGCTGCGCACGGTCTTGTCGCAGGCGGCGTCGCCCGCGAAGCCGACACTGAGCGCAGCCGTCAAGGGATCGAGGGAGTCCTTGCGGTCGGCGTCGCTGATCGTCTGCTGCGGCGTTGGCTTCCAGACGGGATTGTGGACCTCCTGCAGGAAGCCCGCGGCGCCGTACTGCGCCAGCCAAGTGCGCGGCTTGCCGTCGACGCTGATCGAGAGCGATCCCGCAGTCGGTTGCGCCCCGTGTGTCGTGAAGCCGCCCCAGGCGCGATTCCGGCCGACATAGTTCATGGTGACGGCCTTCAGCATGCCTTCCTTGTAGGTGGTGGTCTCGACGTCGTACTTCGAGCCGTTGAAGCGGGCGGTGAGGTCGATGCGGAACCCGGAAATGCCGGCGAAAGTGATCTCGTAGGAGATGTCGACCTGGCGTGCGTCCTGGGCCGCGACGGCGGCGGGCGGCGCCAGACACGCGGCAAGGACGATGAAGGCCTTACGAAATCTCATGAAATCCCTTCCCACCAGGGGCTTACTTCGGCCGTATGTCCACGATAGAAGGCCATCGCCCCCTACGCTACTGCACTCACGCGCCCGAAAAGGCATTTTGCACTCATGTCGCTAGCCGCCAAAGATGGCGTTCCCAAGCTCGGTTTGAGACGCAGCTGGGCCGTTTTGCGGGTGGTCGGCCGCTATTTGTGGCCGGAAGGCGAGAAGGCGCTGCGCTGCCGCGTCGTCGTGGCGATGGTCCTGCTGATCGTGGCCAAGGTCACCAACGTCTACGTCCCGGTGCTTTATAAGCACGCCGTCGATGCCCTGGGCGAGCCCGCGACCCAGGCCGTGGCCGTCCCGGTGGTCCTGATCCTGGCCTACGGCGTGGCCCGCATCCTGGCCCAGGCGTTCGGTGAACTGCGCGACGCCATCTTCGCGCCGGTCTCGCAGCGCGCCATCCGCAACATCGCGCTGCAGGTGTTCCACCATCTCCATGCCCTGTCGCTGCGCTTCCATCTCGAGCGTCAGACCGGTGGGTTGAGCCGCGTCATCGAGCGCGGCACCAACGGCATGGAGTTCCTGATCCGCTTCACCACCTTCAACATCCTGCCGACCCTGTTCGAGATCTGCCTGGTCGGCGTGGTGCTGTGGAGCCTCTACGACTGGCGCTTCTCGGCGGTGACCCTGGCGGCCGTCGGCGGCTACATCGCCTTCTCGGTCATCCTGTCGGAATGGCGCATCAAGTTCGTGCGCCGCATGAACGACGCCGACACCGAGGCCAACGCCAAGGCGATCGACAGCCTGCTCAACTACGAGACGGTGAAGTACTTCGGCAACGAGGAGCACGAGGCGCGGCGCTTCGATGTCGGCCGCCGGCGCTATGAGCAGGCCGCCATCCGGTCATCCCGCACGCTGTCGCTGCTGAACGTCGGGCAAGGCGCCATCATCTCCTGCGGCCTAGTCGCGGTCATGGTCATGGCGGGCTACGGCGTGAAAGCCGGGACCATGACGATCGGCGACTTCGTGGCGGTGAACGCCTTCCTGATCCAGCTCTACATGCCGCTCAACATGCTGGGCTTCGCCTATCGCGAGATCAGGAACGCGCTGGTCAACATGGAGAGCATGTTCGGCCTGCTCGACGTCAGGGCGGAGATCGCCGACAAGCCCGGTGCGCCGGCCTTGAAGGTGACGGGCGGCGAGATCGTGTTCGACCATGTCGACTTCCACTACGAGAAGGCGCGGCCGATCCTGCACGATGTCAGCTTCCGCGTGGCGCCGGGCGACACGGTGGCGATCGTGGGCTCGAGCGGCGCCGGCAAGTCGACCGTATCGCGTATCCTGTTCCGCTTCTACGACGTCGCCTCGGGCAGCGTCAGGATCGACGGCCAGGACATCCGCGACGTCAGCCAGGCGAGCCTACGGGCGGCGATCGGCGTGGTGCCGCAGGACACCGTGCTGTTCAACGACACGATCTACTACAACATCTGCTACGGCCGGCCCGACTGCACCCGCGAGGAGGTCGAGCAGGCGGCGCGCCTGGCGCGCATCCACGACTTCATCATGGCCCTGCCGCAGGGCTACGATTCCACCGTGGGCGAGCGCGGCCTGAAACTGTCGGGCGGCGAGAAGCAGCGCGTGGCGATCGCCCGCACCATCCTGAAGAACCCCAGCATCCTCCTGTTCGACGAGGCGACCAGCGCGCTCGACACCCGCACCGAGCAGGAGATCCAGCGCTCGCTGGAAGAGGTGAGCCGCGGCCGCACCACCGTGGTGATCGCCCACCGGCTGTCGACCATCATCAACGCCGACGAGATCGTCGTGCTCGACCGCGGCCGCGTCGCCGAGCGCGGCCGCCACGGCGAGCTGCTGGCCCGCGACGGTCTCTATGCGGACATGTGGCGCCGCCAGCAGGAGGCAGCCCGCGAAGCCGAGCGTCAGGTAGAGCAAGAGGAACCGTCCTCGTTCCGCGCCGAGGGGCATCTGCGTGTCGCCGACTAGTCCAGCCGTCGCCGCCGGTCCCTGGCGTTCCCTGCTGCCCGTCTTCGCCGCCTGCGCGGCGATCGGCCTGCAGGCGGGCACGGCCATGCCGCTGGTGCCGCTGGCGCTCGAGCGCGCGGGCCATGACAAGCTCACCATCGGCATCGTCGCGGCTGCTTGGGGCGTTGGCATGCTGGCCACCGCCTCGCACATCCCGCGGCTCGCGGCGCGTTGGGGCGCCGTGCCGTTCATCATCGGCGCCGTCGTCGCGGGCTCGGCGCTCACCGTCGCCTACACCCTGACCGACAATGTCGTCGTCTGGTTCGTGCTCACCTTCCTGCACGGCGCCTTCGGCGGCGTGCCCTGGGTGGTGAGCGAGATCTGGATGAACGTCGTCGTCGAAGAGAAGCGCCGCGGCCGCGTCATGGCGGTCTACGCCATGCTGGTGGCGCTCGGCCTGGCACTGGGTCCGCTCGTGCTCCAGGTCGTCGGCGTCTATGGGCCGACGCCCTTCGTCACCTGCGCCGTCCTGGCGCTGCTGGTCGCGGTGCCGCTGCTGCCTTACTGGCGGACGGCGCCGAGGATCGAGCATGCCGAGGACAGCGGCTACCTGCAGGTCGTGGTCGTGGCGCCGCTCGCCATGCTGGCGGGCTTCTCCTGCGGGCTGGGCGAGCAGGTCGCCTTCAGCTTCCTGCCGGTCTATGCCGTCGGCGCCGGCGTGCCGGCCGAGATCGGCGCGCTCTGGCTCTCGACCTTCGTCATCGGCAACGTCGCGCTGCAATGGCCGATCGGCTGGATGGCCGACCATTTCGATCGCCGCGCCGTGCTGGCGGGCTGCACGCTGGCGAGCGCCCTGCTCGTGCTGCTGCTGTCGATGGTCTCGGCGCAGTCGTTCGCGGTCATCGCCGTGATCGCGCTGTGGGGCGGGTTGTCGTTCGCGATCTACCCCGTCGGCCTGGCGCTGCTCGGCCAGCGCATCGGCGGCGGCGACATCGCCCGCGCCAACACCGCCTTCAGCATGCTCTACATCCTGGGCGGCCTGATCGGCCGGCCGCTCGCCGGTGCGGCGATGGATGCTGTCGGCGATCCCGGCCTCGGCTGGACGCTCGCGGTCTTCTATGCGTTCGCAGGCGCTTGCGCCTTGCTGGCGTTCCACCGACGCCGCTGATAAGGCTGCCGCAGCATGACAGTCGACCCGCTGCTCGAGCCGCTGCTGGCCGGCGACCGCCGCGCACTTGCCCAGGCCATCACCCTGATCGAATCGACGCGCTCCGACCATCGCGAGCGCGCCGATGCGCTGCTCGGCGCCCTGCTGCCGCACACCGGCAAATCGGTCCGGCTCGGCATCACCGGCGTGCCCGGCGTCGGCAAGTCGACCTTCATCGAGCGCTTCGGGCTCTCGCTGCTCGACCGCGGCCGCTCGCTGGCCGTGCTCGCCATCGATCCGTCGTCCAAGCGCGGCGGCGGTTCGATCCTGGGCGACAAGACGCGCATGGAGGAGCTGTCGCGCCGGCACGCCGCCTTCATCCGGCCGTCGCCGGCGGGCGCGACCCTGGGCGGCGTGGCGCGGCGCACGCGCGAGACCATGCTGCTGGTGGAAGCGGCGGGCTTCGACACGGTGATCGTCGAGACCGTGGGTGTCGGCCAGTCGGAGACGGCGGTCGCCGACATGGTCGACATGTTCATCGTCCTGCTGCTGCCGGCGGGCGGCGACGATCTGCAGGGCATCAAGCGCGGCGTCATCGAGCTCGCCGACCTGATCGTGGTCAACAAGGCCGACGGCGATCTTTTGGCCACCGCCAAACGTTCGGCGTCGGACTATCAGCACGCGCTGCGCATGCTGCGCTCGCCGACCGCGGGGTGGACGCCCGAAGTGACGACCGCCTCCGCGCTTACCGGCGCCGGCGTGGCCGAGGTCTGGCAGGTCATCGAGCGCTTCAGGACGGCCGTGGGCGAGAAGGGCGTCGCCCGCCGCCGTGCCGACCAGGCGCGCGCCTGGATGTGGAACGAGGTGGGGGAGACCCTTTTGACGGAGTTGCGCAAGCACCCCGGGGTGAAGAAGCTGGTGACGGGCCTGGAGCGCGAGGTCGAGGCCGGCCACGCAACCCCCGCCGCTGCGGCCCGTCGTATGCTAGAGGCTTTCCATGGCCGCTAAGTCCTTCGTCCGTCGCGCCCGTCGCGCCGCCGCCCGGCAGCAGGAGCTGCCGTTCTGGAAGCGCAAGACGCTCTCCCAGATGTCCAAGCAGGAGTGGGAGTCGCTTTGCGACGGCTGCGGCATGTGCTGCGTCAACAAGCTCGAATACGAGGGCACCGGCGAGCTCGCCCAGACCGACACCTGCTGCAAGCTCCTGGACCCCAAGACGGCGCGCTGCCGCGACTACAAGAACCGCAAGAAGATCGTGCCGGACTGCATCCAGCTCACCCCAAGTGTGGTGGCCAAGATGGACTGGCTGCCCAAGACCTGTGGCTACCGCCTGGTCCATTTCAAGCAGGACCTCTACTGGTGGCACCCCCTGGTCTCGGGCGACCCGGAAACCGTGCACGCAGCGGGAATCTCGGCCCGCGGCCGGGTGATTCCCGAGGATCAGGTCGAGGATATCACCGAGCGGGTGGTGGACTGGTTCGCGTAACCGCGAACGGTTCGCGTAAGGGGTGGTTGACGGGGGTGCCTCGGGCCCTTAAAAAGCCGGCCTTCCCGCCCTCCGGCGGGATCGTTTTTTAGCGGAAATCGCCATGCCTCGTCGTTGCGCCCTGTCGGGCAAGTCCGTGCAATACGGCAACAATGTGAGCCACGCCAACAACAAGAGCCGGCGCCGGTTCATGTCCAATCTTCAGGTCGCCTCGGTCCTGTCGGACGCGCTCGGCCACAGCGTGCGCCTGCGCCTCACCCCGCGCGGCATCAAGACCATCGAGCACAATGGCGGCATCGATTCCTACCTGCTGGGCACCAACGACAGCAAGCTCAGCCCCGAGATGAAGGTGCTGAAGCGCCGGGTCGTCACGGCCAAGGCCAAGAAGGATGCGAAAAAGGCCGCGTAAGCGGCCTTCTTTATTGGGCCAATTCGAACAGCAGCAGGATGTTGCGCTGAAGCGGATTGAAGTTGTCGTCCGAGATCAGCCACAGCAGCGTCTCGCCGCGCGGCCCGCGGGTTGCCGCGATGCCTTCCAGGTTGTCGACTGCATAGGGCGAGGCGAGCCGCGCCAGCTCCTCGGCCTGCACCGTGCCGCCGGCCACGAGCTGGTTGGCGTCGAAGCGCATGACGCGGCAGCGCACGCCGCGCACCATGTCGAAGGCCCGCTCGAGCAGGGCATACGAGCCGTCGGGCAGGCGGGTGATCGCAGTTGGCCGGAAGTCGGGGATGGTGGCGTAGCTGAAGGAGCGCCACTGGTAGCGGCCGCCGGTTGACGGCGTGCCGATCCAGCCCACCACCGTGCCGGCCCGCTCGCTGTATTCCTCGCTGATCATGATGACGCGGCCGTCGTCTAGCGCGGTCATCGCCTCGATGCCGCCGTTGGGCGGCTGGCGACCGATCTCGGCCGGGCCTTCGACCGGTGTCGGCGTCGCGGTCAGCGTGCGGTAGCGCCACAGCCGGTGATCGCGCTCGAAGGCGACCAGCCACGAGCCGTCGGGCTGGCGCGCCATCGCCTCGGCGTCGGCCTCGGCCTTGCTCGCGATCAGCTGGCCGTCGAGGCCATGGAGCTGGCCGATGCGGGCGTTGCTCAGCCCGATGAGGTTGGCCTCGCCGTCATACTCGACGGCGGCGGTGAGCCAGGCGCCTTCGTCGGAGATCGATGTCAGGGTCTTGCCGTCGGGCGAGACGTGGAGATCGGACCAGCCGCCGAAGTGCCGCGAATTGGCGGTCATCATGATGCCGCCGCGCCAGACCAGCCGGCCGACGGTCTTGGCCGACGGGTCGTCGATCTTGAAGGGCTGCGAGGCGCTCCTGATCTCGAGCGCTTGTTCCTGCGCCACCGCCGGCCCCGGCGAGGCGCCGGCACAGGCGGTCGCCAGCAGGCAGACGACGAACAGAGATCGCAGGATGGCGCGCAAGGTCAGGCGGCGCGACGGCCCGACTTGCCGGCGGGAGCCTTGGCCCCGCCCTTGCCGCCGCGCGGCGCGCGCGCCGCGCGGATGTCCTTCTGGTCTTCCTCGTCGAACAGCGAGGCGAGCTGCTCCATCATCGTGCCGCCGAGCTGGTCGGCGTCGACGATGGTGACGGCGCGACGGTAGTAGCGCGTGACGTCGTGGCCAATGCCGATGGCGATGAGCTCGACGGGCGAGCGCGTCTCGATCCAGTCGATGACGTCGCGCAGGTGGCGCTCCAGGTAGTTGCCCGGATTGACCGACAGCGTCGAATCATCGACCGGCGCGCCATCGGAGATCACCATCAGGATCTTGCGTTCCTCGGTGCGCGGCAGCAGCCGGTTGTGCGCCCACAAGAGCGCCTCGCCGTCGATGTTTTCCTTGAGGATGCCCTCGCGCAGCATCAGGCCGAGGCTCTTGCGGGCGCGCCGCCACGGCGCGTCAGCCGGCTTGTAGATGATGTGGCGCAGATCGTTGAGACGACCCGGGTTGGCGGGCTTGCCGGCGGCCAGCCACTGCTCGCGGCTCTGGCCGCCCTTCCAGGCGCGCGTCGTGAAGCCCAGGATCTCGACCTTGACGCCGCAGCGCTCCAGGGTGCGGGCGAGGATGTCGGCGCTCATCGCCGCCACCGTGATCGGCCGCCCGCGCATCGAGCCCGAGTTGTCGATCAGGAGCGACACGACCGTGTCGCGGAAGTTGGTCTCCTTCTCCTTCTTGAAGGAGAGGGCGTGCATGGGATTGGCGACGATGCGGGCGAGGCGCGCCGCATCGAGCGTGCCCTCGTCGAGGTCGAAGTCCCACGAGCGGTTCTGCTGCGCCATCAGGCGGCGCTGCAGGCGGTTGGCGAGCTTGCCGATCACGCCCTGCAGATGGCTGAGCTGCTGGTCGAGATGGTTGCGCAAGCGACCCAGTTCCTCGGCGTCGCACAGCTGGTCGGCCTCGACGATCTCGTCGAACTTCACCGTATAGGCGTGATACTGCTGGCCCAGCGGCTCGTTGGAGAGCGCACCCGGCGGCAGCCACGGACGCTCGGCGCGGCCCGGCTCCTCCTCGTCGCCCGAGCCCATCTGCATCTCGGTCTGGGCCTGGTCGGCGACGGTCTCGGAGGCGTCCTCCTGCTCGGAGGCATCCTCGGTCTCCTCGCCCTGGGCGCCGTAGCCGTGGGTCTCGCTCGAATCGCTCTGATCGTCGCCGGTCTCGTTGGACTGGCCGTCAGCGTTCTCCTGATCCTGCGAATCCTGGTCGTCCTCGTCCTGCAGGTCGGCCGATTCATCGCCGAGCTTGAGGTCGCGGATGAGCTGGCGGGCGGCGCGCGCAAAGGATTCCTGGTTGCCGAGCGTCTCGCGCAGCTTCTGGAAGTCGCGGCCGGCCGCCGACTCGACGTCGGCGCGCCACATGTCGACCATCGCCTTGGCGGCATCGGGCGGAGAGGCGCCTAAAAGCTGCTCGCGGGCGATCAGGCCGATCACGTCGGCGATCGGCGCGTCGTCCTTGGACTTGATGCGGGCATGGCCGCGCTGGTCGGAGCGCTGGCGGTAGAGCGCCGACAGGTTGTCGGCAACGCCGGCCATGCGCCTGGCGCCCAGCGCCTCGACGCGGACCTGCTCGACCGCCTCGAAGATCGCGCGCGCGGTCTCGCCTCTGGGAACGCGGCGCAGATGGGTCTTGCGATCGTGGTGGCGCAGCTTCAGCGCCATCGAATCGGCCTCGCCGCGAACCCGGCTGACATCCTCGACCGGCAGGTCGCGGGCCGGCACGGTGATGCGCGCCTCGCTGCCCAGCAGCGAGCCGCCATCGGGCACGAACGAGACGTTCACTTCCTTGCGCGACACCGCCCGCATGGTGGTGGCGGTGACGCGCCGGAATTCCTCTATCGGCGTAGTGTCCTTGGCCATTTAGGCCACCTCATCAGTGCAGCTTGCCGCCCTTGCCGCTCGAAGCCGGCAATTCCTTGCCGAAGCAGCGCTGGTAGTACTCGGCGAGCGTTGAGCGCTCGACCTCGTCGCACTTGTTGAGGAAGGTGAGACGGAAAGCAAAGCCGATGTCGCCGTTGAAGATGCGGGCGTTCTCGGCCCAGGTCATCACCGTACGCGGCGACATCACGGTCGAGATGTCGCCGGCGATGAAGCCCGCGCGCGTCAGGTCGGCCAGCGCCACCATGGCGCTGAGGATCTTGCGGCCGTCCTCGGTATCGTACATCGGCGTCTTGGCGGCGACGATGTTCACTTCCTGGTCGTGCGGCAGGTAGTTCAGCGTCGTCACGATCGACCAGCGGTCCATCTGGCCCTGGTTGATCTGCTGCGTGCCGTGATAGAGGCCGGTCGTGTCGCCGAGGCCAACGGTGTTGGCCGTCGAGAACAGGCGGAACGCCGGGTGAGGGCGGATCACCTTGTTCTGGTCGAGCAGCGTCAGCTTGCCGTCGACTTCGAGCACGCGCTGGATCACGAACATGACGTCGGCGCGGCCGGCGTCGTACTCGTCGAACACCAGGGCGGTCGGGTTCTGCAGCGCCCACGGCAGGATGCCCTCGCGGAACTCGGTCACCTGCTTGCCGTCGCGCAGCACGATCGCATCCTTGCCGATCAGGTCGATACGGCTGATGTGGCTGTCGAGGTTGACGCGCAGGCAGGGCCAGTTGAGGCGGGCCGCGACCTGCTCGATATGGGTCGACTTGCCGGTGCCGTGGTAGCCCTGGACCATGACTCGTCGGTTGTGGGCGAAGCCTGCGAGGATCGCCATCGTCGTGTCCGGGTCGAAGAGGTAGGCGTCGTCCACCTCCGGCACGTGCTCGGTCGCCTGGCTGAAGGCCGGGACTTCCATGTCCGTGTCGATGCCGAAAAGCTGACGGGCGGAAACCTTGATATCCGGCATGCCCGAGACGTTCTGCCGGGCCGCGGTCGTCGTAGAGGCCATCACAAGTCCTACAAAACAAAACCCGCCAAATTGCGGGCGAAAATCAAGTGTCGCAGGCCGTTTTGTGCACCGCAAGCGACCAATTGCCAGGCCTGCCTTGAATAAGGCTAATCACTCGACCGGAAGGTGCTCGGATGCCCGCAGAGTGGAATAGGCGGCATTGATTTGCTTCAGTTTTTCTTCGGCATCCCGGGCCCCGCCATTGGCGTCGGGATGGTGGATTTTCACCAGTTCCTTGTAACGAGATTTCACGTCCGCCTGGGTCGAAGGCCAGGAAAGTTCAAGGATATCGAGGGCCGACCGCTCGGCCGGGGTCAGTTGCTCGCTGCCATCGAACCTGGGCTGCGGCCGCTCGCCCAACCCGGCATCGTCAGCAAGGTCGAACGGGTCATGGATATGGACATAAGGACCGTTGCTGCGGCGGGCGCCGAGCGGCCAGACCGGGCGCCGCCAGGTCGTGTCGGCGCGGATGTGGGCCTCGATCTGCTCGGCGCCGAGGCCGGCGAAGTAGTCCCACTTCTTGTTGTAGTCGCGCACATGCTCGAGGCAGAACCAGCGATACTCGTTCAGCCGGTCGCGCGCGCGCGGTGCGCGATAGTCGCCGGCGAGCTTGCAGCCTGGCGCTTCGCAGACCCGCTGATGCAGCGCTGCGTCATCGGTGGCCATCAAGGGTTTCGCTCGCCGCCGCGACATTCGGATAATATGTGTTCAACGGATTGGCGCGGCAAGAGAGGTGAGTGATGGGCAAGGTCGCCATGGCGATTGACAACAAGCTGCGAAGCGGGTTTGCGCCCGTGCGCCTTGCCATCGAGGATGAATCGTCACGCCATCACGGTCACGCCGGCTGGCGCGAAGGCGGCGAGACCCATTTCCGTGTCGAAATCGTTTCAGCCGCGTTCGAAGGCAAGAGCCGCGTGACGCGGCAACGCCTGGTCTATGCTGCCTTGAAGGCCGAGCTCGATGCCGGCCTGCATGCGCTGGCGCTGACGACGCTGACGCCGGAAGAAGACAAGAAGTCCTAGTCTTCCGGACCGCGAGCTTCCAGCTCGCTCATGAATCATGAGCGAGCTGGAAGCTCGCGGTCCGGAAGAAGCTAGCCATCCATCTCGATGTCTTTGCCGGCCGCTGCTGCACGCACGGCCTCGGCGTCGGGGCCTGTAAAGAAGTGCGGCGCCCAGCGCTTGACCACCGGGCCGTCCGACGCCCAGGCGTAGCAGTTGTCGATGACGTAGGGCTTCTGCTTGGGCGCGTCGGGATCGACCGGCTTGGGCGGCTTGCCGATCTTGTTGCGATGCGCGAGGTTGAGCTCGCGCGCCTTGCCCGACGACACGGTCTGGAAGGCCGTGGTCGCCACCGGGCCCAGGAGCTCGACGATGTGGGTGCAGCCGTGCACGCCGCCCAGCCGCTCCTTCACCTTGCGATGGAAGCCGCTGCCGATGCGCAAGCCGATCAGCTTCTTGAAGTCGGGCGTGACGTTTCCGCAGATCTGGTAAGGCGACTTGTCGGTCACGGCCTCGACGTCGACGATGGTGAAGCGATGGTCGAGCGTAAGGCGGATCGACATGTCGTGGACGAAGTCGCCCGGCTTCAGCGGCCCGCGCCATTCATTGGAATGCTCGTAGGTCTTCTCGTCGGTGATATGGCCCTCGATGTCCCACAGCCCGTCCTCGCGGAAGAAGCCCTGGCAGGTGACACGGCGCGTATGCAGGTGCTGTCGCCCGACCGGCGGCGAGAGCGGCATGGCAAATCCTCTCTGGGTGATCTCAGTTCTCGGCAGCCTCTATGGCGAGGGGCGGCATGATGCGCAACTCGGCGATTCGGGTGCCTTCGCGCTTCAGAATTTCGAAGCGGAATCCGTAAAATGCATAGGTCTGGCCGACCTCGGGGATGCGCCGCGCCTCGTGCAGCACGAGCCCTGCAATGGTGATGGCGACGTCCTCGGGCAGCCCCCAGCCGAACTCGCGATTGAGGTCGCGGATCGGCACGTCGCCCTGGCTGATCAGGCTGCCGTCCTCGCGCCTGACCACGCCGCGCTTGATGGCGTCGTGCTCGTCCTCGATGTCGCCGGTGATCTCCTCGATGATGTCCTCGAGGGTGATGATGCCGCGCAGCGCGCCGTACTCGTCGACGACGATGGCGAAGTGCTCGTGGCGGGCGCGGAAGGCCTGGAGCTGGTCGAAGCACGTCGTCGATTCGGGAATGAACCAGGGTTGCGTCACGACCGCTTCGATCTTGACCGTTTCCGGCCCGCCCGCCGCCCTGACGGCGCGGAACAGGTCCTTGGCGTGGACGACGCCGATGATGTTGTCCGCCTCGGTGCGACAGACCGGGATGCGCGTGTAGGGCGCTTCCAGCATCTGGCCGACGATGGCGTCCATGGGCTGGTCGGCGTCAATCACGACGAGGCTGCCGCGATGGGTCATGACGTCGCCCACCGTGCGATCGCCGAGATCCAGCACCGACTTCAGCATCGCCTTCTCGGCGGCGGCTTCGTCCTCCTGGCCGTGGCCGTGCCCATGCAGTTCGATGGCGCCGCGCAGAAGGTCGGCATGCTCGGCCGCATCCGGCGTGCGATCGACGCGGATGCCCAGCGTGCCGAGGAAGAAGCGCGAGACGCCGGCAACGCCGCGCGCCACCGGACCCAGCATCGCCACGGTGACGGCGATCGACGGCGCCAGCATCAGCGCCACGCGATCGGCGCGCAGCAGCGCCCAGGTCTTGGGCATCACCTCGCCGAAGATCACGACCAGGACGCCGATCACGATGGTGGCGTAGACGATGCCCGCGGCGCCGAACAGCGCGGTCAGCACGGCCGTGGTGAGCGAGGCCGAGAAGATGTTCACCACGTTGTTGCCGAGCAGGATGGCGCTCACGACCTCATCCTTGCGATCGAGCAGGCCGTTGACGGTGGCCGCCAGCTTGTTGCCCTGCTGGGCTAGCCTGTGCATGCGCGGCCGCGAGGCGCCGGTGATCGCCGTCTCGGCCGCCGACAGGTATGCCGCGAGCAGCAGGCAGACCAGCACTGCCGGCCCCGCGAGCCAGAGCGGCATGTCGAACTGAAGGTCGCTGTCCATGGCTAGGCAGAGATGGCGTCGTCGAGCAGCCCGCGCAATGCCGCTTCGTCGACCTCGCGGCTGACGAAGGCCTTGCCGATGCCGCGCGCCAGGACGAAGGTGAGCCGGCCGCCTTCGGCTTTCTTGTCGCCCCGCATGTGCTCGATCAGACGCGAGGCGTCCCAGCTTCGGCGGTTGTCGCCGCCGATCGCGCGCAGGCGCATCGGCAGGCCGACGCTGCCGAGATGGCGGCGCACGCGCTCGGCGTCGACCGCGGGGCAGAGGCCGAGCCTCACCGACAGGTCGAAGGCCATGGCCATGCCGGTGCCGACGGACTCGCCATGCAGCAGATCGCTGCCGAAGCCGGTCTCGGCTTCCAGGGCGTGGCCGAAGGTATGGCCGAGATTGAGCAGGGCGCGCAGGTCGGTGGTCTCGCGCTCGTCGGCCGCCACGATGCGCGCCTTGGCGAGGCAGCTCTGCTCGATGGCGTAGGTCCGCCTGGCCGCGTCGCCTGCCAGCACCGCGGCACCGTTGGCCTCGCACCAGGCGAAGAACCGGGGATCGTCGATCAGGCCGTACTTGGCGACCTCGGCATAGCCCGCCAGCAACTCGCGCCGCGGCAGGGTGTCGAGCACGTCGGTATCGGCCAGCACGAGGCGCGGCTGGTAGAAGGCGCCGACCAGGTTCTTGCCGTGACGCGTGTTGATGCCGGTCTTGCCGCCGACCGAGGAATCGACCTGGGCGAGCAGCGTGGTCGGCACCTGTATGAAGTCGACGCCGCGCAGCAGCACCGCGGCGGCAAAGCCGGTGAGATCGCCGACCACGCCGCCGCCCAGCGCCACCAGGGTGGTCTTGCGGTCGGGCCGCCGGTCGAGCAGCTCGTTCATGAGCCTGCCGAAGGCGCCGAACTCCTTGCTGCTCTCGCCGGCGGGCACGGTGACCGTGCTTGCCTCGATGCCGGCCTTCTCGAAGGAGGCGGCAAGCCGGGCGCCATAGAGAGGAGCGACGGTTTCGTCGCTCACGATCGTGACCCTGGGCGCCGCCAGCAGCGGCCGGCTGAGCAGGCCCGCCTGGTCGATCAGGCCGGGGCCGATCGCGATGTCGTAGCTGCGGCCCGCCAATTCGACTCGGATGGTGCGCGTGGTCATGCCGGCGTCTGCTCGGTCTGCAGATGGGCGCGCAGCGCCTCGATCACCTGCTCGGTGGTGCGATCGGCGGGCTGTGCCGTCGAATCGACGACGACGTCGGCCTCGGCATAGATCGGATAACGCTGTGTCATGAGCCGTGCGAGAACCTCCTTGGGATCGCCGTTGCGCAGCAGCGGGCGGTGGCCGCGCTTGCGCACGCGGTCGAACAGCACGTCGAGTTCGGCGCGCAGCCACACGGTGACGGCCTTGGCGCGCATCAGGGCGCGCGTGTCGGCGTCGATGTAGGCGCCGCCGCCGGTCGACAGCACGTGCGGCGGCTCGTCGAGCAGGCGCGAAATGACGCGGCGCTCGCCGGCGCGGAAGTCGGCCTCGCCATACTTTTCGAAGATTTCGGCGATCGAGCAGCCGGCGGCGCGTTCGATCTCGTCATCGGCGTCGACGAACGGCAAGCCGAGCCGCTGGGCCAGGCGCTTGCCGATGGCGCTCTTGCCGGCGCCCATCAGGCCCACGAGGGCGACGGTGCGCGTCAGCGGCAGGGGTGAACGGGCGTCCATGATGAGCTCGAACACATGGATGTCGCCGATTCCAGCCATGGTTTCAAGCGATGCTGTCCCCGTGATTGCCGCATCGGCAGATGAAAGGTAGGTTGCCCGCGCCGTGCCCCTGTTCCGTTCCCGAAATCGATTCAGTGTGCCCACCCTCAAGCTTGGGCCCATCGTCGTCGTGACCGTCGTGAGCCTGCTGATCGCAGGCCTGGTAGCGCTCGCCGTGATAGAACCCCGGCCGCCGACGAAGCATTTCGAGGTCCCGGTCCCCAGTGAACGCTTTGCGCGCTAAAGCACGATGCGTCCAGGTGGAATCACCTGGACGCATCGTGCCCGGTGAAACAAGCACCGCCAGCGCGCGCGAATGGGATCAGGTGGAACCGCGTGCGCGGTTCCACCTGATCCCATTCCGCTCTAGAGCCGCCGTCGCGGCGGTCCTGGCGTCGGTGCTCATGGCCGTTCCGGTGGTTGCGCAGAGCGTCGAGCTCGACAGCCAGCCGACCGGCTTCCTGACGGCGGCCACGGGGGGCATGCCGGCCAACGCCTGGGCGGGCACCTCGCTCGCCGCCGCCAAGAAGCTGGTGACGGCGCTGCCCAATGCGCCGCGCAGCCGCGCCTTGCGCGATCTGCAGTTCAAGGTCTTGGTGAGCCAGCTCACGCCGCCGGCGCCGGACGGCAGTCCACCGCCCAGCCTGTTCATGCGCAAGGTCGAGAAGATCGCCGCCATGGGCGAGGCGGAGAGCCTGAACGAGATGGTGCGCAATGCCGGCGGCTATGCCGATCCGGCGGTCGCATCGACCGTGGCCAACGCCCTGATGCTGGCGGGCGAACGGCAGGGCGCCTGCGCCGTCGTCCGCCAGTGGCAGCTGAGCGAACCCTTCAGCGGCCGCGCGCAGGCGGCCTGCAGGCTGCTGGACGGCGATCAGGCTGCGGCGCGCGCCGCCAATCTGCAGTCGGCTCAGCAGCTCGACGGGCCGGCGCTGATGGCGATCGACCTCATGCACACGCAGGCGCCGGCGAACGTGTTGCGCAATACGCAGCCGCCGATCGTTCGCGCCCTGGTCGGCCTGAAGCCGCTGCCGATCGCAACGCGCATCGAGATCGCCGAGCGTGGCGAAGCCCTCGCCATCATCGAGGCGACGAAGCTGGGCGATCTTTATCTCGAGGCGTTGCGTGACGGCGCTTCGCTGCCGGCGGCGACCGCGCGCCGGGCGCGGATGGTCGCGGCGGCGCGCAGCGCCTCCAATCCCGGCGAGATGGTCGGTTCCATCGCCGCCGCCTATGGCGAGGCGCGCGACAGCCCGTTGTTCCCGACCATCGCCCGGGCGAGCGCCGCGGCCCTGATCAACCTGCCGGCCCAGCCGCAGTTCGCCAACGTCGCCCAGGAAGCGATGCGCGGCTTCCTGCTGCTCGGCGCCAAGCTGCAGACGCAGGCCTGGATCCGCCTGGCGTTGAGCGCCGTGACCAACAATGCGCGCGCCATCATCGCGCTGGACCGGCTGGTGCCGCTGGCGGCGGTTGCCGGCCTCGAGGATGCCAAGCAGCTCACGACCGGCGAAATCAATCGCTGGTACGAGGTCACTCGCGACGACGATGCGGCCCGCGCGCCGCTGCGCGGCTATCTGCTGCTCGAATTGCTGCGCTCGACCGGCTTCGATCTGCCGCCGAAGTCGACCGATCTGCCCGACAGGCCGCCCGGCAATGCGCGCCTGGTGATGCCGGCCGCGGCCAACCTGCAGGCGCTGGTCAACGCCGCCGCCGGCGGCCGCCGCGCCGAGACGTCACTGCTCGCCCCGATCGCGGCCGGCGAAACGCCGCTCAACGAGCTCCATCCCGCCGCAATCGCGACGATCGTGCAGGCCCTGCGCCAGGTCGGCGAGGACCATTCGGCCCGCCTGTTCGCCGTGGAAACGGCGATCGCGTACGGCCTCTGATCGCGCCGCCGGGGGATCGTGAAGAAGAAGCCGTCCACGCCGCTGTCGCGCGAGGCCGAAGCCTTCATCGAGATGCTGTCGGCCGAGCGCGGCGCTTCGTTGAACACGACGGCGGCGTACGGCGCCGACCTCAGGGATCTGGAAACCTTCCTGGCGCGACGCAAGAAGAAGCCCGTCAACGCCGATGCCGACGCGCTGCGCGCCTATCTGAAGTCGCTCGACTATGTCGGCATGACGCCGCGCACGGTGGCGCGGCGACTGTCGGTGATCCGCCAGCTCTTCCGTTTCCTGCTGGCCGAGCGGATGCGCGAGGACGATCCGGCGAGCACGCTCGATTCGCCGCGGCTCGGCCGGCCGCTGCCCAAGGTCCTGTCGCGCGAGGAGGTCGATCGGCTGATCGACGCGAGCCGGCGCGACGACGACCATGGGCGCATGGCGACGCTGCTGGAGATTCTCTATGCGGCCGGCCTGCGCGTGTCCGAGCTGGTGACCCTGCCGCTCGCCGCCGTCGAGCGCGATCCCTCGGTGCTGGTGGTGCGCGGCAAGGGCAACAAGGAGCGCCTGGTGCCGCTCAGCGACCCGGCGCGCCAGGCCATCGCCGCGTGGCTGCATGTCCGCGCGGCCATGTTGGACGAGGGTGAGAAGTCGCGCTTCCTGTTTCCGTCGCGCGGCCGCACCGGTCACCTGACGCGCCAGCGCTTCGCCCAGCTCCTGAAGGAGGCCGCGCTCGCCGCCGGCATCGATCCGGCGCGCGTCTCGCCACATGTACTGCGGCATGCCTTCGCCAGCCACCTGCTCGAGGGCGGCGCCGACTTGCGTAGCGTGCAATTGATGTTGGGCCATGCAGATATCGCCACGACCCAGATCTATACCCATGTGCTGGACGAGAAGCTGCGGGCGCTGGTGCAGGACAAGCACCCCCTGGCGCGCCGCAAGCGCCGCCCGGCGAGCTGACTTCACTTCTTGTTCCTCTCCCCCGCCAGGGGGAGAGGCTTGGAGAGGGGGCTTCGACAGCTCTACAACCCCCTCGCCCAACCTCTCCTCCTAGTGGGGGAGAGGGCATGAACGAAGAGGAGCATGACGCGCTGGCGAGTCCACGGCGGTTGACAGGATTCCGGTGTCGGGCGACACCTGAAAATCAATGACTACCTACCTCGACTTCGAGAAGCCGATCGCCGAGCTCGAAAGCAAGATTGCCGAGCTGCGCCATCTGCCGAACTCGGGCGATGTCGACATCGCCGAGGAAGTCATGCGCCTGCAGGACAAGGTGCAGAAGCAGCTTCGCGCGACCTATGCTAGGCTCACACCCTGGCAGCGCGTCCAGGTGGCGCGCCATGCCGAGCGGCCGCACGCCCAGGCCTATATCGACCGGCTGATCACGGAGTACATGCCGCTGTCGGGCGACCGCGCCTTCGGCGAGGACGCCGCCATCGTCGGCGGCATCGGCCGCCTCGGCAGCCGCAGCGTCGTGGTGATCGGCCAGCAGAAGGGCGACGATACCGATTCGCGCATCAAGCACAATTTCGGCATGCCGAGGCCGGAAGGCTACCGCAAGGCGCAGCGGCTGATGAAGCTCGCCGACCGCTTCCATCTGCCGGTGGTCACCCTGGTCGACACGCCGGGCGCCTACCCGGGCCTGGACGCCGAGGCGCGGGGACAGGCGGAAGCCATCGCCAGCTCGATCGACACCTGCCTGTCGCTCGGCGTGCCGCTGGTCAGCGTGGTGATCGGCGAGGGCGGTTCGGGTGGCGCGCTCGCCATCGCTTCGGCCGATCGCGTCTACATGCTGGAGAACTCGGTCTATTCGGTGATCACGCCGGAAGGGTGTGCCTCGATCCTGTGGCGCTCCAATGCCAACGCCCAGGAAGCGGCCGAGGCGATGAAGGTGACGGCCGCCGATCTCAAGAAGCTCGACATCATCGACGACGTCATCCCCGAGCCGATGGGCGGCGCTCATCGCAATCCCGACGAGACGATCGACCTTGTCGGCAAGGTCATGACCGAGGCGCTGGACGAGCTTTCAGGCCTCGACGCCGACACGCTGCGCCAGCGCCGCCAGGACAAGTTCCTGGAGATGGGGAAGAAAGGGCTTTAGCTCATATTCGGACCGCGGGCGTCCCGCCCGCCTCATGAATCATGAGCGGGCCAGAGGCCCGCGGTCCGCGTATGACTACTTCTCCTTCCCCGCCGTCGCGTCCCACAGCGGCGCGGCCATGGTCTCGCTGAAGTTCTTGAACATCAGGTTGAACGAGATGCTGATGCGCTCGCTCTGGCCGTCGTTGGCGGGCACGGTGTGCTTCAGCCAGGCAGGGAAGATCAGCAGGCGGCCCTCCTTGCTCTGGGCATTGGCGCCGTTGGCGGTGAGCCGGGTGTATTGCCGGGGCTTGGGCATGATCATCGAGGCCTGGCCGCGCGGGTCCTGGAAGATGATCTGCGAGCCCGCCGTGGGCACGGAGACGTAATAGACGCCGCTCAGGTAGTTGTTGGGATGATGGTGCATCGGGTGATAGGCGCCCGGCGGATTGATATTGGCCCAGCAGCCGGTGATGAACATCGGATACTGGTCGACCTGCAGGAAGCGGGCGACGCCGCGCGCCGCCGTTTCGACCAGCTTGACGAACTCGGCGAAGGCCGGCTTGGTGTGCAGATCCTGCGGCGTCTGCCAGTTGCTGCCGGCGGGAATCTTCGGGCGAGGGGTGACCAGGCGCTCGATCTCGGCCTTGAGCTTGCCGTTGAGGCTCGCCGCCGCCGCAGGCTGGAGGTCCACGATCCAGAGCGGCGTGGGAAAGATTTCCTGAACTTCCTGCTTTTCGATCATGGCTGCCATCATATCGGGCGATTGAAGGAATGTCCGTTCGGTGGTCCAATTGCCATCATCCTCACGATCGGGACAACCTAGGAGAATCCCGTGGCCATCACCGTCCAGCCGATCACCCCCGACTTCGCCGCCGAAGTGGGCGACGTCGAGCTCGGCAAGCCGCTCGCCGCCGACGATCTCGCCGCCATCCGCGCGGCGTTCACCAGGTACGCCGTGCTGGTCTTCCCCGACCAGGATTTCACCGACGACAGCCAGCTCGATTTCGCCCGCCACTTCGGCCCGCTCGAGACCACCGTGTTCAAGTCGCGCAAGGACCACAAGCTGCGCCTGCACGAGAACCTCGCCGACGTCGGCAACCTCGACGCCGAGAACCGCGTCCTCAAGACCGATGACCGCCAGCGCCTCTACAACCTCGGCAACCGGCTGTGGCACACCGATTCCTCGTTCAAGCGCCTGCCGGCCTACTGCTCGATGCTGCATGCCCGCTCGATCCCGCCGATCGGCGGCCAGACCGAGTTCGCCGACATGCGCGCGGCCTACGACGCCCTGTCCGAGGCGACCAAGCGGCGCATCGACGGGCTGGTGGCGTATCACTCGATCATGACCTCGCGCGCCAAGCTCGGCTTCGCCGACTTCGACGAGACCGAGCGCGAGGCCTTCAAGCCGGTGCCGCAGGTGCTGGTGCGCCGCCTGCAGGATAGCGGCCGCATGAGCCTCTATATCGCGAGCCACGCCGGCTCGATCCGCGGCATGGCCGACGACGAGGCGAGGCAGCTGATCGACGAGCTGACGGCGCATGCGACGCAGCGCCAGTTCGTCCACTCGCACCGCTGGCGCGTGAAGGACCTGGTGATCTGGGACGATCGCTGCACCATGCATCGCGGCATGGACTTCGACGATCAGCGTTATGCCCGCGACATGCGCCGCGCCACCGTCTCCGACGTGGCGCCGACCTGCGAGCAGATGGGCCTGGCCGTCGCCGCCGAGTGACTTCAAGCTCTGCCGGACCGCGCGCTTCCAGCGCGCCTCATGAATCATGAGCGCGCAGGATGCGCGCGGCCCGGAAGACGACGAACCCAGCCGATCGGAAATGCCTATACCCGCCGCTGCATGATGGTGCGCCGCCACGGCGGATGGCCGTGGCTGTTCTCGATCGCGAATTGCAGGCGGAAGGCCAGCGGCCACTGGCCGCGCGGCACCGAAGCGAAGCCGCGTCGCTCGTAGAAGGGCGCGTTCCACGGCACGCCGAGATAGGTCGAGAGATAGAGCCTGTCATGGCCGAGCTCGCGCGCTCGCCGGGCTGTGCGATCGATCAGCGCCGCGCCGAGGCCGCGCTCCTGCCAGCGCGGCGATACGGAGAGCTGGTCCAGCCAGGCGGTGCCGCCGGGCAGCGTCATCAGCGCGAAGCCCACGACTCGGTTGCGTGGCGACGTCGCAACCCAGAGCATGTCGCGTTGCCGGCCTTCGTCGAGCGAGGCGATGCCGTGGGGCGGCATTTCCAGTACGCATCGCAGGCCGAAGCGCACGTAGCGTTCGTCGGCAACGTTTTCGATCTGCGGCAAAAGCGAGATTTCGTGTGGTCGGGCAGCGCGAATCATCGCGGCATTGGTTACGCTGCGGCGAACCCCAGGGGAAGCGCCATGACCATCGACATCGAACCATTGAAGAAGCAGCTCGGCCGCAAGATCGAGGACGAGGACGTCGTCACCCAGGCGCCGATCAAGGCGATGATCGCGACCTTCGACCGGCCGGACGAGGTGCCGGCCGAGGGCGAGCCGATCGCGCCGGGCTGGCATCTTCTTTACCTGCATTCCTACGCCCGGCCGGAGCAGCTCGGGAAGGACGGTGCGGCCTTCACCGGCGGCGTGCTGCCCGAGATCCCGATGCCGCGGCGCATGTACGCCGGCTCGACCTTCACCTTCGACGGCGACATCCGGGTGGGCGACAAGCTGCGCCGCGAGATCGAGTTCTCGGACATCCAGCTGCGCCAGGGCAGCACCGGCAACCTGATCGTCACCACCCAGACGCGCCGCATCTTCACGCCGCGCGGCCTGGCGCTGACCGAGGCGGCCAACACGGTGTTCCGCGAGGAAGTGAAGTCGGGCGACAAGGCCGGCGTGCCGGTGCGCGACGCGGCCCCCAGCGATCTGCCATGGCGGCGCACCATCACGCCGAGCTCGGTGATGCTGTTCCGCTACTCGGCGATCACCTTCAACCCGCACCGCATCCACTACGACAAGCCCTACTGCATGGAGGTCGAGGGCTATCCCGGCCTTGTGGTGCACGGGCCGTTCGCCCAGCAGTGCCTGTTCGACCTGTTGCGCGATTCCATGCCCGGCCGCCGCATCAAGACCTTCACCGTGCGCGCCCGCGCGCCGCTGTTCGACAACGCGCCGTTCGACGTGGTCGGCCGGCCGACCGCCGACGGCAAGGGGGCGGAACTGTGGACCGTGACGCCCAAGGGCACTATCGCGGCGCAGGCGACGGCGACGCTGCAGTAGGGGCCCGCCGCGCCCACGCGAAAGCGGCGGCGAACGCGGCGACCGCCAGCGCCACGAGCAGCAGGCCGATTGCCGGCGGCAGCGGCAGCGTGAGGTCGCGCGTGGCGAAGCCCACGGTCGCCATGATGTTGTCGAGGAGAACCGCCGCCACCAGGCTGCGCGTGACGGCGAACAGCGTCGAGACGGCGAGCCACACGACGGTGACCGTCGTTGCGTTGGCGAGCGTGTTCCAGGGCGCGGGATAGGTGAAGTGGAAGAGCCCGAAGAGCAGGCTCGAGGCGACGACGAGCAGCAGCCCGAAGCGCCAGTCGTGGCGTCCGCCCGTCAGCGTGCGCAGCGCCACGCCGGTCGCGCCGAGGAACAGCATGACTTCGGCCGTGCTGGCGATGAGGAGCTGCGCGAAGAGCGTTGCGACGCGCTGCACGCCGCCCGGCTCGGCGATAGTGGGACCCAGGGGCCTGGCGGCGAGCGCAGCGCCGATCGCCACGGCGGCAAGAACCGCCAGCGCATCGCGCCAGCCGAGCGCGACGCCGAGTGGCCGGGCCGCCGATGGCTCGTGCCGCACGATGCGCGCGAGGGCGAGCGCCGGCAGGACGACGCCGATGCCGATGAAGAAGACGACCGGATAGAAGCCCGGAATGTGGCCCAGCGCGCCGCCCAGGGCGGTATGGTTGTGGATGGCGTTGGCGGCGAAGGCCAGGGCGAGGATCGCCGGACCGTTGAGACGCAGCGGGATGTTCATGGCTGCAGTCCTTCGATATGTTATCTTAACAATGTATAAATTATACGACGTATAAATTAAGAGTCAACATGCCTCGCCCAGCCGATCCCACCCTGCCCGGCCGCATCGTCGAGGCCGCCTATGCGCTGTGGCGTAAGGACGGCGATAGCGGCGTCACCATCCGCGACGTGGCGCGCCGCGCCGGGACGACGACACCCAGCGTCTACGCCCATTTCGCCGACCGCGCGGCGATCCTGCGCGGTGTCCGCATGCTGGCGCACGACCGTTTCGTGGCGGCGCTGGCGAAGTCCAGAAGCGTGATCGATGCCTGCGGGCGCATGCTGGCCTTCGCCGACGAGCATCCGCGCGACTACGAGCTGCTTTTCGGCTACGGCTTCCGCGACCGCGTCGAAGCTGCGGTGCAGGCGGCGCAATTCGCGATCTTCGAAGGCTACATCCGCCAGGCCGGCGTGCCGGACCGAGACGTGCGACCGACGGCGCTTGCCATCCGCAACCTGGTCCATGGAACTGCGATGTTCCGGCTGGCGCAGGACAAGCCCGGCCCATGGTGGCCGGAATCGCGCGCGGCTTGTCTCGAGGCCTCCGCGGCCTTGCTCGAGCTCAGGTCACGTCGCCGGGCAGCGCCGCGGTGAAGCGGCCGAGCAGGCTGGCCAGGGTCGCGATCTCCTTCTCGGTCCAGCGATCGCGGAAGAGGGCCTCGGTCTGGCGGTCGAACGTGGCGCGCGCCTCGGCGACGCGCTGGCGGCCGACCTTGGTGAGCACGACGTAGCCCACGCGGGCGTCACGCGGATCGGCCTCGCGCTTGACGAAACCGAGCTTCTCCAATGGCAGGGCGAGTCGGGTGACGGTCGACTGGCTGACGTTCAGCCGGCTGGCGAGGTCGACTCGGCGCAGGCGGTTGGCCGGCGCCTGGTCGAGCTGCATCAGGAACATGAGCTCGCGCAGCGCCAGGCCATGGACCGCGCCCAGGCCGGGATCGACCCGCGACTCGACGAAGGATTGCGCGCGCAGCAGCCGCAGGATGGCGGCGAGGGAGGTATCGGACATAATGGGGATGTAGTGCGATATACTTCCTTACGCAAGTATATTAGAAGTATCCTGAAAGAAGGAAAGCGGTATTCGCTGACTAGATATCGGCGAACAAGTGCGCCATATTATTTGCCATATATCTCTGGCATGAAATATGACATGAGCAAAAACAGACGAGGATTTGCCGAGCGCGCCGGTGAGCGAGAATCGATCAGTCGAGACTTCATCGACTCAAATGGCGATGTTTCCATCGAAGCGGTCGCTCATTCATTCGGCTTCTCCAAGGCGCAGCTCGCAGCCACGGTCGGGCTCAGCGTGGAAACGCTATACCGGCCGGACAGAGTCGCCGCGCCGAAGACCCAAGCCCGAGTGAGAGAGATGCTCGAGATCGTCGGCCGGGTCGTCGACTGGGCCGGCGGCAAGAATCAAGCGATGGCGTGGTATCGCGCCGAGCCGTTGGCCGCCTTCGGCGGACGTACTGCCGAGGCCTTGGTCAAGGATGGCAAAGCGGCCGATGTGCGCGACTATCTCGACCATGTGGCGCTGGGCGGCTTCACTTGAGATTTTCCGGAAGGTGCTATCGAGCGCATGATCCCAAATGGGCTTTTTCATCTCTCTCCGGCGACGGCGCGAAGCTCCACGGCGGGCGCTTCAATCCCAAGGGTGTCGCGGCGCTTTATCTCGCGCTGACGATCGAGGGCATGTTCGCAGAGATGAGCCATGGCTTCGCTCATCGCTTCGAGCCGCTTACGGTCTGTGAATATGACGTGGATGTCGACGACATCGTCGACCTTCGGACCGAGCGGGCTCGCAAGGCCGAAGGCGTGTCACTCGCCGGCATGGACTGCGCCTGGCTTTACGACGCATCTTGCGGTCGCCAACCACGATCGTGGGAACTGTCGATGAGCCTGATCGGCCGCGGTGCGGCCGGCATCCTGGCGCCATCCTTCGCCAGTGGTTACCGCCGGCAGCTCGTTGGCTTCGAAAGGGCGAACCTCGTGCTTTGGAAGTGGGGTCCGGACCTGCCGTACCGCGTCAGCGTCTGCGACCCGAGCAGCCGGCTGCCGAAAGACCAAAGCTCATGGTCCTGAAACGAGTTCCTTCGGCGAACGTCAATCGTTCGCCGCCCCGAAGCGCAGCGGCCGGAAGAAGGCGCGGACATCGTCGACCAGCCGCTCGGGCTCCTCGAGTGCCGCAAAGTGCCCGCCCTTGGGCATCACGGTGTGGCGGCGCAGGTTGAAGCCGCGCTCGATGAATTCCTTGGGTGGCGGCGGGGCGAGGTCGGCGGGGAAGGCGGCGAAGCCGGTCGGCGTCTCGACCCGCTGGCCCTCCGGCAGGCCGCGATTGTGCTGCTGGGTGACGCCGCGATAGAGCCACGTCGCCGTGCCGGCGGTGCCGGTCAGCCAATAGACCATGATGTTGTCGAGCAGCAGGTCCATGGAGAAGCGTTTCAACGGATCGCCATCGCAGTCGCTCCAGGCGCAAAACTTCTCGACGATCCAGGCGGCAAGGCCGACGGGAGAATCGGTGAGCGCCACGCCGAGAGTCTGCGGCCGTGTCGCCTGGATGCGCTGGTAGGCGGTCTTCTCGTCGCGCTCGCCCTGGACCTTGGCGAGCCATGCCTTTTCGTTGGCGCTGAGCTCGGCCTTGCTGAGGTCGATGCCGGGCCTGAGCCCCATCATGTTGAGGTGCAGGCCGACCACGCCCGACTTCCAGCCGTCCTTCTCGTCCTTCAGGGGGTGGTCGAAGGCGGCCCACGACGACACGACGGCGCCCCAGTCGCCGCCCTGCACGCCGTAGGGACGGCGATAGTTGAGTTTCTCGTGCACCAGCCTGTGCCACAGGCCCGCGATCGCGCGCGGCCCGATCGGGCCCGTGCTGCCGTCCTCGCGGATCGGCGGACCGGAGAAGCCGTAGCCGGGCAGGGAGGGCACGATGACGTCGAACGCGTCGAGCGGATCGCCGCCGTGGCTCTCGGGATGGGCGAGCGCATCGATGATATGCAGGAACTCGACGATCGAGCCTGGCCAGCCATGGGTGACGACCAGAGGCATCGGCCTTGGCGCACCTTCGACCTCGCTGCCGGGCTCGCGGATGAAATGCAGGCGCTGCGGGCCGATATCGACCAGGTAGTTGGGCCAGCGGTTGATCGCCTCCTGGCAACGGTTCCAGTCGTAGCCGTGGCGCCAGTGCTCGACCAGCTCGGCCAGGAAGTCGGGATCGGTGCCGGAAGCCCACGAGCCGTCGTCGGCGATGGCGACGGGAGCGCGCCAGCGGCGCAGGCGCTCATCGAGATCGATCAGCGCGCGCTCGGGAATGTCGACCTTGAAGGGCTCGGGTGTCTCGTAACGGGTGTCGGCCATGGCTCATGATAACGGACCGCGAAGCCCCAGGCCCGCTCATAGTCTTCGCTGGGGGCGCGCCACTCCAGTGGCGCGATCACCTCTTGCCTCGACGATGACGCGCGACTGGAGTCGCGCGCCCCCAGCGATGAATCACCCTTCCAGCAAATCCGCCTTCAGCCGCTCGCGCGCCTTGGCATCGAGGCCGAGCGCCTTCTCGGCAAAGATCTCCGGACCGCCGAAATCCTTGCTCACCACGTCGAAGGCCGCCTCGAGGTAAGGCGTGCGCGCCTCGACGATGGCGGCGCGGGTGTCGATGTCGAGCTCCGGATAGCGGCCGATATGGCCGGTCCACAGCTCGTTGGTGCGCAGGTAGTCGTCCATCACCGTGTCCCACGGCACGCCCAGCAGGGTGAGCAGCAGGGCCGAGGCGAAGCCGGTGCGGTCCTTGCCGGCGGTGCAATGGAATACCAGCGGCCGGTGCGTGCCGTCGCTCAAGGTGGCGAACAGGGTACGGAAGCCCGGCGCGCAGCGCCGCGGATAGTCGCGATAGTGGTCGGTCAGGAACTGCATCATGAGATACGGCGTGGCCGAGCCGTCGGCGACGGCGTCTCGGATCTTGTCGCCGAGCTGGGGCTCGATATGGGCGCCGACGACGCGGCAGTCGATGCCGTCGATCAGGTGAGGCGTCTCGGCCGCCTCGTTGACGCCACGCAGGTCGACGATGGTGCGTACGCCGAGGCCGACCAGCGCCACACGGTCCTCGCCGGTCAGGCCGCCGAGATGGGCGGAGCGGAAGACCGCGCGGCGGCGGACGGTGCGGCCATCCGCAGTGCGGTAGCCGCCGAGATCGCGGAAATTGGAGCCGCCCTTCAGCGGCACGACATGGGGCAGGGTGTCATCGAGCATGCCGAGGGTCTATCACGTCCGGCAGGCTCAGATCATGTCATTCTCGGGTCAGAATTTTTGCGACAGCGTCACGAAAAACGCGCGCCGCATGCCGAACTGAGGTGCGCCCACGCCCACGCCCGTTCCTGTCCGCAGCTGATACTGGCCGTCCGTGACGTTGACGGCATCGAAGCGCACGTTGGTGCCCTTGCTGCCGTTGATCGGCAGACGCTGCGTCACCGACAGGTTGAGCGTGGCATAGGCCGGCAGCGCGGCGTCGTTCGGCGTCACGATCGTCTGGCGCAGGCCGTTGCCGTAGAGGACGTCGGCCGAGACCCGGGTCGCCCAGTCCGTCTCCATGTTGAACACGTAGGCCGCACCGGCCGAACCCGTCCAGCTCTGGTTATGGTCGGCGAAGATCCAGTTGCTGGCGATGAAGTCGAGCTCCGCCTGCTCGAAGTTGAACTGGGACGAGGTGATGTTGATCGAGTTGACCTGCGACCACGCGAGGTTGGCGTAAAGCGACCACGGCCCCTTGTCGTAGTTGGCGAACAGCTCGAAACCACGCACCTGGGCGTTCGAGTAGTTGAAGGCGGTCTGGAAAATCGGTGCGCCGAACTGGCCTTTGTCGATGTACTTCTCGGCCCACTTGTAGAAGCCGCTGAAACCCACCGTGAGGCCGTCGACCGGCTTCACGGTCAGGCCGACATCGATGTTGTCGGAACGTTCGGCGCGAACCGGATCGTTGGTCAGGACCTCGGGCGCGGCGACCGTGCCGGCGCGCGCCGCCAGCGCGGCGACGGAGACCTGATTCAACGGGGCGGGAACGAAGTAGCGGGCATATCCAGCGCGCAGGGTGATTTCCGGCGTGGGTTCCCAGACCACGTTGACGCGTGGGCTCAGCTGGTTTTCGCTGACGGGGCTGGTGATGGCATCGAAGCGCAAACCGGCATTCACGGTCAGCGTCGGCAGCACCTTCCATTCGTCCTGCAGATAGACGCTGTAGGTCCACCCGGTGAGATCGGAGCTGTCGGTGAGACCGAACGGTTGGTCGCCCGGAATGGCGGGCGCATCCGGATCGGCCGGATCGGGAACCAGCGGCAGGGTGTTGGCCTGCGCGAAGCTTGTGACACGTTCACGCTGGGCGAGGAAGCCGCCACGCAGCGTGTGCTTGGGCGCCAGTTTCCAGCTCGCATCGCCCTGCACGCCGGTGGCGAAGCTGGTGCGTTGCGCCCACGGCGCGAAGCCGTTGTACAAAAGGTCGCCGATCGCGTCGGGCTGGTAGTTGAGCTGGGAATAGCGCGCGAAGCCTGACAGCTGCATGTTGAAGTCCGCGTAGGTCTTCTGCAGCGAGGCGATGCCGAAATAAGTGCTTTCCCACTGGCGCTGGTCGAGGATCGAGCTGTCCCAGGTCGAGTTGCCGAGCACCGTGAAGTTGGGAACCTGGTTGATGTTGTTGGGAATCTGGTAGCGCGCGTTGGCGCCGCCACCGATGAAGGAGAGCCGCGTGCTCTCGTCGACGATGGCCGTGACCTTGGCGAGCGCGTACCACTGGTTGGTGTCGTCATGGATCGGCGACCATGTCGGCGTCGGATTTTCGATGCCGATGCCATTGCTGACGTACTGGCCTACGGCGAAGTAGTCGATGTTGCCGCTGCGGCCGCCATACTGCGCCGACGGCTGCACCCAGTTGTACGAACCGCCCATCAACGAGGCCTCGGCGCCGGGATTGGTCGTGCCCGACTTGACGCCGATATCGACGACGCCCGCGGTGCGCAGGCCGTACTGTGCCGGCAGTGCGCCGGTGAGCAGCGAGATCGAATTGGCGAACCGCGGCGACAGGATCTGGCTGAAGAGCGCCAGCCCTTCCGGCAACTGCACGCCGTCGAGCCGGTACTGCAGGCTGCCGTGGTCGCCACGCACGTGGACCTGGCCGAAGCCGTCCTGCACCACGCCGGGCGCGCGCAGCAGCACCTGATTGAGCGGCGCGTTCTCGCCCTGCGGCGTATTCTGGATGGCGGTGCGGCTGAAATCGTACTTGGTGGCGCCGAGGCTCGGCAGGATGGCGCTGCGCTCCTCGTCCATCTTGGTCGCGGTCACGGTGATGCCGGGCAAGGTGCTGTCGGGCGCCGGTGGCGCGGGCTCCGTCTGGGCCGCAGCCGAGGCGATGCCGGCGAATAGGCTGCTGACCGATATCAAACCACGTACGCGCAACATCGGTCGCCTCTCTCCATCGCTTGATGAGGTAATGTTATAGTATAACAATATTGAAGGTCAACTCATCCGCGGTGGCGCACCGCGAACTGCGTTAGCTAACGCGTGGAAGCACGAATTGTGGAAACAGCCTCGCTGTCATCCCGAGCGCAGCGAGGGACCTTCCCTGCGGCCTTAGAGGCCCCTCGATTCGGTTAGCGCGGAGCAGGCTCCGCGCCGGATGGCAGGTGTCAGACCCGCCCGTGGCAGTGCTTGAACTTCTTGCCTGAGCCGCAGGGGCAGGGCGCGTTGCGCGAGACCTTGCCCCAGGTCGCGGGATCGTTGGGATCCTTGGGCCCGCGCGCCGCCGGCCGCGGCCGCAGCGTGGGCTCGCCGCCGCCGTCGGGATCGGCCGGATCGAAGGCCGGATCGTCGCTCATGCGGCTCGCCAGCGAAGGATCCTCATGGACCTCGTGCATGTTGGTCGGCATCTCCGGCATCGGCGGCTGCTCCATGCGCAGCTGCAGCGTCGCCAGCAGGCCCACCACCTGCTCGCGCAGGCCGGTCAAGAGGTCGTTGAAGAGATTGAACGCCTCGCGCTTGTACTCGTTCAGTGGATCCTTCTGGCCGTAGGCGCGCAAGCCGATGCCCTGGCGCAGATGGTCGAGATGGAGCAGATGCTCCTTCCAGCTCTGGTCGAAGAGCTGCATCAGCACGCTCTTCTCGACCTGGCGCCACACGTCGGTCCCGTACTGCGCCGCACGCTGGGCGAACAGCCGGTCGACCTGGTCGTTCAGCCGGGTCTTGATCTCCTCGTCGGCGATGCCTTCTTCCTTGGCCCAGTCCTCGACCGGCAGGTCGAGCCCGAAGATGCGCTGCACCTCTTCCTTGAGCTCGGCGATCTTCCACTGCTCGGCGTACTGGCCCTCGGGAATGGTGCGGGCGACCAGCGAATCGATCACGTCGCGGCGCATGCCGGCGATGGTGTCCGAGACGTCCTCGGTCGCCATCAGCTCGATGCGCTCCTTGTAGATCTCCTTGCGCTGGCTGTTCATGACGTCGTCGAAGCGCAGCAGGTTCTTGCGGATCTCGAAGTTACGCGCCTCGACCTTGCCCTGCGCCGTCTCCAGCGCCTTGTTGAGCCAGCGATGGGTCAGCGCCTCGTCGTCGGCCATGCCCTTCTTCTGGACCCAGTCGAGCACCTTGTTGTTGCCGAAGATGCGCATCAAGTCGTCTTCCAGCGACAGGAAGAATTTCGACGCACCCGGGTCGCCCTGGCGGCCCGAGCGGCCGCGCAGCTGGTTGTCGATGCGCCGGCTCTCGTGGCGCTCGGTGCCGACTACGTAGAGGCCGCCGGCCTTCAGGACGATTTCGCGGTTGCGCAGGACCTCGGCCTTGATCTCGGCGGCCACGCGCTCGAGCTCGGCCTTGCGAGCGACCTCGTCCGGGAACTTGGCCACGATCTCGGGCTCGGACTGGCGCACCAGCATGTCGGCGTTGCCGCCCAACTGGATGTCGGTGCCGCGGCCCGCCATGTTGGTGGCGATGGTGATGGCGCCCGGGCGGCCCGCCTGGGCGACGATCTGCGCCTCCTGCTCGTGGTAGCGCGCGTTCAGCACGTTGTGCGGGATCTTGGCCTTCTTCAGCTCCTCCGACAGCGCCTCCGACTTCTCGATCGACACCGTGCCGACCAGCATCGGCTGCTGGCGCTCGCGGCAGTCCTGGACGAGCTTGACGATGGCGCGCGTCTTGTCGGCCAGCGTGCGGTAGATCTCGTCGTCGGCGTCCTTGCGGCCGACCGCGACGTTGGTCGGGATCTCGACCACCTCGAGCCTGTAGATCTCGCCGAACTCGGCGGCTTCGGTCAGCGCCGTGCCGGTCATGCCGGCCAGCTTGGGATACATGCGGAACAGGTTCTGGAAGGTGATCGAGGCCAGCGTCTGGTTCTCGCGCTGGATCTCGACCTTCTCCTTGGCCTCGAGCGCCTGGTGCAGGCCCTCGGAGTAGCGCCGGCCGGACATCATGCGGCCGGTGAACTCGTCAATGATGACGACCTGGCCATCCTTGACGATGTAGTCGGTGTCGCGCGCGAACAGCTTGTGGGCGCGCAGTGCCTGGGTGACGTGGTGCAGGACGGTGACCTGGTTCGGCGCGTAGAGGCTGATGCCCTCCGGCAGCAGCCCGTCGCCGCGCAGGATGTCCTCGACCGCCTCGACGCCGGCGTCGGTCAGCACGACGGTGCGATTCTTCTCGTCCTTCTCGTAGGCGTCGGCCTTGAGCCGCGGGATCACCGTGTCGGCGCGGCGATAGAGCTCCGAGGAATCCTCGGCCGGGCCGGAGATGATCAGCGGCGTGCGCGCCTCGTCGATCAGGATCGAATCGACTTCGTCGACGATCGCATAGTTGAAGGGCCGCTGCGCCATGGCGTCCAGGCGGAACTTCATGTTGTCGCGCAGGTAGTCGAAGCCGAGCTCGTTGTTGGTGCCGTAGGTGACGTCGCAGGCATAGGCCGCCTTGCGCTGCTCGTCGTCGAGCTCGTGCACGATCACGCCGACGGTGAGGCCGAGGAACTGGTAGATCTGGCCCATCCATTCGGAATCGCGCTTGGCCAGGTAGTCGTTCACGGTCACGACGTGCACGCCCTTGCCTTCGAGGGCGTTGAGGTAGACCGGCAGGGTGGCGACCAGCGTCTTGCCTTCGCCGGTCTTCATCTCGGCGATCTTGCCGCCGTGCAGGACCATGCCGCCCTTGAGCTGCACGTCGAAGTGGCGCTGGCCCAGCGTCCGCTTGGCCGCTTCGCGCACCACGGCGAAGGCCTCGACCAGGAGGCCGTCCAGGGTCTCACCCTTGGCCAAACGCTCGCGGAATTCCGCTGTCTTGGCACGCAACTGCTCGTCGCTGAGCTCGGCAAGCTCCGGCTCGAGTGCATTAATCTTCGCCACCGGCTTGTCGAAGCCTTTGACGACGCGATCATTGGCTGTGCCGAACAGGCTTCGGGCTTTGACGACGCGATCATTGGCTGTGCCGAACAGGCTTCGGGCCAGCGACCCCAGCATGAAAACCTCGATATTTTAAAGACTTAGGCGGGCACTGCGGCCCGCCGTCCCGGTCAGAGATAGAGAGCAGTCCCCGGAGTGTCAACGCAGTGACCGGTCCACAGATCACCTCAGATCACCTCCCCCGTCATACGGGCTAGCGTTTGGCCGCTTTGCGGCCAAACGCTAGCCCGTATGACGGGGGAGGAAGAGGCGATCGGAGGAGGAGCGCCGCATCGCCGACACCCTCCTCACGAAAAAGTGCCGCAATCCACCGCGATCAAGTCACCTGCCGGGGGCGGAGAGCTTGCAGGTCCGAAGCGGGCCTGTGTAAACGGATGCACATCAAGTTTCGGAGCATGTCATGAGCCATCGCTTGCGCGCCCTGCGCCTGTTCGTCCTGTGTTGCGCAGCGGCTGCCATCGCGGCTCCCGTGTCGGCCCAGCAGCCCGCCACTCCGCAGGGCCAAGCCCAGCCGCAGGGTCAGGCCCAGCCCCAAGGCCAACCCAAGCCGCCCGCCGCGCCCGCTGCCCCCGCCAAGCCGCCGGCCCAGGCGGCTCAGCCGGCCCAGCCGCTCAAGGATCCCGTGGTCGCCACGGTCAACGGCCAGCCGGTCCGGTTGTCGGAGCTCGAGGTCGCCCAGCAGTCGCTGCCGCAGCAATATCGCAACATGCCCCTGCAGGCGGTGTTCCCCGCGCTGCTCGACCGCATCATCGACAGCAAGCTGGTCGTCCAGGAGGGCAAGAAGAGCAAGGTCACCGAGGATCCCGCCTTCAAGAAGCGCATGGCCTTCGTCGAGGACCAGGTGCTGCAGGATTTCTGGATCCAGCGCGAGATCGCCCGCCAGGTCACCGCCGAGAAGCTGCAGAAGCGCTACGAGGAGCGGTTGAAGCAGATGCCTTCCGAGGAGGAAGTCCACGCCCGCCACATCCTGGTGTCGACCGAGGACGAGGCCAAGGCGTTGATCGCCGAAATCAAGAAGGGCGCCGCCTTCGACAAGCTCGCCAAGGAGAAGTCGACCGACAAGGCGTCCGGCGCCGAAGGCGGCGATCTCGGCTGGTTCAAGAAGTCGGACATGGTGAAGGAGTTCGCCGACGCCGCCTTCAACCTGAAGAAGGGCGAGCTGACCGAGACGCCGGTCAAGACCCAGTTCGGCTACCATGTCATCAAGGTCGAGGACCGCCGCAAGGCGCCGCCGCCGGCTTTCGAGGAGATGGCCGACCAGCTGCGCGAGGAAATGGCGCGCGAGGCGGTGACTGCGCAGCTCGACCAGCTCCGGTCGGGCGCCAAGATCGAAAAATTCGCGATGGACGGCAGCAAGCCCGACCCGGCCTCGGCACCCGCCAAGCCGGCCGCGCCGGCGGCAACGCCCGCCAAGCCGACCGCACCCGCTGCGCCCGCTGCTCCGGCTACCAAGTAGAACTCACTTTTTTGTGCGTTTCTGGTGTAGGCTTCGCCCTTCGGAGTGGCCGGGTTCTGCTCGGCCAGCCGCAAGGGGAGTCCTATGGCCGCCGTCAAGCACGCAGTATCGCCGCTCGCGCCTAAAACGACGCCGACTTTGCCGCGTATCGCGGGCGTGAAGCTCGCCGCGGCGCCGTCGGGCGTGCGCTACAAGGATCGCGACGATGTCATGCTGGCCGTGGTTCCGGCCGGCGCCACCATCGCGGGCGTGCTGACTCGCTCGAAGTGCTCGTCGGCGCCGGTCGACTGGTGCCGCAAGAATCTCGCCCGCGGCAAGGTCCGCGCCATCGTCGTCAATGCCGGCAACGCCAACGCCTTCACCGGCAAGCTGGGCGACAAGGCGGTCGAGGAGACCACCCGGGCGATCGCCCAGGCGCTGGGCTGCCCGCGCAACGAGGTGTTCATGGCCTCGACCGGGGTGATCGGCCAGCCGCTCGACTGGGAGAAGATCGCTGCCGTCGTGCCGGGGCTGATCAAGTCGGCGCGCGAGGACGGCTGGTCCGCCGCTGCCGGCGCCATCATGACGACGGACACCTTTCCCAAGCTCGCCACGCGCCAGGCCAAGATCGGCGAGCGGACCGTCACCATCAACGGCTTCCTCAAGGGCTCGGGCATGATCGCTCCGGACATGGCGACCATGCTGGCCTTCGTCTTCACCGACGCCAAGGTGCCGGGCGCGGTGCTGCAGAAGCTTTTGGCCGATGCCGCCGACAAGTCGCTGAACTGCGTCACCGTCGACGGCGACACCTCGACCAGCGACACGCTGCTGATGGTGGCCACGGGGGCGGCCCGCCACGCGCCGATCGAGGAGGCGGACGATCCGGTGCTGGTCGATTTCAAGCGCGCGCTCGACGAGGTGCTGATCGACCTGGCGCAGCTTCTCGCGCGCGACGGCGAGGGCGCCACCAAGTTCGTCACCATCAATGTCGGCGGCGCCTCATCCAACGGCGCGGCGCGCAAGATCGGGCTCTCGGTCGCCAACTCGCCGCTGGTCAAGACGGCGATCGCCGGCGAGGACGCCAATTGGGGCCGCATCGTCATGGCGGTCGGCAAGTCGGGCGAGCGGGCCGACCGTGACAAGCTGAAGATCTCGATCGGCGGGGTGAAGATCACCGAGGGCGGCCAGGTCGTGCCCAACTACGACGAGACGCCGGTCGCCAAGCACATCAAGGGCACCGACATTGTGATCGACATCGATCTCGGCATCGGCCGCGGCCGCGCCACGGTCTGGACCTGCGATCTGACGCACGGCTACATCGACATCAACGGCAGCTATCGTTCTTGAACCTGTCATTCGACGAGGAATGCCCGGGCGGCCCGCCGCCGCTCGGCGACCGCCCGATGGTGCTGGTCGCCGCTGTGGCGCTGGTCGACGTCGATGGCCGCGTGCTGATCGCGCAGCGCCCCGAAGGCAAGTCGATGGCGGGACTGTGGGAGTTCCCCGGCGGCAAGGTCGATCGCGGCGAGACGCCCGAGGAGGCGCTGGTGCGCGAGCTGCGCGAGGAACTCGGCATCGAGACGGCGACGAGCTGCCTGGCGCCGATCGCCTTCGCCAGCCACGGCTACGAGACGTTCCATCTGCTGATGCCGGTCTTCGCCTGCCGCAAATGGAACGGCACGCCGCAGCCGCATGAAGGCCAGGCCCTGAAGTGGGTCGCGCCGGTCGAGCTCTCGCGCTATCCGATGCCGCCGGCCGACCTGCCGTTGATCGGACTGCTGCGCGACCTTCTCTGACTTAACCTGCCTCCCCAGCGAAGCTGGGGAGGTGTCGACGTCTTACGCCGACGGAGGGGTCATGAGCGTCAGTACGGCCGTTCATGACCCCTCCGCCCGCTACGCGGGCACCTCCCCATCGCGGATTCCGCGATGGGGAGAATGACGACGCTCTATGACTCGGCGAGGGACGGCAGCCCGACGCCTTCGCGCCAGGCGAGCAGGCGGCGGAAGATGACCGCCTGCACCGTCGCGGTCAGCCCGATCACGCCATAGGACGCCAGGATCGCCACCGTCCAGCTCACCACGGCCGCGGCCTCGTCCGCCTGCAGCACGCCGCGCATCACGGCATGGGTCAGCAGCGCAATCACGGCGGTGACGAAGGCGCCACCGAAATAGACGACGAACAGGGCGCCGATGATGGGCCAGGCGTTGCCCCGGCTGTGGGCCCAGGAAAAGCGCGGCGAGAAGGGGACGTCGACGGCGGTGGCCGCCAAGCCGAAGCTCACCCGCAGCGCCAGCAGCATCGACACGATGAAGCCGAAGGCGAGCGGGCCGGCCAGCGCATAGCGCCGGGCCATGTCCGGATCGATGGCGGCGCCGGCTTGCAGGGCACGCGGATCCATCGGGCCGACCGTCATCATGAAGACGGCCATCAGCACGAAGGTCATGCCGGCCACCTTGAGGAGGTGCCCGAGCCAGGCGGTTTCGCGCGACGACCAGCCCAGTCCCGGCAGCCGGTCGATGCGGTGCGGTCCCAGCAGCACGAGCCGTTGCCAGGCCACCACGAACATCGTCGTCGGCACGACGTCGATCGCCTTCTCGACCAGCGCCCCGAGCGGCGAGTCGATCGACACCAATCCGCCGATCATCCGGATGGCGATGGAGATGATCCAGGGAATGGTGACGAGATCGAAGAACAGCCGGAGGTTGGCGAAGAAGAAGCCAAAACTCTCCGACAGGACTTCACTGAACGACAGTCGCACGATCTAGCCTCGTCCGGCTTTTTCGCCGGCGCTTTGCTCGGCGGTGCCGAGGGCATCGGCCAGCCGCTGCGCCGCGCTGCCCGGCCGCAGCGGCTTGGGCTGGGACTCGTGCGGCGCCCAGCCGTGCAGGAAAAGCACCTCGAAGCTTGCCGCGACGCGGCCGGACGGCAGCGCGAAGCGCTCGCCGTAGATCTCCGCGGCGCGCAGCAGCGTGGCCCGCCGCGCCAGGCCGCGCCGGCGCTCGGCCACCAGGTTGCTCTCGCCCATGGCGCCGAGGTCGCGCATGAGGGCCAGCGCATTGTCGTACTCGACCTCGATGGTCTCGCTGTCCGCCACCGGCAGGGCAAAGCCCGCGCGCTGCAGCAGGCCCGCCGCATCGCGCAGATCGGCGAAGGGCGAGACGCGTGGGCTGAGGCCGCCTTCGACCTCGCTTTCGGCCGCGGTCAGGGCCTGGCGGAGCTGCCATAGCGTGGCGCCGCCCAGCATGGCGCCCAGGAGCAGGCCGTCGGGCCGCAGGATGCGTTGGATCTGCACCAGGGTCCCGGGCAGGTCGTTGACCCAGTGCAGGTCCATGGCGCTCACGACCAGGTCGAAGCTCTTGGGCGCAAAGGGCAGGAACTCCTCGTCGGCGACGACCGCCGGACCGCGCGCCAGCCGGGCGAAGCCGTGACCGAGATCGGCGCGGACCAGCCAGCCGACGGTCTTGCGGTCGGCCAATGCCGTCGCGAACTCGTCGCCATGCGAGCCGAGATCGAGGGCGCACGCAAAGGTCCGGCGCACGTCGTCGAGGCGTTCGACCAGGCGGCTCGCGATCTCGCGCTTGAGGAAGGCGCGCGGCTGCCAATCGCGGGCCGCGCGCTCGCGCCGTTGGCGCAGCACGGCGCGGTCGAAAACCAGCAGAGGGTCGAGGCCCGTCACACGCTGTATGTAAGGCCAAAGCGGCGCGGCCGGTAGGCCCCGCCATCCTGTGGGCGCATTTGGCCCGCCCAATGGGGGTGATGTTGTCTACCGGCCCCGCCGCTGTCTTGGGACGCTTTTGGGCGCATGCCGGCCGCACGATGCTGAACGCCGTGCTGCCGCCGCTCTGTCTCAGCTGCAACGAGATCGTCGAGACGCCGGGCGGCCTGTGCCCCGCCTGCTGGCCGGGCTTCGCCTTCATCGCACCGCCATATTGCGCACGCTGTGCCTATCCCTTCGTCCAGCAGGTCGATGCGGGCGCGCTGTGCGGCGCCTGCGCGGCGCGGCCACCGCGCTATCGCAGGGCGCGCGCAGCCCTGGTCTACGACGACAAGAGCCGCAAGCTGGTGCTGCCGTTCAAGCACGGCGATC
>JACPOB010000004.1:36835-40963 GCA_016185145.1 Rhodospirillales bacterium | reverse complement strand
GGCCGGGCGAATGGATCTTGTCGAAGACCACGCGCCAGGTGTCCTTGTCGACCTTCTGCACCGGGTACTGGCCCTGCGAATCCTTGTTGAACTGCAGGAACGCGGCCGGCTCGAAATTGTTCTCGGGATCGAGGATGGCGATGCCGCCGCACAGCCGCACGACGGTGGCCGCCCAGCGGCCCTCGGGGTGCCAGATCGTGCCGTCGGCCCCGGTCAGCGACAGCGGGTCGTCGCCGGGCAGCGAGCCCTCCTCGACGAACAACTCGCCCATGGGCACCATTTCCCAGTCGATCTTGTTGCCCTTGGTGCCCTTGTAGTCGTACTTGCCGGTCTTCGGATCGGGGTAGATGCGCTTGATGGTGAGCGTGCCGCCTTTGATCCAGGCCTCGCGCAGATTGGCGACGTTGGGCGTCCAGTCGAAGCGCAGGCAGGCCTTCACCTTCGAGGTCGTGCGATCGAAGCAGGCGGCGATGTCCTTCTGGCCGTCGGTCACGAAGTAGGACTGCGCGTCCCCCGGATTGACCGTGACGTGCACGCCGAGCCCGAGCCCGGTCGTCTCCGACACGTTCTCGATGAGCTGCATCTGCGTGCCGTCGTAGCGCACGCGGTAGATGTTGGTGCCCTCGGGGGCGGTCTCCGCCGTGACGTTGGTGTTCATGCCGTAGATCAGCGAGTTCTGGCCGCCCTGGGTCGAATTGACGAATTCGAAGCCATGCGCCGGATCGGCCGATGGAAAGGCGCAGAGATGGTGGCTGATCGGATTGTAGTCGCCGTAGTTCCAGTACCAGATCGAGCCCAGCACGCGGTTGGAGTTGAGGTCGATGGCGTAGGTGCCGCCACCCATCTTGGTCGGCAGCAGGGCGATCCAGTTGCCGAGGCTCTGGCCGCGGAGATCGGCCCGCGAGTCGATGACCTCGCGCACGATGTTGTGGCGCTGGGCCTCGGTGTAGTTGGCGCCGGCATGGCGCACGCCGTGGTCGGAGACCGAGCCGCCGGTGCCGAGCGCATTGTAGCCCAGCACGGTCGCTTCGGCGGCGACGGCGGTGCCGACCGCGACGTTGAACATGGTGCGCCGGCTGACGCCGCGGCTCTTGGTCGGCGCGGCCACGGCCTTCTTGCGCGCGTCGGCTTCCTTCTTCTCCGCGAGATAGCCCTGGAATTCCTCGTGATCCGCGGCGTCGACCTCGGCGCGGCGGCGCGCATAGTCGGCGGCCGATGCCCGTGCGGGAAGCTTCCCTCCTTCCGAAACGATCTTGGACCCGGGTCCCCCGCGCTGAGGCGTCTTGGTGGTCGTCCGCTTGCCGCGTTTCGCCATTGTATCCCCCTCGTCGGTTTAGTTGGTGGCGCGGGATACTAGACAGACCTTGATGCAAAAATAAACTTTTTGATGATGGCGTGAATGCAGAGCACGATGACCCCTGGTGAGGGCTGGTCGTCGCGCTGGTCTTGCCGCAAACTCCGGCCGGCCCATCGGGGAGCACGTGAATGGACTACATGGTCGTGATCAGTGCCGTCGTCCTCGGCCTCTCCCTGCTCGCGACCGTGGCGAAGTTCCTCGACTGGTTCATGCACTCCGATCCGCGCACCATGATCCGCACGACGCGCTGGATGCTGTTGCTGCTGCTGCTCGCCTGCATCCCGCTGCTGGTCGTGATGATCGCCAACCAACAATGGGCGGCGGCGATGCTGATCGGCGCCGGCATGCTGGTCATCCCGACCTTGCTGAAGTGGCGGACCCTGTTCGCCCCTCTGCGCGCGGCCTTCGACTATTTCCGACCAAAACCCAGGCCCTTCGACATGGAGATCTGGCAGGATCCACCGGACGATCCCGAGACCGTCCGCCGTGCTGCAGCAATCCTCGAAGCCTATGTCAGCAAGGCCTCCTTGATGGCGCTGCGCGACGAGCGGCGTGACCTGCGCGACGAGGAAGAGGAGCCCGAGGCCGAACGCATGTCGCGTGGCGAGGCGCTGGAGGTGCTGGGATTGGAGCCCGGCGCCGACGAGGCCGAGATCCGGGCCGCGCACAAGCGCCTGCTGCGGCTGGTCCATCCCGACCGCGGCGGCTCGGCCTATCTTACCCGGCGAGTCTACCAGGCGCGCGATACGCTGCTCGCGCCGTCACGCAAGGCCAGGAGCAGGGCAGGCGACGATGAGTGATGCCAAGGCCGACATAATCGAGGAGCTTCGCACTCACTCCCAGGACGACCTGGACCTCCACCGGCGAGCCGCCAATGAGATCGAGCGCCTGCGCGCAGCATCGGGCGTCTGGCAGCCGATGAGCACGGCGCCCAAGGACGACGTACCGGTGCTGCTCTATTGCCCGAACCTCAAGGGCCACGTGGCGCAGGAGATCGTGGTCGGAGTCTGGCGCTTCGATGCCAACCGCCGCACCTTCGGATACTGGGTGAGCGACGTCGGCCAACTCGATCAGGGCTTCGCCGAGACCGGGCCGTGGATCGAGTATCACGAACTGCATCCCAAGATGTGGGCGCCTCTGCCCGCCTGTCCCGTGGCCAAGGCCTGAAAGCGTGCGCCAGGTCGACGTCCGGCTGCACAGCGACTTCGCCATCGGCACGACCAACCCCAGGCTGTTCGGCTCCTTCATCGAGCATCTCGGCCGCTGCCTCTACGGCGGCATCTTCGAGCCCGGCCATCCCACGGCCGACGCCAAGGGCTTCCGCCACGACGTGATGTCCCTGGTGCGCGAGCTTCAGCCGACCATCATGCGCTATCCCGGCGGCAACTTCGTCTCGGGCTACAATTGGGAGGACGGGGTGGGCCCGGTCGAGCAGCGGCCGCGTCGGCTCGATCTCGCCTGGATGTCGACCGAGACCAACCGGTTCGGCACCAACGAGTTTTTGGACTGGTGCCGCATGGCCGGCATCGAGCCGATGCTGGCCGTCAATCTCGGCACCCGCGGCGCCGACGCTGCCCGCAACCTCGTCGAATACTGCAACCATCCTTCGGGCACGGCGCTGTCGGACATGCGCCGCAGCCACGGCTGGGAAGCGCCGCACGGCGTGAAGTTCTGGTGCCTGGGCAACGAGCTCGACGGCCACTGGCAGATCGAGGCCAAGACGGCGGAGGAGTACGGCCGGCTCGCCCGTGAGGCGGCCAAGGTCATGAAATGGGTCGACCGCTCGCTCGAGCTCGCGGTGTGCGGCTCGTCCGGCCGCTACATGCCGACCTACGGGCGCTGGGAAGAGACGGTGCTGGAGCACACGTTCGACCATGTCGAGTACATCTCGCTGCACACCTATCTCAACAACTACAATGCCGATACCGCCGCCTTCCTCGCCAGCCCCGACCTGATGGACAGCTTCATCGAGGAAGTCATAGCCATCGCCGACGCCGTCGCCGCCCGCCGCCGGTCGTCCAGGCGCATCATGCTGAGCTTCGACGAGTGGAACGTCTGGTATCGTACGCGACGCAATCGCGCGGCCCGCGTGCAGCCGGGCTGGCCGATCGCGCCGCCGATCCTCGAGGAGATCTACAATGTCGAGGATGCGCTGGCCTTCGGCGGCATGTGCATCTCGCTGCTGAACCATGCCGATCGCGTGAGAGCGGCCTGCCTCGCACAACTGGTCAACGCCATCGCGCCGATCATGACGGAGACCGGCGGACCGGCCTGGCGGCAGACCATCTTCTGGCCGTTCATGCATTTCAGCCGGCTCGGCCGCGGCCGTGTGCTGCGCACCGAGATCGACTCGCCCACCTACGCGGCACGCTACAACGATCCCAACGGCCCCGAAGACACGTTCTTCCCCCTGCCCTCGGTGCCCTACCTCAAGCTCGCCGCCGTGCACGATCCGGACGGTCGTCGCCTCACCCTGTTCGCGCTGAACCGCAGCCTGACCGACGAACTGCCGCTGCGCCTCGACGCCATGGGCTATGATGGCCTCACCCTGAAACAGGCCATGCAGCTCCACGACACCGACCTCAAGGCCATCAACAGCAAGGCCCACCCCGACCGCGTGACGCCACGGGCTCTCGATTCGGTGCGCGTCAGCGGCCAGCGCGTGGAGGCCACCCTGTCCGCAGCCTCCTGGAACGTGATCGAGCTCGGCACCTCATAGTCTTCCGGACCGCGCGCTTCCAGCGCGCTCATGAGCGCGCTGGAAGCGCGCG
>JACPOB010000004.1:0-36799 GCA_016185145.1 Rhodospirillales bacterium | reverse complement strand
TTGCGCGCGCTGGAAGCGCGCGGTCCGGAAGAGGAAGAGAAGAGTCGCGACACAGGCGATACGATTCCCTCCGGACACGACATCACAACGAGACAGGCCCCGCGTACACCCTCGGCCAACACGAAACCCTCCGCCGAGGATCCCGTCATGACCCCCAACCAGATCAAGCTGGTGCAGACGACCTTCTCCCAGGTCGCTCCGATCGCCGCCACCGCCGCCGATCTGTTCTACGGCCGCCTGTTCGAGATCGCCCCACAGGTCCGCGCCATGTTCCCCGACGACCTCAGCGAGCAGAAGAAGAAGCTGATGGCCATGCTGGGCACGGCGGTCGCGGGCCTCAGCCATCTCGATACCCTGATGCCCGCCGTGCAGGCGCTCGGCCGCCGCCACGGCGGCTACGGCGTGAATGCCCGGCACTACGCATCGGTCGGCTCGGCGCTGCTGTGGACCCTGGAAAAGGGCCTGGGCGAGGCCTTCACGCCCGAGGTCAAGGATGCCTGGGCGACCACCTATATCGTCCTCTCAACGACGATGATGAACGCGGCCAACGAAAAGCCTATGGCGGCGTAATCCCACCCCCCGCCGCTTCTTCGTAGGCTTTTCGCGCCGTAGCCGCCGCCTCGACTGCTTCATCCACCCTGGTCGAGGCGGCGGTATCGATCACGTACAGCACCGCACCGCCCAGCACGATCAACGCGCCCCAGACGTAATAGGTCCATGCCGCCATCTCGAGGCGCAGCAGGACGACCACGAACGGAATTGGAAAGAACACGCCCACGAACCGCATCCAGGTCGCGCGCCGGTAGGCGTGCGCCTTGGCCTCGGCGTGGCTCTCCAGCGCGAGCGCCCGCTGCTGCAGGCTCGACAGATCATGGGCTGAAGCGTTTGCGGCCATGTGGCGACTCGACGTCCACCGATCAGCCTGCCACCATTGCCTCTGCAACACAAACTTTGGGGGCAATCTCGTGAGACTGAGCGACAACGACGTCATGGTCGCCGCCACCCTGGCGGCGGCGGTGGGCGAGACCATGACCAGCAAGTCGGCCGTCGACCTGGTGACGGTGCTGGAGGAGATCATCGACGAGCTGACCAAGCGCGGCGGCACCGGCGCCATGTGCGCGGCGGCGTTCAAGAAGCATTTCCCCGACCAGCACGAGAACCATCAGCATTTCCCCGATCGGTGAAAGACCTGCACTCACCCGACGGGAATCGCGCGGCGGTCAGGCTGCGCACCTACGCGACCTTCTGCAGACGGACGGGCAAGGATTTATAGGACGGCGTACCACTCTGCGGGTCGTGGTAGGCCAGCGGACAGAGGTTATTCGCCTCCGGGTAGTAGGCGCCGACCGAGCCGACGGCGATGTCGTGCGCGACCGCGGTCAGGCGGATGCGCCTGTCCGCGTGGCTGGGAATGGCGGAGACGATCTCGACCAGGTCGCCGTGTTCGAGGTTCTGCGTCGCCAGGTCCTGCTCGTTGATGAACAGCACGTCCCGCCGCCCGAACACGCCGCGATAACGGTCATCGAGGCCGTAGATGGTCGTGTTGTACTGGTCATGGCTGCGCAGCGTGGTCAGCTTCAGCACATCCGCCCCGGTCAGTGCCGGGTCCTCCTCCAGTCCGGTGAAGGGCATGAACACGGCCTTGCCGGACCTGGTGCGCCAGACCCGCTCGGTCGGGCCTAGCGGCAGGCGGAAGCCGCCCGGATGGCGGATGCGCGCGTTGTAGTCGCGGAAATCGGGATAGACGGCCTCGATCTTGTCGCGGATCAGGTCGTAGTCGGCGATCAGCCCCTGCCAGTCGACCTTGCTGTCCGGCAGGGTCGCGACGGCGATGCCGGCGATGATCGCCGGCTCGGAACGCAGGTACTCCGAAGCCGGCTCCAGCTTGCCGCGGGAGGCGTGCACCATCGACATCGAGTCCTCGACCGTCACCGACTGCGCGCCGGTCGCCTGCATGTCGCGCTCTGTTCGGCCGAGCACGGGCAGGATGATCGACTCCTTGCCGATCAGCAGATGCGAGCGGTTCAGCTTGGTGTTCAGATGCACCGCCAGATCGAGGTTGCGCATGCCCCGATAGCTCAGGTCGGTGTCGGGCAGCGCGATCGAGAAATTGCCGCCCAGGCAGACCAGGACGCGGGCCCGTCCGTCGACCATCGCCTTCATCGCGTTGACCGCGTCGTGGCCGTGATGCGGCGGCGGGCGGAATCCGAATGCCTTCTCCACATTGGCGAACATCACCGGGTCGGGTTTCTCGGTGATGCCGACGGTGCGGTTGCCCTGCACGTTGGAATGGCCGCGCAGGGGACAGATGCCGGCGCCGGACTTGCCGAAATTGCCACGCAGCAGCAGCAGGGACGCGATCTGCTGCACGTTTTGCGTCCCCTTCTCGTGCTGGGTGATGCCCATGCCGTAGGTGACGATGGTGGCGTTGGAGCGGATATAGGCGTCGGCCACCCCGTCGAGCGCACTGCGGGTCAGACCGCAGGCGGCCTCGATCGCTTCCCACGGGGTCCGGCGCAGATCCTCGGCGAAAGCCTCGAACCCGTTCGTGTGGGCGGCAATGAAGTCGCGGTCCAGCACATCCTCGCCGGCATCGGCACGAGCGACGACGGCCTTCATGATGCCTTTCAGCGCCGCAGCGTCACCACCGACCTTGACCTGGTGATAGGTCGAGGCGATCGGAGTGGCGCTGAAGCTCATCATCTCCACCGGGTTCTGCGGGTCGGCGAAGCGTTCCAGCGCCCGCTCCTTCAGCGGATTGAAGACGATGATCGGCACGCCACGGCGGGCGCATTCATGCAGTGTCCCCATCATGCGCGGATGGTTGGTGCCGGGATTGTGGCCCATCGCGATGATCAGGTCGCAGTGATCGAAATCCTCCAGCGAGACGGTGCCCTTCCCGATGCCGATCGCTTGCGGCAGGCCGACGCTGGTCGCCTCGTGGCACATGTTGGAGCAGTCGGGGAAATTGTTGGTGCCGTATTCGCGGGCGAAGATATTGAACAGGAACGCCGCCTCGTTCGAGGCGCGGCCGGAGGTGTAGAACTCCACCATGTTCGGGTCGGGCAGACCGCGCAGCGCCGCGCCGATCCGGGCAAAGGCGTCGTTCCAGCCGATGGGGCGGTAGGTATCGCTCGCCGGGTCATAGGCCATCGGGTGGGTGATGCGGCCGTGGTTCTCGAGCTCGTAGTCGCTCTGCTGCAACAGCGCCGTGACCGTGTGCGTGGCGAAGAAGTCGGGGGTAACGCGCTTCTTCGTCGCCTCCCAGGTGACGGCCTTGGCGCCGTTCTCGCAGAACTGGAAGGTGGAGGTGTGCTTCTTGTCCGGCCAGGCGCAGCCTGGGCAGTCAAAGCCATCCGGCTTGTTCATCTCCAGCAGCAGCGCCGGGGCTTCGGCCACCTGCATCTGCTCGGCGACGGCGCGCGCGGTGGCCCGCAGCGCGCCCCAGCCGCCCGCCGGTGCGTCGTAGCGGTGGACGCCCGGAACCTCACGCTTCGCCATCGTTCGACCTCTCGTGCAGCGGCGCTAGGGAATGGAATGACGGATTCTTCCCAGTTTGCCTCCTGTTGGCAATTGCCGCTCCGATAGGAACTGAGAGTCGGCAAATCATGCCTGGGGCTCGACGCCCCAGGCATGACGGATCACCAATCTTACGGCGTCTGAGAGATATGCGTCGTGTGGTCGTGCCCGGGATGGCTGAAGGTGATTTCCAACGTCCGCAGATAGGTATGAAGACCGGCATCCTGAATGGGAAGGACATGCGCGTCCGCACCGGATTCATTGTGGTGAGAATGCCAATATCCCGGCGGCGTCACAAAGCTTGCACCAGGCGCCCAATCCTCACGGATACCGTTCTTGATCATGCCCGACTCATCAAGCTCGGTGCCGATCATCGTATAGCAGCCGGGTTTGCAGTCGACCACGAAATCGAGCGCAACCGATTCGTGACGATGAGGATACTGGATCTTTCCCGCGGGGAGCAGGCCGAACATCGCCCATAGCGTGTGCGTGATGGTCCGAGTCTGCGGGAAGTTCCGGTTCGCCAAAAGCACGCTCACACGATTGGCTTTCGCGGTCACCGGATCGTTCGCGATGGATTCGAGCTTCGCTTCCGCTTTCGAATATTCGAAGAGAGTCGGCTTGAAGCGCGCCGTGCTGGGCGCAACTCCGAGATACCGAAGGAGTGGCGCGTCGTGCACCCAGTAGAGGCCCGCTTCTTCTTCCGTGTAGTGCATGGCCTGGCCGTGCGCCGGAAGAACCATATAGTCGCCTTTCGACCAATGGATACTCTCGCCGCAGGCATCCGTCCGCCCCGAGCCCTTGTAGACGAAGAAGAGCTGACTGGTCGCCTCGGCCGTCGTCATGACGCTGCCTTTGACGATCCGGACGAAATTGGCACAGAGAGCTGGGCTCGTGGCCGGCCCTTCGCACTTCAGCGCAGTGCTGATGTCCAAGGGCTGAATGCGCGTCGGCCCTTCGTCGAAGAAGGCGCCTGAAAACGAATGATAGGGGACGGACCCGATAAGACCTTGCCGGATCGGATTGGCAGCCGAGCTGTAATCGAAATACAACGCGTCTGCTGTCAATGCGTCTACGTTATGCATAGCTTTGTACGAACCTTTCGGGGACGAGAGCTTGGACACAGCTCCACGTATGAATCAAAAAATCACAGAGACCAATCACTTTGCCACGCGTTCGCAATTTCTTCTTTCCTGATATGGGGCGCGCTGTTCGTAAAGGCGCGCAACTTGCAGATGTCACGGATGGCGCTGCAAGAAAGCCCTGCTTTCCACCGATGCACGGATCGATGTCGATCCAGTCGATGCATTCGTCGGCAAGGATGCGGAACGTATTGTCTGGACGTTCGTCTTGCCTCTCTTTCTTCGCAGGATCGGCGCCCTTCATCAGCAGCTCTTGGATGCGGCGCGCACTTGCCGCGTCAGCCATGGAGACCGTCGGGTAAGGGCGACCGACCGAGGCCATGAGTTTGAACTTCGGTGCAATGGCCACGGTAAGCATGCTGCTACCATGTCGTAGGCGCACGATGATCGGACTGCTTCGGCAGTATTTGCCAGTCGCAGCAAAGGATTGACTTCGCATGTCGCCTTCATGCTTGGCTTTGCCCCGAACGGGCAATATGCTTCGTAGTCGAACTGCCATTGGAAGAGCGTCGATCTCTGGTCGAAATTTGGTCTTCTGTTATCGCTGCTGAATGCCATGTCGCGATCTGAAGCGGTCATGCAGACCTTGCGTGACATGATCACGCGCGGCAGCTTCCCCGCAGGCTTTCATCTGCAGGAGATCCCGCTGGCCGAGCGCATGGGCGTGTCACGCACGCCCGTGCGTGAGGCCCTCGGCATGCTGGCCAAGGAAGGGCTGCTCGAGCCCGGCCCCCGGCGCGGCTTCAAGGTGCGCACCTTCACCGCCAAGGAGATCGTCGACGCCTACGAGATGCGCGCGACACTCGAAGGGATGGCCTGCCGGCAGGTGGCCGAGTCCGGACTCGAGCCCGACGACATCCGACGCCTTCGGGACTTGCTCGATATCGGCGACCAACTGGTCGAGGGCGGCCGATTCACCACGGCCGAATTCGGCGTCTGGAGCGAGATGAACTGCGCCTTTCATGCGTTGTTCGTCACGCGCTGCAGCAATGCGCTGCTGCAGACGTTCGTCGAACAATGTGACCGGGTGCCACTGGCCGGGCCACGCGATCTGCATTGGTTCCAGGACGACCAGCGGAACTTCGCCGTCATGCAGCAGTTGCACCGCGACCACCAGGAGATCTTCGAGGCCGCCGTCAAGCGCCAGGCAGGCCGCGTCGAGGCCCGCATGCGCGAACACATCTATCTGTCACGGGATCTGGTCCAGGCCCGCTTCCGCCAGCAGACGGTCGGCTTCGATGCCGCGGTCAGCCAACCTATCCGGCAGGAACTGACGCGTTGATCGCCGACTGGGCCAGCGGCACCGCGGCTTGGCCCAGCTTCTCGACATCAAGCGGCGTGCGCTTGGCGATCCACTCGGTCGCGAGCCGTACGTCGCGCCCATTGTTGACCATGTTGGCCGCCTGCAGGCGCTCGCCCTGCAGGTAGAATACCGTGAAGCGTTCGCTCGCCACGTCCCCGCGCACGATCACGCGGTCCCATTCCGACGAATAGCCGGTGATCTGCAGATTCATGTCGAACTGGTCCGACCAGAACCAAGGCACTTCCGCGTAAGGCACCTGTGCACCGGCGATCACCTTCGCTACCGCGGCCGACTGCTTCAGGGCATTGTGCCACGACTCGACCCTGATGGTCCGCCCGAGCAGCGGATTGAAGTGCCGCGCCACATCGCCCGCCGCATAGATCGACGGATCGGACGTGCGACCGAATCCATCGACGATGATGCCGTCGTCAACCTCCAGCCCGCAGGCTTCGGCCAGCTCGGTGTTGACGATCGAGCCGGTTGCAGAGATGACGAAGTCCACCTCGAGGCGCCCACCGTCCGACAGCGTCGCGACCACCGCGTGATCATGCACGTCGAAGGCGACGGGCGTGATGCCGGTGTGAATGTGCACGCCATGCCGCCGATGCAGCACCGTCACCATCTCGCCGACGACCGGCGCGACCGACTGGAAGAGTAGCGAAGGATGCCGCTCGACCACCGTGACCTCGCACCCCATCTGCCGGGCCGTGGCCGCCAGCTCGAGGCCGAGGAGGCCGCCACCGACCACCAGCGCGCGGCGGCCGCGGCGCAACTCGACCTGCAACCGCAGCGCGTCATCGATGGTGCGCAGCTGATATAGCCGGTCGCCGAGCGCGGAGGCGATTGCCGGCCTGGGGCGCAAGCCCGTGGCGAGGACCAGGGCGTCGTAGGCGATGCGCTCGCCCGAATCGAGGACGATGGCCTTTGCTTCGCGCGCGACGCGCACGACACGCGTGCCGAGGCGAAGCTTTATGCGCTGCGCGTCGAAATCCGGACGTGCCTGCAACATCGCCTCCGCCGGCAGCTTGCGTCCGCTCAGCACGTCCTTCGACAAGGGCGGCCGCTCATAGGGCGGATGCGCCTCTTCGCCGACCAGCACGATCTCCCCCGGATAACGCGCCTCGCGCAGCGCGAGCGCAACGCTGGCGCCCGCCAGGCCCGCTCCGGCGATCACAACAGTCATGGGGCTGAAGCTCCTTTTCCCGATTGGCGACCCATAGCGATGAAAGGCGAGCCATTTTACAGCTCATAGCAAGTATATGTATGCATTATAGTAAAAAAGACGCAAAATAACTTTCACTTTTGAGTCTTATCTCCTATTGTGCATACATATCGTTGTCTCATGCTCCTTACACACCCCACGAATGAAGCCTGAATCGCGCTGGATCCCGCTGTGCAAGGTCGATGATCCGATCGCTCCGCACGGCAACGCCCTGGAAGTGGAGGGCCGGCCGGTGGCGCTTTTCATGGTCGATGGCTGCCGCTACGCGACCAGCAACATCTGCACGCATCAGCTCGCTCTGATGACAGACGGCTACGTGGAGGGCGCATTTGTCGACTGCCCCATGCACCAGGGACGCTTCCACATCCCCACAGGGGCGCCGCAGGGCAGGCCGGTCACGAAGCCGCTGCGGACCTACGCGCTGCGCATCGAGGGCGACACCGTGCTGATCGACATGACCGAGCCGTTGCCCTCGGACACGCCGGAGCAGGAACCCGTTCATTGCCCTCGACCATAAGGACTGAAACCATGACGCCTCAGAAGACGATCGAGATCGTGCGCAGGATCGAGGCCGGCGCACAGGCCGTGCGCCGGCCTCTGTCCGACGCGAGCCACGTCCCCTACCTGCTCTACAGCGATCCGGACGTGCTCGAACTCGAGAAGGAGCGCATTTTCCGCAAGGACTGGCTGATGGTCGGCCGCGAGGAGCAGATCCCCAACGCCGGTGACCATTTCACGCTCGACGTCTTCGACGAGCCGATCGTGGTCGTGCGCAACGAGGCGGGCCAGATCAATGCGTTCTCCAACTTCTGCCTGCACCGCGGGGCGGAGATCTCGCCCAAGGGCTTTGGTCATGTGGACGAGTTCAAGTGTCCGTACCACAACTGGCTCTACGATCTCGACGGCCGGCTGATGGGTGCGCCGCACATGCGCGAGGCCGCCGGATTCGAGCCGCGTCGATGCGCGCTTCCGCGCGTACGACTGGGCACCTGGGGCGGCTTCATCTTCATCACGCTCGATCCCGGCACGCCGCCGCTCGAGCAGTTCATCGCGCGCTACGCACAGGAGTTCGATTTCCTCAGGTTCGAGGACTGCACCATCGGGGAACGCGTCGAGTTCGACCTGCGGTGCAACTGGAAATTCGTGGTCGAGAACCTGTTCGACATCTATCACGTGACCACGATCCACGCCGGAACTTTCGGCAAGTACCGCGACACGCTGGACTACTTCACCGACGAGCCGGGGCAGGCCTCGCTGTTCGGCTATTACAAGTCGGCGCCTTCCGTCGACGGCGGCAAGAGCTTGTTTGGCCACATGCCCTGGCTGGCCGACAAGCCCGAGACCTTCGCCTGCAGTGGCTTCCAGCCGCCCAACGTGCAGATGTTCGCGCGCTGCGACGGCGCCGTGGTGCACACCATCTGGCCGGAGGCGCCCGATCGCACGCGCATGATCAGCTATCTGCTCTTCCCGAAGGCGTTCCGCAGCGATCCGCAGTTCGAGCGCAAGGCCGCGCAATACGGCGAGTACCTGCGCAAGATCATCGACGAAGACCAGGAGGCGATCACCTCCCTCCAGCGCGCCGCCAAATCGAGATTGTTCCGTCCCGGGCGCATGTCGAAGCTCGAGCACGGCGTCTACAACGTCCTGAACTTCTATCTCGATCGCATGGTGCCGCGCGACGGCGATCCGGCAGCGCCCAGGCTCGAAGCCTCGGAAGGCGGCTGACCCCAGCCCTACGGCCCTGCCTCTTCGACCCGCGTCTCCCGCATCCACCGCGTCGCCGCCCTCACGTTCTCCGGAGTTGCCATGAATCGCTCTCGACGCCAGCTCGTCCAGCATGCCTCGGCTCTCGGGCTGTCCATGGCGCTGCCTACCGCGTTCACGCGCGCCTTTGCGCAGGCCGCCGAGACCCTGCGGATCGGCGCCCTCAATCCGGTGACTGGCGCGGGCAGTCCATACGGCAGCGGCATGCAGAAGGCCATCCTGTTGGCGGCCGAGGAGATCAACGCCGCAGGCGGCGTGGCGGGCCGCAAGCTCGAGGTCTTCGCAGAAGACGACCAGACCGCCCCCGAAGCGGGCGTGCTGGCCGCCAAGAAGCTCATCGAGGTGAACAAGGTGCGGGCCATCCTGGGCACCTGGTCGTCCGGCGTTGCGGCGGCCGTCATGCCGATCACCGACGCAGCCGGCGTGTTGCACGCGACCAACGCAGGGGCCTCCAACGTCACGAGCAGCAAGGGCCTGATGTTCCGCTACTCGGCGCTGAGCGTGCGCGTGGGGCAGGTCCTGGCGCCGATGATCGCCAAGCGTGGTCAGATGCGGTTGGCCACGATGGCCTTCAACAATCCCTCGGGTCGCGAAATCACCAGCGGCGCCAAGGCCGGATGGGAAAAGCTCGGCCGCAAGCTGGTGTCCGAGGTGGTGTACGAGCCCAACCGGCCGAGCTATCGCTCGGAAGTCCAGCAGGTGCTCGCCGCGAATCCCGATGCCATCGTGCTCGGCGGCTATCTGCCCGACTTCACCATCATCCTGCGCGAGGCGCGCCAGGCCGGCTCCGACGTGAAGTTCTATGCCCCCGCTTGGGCGGTCAATCAGAAGCTGATCGATGCGCTCGGCTCTGCCGCCACCGAGAACGTCTTCATCCATGACTATGTCGCCGCCCTGGACAGCGAGGCCTTCAAGGCCTTCGTCGCCAAGTTCAAGAAGGCGACCGGTCTCGACCCCACGGAAAACTACTACGCCTGCTGCGCCTACGACATGATGGTGGTGGTCGCCCTTGCGGCCGAGGCAGCGGCGAACAAGTCGCCGCTGGCGGGAGGCATGCGCACAGTGGCTAATCCGCCCGGCCTCAAGGTTTATGATTTCGCGACCGGGCTCAAGGCACTGCGCGACGGCGACAAGATCAACTACGAGGGTGCCTCGGGTCCGATCGACTTCGACGACCTCGGCAACGTGCGGCCGTTATTCAAGCTGTCGCAGATCCGCAACGGCAAGGTCGAGGTGATCGGCAATGTCTTCGACGACTACTGACCTCCATGGCCGTGCCCGCCGGCGCGCGCCATTCGCCTGAGCCCGGCGTGTTCTATCTCAATCTCGCCATCAACGGCATCGTCGAGGGCTTGCTGATCGGGCTCGCGGCGATGGCGCTCAATCTCGTTTTCGCGGTCGGTCGCTTCCCCAATGCGGCGACGGGCGACTTTCTGACTGTTGGGGCTTACACCGGCTTCGGCGCCCAGCAGGCGGGCGGGTCGATCTGGCTCCAGGGCGTGGCCGCAATAGGTGCCTGCATGGCGGTTTCGGTGCTCTGCTACCTGGCGGTGTTCCGGCGGCTGCTCGGACGGGCCATGGTCGCCGCAATGCTCGCCTCCATCGGCGTCGGATTCTTCCTGCGCAGCATGCTTTCGCTCGGCTTCGGGCACGATCCGCAGATCTTTCCGATGCAGGCGATGACGGCGGTGACGGTGTTCGGCTTGCGCCTGCGAACGAGCGATCTGTGGCTCGCGGGCATCGCCCTCGGCTGTGCGGTGCTCGTCCTCGCCGTTTTGCACTTCACGCCCATCGGCCGGCAGATGCGGGCCATCGCCGACAATGCGGTGCTGGCGCAGGCCTCCGGCATCCGTTCCGGCCGCGTGATGCTCTGCTTGTGGACGATGGTGGGCGCGGTCAGCGGCCTGGCAGGGCTCGTTCTCGGCATGCGCACGACCGTGAGCCCCGAGATGGGCTGGGGCATGCTGCTGCCAGCCTTCGCCGCGGCCGTGCTCGGCGGTGTCGGCAGCCCCGCGGGCGCGGTGCTGGCGGGCATCCTGGTCGGGGTGCTGCAGGAACTCTCCACGCCGTGGCTGGGCTTCTCGTACAAGATCGCGCTCTCGTTCGTGGCTCTCGCCCTGGTCCTTCTGCTGCGGCCGCAAGGGCTCTTCGGGCGTGCGGAGACGGTGCGCTGATGCTGCCATACGTCGTCGCGCTGCTGATCATCGCGGGCATCTACGCGCTGCTTACGATCAGCCTCGACCTCCAGTACGGCTTCACCGGACTCGTGAACTTCGGCATCGTCGCCTTCTTCGCGATCGGCGCCTACGGCTCCGCGCTGGTGACGCTCGCCGGCTATCCGGTGGCGCTCGGCTTCGTGACCGCCATCGCGGCGGCCGCAGTGGCCGCGCTGCCGATCGGCGCGCTCGCCGTCCGCCTGCGCGAGGACTACCTGGCAATCGTCACCCTGGGTTTCTCCGAAGTCGTGCGGCTCGTGCTGCTGAACGAGGAATGGCTCACCAAGGGAAGCCTGGGCCTGCCCGGCATTCCACGCCCATTCGGCGCCTTGCCTGCCGGCTGGGCCGATCTGGCCTATCTTGGCCTGGTGCTCGCCTGCAATGCGGCCGTGGTACTCATCGTGAAGCGGGTTGTCGGCAGCCCTTTCGGCCGGCTGATCCAGGCCATCCGCGACAACGAGGTCACTGTGGTCTCGCTCGGCAAGTCGCCCGCCGGCGCGAAGGTGCGCGCGCTTCTGGTCGGCGCGGGGATCGCGGGGTTGGCCGGCGCGCTCTACGCGCACTACATCACGTTCATCGTACCCGACCAGTTCCTGCCGATCGTCACCTTCTATGTCTGGATGGCCATGATCCTCGGCGGCGTGGGCAGCCTGCGCGGTTCGCTGGTGGGCGCGGCCGTGCTTGTCGTCATCCTCGAAGGCACCCGCTTCGTGCGTGATCTCGTGCCGGGCGTGGCCGAGGTCGAAATGGCCAGCGTGCGGCTCGCGCTCGTGGGGATCCTGCTCGTCGTCTTCATGCTCTTCCGGCCGCAAGGCCTGCTCGGCAGCCCAGGCCGGCAATGAATCCGACAATGAATCTCGAGCTGCAGCGGGTCACCAAGGCTTGGGGCGGCATGCGCGTGCTCGACGGCATCGACATGGTCGTTAACGGCCGGACCATCACCGGCCTGATCGGGCCGAACGGGGCCGGCAAGAGCACCCTGTTCGGCGCCATCAGCGGGCTCGTTCCGATCGACACCGGATCGATCCGCTTCGGCGACGACGACCTCGATGCGATGAGCGCGGTGCAGCGGGCGCGCTGCGGACTGCTGCGGACCTTCCAGGTGCCGCGCCCGTTCGCCAATCTCAGCGTGCGCGACAACCTGCGGGTGGCGGCGCGCGATCAGGCAGGCGAATCCCTCGTGCGAGCCTTCTTCACGCCGGGAGTCGTGCGCCGCCGCGAGGCCGAGATCGCCGAGCGGGCCGATCGCACGATCGAATTGCTCGCTCTGCGCCGCGTGGCCGACAGTGCCGCCCGGCAGCTCTCGGGCGGCCAGCTCAAGCTGCTGGAGCTGGGCAGGCTGCTCATGACCGAGCCGCGCATGATCCTGCTCGACGAGCCCTTCGCCGGTGTCAACCCGGTGCTGGCCGACGAGCTGGCCGAGCGCATCCGGATGCTGCACGCGGGCGGCATCGGCTTCTTCATCGTCGAGCACAACCTCAACGCCTTGTCGAGGCTGGCCGGCAGCCTTTTCGCCATGGACCAAGGGGCGCTGATCGCTCACGGCACACCTGACGAGGTCCTTTCGCATCCACAGGTCCGGGCGGCCTACGTGGGGGGTGAGTAGATGGGCCCCGTGTCGCTGCCCGAGCGGCTTCTCGAACTGCGCGGCCTGCGGGCAGGCTATGGCGAAGTCGAGATCCTTCGGGGCGTCGACCTGCACGTCGATGCCGGCGAGATCGTCACCATCGCCGGCACCAACGGGGCGGGCAAGTCGACGCTGGCAAAAGCCGTGATGGGGCTCGTGCCCCGTTGCGTCGGCGTGCGCGCGTTCCGCGGGCGGGCGCTCGACCAGGTTGCGCCCGAGGATCGGATTTGCCTGGGCATCAGCTACGTGCCGCAGGTGGCCAACGTGTTTACGCGGCTCACCGTACAGGAGAACCTCGAGGTCGTCGAAGCAGTGGCCGATCGGCGTGCGCGCATCGCCGAGATGTATGCGCTGTTCCCCGGCCTTGCCGGACGGCGCCGACTGGCGGCCGGCATGCTTTCAGGCGGAGAGCGCCAGCAGCTTGCCTTCGCGCGCGCCCTCATGCCGCGTCCGGCCATGCTGCTTCTCGATGAACCCACTGCCGCCCTGTCGCCCGCCCTGGCGGCGCAGGTCTTCTCGATCATCGGACGGCTGCCCGAATGGAACATCGCGGCCCTCATCATCGAGCAGCGCGCTCGGGAGAGCCTGCGCTACAGCGACCGCGGCTACATCCTCGACGGCGGCAAGGTCGTTATCGCCGGACGCGCCGACGAACTGCTCGCGAACGACGACCTGACAGATCTCTACCTCGGGCGGCACTGAAGTCGGCTGCCATCGACCCCCGGATTCTCAGGAGACATCACATGACCCTCCTCTCGCCCTTCGACCCGGCCGTCCAGCGCGCAGGCCACGTCCTGATGGCCGACCACATGCGGGTGCAGGCCGGCGAAAGCGTGCTGATCACCGCCGATCTCCGCGGCGATCCGAACGTCGGGGCCGTGCTGCTGAGTGCGGCGGCGCAGCTCGGGGCGCGGCCGATCCTGGCGCAGATGCCGCCATTGCCGCTGCAAGGCAAACTGGCGGATGCGCACCTCTCCGATGCGCTGCGTGCGGCCCTCGCCGCGGCCGACTGCTGGATCGATCTCACGCATCCCTATATCGCAGGCTCCGAGGCCCATGACATCGCGGTCAAGGCCGGCCGGGTGCGCGGACTGGTCGCCGGCGGCATGGATTGCACGGCCCTGGCGCACCTCTATGACGGCGTGCCGCTCGACGTGCTCTACGAGGCGCAGCAGGGCTTCGACCAGTTGGTCGCAGCCTCGGTCGGCAAGCGCTGCCGCCTCACCGATGAGCGCGGCACCGATGTCGAGTTCGTCATGGGCAAGGCGACGGGTGCCAAGCCGCGGCATGCAGTAACTCCCGGCGCCACCTACTCCTTGCCGGGCTCGGTAGTGATGTACCCGGATCTCGAATCCGTGCGCGGCCGGATCGTGATCGTCGCCGCGATGCACGACTGGTATGGCGCCTTGGAGCGCCCCCTCACCCTCGAGGTCGATGGCGCCATCCGCCGGATTCTCGAAGACGGCCCGGATGTCGCCCTGCTCGATCGTGCGCTTCGCCGCGCCGGCGGCGGGACCTACGGGCACGTCATTCATTTCTCGTACGGGCTGCATCCGGCCGCCCGCTACCGCGGCAGCTGCTTCGTCGAGGACATCCGTGCGCTCGGCGCCAATGCGATCGGCTTCGGGCGCCCGTGGTGGGAGCCGGGTGGCGGCGAGAACCATCCGGACGGCCTGATCCTGCGCCAGAACCTATGGATCGATGGCGAGCAGGTCGTACGCAATGGACTGGTGGTGGCGCCGGCGCTCATCGCGCAAGCACTTGCCTCGGCCATCTCAGCGGCGGCGCCGCACTGATCGCACGCGCCGCACAAGCCCTCAACCGCACCTCAGGAGAAGCCATGATCTGCTACCCCCTCGGCGTGGGCACGACGCTCACACGTGTCCTCGAAGCCGGCGACGCGAATGCGCCCACGATCCTGCTGGTGCATGGACTGAGCTCGCGCGCCGACCGCTGGGTGCGCAACATCGATGCGCTGGCGCTGGCTGGATTTCGGGTGATCGCGGCCGATCTGCCGGGTCATGGCTTTGCCACCAAGGACCCGCGCCAGGATCACAGCATCGTCGGCTACGGAAAGTTCGTGCTCGACCTGCTGGACACGCTCTCGGTCGAGAGCGCCACCATCGTCGGCACGTCGCTCGGCGGCCAGATCGTGGCCGACGCGGCCTTGCGTCAACCCGAGCGGGCCGAGCGTCTGATGATGATCGGGAGCACCGGCTTCGTCCCGTCCACGCCCGAGCGGGCCCAGGGGTTCCGCGACTGGATCATGCATCTCACACCGGAGAGCCATCGACCGAGACTCGAACGGGTCTTCAGCGACAAGTCGCTGGCGACGGAGGACATGGTGCTGGAGGATATCCGCATCAACACGTCCCCGGGGGCGGCTGCCTGCTTCGACAAGTTCCTGACCTACATGGCCGGCCCGATGAACGCCGACATGGTGGGCCATCGGCTGCACCAGATCGAGGACCGCGTGCCGCTGCTTCTTTTCTGGGGCAGCGAGGATTCGTCGGTGAATGTCTCGGTGGGCCGCGACGCGCGAGGCACACTGACCAAATCGCGACTCGTCATAGCGCGAGGTCTCAACCACACGCCCTACTATGAGCAGCCAAGCTTGTTCAATGAGGTTTTGTTGAAGTTCATTGCAGACGATCTCGCTGCCCTGAATGGCAATCCGTCACTCTTGCTTTCTTAGCTAAAGCGCGGCGGCACGGGGACAATGTGCGCGACGTTCAAGAGGCATTTCCCCGACCAGCACGAGAATCCTCGACACTTCCCGGACCGGTGATCCCGGAAAGGACCACTCGAGCCTTCCCTCGACGATGCGGCGCGCTTGCGAGACGACGCTCAGTGCGGTGCTTGCTGAGCGGCGACTGCCAGTCGCCATCGAACTGGCCCTTGCGTCGACAAGTGCTTGGGATGGTCTTTCACCAGGAACGGCTCCGAGCCCTGCGCAACAACCTCACAGCCACACCCTCGGCATCGATAGATGCCGGAATGCACAGGTGTCTGCCCAGGCTCATACTCCCGGTCGAACTCCGGGCTGATGCTGACTTCGATATCATTGCTTCGCCTAAACAGCGACATGATCGCCCCCTTCGGCTATCGCACCGACCTCGATCACTTCGGTGATCAAGGCCTCGTCCAAGCTGGTGAAGGTCCTCGAAAGCGTTGCAGTCGATAGCACGGCGCTCTCGAGGAGAGAGTGACATTGCGCACACTCGAGCGGGAGCCACTGCTGCATGGTCGCCTGAAGAGCGCGACCACGCTCGACGATGGCGTACCGAAAGTGGTGAACAGGCCCGGCTATGGAGGGCCGGAGACTGCCCGGCCGAATTGCGCATTCCGCTCGAGTGGCAGGTTCTCGAGAATCCATTGCGATCGCGGGCTCAGCCCGCTGCCGGCGCCGGCCGCGCGCCCGACGGCGAGCGCGAGGGACCGCCGAACAGGATCTGAACGATGCCGGCAACGATGCCGATCGATACACCGATCCGCCAGGCAAGGTCGTAGTTGCCGAACATGTCGAAGAACATGCCGCCGCCCCAAGCGCCGATCACCGAGCCCATCTGGTGGATCACGAACGATACGCCCAGCAGCGTCGCCATGTTGCTCGTGCCGAAGAGGTCGGCAACATAGCCCGACACCAGGGGAATGACGCCCAGCCACAGCATTCCCATCGCGGCAGCGAAGAGGATGGTCGTGACGGGCGTCGGGGGAAACAGGAAATAGATCGTCAGCACGGCGGAGCGGCCGAGATAAGTCAGGCCCAGCAGAATGTTCTTGGCGTGCCGCTGCCCGAGGTAGCCGGCCAGCAGGCAGCCGGCGATATTGATGCCTCCGATGATGGACAGCGCCGTGGCACTGAGCATTGGATCCTGGCCGCACATCGCCAGATAGTTCGGCAGGTGCGTGTTGATGAAGATCAGCTGCAGCCCGCAGACGAAATGCGTCCCGCACAACACGACGAAGCGGCGGTTGCGCAGCGCCCTTCCGATCAGCCCGGCAACGGACGCGCGGTGTCCCGCCGGCTGTGACAGGCGGTCGACCCGGCCCGTGATCATCGCCGCCGGCACCATCGCCAGAGCCAGCACCACGAAGAGAACGCCTCCCCATCGCCAGTCCCATGTACTCAGCAGCGCCTGCAGGAAGGGCGCGATCATCAGCGTGCCCACCGAGGAGAAGGCGCCGACGATGCCCAGGATGACGCTGCGCCGCTCGGGTGAAGCGGCGCGCGCGGTCGCCGTCATCGCCAGCGACGATCCGGTGCAGGCGATGCCGATGCCGATCAGCGACTGCGCCAACATGAACATCCAGACGCCGGTGGTGGCTGTCAGGGCCGCCATCGCCGCGACATACGCCAACGAACCCAGCACCATGACCGGACGCAACCCCCAGCGATCGCCCACCGCCCCCAGCGGCGCCTGTGCCAGGCCCCAGACGATGTTCTGCACCGCGATCGCGAAGGTGAAGTCCGATGCCGACATGGAGAGCGCCTGGGTCATCGGCGGCAGGAAAAGCCCCAGGCACTGACGCATGCCCATCGCGAGACTCATCATCACCGAGGCGGCGATCAGGATCGGCAAGGCGTTCGCGCGGGTCGCAGCGGTCATTATTGGAACGTTTCCTCTTTTGCGCCAGCCTGCCCGGATTGAAGTCCAGGTCAAGCTTCGCGCGCCGGAAGCGGCTCTGCAGTCTCATCAGAGCGCCGGCGATATCGGGAATGTCAGCGTGGATCCGCGACCTCATTCCCGTGCCTTGGATGATCTCGATGTCGCCGCAGGTGCTGCCTGTCCTCATCGCGGCGACGGTGCCGGTGGCTCAAGTCACCAGCGCCTTGGCCAAGTGGATGGCATCCAGGATCAGTTGCCTCACGTCGTAGAACAGGATCGAGAGCTCGAAGGTCACGACGAAGGCCAGCGGATAGAAGACCGCTGGCCGCATCTTCGAGAACTCGACGAGACGATCCGGCAGCCCGGTGCGCACCAGCAGCGGACAGCAGACGACCATGAACGCCACGCCCAGCGCCATGCCAGCGATCACGTCGCTGACATAGTGGATGCCGAGATAGGCTCGCGGAACGCAGACGACGATGATCGTCCAGAGCGCCCCGGCGGCGCCCAGCCACTTGGATCGCTTCCAGAGCGGAACGGAGAGCGCGATGAAGAGAGTTGCCGTGTCGCTCGGGAACGAGCTGAAGGTGTTGTAGGTCTCCGAATTGACGGAGAGCGGAACGTGCAGCCCGAGCCCCGGCGTGAGAAGCGGGCGCTGGTGGAACGGCAAGGTAAACTGCAGGACGCGGGAAAGGATGACCGCCGCCACCGCAACCAGCACACCGGTGACAACGTCGCGCTGGCGAACGCGCCCTTCGAACCACATCCACCAGTAGAGCGCCATGAAGAGGGCGCCCTTGAGAAGCTCGGCGTCGGCAATGTCGTAGACGATCTTGTCGAGCAGCAGGCTCTGGCCGGCGGCTTGGTTCAGCCACAACGTCAGGAGCCGATCCCACTGATCGATCGCTGTCATTCGACGCCTCCCGTTCTTACGCGGCGCCTGCTTCAAAGGATGAAACAAAACTGTAATATGATCGCCACGACGCGCTGGCGACACGCTGCGAATTCAAACCTCGGAAAGGTCACAACTGCTTGCCGAAGGAGTGAATCGGCACGCGCGAGCCGGTCGCCGCGCGGCGGACTGCTGCATCGGATCAAATGCCTGGCAGCAGGTGCCATCGAGTCGCCCTCGCGGCATTACGTGTGGGCCGCCTCAGCCGCCTGTATGACCACGATCATGGTGCCCGATCTCCTGCCAGTGACCGACGCAGTCCGGGCGCCGTGCGCGCATATGCGGCCAACCCGCATGAGCAGAGGGCTCTTCTCTTGAACTGGCTGCGGACGGCTTAGGCGGCGGGCAGGATCTCGGACAGGCGTTCCAACACATATGTCGAGGAGATCGGGGAGGCCGCGGCCTCGGCCCGGCTCGTCGCACCGGTGAGGACGAGCGCGCCGGACATGCCGGCGGCGGCGGCCATGGCAACGTCGGTCTCGAGGCGATCTCCCACCAGCAGGCAACACGACGGCGTCACCGCCAGGCGGTCAAGCAGGTACCGGCTGGTCAGCGCTGAAGGCTTGCCGACAATCTGCTCGCACGGGCGGCCGCTGCTCGCTTCGATGGCTGCGATCACCGCCGCAGCATCGGGTTGGCCGCCCTGCGGCGTTGGCCGGTAGCGATCTCCGTTGGTCGCGAGGAACCGCGCGCCGGCCCGCACCGCGTCGAAACCCGCCTGCAGCTTGGCGTAGTTGAAGGAGCGGTCGAAGCTCGCGACCAGCACGTCGGTCCGGGCCGGATCGTCGACGAGAGCGAACCCTGCCTCCTCGAGCAGCGACACCAGCGCCGGCTCGCCGATCACCATGAGCCGCGCGCCCGGCTGAGTGCGCTTGAGGTAATCGATCAGCACCAGCGCCGAGGTGACGACATCGTCCGCCGCAGTCGGCAGGCCAAGCGCGCTCAGGTGGCTCGCATACTGCGCCGGCGTACGCGTGGGGTTGTTGGTCAGAAACAGCGTTCGACGACCAACCGCGCGCAGGCCCGCCAGCGTCTCTGCAGCCGTCGGCAGCAGACGGTCTCCCAGCAGGACGGTTCCGTCGAGATCAAACACGTAGGCGTCGTAGAGTTTCCGGGGCGGTCCAACGGACATGAATGTCAGCTCCGGCCCGGCGACCCGGCGGCGCTGCCCTCCCTCGCCCTACGGCGCAGATCGAGCGCCACGTCGGGCTGGTCAGTGATGATGTACGACACGGGCATGCCCAGCCAGTAGCTGAGCCGGCCGGGTCCGTTCACGGTCCAGATGCCGGCGCTCAGCTTGTGCCGCGACACACTCTCAAGCACCGACGCCGTGGTCGGCGCGAAGGACAGGCCGATATCGGCAATGCCGAGGCCGGCAATCCTGGCCAGCAACTCGTGGAACTGGGCCGGCGTCTCCTGGCCGTGCCGCATCCACGACAGACTGGTCTCGATCCCGTCGCGGGCAAAGGCGGGCAACGCGTCGAGCTCAAACGACATCACCGTGACGCGTTTTTCCATGCCGTGCCGGCGCACCGCGGCCATGACACATTCGTGCATGCGGGCATAGGCGCCCTTGCGCTCGTCCTTCTTGATCTCGATCCGGACATGGATCGACTCGCCGGCGAGAAAGGCCATCACGTCGTCGAACACCGGTACGCCTTCGTCGATCGCTCGCAGACGCACCCTGGCCAGCTCGCGCATCGTGTGCTCGCGCACCGAACCGGTGCCGTGGGCGGTCTGGTCGAGCGTCGGATCATGGATGATGCAGAGCCTGCCGTCGCTGGTCAGATGGATGTCGAACTCGACTTGCTCGACCCCCAGCCGGCAGGCGTATTTTAGCGCCGAGAACGAATTCTCGGGGAACGCGCTGCCGCCGCGATGAGCAACGATCTGGACAGTCGACATGCCAGGAACGCTCCTATTGCAGGCTGGGATCGGTGCGATCGCGCAGCCAGTCGCCGATCGTGCTGATCGACAGGGTGAGGATGAAGATCGCGACGCCCGGGATCGTGGCGATCCACCACGAGGTCACGATGTAATCGCGGCCGAGCCCGACCATGTTGCCGAGGCTGGCGAGTGGCGGCTGGATGCCGACGCCGAGGAACGACAGACCCGATTCGAGCAGCATCAGCTCAGGCAGACTGATCGTCCAGTTGACCAGGATCACCGCCATCACGTTGCGCAGCACATGGCCGAAAGCGATGCGCATCCGTCCCGCCCCGGCACGCCGCAGGGCCGCGACATAGCCCTTGTTGTACTCGACCATCGCCATAGCGCGGACAAGACGCGCGTATCGCTCCCAGCCATAGGTGCCGAGCAGGCAGACGAACAACACGAGGTTGTTGCCAAAGAACGCCAGGACGGCGAGCGCGAAGGTCAGGAACGGCACTGAAGCGTGGAAGTCGATGAGCACGCGGATGAAGCCGTCGACCCAGCCGCGTCCGGCGGCCGCAATCAGGCCGAGCAGAATGCCGAGCACGGCGCTGATCAGGCTGGCGACGACGCAGACCGCGAGGCTGACGCGTACCGAGACGATGAGGCGGCTCAGGATGTCTCGGCCGAGCTCGTCGGTGCCGAAGAAGTGCCGCGTGGTGCCGCCAAACAGCACCGGCGGCGCATTGCGCGCGCGCAAATCGATCGAAGCGAAGCCGTACGGCGCCAGCTCCGAGGCGAACAGAGCCAGCACCACAAACGCCGCCACGGCGGCGGCGGCCAACAGCACGACCCAGTCGCGTGGCGGACGTTCGTAGGCCGTGCGCAGAGCCTGGGGATCACTCACGGCTTATCACTCATGATCGCGGCCTAGGATCGCGCAGCCGCGGATCGAACAGCAGGTAGAGGATGTCGACCAGCAGGTTGGCCATCGCCATCATCAGTGCGACCAGGATCACGATGGTCTGCACCACCGCGACGTCGCGGCGGGCGACCGACGAGACCAGAAAGCGACCAACGCCCGGCCAGGCGAAGATCGACTCCACGATCGCCGCACCGCCGATCATCGCACCTAGCGAAAAGCCGATCAGGGTGAGCAACGGTAGCGCCGTGCCCGGCAGCACATGCGCGGCCAGAATGTACCAGGCAGGCAACGGCTTCAGGCTGGCCACCTTGACGTAGGGTTGAGCAAGGACTTCGAGCGTGCTCGAGCGCACGAAGCGGGCCACGACGCCGGCATGCGACAGGCCAATCACGATCGCTGGCAGCACGAGATGGGCAAAGGACGGGCCGCCGCCGCTCGGCAGCACGCCGAGGCCGACGGCAAAGACCAGGATCAGCACAATGCCCAGCAGGAAGCTGGGGATGCTGTGCACCAACACGGCATTTGTCATCACCAGACGGTCGATCAGCTTGCCGCGATGGCTGGCGGCCAGCACGCCGAGGCTGGTGCCGACGGTCAGTGAGATCAGCAGGCCGCTGCCCATCAGCAGCAGCGTCGCCGGCACCTTCTCCAGCACGATCTGCAGCGCCGGCCGGCTGTCGTTCAGCGAGCGGCCGAAATCGCCGCGCAGCAGATGCTCGACATAGGCAAAGAACTGCTCGTGCAGCGGCTGGTCGAGCCCCCACTCCTTGCGTGTGAGCTCGATCAGGTCCTCCGGTGCGTCGAGCGGCAGCAGGGCGCGGATTGGATCGCCGCTGACGCGCAGGATTAGGAAAACGAATCCGACGGCGAGCAACACCGTCACCGCCATGCGCAGGAACGTGACGATCAGGTTGCGGGTCATGCGATGCCCTTCCTGGTGACCTTCTCGACGGCCGCGCTCTCTTCCGCCCCGCACATCAGGCGGCCGGCTCCCGGCGCGGCGTCGAACAGTGCCCGCGAGTAGGCGTTTCGCGGACAGCACAGCACTTCGGCAGCCCGACCCTGCTCGACCATGCGGCCGGCATTCATCACGCCGATTGCGTGCGACATGTGGCCGATCACGCGGATGTCGTGGCTGATCAGCACGATGGTGAGACCGAATTTCTCCTGCAAGCGCAGCAGCAGGTTCAGCACCTGCGCCTGGATCGAGACGTCGAGCGCGGAGGTCGGCTCGTCACAGATCAGAATCTGCGGCTGTACGATCAGGGCGCGCGCGATCGCCACGCGCTGCCGCTGACCGCCGCTCAGTTGGTGGGGCATCTTTTCGCAGACGCTGTCGGGCAGTCCGACCGAACGCAGCATCTCGGCGGTGCGGGTGCGCCGATCGGCGCGCGACAGCGGAAAATGGAGCGCCAGGGTCTCGTCGATCTGGGGCCCGACCTTCTGGCGCGGGTCCATGGTGCCGAACGGGTCCTGCGCGACCATCTGTATCGTCCGGGCGTAGCTCTTTCGGCCGCGCGCGAGGTGCGCCTGCACGGTCTCTCCGGCGACCCGGATCGTGCCCACGGCCGGAATGCGATCGCCGATCAGCAGGCTCGCGAGCGTACTCTTGCCGCACCCGCTTTCACCGACGATTCCGAAGGTGCAGCCGCGAGCCACCTCAAAGCTGACGCCGTTGACCGCACGCACCGCACTGGCCCGCCGGAAAAGTCCGCGCGGCGTGGCGAAGACGTGGCTCACGTCACGCACCTCGATCATCGGCGGCTCGTTCTCGGCGGCGGCACCGGTCAATACGGGTTGAAGCATGCCAGCCTCTCGTCCGTCCGCCGCTCCAGCGGCGGCACCTCGATGCCGCAGCGCTCCTGCCGCCGAGGGCAGCGTGGCGCGAAACCGCACGCCGTCGGTTCGACGGTGTTGACCATGATCTCGCCGGGAATCTCCTCGAGCTGCGCGAGGGCCGGATGATGGCCCGGGATCGCCGAGAACAGCGCGTGGGTATAGGGATGACGCGCGCGCTTGCGCAGCGTACGGCTGGTGCCCAGCTCGACCAGCGCGCCGGCATACATCACCGCGACGCGGTCGCAGAACTCGGTCACCAGATCGAGATCATGCGAGATGAAGATCACCGACAGGCCGGTCTCGTCGACCAGCCGGCGCAGCAGCGCGCAGATCTGGGCCTGCACGGTGACATCGAGCGCCGTCGTCGGCTCGTCGGCTATCAAGAGCTCGGGCGACGCCGCCAGCGCCATGGCAATGGTGATACGCTGGTTCATGCCACCCGACATCTGGTGCGGGTAGGCAGTGAAGCGCTGTTCCGGATCGCGGATGCCAACCGAGGCCAGCAGCTCGATCGTGCGTCTGCGCGCCTCGCCCGACGAGAGGCCGCGGCCGAAGGTAAAGACCTCGGCGATCTGCGAGCCCACTGTGCGCAGCGGATTGAGGCCGGCCACCGCGTCCTGGAAGATCATCGCTGCCGGGAAACCGCCGCGACGGCGCAGCGCGACCATCTCGCCGATCTCTACCGAATGCGCGCCGTAGCGCACCCGGCCACTCGTCCGGGCGCGCGGGCCGAGCAGACCCATCAGCGATTGGCAGGTCACGCTCTTGCCCGACCCGCTTTCGCCGACGATGCCCAGGATCTCGCCCTTGTCGACCGACAGGCTGACGCCGTTGACGGCAAAGACCGTCCCTGCGGGCGACGGAAATCGCACGCGCAGGTTCTCGATCGACATCAGCTCCATGTCTCGCGCCTGGACCTGCGGTCCCCGGTGCCTACTTGAACTTCAGGCGTGAGGGCCCGAGGTCCATGTAGAGGAACACGTAGGGCTTCCAGTCGACACTGTCGCGGATACCATAGAACACCGCGTTCTGATGCAGCGTGCTGACACCGGGATCGCTCCACTCGTTGATGTCGAGCATCGCGCGGAACGCGGCACGCCGGTCCTCCAGCGCCGTCGAGCGCTCAAGTTTCTCGCCCAGCTTGTAGAAGTCGGCATTCTCCCAGATGCCGCGCGCCTTCTGTACACTGGCCGGACCGTGCTGGCTCCACAGCGAGAACAGCGGATCGGGCAGTAGCGCGGAGTTCGACCAGTCGCCGGCGGCGCGGGCGTTGCCTTCGGCCATCAGGCCGCCGCCCGGCTCGACCATGACCAGCCGCACGTTCAGACCGACCGCCTGCCACATCGCGATCATCGCCTGCGCCGTCGGCAGCTCGGCCGTGTAGTAGTTGTTCATAGCGCGGAAGGTGATTTCCTCGCCCTTGTAGTTGGCCTGCTTCAAGAGCTTCTTCGCGCCGTCGGGATCGAAGCGATAGGCGGGATAGTCCTTGAGGTACATCTTGCCGAAGAAGTCGTACTGCAGGCCGTTCGACAGCTTGGTCCGGCCATTCCAGATCGCGTCAACGATCGCAGCGCGGTCAATCGACAGGATCATTGCCTGCCGCACGCGCGGATCCTTCAGTGCCGGATGGTTCTTGTCGAACCAGATCAGACGGTGGTTGTTCACCGGGCCGCCGACGACGCTTACGCCCTTGGACTTGTTCTTCTCGACCACTTCGAGTTGGTCGGGCGGCAGGTCGGTGGCGATGTCGTAATCGTTGGCCAGCAGGCCGGCGATGCGCGCCGCCACTTCCGGCACGACCTTGAAGACCACCGACTTGGCGTTGGGCTTGCCGCCCCAGTAGCCGTCATGCGCCGTCAGCACCATCGAATCGTTGGGCGTGATGCGCTCTACTTTATAGGGGCCGGCGCCGACCGGCGCGAGGCGCCAGGCGTTGTAGCTCCCGGCCTTGAGATACGCCGCCTTGCAGATGATTTGCGACGTCCACGCGGTCAGGCGCTGTTCGAAGATCGGGTCTTCGTAGGTCGTGGTGAAGCGCACCGTGTAGCGGTCGGTCGCCTCGACCTTGCCGAGGCTCACCCAGTAGCGGCGTACCATCGACTTGCCCGGTGCTTGGTCGCCGGTCAGCCGTTCGGGGCCGAACGAGAACGCCACGTCCTCGGCGGTGATCTCGCTACCGTCGTGAAACTTCAGGCCCTTCTTCAGGGTGACGTCGAGCACCGTCGGCGAGGCCCACTTCCAGCTCTCGGCGAGATGGCCTTTGATGGAGAAGTCGCCGGCATAGTCGAACTGCAGCAGCGTGTCGTGCACCGCATAATTGTTGCGGTAGCCGACGTTCGACTCGGCATCCAGCACCTCGGCCGTGGGCGGGTTGGCCTGCACCGCGATGCGCAGCGTGGGCCGCGGATCGGCCTGCGCCTGCGCGGCGCCAAGCCCCGGCATGGTGGAAGCCGCGAGCGCCGCCGCCGACTTGGCGATCTGCCTTCTGGAAAACATCGTCATTTCCTCCCGTCCCTTTGCACCCTTCCCCTCGGGCTTTGCTGTCGATCCTTCGCCGCAGGCCCTTTCTCAGGGGCCTACGCGGAAGCACTTCGATTTATGCTCAAGCCTGCTGCCGTCCCGCCTGGTGCACCTCCACGCGGCTCTCGCGGACCATGCGGCCGAATGGAGCCGGCACCGGCTTGTCGACGAACAGATGGTCGAGGTCGTGCAGCCGACCGCCGCGGACAGTGGCATTCCGGCCGAACTTGCTGACGTCGGCCACGACGATGGAGGTGCGGCAGCAATCGACCATCGCCTTGCGGGCCTCGACCTCGCCCTCGTGGAAGTCGAGCAGCATTCCATCCTCGTCGATGCCGCCGACGCCGAAGATGGCAAAATCGGCCTTGTAGCGCCTGAAGAACGACACCGCGCCGGCGCCGATGATGTCGCGGTCGCGGCGGCGCAGCGCCCCACCCGCGATCGTGATGTCGATGTCCGGCTCACGCGCCAGCACCGAGGCAACGTTCAGGCTGTTGGTGAAGATGCGCAGGCCGCCGCGCCCGGAGAGCGCCAGGGCGACGCATTCCGGTGTCGTGCCAAGTCCGAGAAACAGCGACGCACCGTCCGGAATGAAGTCCGCCACAGCGCGCGCGATCCGCCGCTTGGCCTCGAGGTTCAGCACCTGGCGGCTTTCGTAGGCAAGGTTCTGCGTCGGCGCGAGCGCCTTGACTCCGCCATGGACGCGCCGCAGCAGCCCGTCCTCGCAAAGTTGATTCACCAGCCGGCGGATCGTCTGCGGCGTGACGTCGAACGTGTCAGCCAGCGACTCGATCGAGACCTCGCCGGACCGGCGCACGCGATCGAGGATCTCCTGGGGGCGGCTCGCGACCATTGGCCAAACGTTAGATGTTCGTATGAATATGTCAAACTATTCATTTGAACATTCCGATGATGGCCAGATCTACGTCGGCGTTCGCCACTTCAAGTCGGGCCGCATGTTGCGAAAATGGCACCATCCCTTGCTGGAGGGGTCGCTCTTCAAGGGAGACATTTGGTCGAGGTCGCGAAGCCACAATCTCAGGTGATGGTACGCTGACGGCGCGCCGCGCGGCCAGACGATCTATCTCGTCACCGCATTCGATAAGCCATTCGCGGCCGCTGGATCCGGCAACGCTTCCGTGCCTGGTGCGACGAGACCGGCCTAAATCACTGCTCTGCGCATGGACTTTGCAAAAGCCGGAGCGACCGTGCATCAGCTGATGGCGATTTACGGATGGGCGACGCTGCGCCAGCCCGAGCCCACCACTAAGTCATTGACTTGTATGTGGGTCGGAAAGTCATGGTGCCCCGAGACGGAATCGAAATGGCTCTTCGAGGGCCGATTTTGCTCGATTTTCGAGATCAAAGTCGCCCCCACATACCAACACTGATACCAACAGAGGACCGCTCTGAACCGGTTCGACTCCAGTAGTTGCGCAAATCGTCGCACATGGAAGTAGTCGAAGCGCACAAGCGCTTACGACCGCGCGGTGATTTCCGGCCTTCAACCGAGGGCTATCCCCTGCTTTTGATCGTGTCTCAATTCGTGGTGTAGGTGCCTTCGGTTGGCACGTCGATTCCGGGTGTAGGCCGGATCGGTCAGGCAGCTACATTGGGCAGCCCGACACAGTGATGATCGCTGATCGGTGCGATGCTTTCCAGCGTGATGTACCTAGCACGCTTGACGGCCCACTCATCGTTCTGCTCAAGCAGGATGGCGCCGACGAGCCGGACGATGGCGTCCTCGTTGGGGAAGATTCCGACGACGTCGGTGCGACGCTTGATCTCGCCGTTGAGGCGCTCGAGCGGATTTGTGGAATGCAGCTTGGCGCGTTGCTGCGCCGGGAAGCTCATGTAGGCTAGGACATCGGGCTCGGCCTCGTCCATCACGGCGGCGAGCTTGGGCACCTTGGGCCTGAGCTGATCGGCGACGCGGCGCCATTGCGCGGAGGCCTGCTTGGCATCGTCTTGCGCGAAGGCGGTTGCAATGAAGGCAGAGACCACAGGCCGGCCGCTGCGCCCGGCGTAGGCCAGGACGTTGCGCATGAAGTGGACACGGCACCGCTGCCAGGTGGCAGTGAGGATCTTGGAGACCGCCGCCTTGATGCCCTCATGGGAGTCGGAGATCACGAGCTTGACGCCGCGCAGGCCGCGGCAGGCGAGCTTGCGCAGGAAGCCCGTCCAGAATGTCTCCGCCTCGGAGGGCCCAATGTCCATGCCGAGGACCTCGCGACGTCCGTCGGTATTGACGCCAACGGCGACGATCACGGCCACCGACACGATGCGACCATCCTGGCGAACCTTCACGTAGGTGGCGTCGATCCACAGGTACGGCCAGTCGCCCTCTATCGGTCGATCGAGGAACGCCTTGAAGCGCTGGTCGATGTCGTCGCACAGCCGGCTCACCTGGCTTTTGGAGATGCCGCTCATGCCCATCGCCTTGACCAAGTCGTCGACAGAGCGGGTCGAGATGCCCTGGATGCAGGCTTCCTGGATCACCGCCGTCAGCGCCTTGCCGCAAAGAAACCGATCGCGTTGGGGGCAGTTGGCCTGTTCCTCGCCGTGGGGGAATGCTGGGCGTGGGGCGCTACTGGCCACGAGTTCATCAGCGGCATCGCATCGAGAAGTTGGCCGACAACGTGCCCGCCTTCGTTCGCACCCCCGAGGCCATTGCCGAGATTGCCGTGATGGGCCGGGAGCTTGACCGCTCGAAGGGCGCCGGCGAGACGCACGACAAGGAGCGCGACCCTGGCCACTACGTCGACTTGGCCGACGACGGCTCGGTGATGGGCGTGCTGCCGATGGCCAAGCTGCCGGTCACGCGCGAGGCATCACGCTGATTCTATCAAAAAAGGCCTCCCCTATGCCAAGAGGGCGGCCTTTGATGAATGAGCGCGAGAGTTGGCGCCGGGCGCAAGGCGTTTAAACTTCAGCGGCTTCGCTTTCGCAGTCGCGCCCATCGCAACCAGGATCGCGTTCCAACGGTGGGAGCGGCGTCCACTCGGCCGGCGCGCGTTCACGCTTCGTCGAGCCAGCCGCCATACGTAGGCCGGCGAATTCCAGCACATCGGCCACCGGACGGCGCGGCTTCTGCGGCCAGTTTTTCTTGGGAAGTGCCACCCCCACGGACAACAGCATGACCGGCACTTCGTCCTCGGCCAGCGCAAACTCGGGGGCCACCGCTTCTGCATCGAAACCGATCATCGGCGTCGAACCCAGGCCCAGCGCGCGAGCCGCATAGATTATCGCCGCCGCGCCGAAGGTGGCGGTGCGCACTGCCTCGTCGCGCTGGCGCTGCGGGTACCCCATATAGAGATTGCGTGCGGGGATTTCCCATTCCGGCACCATCTTTGCCGGCATGATTCCCGCTTTCACCAGCGGTGCCAGGCGCTCTGGCACCACGCTGGAATCGGCCAACTGCCCGCAGATGATGAAGGTAACGGCTGCCTCTGTGATTGCTGGCTGATCCCAGGCGATCGGACGTAGCCGAGCCTTGGCTTCGGGCGTTCGTACGGCGATGAAGCGCCAGTTCTGCAAGTGGAAAGACGTCGGCGCGGTGGTGCCGATTCGCACCAGTTCGCGGATTTGGTCGTCGGTCAACGTGATGGCAGGGTCGTAGTACTTGGTGGTGCTGCGGCTTACAATCGATTCGATGATGGCGTTGATCATGGTGATTCCGTTGGTCGTGGCGATTCCTATGCGGGAGGGGAGGCGCGTTTCGCTCACGGACGGACGCGGATGACCGTCTTCCCCGCGCGTCGCTCGTTGGCGTTGAAGGTGGCGACGGCATCGTCGAGGGCCGAGACGTTGCCGATGTTCGTGCGCAGCCGTCCGGCGCGCACTCGCTGGACGATCTCGTTTAGCTGGGCCCGGTTGGCCTCGACAACGAAGTCAACCGTCAGGCCGTCGGCGGGCCGGACCTCGGTCGGCCCGACGATGGACACCAGGGTTCCTCCAGCTCGAATCAGGCGGGCCGACCGCTTCTGGATGTCGCCGCCGATGACGTCGAACACCAGATCGATGCCGCCGACATCTTCCAGTTCGTCGTTGTCGAGATCGACGAACTCCTTCGCGCCGAAGTCGAGTGCCTTCTGGCGGTCGGCCGCGCGCCCGGTGCCGATGACGTAGGCGCCGAACTCGCCTGCTAGTTGCGTCACCATCGACCCGACTGCGCCGGCCGCGCCGTGCGCAAGGACGCGCTGCCCCGCCTGAAGGTGGCCGTGCTGGAACAGTCCTTGCCATGCAGTGAGGCCCGAGATCGGAAGACTCGCGCCAACCGTGCAGTCCACGTCGCCCGGCAGCGGCGCGAGGTTGCGTGCTTCCATCGCTACACACTCCGCCAGGGAGCCGTCGCGATACCAGTCGGCCAAGCCGAACACTCGCTGTCCTACCGACAGTCCCGTCGTTCCGTAGCCGAGAGCGGTGACCACTCCGGCCAGCTCGTGGCCGGGGATCGACGGCGTACGGTCACGGTCGCGCCGATCGGTCCAGGTCGAGGGCCACGTCAGCTCAGTCGGGACGTATCCCGACGCATGAATCTGAACGACGACGTCGTTTATCGCTGCCTGCGGCTCGGGCCGCTCCACCAGCCTCATCCCGGCCGTTCCCGCAGCTTGGTCCGTCACGACGATTGCCTTCATGATAGTTTTCTCCTCGGTCGGCATCTGCTTTGGCGGCTAGATGCGCCCGCCGCGACCGCGAGAAAAGAACCAAGACTGGCAATTCGGAGTGTACCGTTGCGCGGCTCCGCTTCTGGCTAGTGAGAGACCGCAAGTTCGGCCAACCTAAGACAGTCCGCCGGCAACCGCTGCTCATTGAGGTTGGTTACGCAAAGCAGCAGTCCCCGATTCGAGGCAGACTGAATGTACCAGGGCGAAAGCGGCGCCGGCGCCAGGTCGAACCGCCGAGCACCCAGAGCAATGTCCACGTCTGAAGCGCCCTCGGGAAGCGAGATCACCACGGCCAAGCCGCCGGTCGCTCCCACTTTCATCGAGGCTGGTGCTACCTCCGCCAAGCGACGTAGGAGAGCCTCTCGCCGGGCAGCATAAAGCCGCTTCATGCGGCGAAGGTGACGAAGGTAGTGCCCTTCTCGCAGGAATGCCGCCACAGCACGTTGCATGGGCACGGACGGCGCAGGCGCCAGGCAAGCAACGAGGTCGCCGAAGCGACGAACCAGTTCCGGCGGGACGACCAGGAAACCGAGGCGCACCGCCGGGCTGATGGTCTTGCTGAAACTGCCGATGTGCAGCACCCGTCCCCCATGATCGAGGGAAGCAAGAGCGGGAGCGGCTCGTCCTTTCAGCTGCAGCTCGCTCAGGTAGTCGTCTTCAACGATGTAAGCGCCGTTCCGCCGAGCCCATGCCAGCAGTGCAAGTCGCCTCGGGTGCGACATCGTCATCCCGAGCGGCGCCTGCTGGCCTGGTGTCACGACTGCCAGCGCGGCTCCCGCGGCGCTCCGGACGCCAGCGGCAATATCGAGCCCTTCCGCGTCGACCGGGACAGCTGTCACGGTCATACCGGCCACGCCGAGCGCGGTGCGCGTGAGAGGAAAGCCCGGATCTTCCATCCACGCTCTTTTCCCTTCAAGCTGAACTCCGCGGACCACGAGACCGAGTGCACTGGAGAACCCGGCCGTTACAAGCACCTGAGATGGAGTGCACCGAATGCCGCGGGCTATGCCCAAGTAAGCTGCGATCTCCTTTCGCAGGCCCGGCTCACCACGCGGATCCGGATAGACGACCGGGGCCAACGCAGCATGCCGGGCTTCACGAGTCAGGATGCGGGACCACAGCTTGAAGGGGAAAGCGTCCTGGGAGGGCACGCCCATCCGGAATGTCAAAGGCGCGTCTACGAAGGCATCAATGACTTCCGACAGAGGCGGCGCTTCCGGAGACCAGTCCGGTGTTGAGCGTCGGGGCGAAGACTCGGCTACGCGAGTGCCTGCCGAGCCCATGCCGATCGCGAACTGCTCGTCGATCAGACGTTCGTACGCCACTCGCACAGTGCCTCGTGACACACCGAGTTGAGCCGCCAGATCCCGCCACGACGGGAGCCGCGCACCCGACGCGAGCCGCCTTGCCTCGATCGCCTCTCGGATCGCCGTGTAGATCTGCGCGGCTAGCGGCTCTCTTCGGACACGATCGAGTGCAATGGGCAGCTCAGTCGCCGTTTGATGGTACATTTGGAATTTCCGCTTTTGGTGCTGTTTCTTGGCCACGGGAGGGCATATCTCCTCCTCGCCTTCTCAGCAGATGATCGTGAGTTGAGGATGGCAGTGCTCGAGGCGAAGTCGGCGGCCTGACGGTGACGAATCTGTGTTCAAACATTCGCTCGCCGCGCTCGTTGCGTCGGCAAGCCTAGGATGCGCAAGCCAGAGCAGCGATTCGACGTCCTATCAGGCCGCCTTCTTCTCGTCGTACGGCGTGATGACCAGCGCGTCGTCGGGCTGAGGCTTCTGCGGCTTCAGTGCCTCTTCGAGCCTGCCGTTCATCCAGACGTCGACATCCTGGGCGGTCATCAGCAGGACCGGTATGGCCTGATCGTGGATCGGCCGGACCGTGGCGTTGGGCTCGGTGGTGAGGATGGCGAACAGCCGGTGCAGCCCACATCGGGCGCCTTGATCGTGCTGACGTCGCCCTGCCGTTCGCGCCAGATGCCGGCGAAGAAGAACGGCACGGCGTCGGCGCGGCCGAGCCAGCGATTGACCACCGGCTTCGAGGTGTTGCGGTCGGGCTCGGCGAACATCGTTGCTGGCACAATGCAGCGGCCGCCTAGAAGCTTGTCCTTGCCGATCGTGACGTTGGCTGCTCGGCCTTGGCACGGTGCTGCACACGCTCATGAGGTTTTTGCGCCAAGTCTGGCGGAGTCATCCCGGCCCCGAGGCGCTCCCTCAAGAAGCTACAGCGGCGTCGTAATTTCGAGTCGCTGCAGATAGCGATGGCCGCCGGATCATCGTTGGCTGCTGCAGGCGGTACGATCCTACGCTTGCACAGAGGACTTCCCGGCCACTCGGCGATTTTCGTCGGCGGCTCCTCCTACTCGCTCTGCCTCACGCATGTTCGCTGGCCGGTCGCGAATCTTGGGGCACGAGTGTAACAGCCCCTGCATGCCCGGTTCCAGTTAGGCTGTTGACAGGCACCGAACCAGAGCTATTTTTGGTAGGTATACCAACTAAGCGCCGACCTCATGTCACCAACCGAAATTGCTCTTCGAGAACGCCTCCTGCTCGCCGCGATCGGCCTGATCCGGCGCGGTGGGCTTGCAGGTCTCACTCAGCCACGTCTCGCCAAGGCAGCCGGCATTTCGCAAAGTCATCTCACCTATTATTTTCCAACGCGCCGCGATCTGCTGACTGCGGTCCTGGACCGCACCGCCACCGACCAACTCGCTGGCGTCGAACATGCCATGCGCGGCGCTGCCAGCAGTCCGACAAAGCTCGCCAAGGCCATGGGAGCGGCTTTCGAGAAGGCCGAGAACAGTCGGGTCCTCATCTCCTTCGCCCTTGCCGCCAGCGAGGATCCCGAGGCGCGCGCGATCTTCGAGCGTCTGACCCGCGGTATTCGCGGCGAAGTCGCCACGGCGGCCAATCGGATCGGGATCGACGACGACGCGAAGACCGTTGCGCTCGTGCACGCCCTGGGCGTCGGTCTGTCGGTGCTCAACCTCGCCCTTGGCGGATCGTCGCTTCGGCCCAAGGCGGCGGAAGGCATGGCGATGCTGTTCCGGCTTCTTTCCCGCACGCGTACCAAAGACTGATCAAGGACCCGACACATGCCCGCCTGGCTCGACAACCTCATCCCCCTCAAGGCACGGCTCAACCATCTGCAGCTCGCGGGGTGGCAGCCGGCGAAGGTCGCCGATGAAGGCCTTGGTTGCCAGCTTCTGGCCGACATCATGATCCCCATGAAGGACGGCATCCGGCTGTCGGCAGACGTCTACATCCCCAAGAAGCCGGGGCGCTATCCGGTAATCCTGCAATTCTCTGCCTACAATCGCGACCTGCACACGATCGGCGTGCCCAAAGGCACCAACGAGATCGGCTCACCACCGGTCATCACCGGCCGCGGCTACGTTCAGGTGGTCGTCACCGCGCGCGGCATCGGCCGATCAGAGGGCGAACTGATGCGTTGGCATGCCGAGAGCGAGGTGCAGGATCACCTCGCTTGCGTTGCCTGGTGCGCGGAGCAGTCGTGGTCGAGCGGCGACGTCTGCCTGTTCGGTACGTCCTACTACGGGATGAACCAACCCACCATCGCCGCGCACCGGCCGCCGGCGCTCAAGGCATTCTTCTGCAACGAAATCTGCACTGACTTCCGTCGACACGTGTTCCGCTACGCCGGATACCCGAACATCGAGTTCTTCGGGCTGTGGACCGGGGCCAACTTCACCGCCTCAGGCGTCAAGCTCTACGTGCCGCCGGTCGTCCGCGCGGCCCTCAGCCATCTCGTCAACCGGCCGTTCGTCTGGAACCTCGTACGCCGCCGCATCGGCCCGATAATGCAGGGCTTCAAGAAGCACCAACCAATCCCGCGAGCGCTCGAGAACCTTGTCGCCTTCTTCACGGATACGGATAACGATCCGGCCAACCGCACCGACGAAGGCTCGTTCCGGCGACTGTCGCAGATTGAGATTCCGTTCGTCGTGGCGCAGAACCGCGGCAACATCTCGCTGCACCAGTTCGGCTCCTACGACCTGTTCGAGCGCTCGACCACGCCGGTTGGTCGCAAGTGGCTGATCATCGGGCCGGCCGAGTACGAGCTGCCGGCCTACTCTTGGCAGCTCGAGGCCCTAGCCTTCTTCGACCACGTGGTGAAAGGGATCGAAAACGGCTATGACCGCCAGCCCGCCGTGCGCTGGTGGCGTGACGGCGCAGCCCAGGGCGAGCCGCACTGGGGCGGTGCCGCCGCTTTCCCCGTGCCCGATTCGCGTCCTTTTACGCTCCACCCGACAGCCGCCGACAAGTCGGGTACCGGCACCCTGCAGGCCGAGATTCCGGCAGAAGCGTCGAGTCACTGGCTGGCGGTGCCGGACGTACCCGGTCTGGTGCCCGGCACCGATACCGTGATGCCGCATGTCCTGCGCTTCCGCCTACCCATAACCGGCAACATGGAACTGGTCGGGCCGGCGCGTCTGCGGCTGGCTCTCAGCAGCTCGGAGATCGACACCCATGTCATCGTCCGGCTGGATCGCATCGACCGCGCTGGCAACCGGCATTGCCTTTCGATGGGCAACCAGCGCGCGGCAGCGCGCCACGCCATGCCCGACGTGTCGACCAAGGTCGAGGTCGCGATTGACGATCGCGCGCTGATGCCGCTCAAGCCGAACGAGCCCGTCGACCTCGTCGTCAACATGACACCCACCGCTGCCGTTCTCCAAGCCGGCGACTCGCTGGAACTCGCCGTCGCGAGCCGTCCCGCGCTTCTCGCGGGCGCGGTGAAGGATGGCTTCCTGAGCTACGAAGGCTACGCATTGCCCCAATACATCGCGCGCAACACCATGCTGCATGGTCCGCGGACGACGCTGGAGCTGACAGCTCTCGCGTAGACTGGGACGGTGTTCCTGTAATTCCGGCCGAGCGGAATATGCGTTAGCGCCGCTCGTTGACGAGGCCTCGCACCGCGCCGGGCCGCGCTATGGCGCTCCAAGATCCAGGTTGGAACTTCAGCGGCATCGATCATCGACACTGTCTGGGGCAATCGGCCGCCGCCCATAACGCCCGCCGGCCTGCGGCGTGAACTGCTTGCAGATCGCGCCGGTCATCAGCCCAAGACGCAGGACCGCCACGTAGGACGCGGGCCTTCCACTGGGATCGGCCCTGGGCGGGTTGCTCCTCACCTTGTCGCTCCCGCTCGCCTTCGCCGTGGCTGCGCTCCTTTCAGTTGCCGCGGCGATCGCAGCTTATTGCCTGATCCCGGCGTGCGCCGACGAAGCGCTGACTTGAGGTCGACCACAGCCGGGTTGTATTTCTTTTTAAATATTCTAGTTGAAATGGTGCCCCGAGACGGAATCGAACTGACGATCCGAGGGCTGATTTTGCTCGGTTTTTGAGCTTGAAGCTCCCTCCACATACCAACACAGCTACCAACAGAGCGCCACCTTGAACGAGTTCTATTCCGGTGGTGGCGCAAATCGTCGCAGACAGTACGGTGGTCGGCATGGCACGCCATGCCGCTGTCACCGTGATCGATCGGGAGACGCGGTCCAACCTGCGGCGTTTGCGATCTCGTCCATCAAGCCGTGTAGCCGCGGCCCGAGCTCGCCATTCCTCGGAAGCTCGCTGAACACCTCTTCAGAGGCCAGGACAATGTCACGGTCGAACCCGCGAACCTCTTCTGCTTCGTCCATTCCCGTGTTGAGGGGTCGGTAGAATGCTTTGTCGACACCCACGAGCGTGACAAACAAGGTGTATGGACCTTCCCGGTCCAGATTGCGCATGGCGTTTAGTCCGTTCCGAGCTCCTTCAAAGATCTGGCATTCGATTGATGCCGAGTTGAGATGATCTGGCGCCTGAGGATGCGTGCGAGGCACTACGATATTCCAGCGCACCGCCTCATACGCTCCGGTACGGCTCAGATGCGCGTAAGATATCGCAGGCTGGCCATCGCCGCCGCTTGTGTATCCGAATATGCCTTCTAGATTGAAGCGAATGTCGCGGATGCTAGGCGAGCACAACGGCTTGGCGCTAGATGCATTTCGATTCGCTCGACCAGCTCTATGAGATGGCCGCCCGAGCTCCGATGAAGTCCGTTCAATGAAGCCGAAACATTCCGCTGAGCACATCGTTCAGGTGCCACTGGAGAAGATCGAGGATTTCCGTTCGCGGCCAATTTGGACGTTGCGATTGGTGCTTGCCGTCTTTGGGCTGGTGAAGTACGAGCGACGCAGCATCAAGAGTTGGGCCGACGCCCAGCGCCAACCTGCTTCCCGAGCAAGGTGGCTCTCTCCCAACGGAGAGGATGTGGCCGGTCCGGCAACGAAACGGGTCAAGCCGCAAGCGAGTCGTCCGCCCCCTCTGTAACAGGGAGCGCGTTGATGAATACCGATGAGCGAGGCTCGGCGAGCCTGGAGACCGCCATTCTGCATCTAGCAGGCTGCTGAAAATCCCGCCGGGCAGAGGTGCGTTTTTCCTTCGGGCCGCCGTCTGAGTAGTACGCCTCCGACGAGGGCCGCGGCGGATGAGCTTCAGGCGGTGATGGCAGCGTGATTGTGGGTCGGCTTTTGCCAGTTCCACGGCAGGAGTTCATGGAGCCGGTTTATGGGATGGTCGGCGATGCGGGCGAGCACATCGG
>JACPOB010000046.1:20337-39421 GCA_016185145.1 Rhodospirillales bacterium | reverse complement strand
CCTTGTCGGAGAAGAAGACCGTGCCGTAGACGCGCTGCAGCTGGGCGTTGTTGGCATCGCCGCGCCAGTAGGCGCCCGACACCTTCGTGAGCTTGAAGGCCTTGCCGAGCTTGCCCGTCGAAGGCAGGTGCGGCCCCAGGCACATGTCGAGCCAGTCACCCTGCTTGTAGACCGAGATCTCCTCGTCCTTGGGCAGCTCGTCGGCCCACTCGGCCTTGAAGCTCTCGCCGTGCCGCTTGAAGTAGTCCTTGATCCTGGCGCGGTCCCAGATCTCGCGCGTGATCGGCAGGTCGCGGTCGACGATCTCGGCCATGCGCTGCTCGATCCTGGCGAAGTCCTCGGACGAGAACGGCTGCTCGCGCACGAAGTCGTAGTAGAAGCCGTCCTCCGTCGCCGGGCCGAACGTGATCTGCGTGCCGGGATAGAGCTCCTGGACCGCCTGGGCAAGCACGTGCGCCGCGTCGTGGCGCAGCAGCTCCAGCGCCTCGGGGTCGCGCGACGTCACGATGCCGATCTTGGCGTCGTGGTCGACGACGTGGGCGAGGTCCTTCATCTTGCCGTCGACGCGCAAGGCCAGCGCCGCCTTGGCGAGGCCGGGGCCGATCGAGGCGGCGATGTCGGCGCCGCTCACCGGCTTGTCGAACGATCGGACCGAACCGTCCGGTAAGGAAATATTGATCATGGCAACCACCGAATAAGAAGATTCCGAACACAGCTCACGCGCCGACACGACGTGTCGGCGGCGCGTGGCCGGGAAGCGGCACGAATGCGCGCGCCCGGCCGAATCAAGTTCGAACGGTGGTCGTGAAGCCTGGAGCGGTGAAAAACCGGCGTTCCATGGGCCTGGAGATAATTGCGGCCAAGCCGCGAGTCAATGCCCCGGCGCAGCGTGTGGTTGCACTGCGGCAGCGGTGAATCAGCCCAGGCGCTCGTAAAGCTGCAGCAATTGGCGGTTGGCCTGGGCAAGGCCATAGCGGCTGCGCACCTGCTCCTGGGCGGTGCGGGCGAGCTCGGCCCGCCGTTCGGTGCCGAGCGACAGCGCGCTCTGCAGGGCTTCTGCCAATGCCGCCGGATCGCCTGCCGGCGCCAGCCAGCCGGTGACCCCGGGCAGCACCGGTTCGGCCGCACCGCCGCCATCCTCGGCCACCACCGGGCGGCCCATGGCCTGCGCCTCGACCAGGGTGCGGCTGAATCCTTGTCGTGCGCCGCCGGTCGACACTACGACGTCGGCCAGCATGTAGGCGGCCGGCATGTCGTCGACATAGGGGCCGATCTGCATGCGGCCCGCCAGCTCGGCCGCAACGATGGCGCGCTCCAGTTCGCGCTCGAACGGCGTCGGTGCGCCCGCCGACCCCAACAGCAAGCAGAAGACGTCGTCGCGGCCCAGGCGCTTCACCGCCTCGATCAGGATCTTCTGGCCGCGATCCTCGCCGAAGCGCGCCGGGCAGAGGATGAGATGGCTGCCGTCAGGAACGCGCAGCTCCGAGGCGAGCTTGATCACCCGGTCGGCGCGCACGACGGCGGGATCGAAGCGGTCGAAGTTGATGCCGGGCGGGATCGTCTCCAGGCGGCCGTCGAGGATGGGGAAGCGTTGCAGCGCATCGCGCGCCACGTGATCCGACACGGCGATCACGGCGTCGGCGCGCGCCTGTCGGCGCTCGACGAAGCGCTCGGCAATGCCGTCGGCGAGAAAGGGCGCGTGCAGGGTGGCGATCCACCTGATGCCGAGCCGCCGCGCCAGCGCGCGCGCCACCCAGGCGGTGTTGGGCGAACGCGCCTGGATCACCGAGACGCGCGCCTCGCGAAGGCTCGCGGCGAGCTTGCCGGGTAGCATCAGGCGGCCCCACAGCGGATGGCCGCCCTGCGGCAGCTCCAGATGCGTGGCGCGAAGCCGCAGCAGATCGGGCACCATGGCGCCGCCAGGCGAGGCGACGATGGCCGAGCCGCCGGCGGCGATCACGGCCTGTGCGGCGTCGAGCGTGGCGCGCGCCAGGCCGCCGCCGGCGAGGCTGGGAACGATCTGCAGAAGAGTGGGAGCGGCGGGCACGTCGGCTTGGCGGAAGGTTGATTGTTGTGGCAGGTAACACGAGATGACCAGCGACGATAGAGTTCAAAGACTGCGGCGTCCTGACGGCAATGCCATTGCCTATGCGACGACATCGGGTCGCACGCCGACGGTGGCGTTCCTGGGCGGCTTCCGGTCCGACATGACCGGCACCAAGGCGATGGCGCTCGAGGATTGGGCGCAGCGCACCGGTCGGGCTTACGTGCGCTTCGACTACCTCGGCCACGGCCAGTCGTCCGGCCGCTTCGAGGACGGCACGATCGGCCGCTGGCTCGACGATTCGCTCGCCGTGCTCGACCAGCTCACCGAGGGCAAGCTGGTGCTGGTCGGGTCCAGCATGGGCGGCTGGCTGTCGTTGCTGGCAGCACGGGCGCGCCCCGAGCGCCTGGCCGGCCTGGTGCTGATCGCGGCGGCACCCGACTTCACCGAGCGCATGTTGCTGAAAGGCCTGTCGCCCGAGGATCGCGCCAGGCTGCAGCGCGACGGTCGGCTGGAGCGTCCGTCGCAATACTCGCCCGAGCCGTCGGTGTTCACGTGGAAGCTGATCGAAGAGGGGCGCAATCACCTCCTGCTCGACAAGAAGCTCGCCTTGCCCTGCCCGGTGCGTCTGCTGCACGGCCAGAGCGATCCCGACGTGCCGTGGGAGTATTCCCTGCAGATCGCCAACCACATGGAAGCGCCCGAGGTGATCACGACCCTGATCAAGGGCGGCGACCATCGCCTCAGCACGCCCGCCGACATCGCGCGCCTCGTCGCGACCGTCGAGGAACTCTTGTAGCTGGGGGCGCGCCACTCCAGTGGCGCGTCATGAGGTTCGCTGAAACGAAGTTACCTCCCCTGAGGAGCGCCCGAAGGGCGCGTCTCGAAGGGTGGGCTACAACACGACTGGTGCCCACCCTTCGAGACGCGTCGCTTCGCGACGCTCCTCAGGGTGAGGTGGTGTGTTGTTGTCCCGCCAGCGTCACGACGCGCCACTGGAGTGGCGCGCCCCCAGCGCGATCGCCCGTAGGCCTTCCTTGTACGTCGGATAGCGCAGCGCCAGGCCGAGCTCGTTCTTGATCCTGTCGTTCTTCACCCGCCGGTTCTCGGCATAGAACGAGCGCGCCATGGCGCTCATGGTCGGCGCCGCGTCGTCCCACGGCACGGCCGGCGGTACCGGCTCGCCCAAGAGCTCGCAGGCGAAGGCGACGACTTCGCCGGTCGAGGCCGGCAGATCGTCGGCGACGTTGTAGATCGCTCCGGCGCGTGCACGGCCGAGCGCCAGCAGCACGGCGCCGGCGACGTCCTCGACATGGATGCGCGAGAAGACCTGGCCCGGCTTGTCGATGCGGCGGGCCGTGCCTGCCGTCACCTGGTCGATCGTGCTGCGGCCGGGGCCGTAGATGCCGGGCAGGCGGAAGATGTCGACGGCCGAGCCCATCTCCATGCCCATCGCCTGCCAGGCGCGCTCGGTCGCCAGGCGCGCGATGCTGCGCGGCTGGACGGGACGCGGCGGAGTGTCCTCGTCGACCCATCCACCGCCATGGTCGCCGTACACGCCGGTGGTCGAGAGATAGCCCAGCCAGCGCGCATCGCGCAGCACGCGTGCCGAAGTCTTCAGCGCAGGGTCGCCGGTCGTGCCCGGGGCGATGGTGCAGAGGACGTGCGACGCGCTGCCGAATGCCTCGGCCGGCAACGCCCCCATGCCGTCGAACAGATGCGCCTCGAAGCCCTGCCGCTTCAGCTCTTCCGCCCTCTCGTTCGTCCGGCAGGTCCCGGCCACGCGCCAGCCGGCCGCTCTGGCAAGCTTGGCAATTTCAAGGCCGCAATAGCCCAGACCGAAGATGAAAAGACGTCCTGTCATCTTGTCAGGATCGCCGCGACGCGGTTCTTTTCAAGGATGTTGTTTTCCCGCCTGGTATTCTGCCTTGCGCTGCTCGCCGCTGTGCCATGCGCCGCGCAGGGCTTGGGCATCATCGACGAATCTCCGGACCATCTGCGCAAGTACAATGAATGCATGAATTTGGCGCGCGCCGAACCGCTGAAGGCGTTGCCGATCGCCGAGAAGTGGCACGCCCAGGGCGGTGGCCTGGCTGCCCGTCACTGCGTGGCGACCGCCATGTACGGCGCCGGCCGCTTCATTCCGGCAGCGGCGCAGTTCGAATCGATCGCGCGCGACATGGGCAAGGACCGCCCGGGCCTGCGTGCCGAACTGTGGGCCCAGGCCGGTCAGGCCTTCATGGAGGCAGGCCTGCCCGAGAAGGCGACGGAGGCTCAAAGCCGCGCCCTCGAGCTCAATACCAAGGACGCCGATCTGTGGCTCGATCGCGGCTTGAGCTTCGCCGCCCTGAAGGCCTGGCCGCGCGCCATCTCCGACTTCGACCGTGCGCTCGCGCTTCGGCGCGACGACGTCGAGATCCTGGTGTTGCGGGCCGCGGCCTGGCGCAACGCCGGCAATCCGGCGAAGGCCTATGAGGATGCCTCGCGCGCGCTGAAGGTGGCGCCCGATCATTCCGAGGCTCTCCTCGAGCGCGGCTTCGCCAGCCTGGCGCGCGGCGATCGCGGCTCGGCCAACCTCGACTTCAGCTCCGTCCTGCGCCTGGTGCCGCCGGGCTCGAGCGCCGCGCACGGCGCCGAAGCCGGCCTGCGCGGCGAGCAGCCGCCGGCAGCGGCTCCGGTTTCTCCCTCGACGCCTGCTGTTCCACCGAAGAGTGGGGGGAAGAAGTAGCGTCTCCACGACCCCTGATGTAAGAGCCGGTAGACAATGAATCGCATCCTGGTCCTGCTCCTCACCCTCCTGGCTGGTGGCGCCGCCGCCCAACAGCAGCAGCAGCCGTCCACACCTTATTATCCCGCGCCGCCGCCGACTCAGGCGCCGACCGTGCAGCAGGGAGCGCCGACCACCGGGCTCACCTCGCCGCTGCCGGCCAGCATTCCCAAGATCGATCGCACCGAGATCGCCTCGGACGCCGAGGCCCAGCTCTTCGCCGATGCGCGCAAGATCGTCTGGGGCCGCTATGCCAAGGTGAAGGGCGCCAAGCCGGGGGACGTCAGCGTCACCAAGCAGGGCAATGTCTGGGTCGTGAGGGGCCGCATCGACAGCGTGGCGCCCGGCAGCGAGGGCGACTGGGCCTCGGTTGACGGCGTGGTCGAGAAGATCGCGCCCGGCCTGGTGCAGATCAGGGGCGAAGTCGCCTTCCGCGTCGCCAAGGTCGAGAAGGGCACGGCCTGCAAGGTGGCCGGCGTGCTGAACTTCAAGCGCTCGGGCAAGTCGCACGTCTGGCGCCTGGCCGAAGGCGACAATCCCTGCGATGGCATGCGCGAGGGCTTCGATCTGGTCTACGAGAAGCCAGCCGAGAAGAAGCCTGTGCCGGCCCAGCCGAAGCGGAGCTGACAGCGAAGCTGTCATCCCGAGGCCGCAAGCCGAGGGATCTTTCAGGCTACAGAAAAGGTCCCTCGCTACGCTCGGGATGACAAGCGGAGCTTGTCAATTTCATTGCGCGCCAGCTGATCGGCGCGCTCGTTCTCGGGATGGCCGCTATGGCCCTTCACCCAGCGCCATTCGACCTGGTGCGGCGCGCGGGCGGCGTCGAGGCGCCGCCACAGCTCGGCGTTCTTCACCGCCTTCTTGTCGGCGGTGCGCCAGCCGTTCCTCTTCCAGCCGTGGATCCACTTGGTGACGCCGTCCTTGACGTAGGTGCTGTCGGTCCAGAGCCGGACGTTGCATGGCCGCTTCAGCGCCTCCAGCCCGCTGATGGCCGCCATCAGCTCCATGCGGTTGTTGGTCGTGGCCGGATCGCCGCCCGACAATTCGCGCTCCCTGCTGCCCGTGCGAAGGATCGCGCCCCAGCCACCCGGCCCGGGATTTCCGCTGCACGCGCCGTCAGTGAAGATCTCGACTTCGGAATTGCTCACAGTCCGTAATCCGCAATCGATGCGATGCCGCGGTGGAACCTGAGCTTGGCGAGGTATTCCTGCGGATCCTTGCGCTTGACCAGGGCATCGGGCGGCGTGTGCACCCAGTCGTACAGCCGCGTCAGCAGGAAGCGCAGCGCCGCACCGCGCGCCAGCAGCGGCAGGACCTTGCGTTCGTCGCCGCCGAGCGGCCGCACGGCTTCGTAGCCCTGCAGCAGGGCGCGGCCCTTGGTGGCGTTGAACGACTTGTCGGGCTCGAAGCACCAGGCGTTCAGGCAGATCGCCATGTCGTAGGCGAAGGCGTCGTTGCAGGCGAAGTAGAAGTCGATCAGCCCCGACAGCCTGTCGTGAAGGAAAAGCACGTTGTCGTTGAACAGGTCGGCATGGATGACGCCCGACGGCAGGCCGGTCGGCCAATTGGCTTCGAAGAAATCGATCTCGGCCTCGAGTTCGGCGGCGAGCGGCGCATCGATGTGATGGCGCGAGCCTTCGTAGAGTGGCCGCCAGCCCGCGACCGACAGGGCATTGGGCCGCTTGAGCTCGAAGTCGCGGCCGGCCAGATGCAGGGCGGCGAGCGCCTCGCCGACCTGGCTGCAATGGCCGAGCATCATGCGCCGCGGCCACAGTCCCTGCAGGAAGGTCGTGATGGCCGCAGGTCGCCCCGCCAGGGTGCGCAGCGCCTTGCCGTCGCGACCGTGGATCGGTCGCGGGCAGTTGATGCCGCGGGCGGCGAGGTGGTCCATCAGGCCGAGGAAGAACGGCAGGTCCTTCGGATCGACGCGCTTCTCGTACAGCGTGACGAAGTACGGGCCCTTGGTGGTGGTCAGCAGGTAGTTGGAATTCTCCACTCCCTCGGCGATGCCCTTGAAGGATTCGGGTTCGCCGATGTCGTACTCGGCGAGGAAGGCTTCCAGCTCGGCGTCGCTGACTTCGGTATAGACCGCCATCAAGCCACCAACGCACGCGGCAGCTTGAACACGATGCTCTCCTCGGTGGTCCGCACTTCCTCGATCGTCACGTCGTAGCGCTTGCGGCAATCGGCGATGAGCTCGTCGACCAGCGTTTCGGGGGCCGAGGCGCCGGCGGTGATGCCGAGCCGGCCGGCATCCGCCAGCCAGCCCCAGTCCATGTCGGCCGCGCGCTGCACCAGCCGCGACTTGCGGCAGCCGCAGTTGGCCGCCACCTCGACGAGCCGCATCGAGTTCGATGAGTTGGGGGCGCCGATCACCACCAGGGCGTCGCATCTTGGCGCGATCGCCTTGACCGCCGCCTGACGGTTGGTGGTGGCGTAGCAGATGTCCTCTGTCTTGGGACCTTGGATCGCCGGGAACCGGCGGCGCAACGCGGCGACGATGCCGGTCGTGTCGTCGACCGACAGCGTGGTCTGCGTGGCATAGGCGAGGTTGCCCGGATCGGAGACTTCAAGCGCCTCGACCTGCGCCACGTCCTCCACCAGCAGCACCGCGCCGGCCGGCAGCTGGCCCATGGTGCCGATGACCTCGGGATGGCCGGCATGGCCGATCAGGACCACGATGCGACCCGATGCGTGATGGCGCTCGGCCTCGCGATGGACCTTGAAGACCAGCGGGCAGGTCGCGTCGATATAGAGCAGGTTGCGCCGCCCAGCTTCTGCCGGCACGGCTTTTGGCACGCCATGGGCAGAAAAAACGACGGGCCGGTCGTCGGGTACCTCGTCGAGTTCGTCGACGAAGATCGCGCCCTTGGCCTCGAGGGTCTCCACGACATGGCGATTGTGCACGATCTCATGGCGGACATAGACCGGACGGCCGTAGCGCTCGACGGCGCGTTCGACGATCTGGATGGCGCGCTCGACGCCGGCGCAGAAACCGCGAGGGCTGGCGAGCAGGATCTTGAGCGGTTTCGTCGGCGGGCTCATGTTGAACGTTCTGCCCGCTCGCTTGCGGGCTTCCTGACCATTGCCTAGACTCCGACCGCAACAGATTGGCAGTACGGATCAGGCGGCGGCACCGTAACAAAGCCGCTGCAACGGGGAAAGCAGACATGACCGAGCCGGTTGTCGCGGTGCGCGATGGAACCCACAAGGCCCTGGCCAAGATCCCGTCATGACTCGCAGAAAATTCGTCGTTCTTGCGCCGGCCCTGGTGGCCCTGACGCTGGCTGGCTGCGGCGGCGGTTCGTCGGAAACGAGCTATTTCTGCCCGGAGCCGTTCACGGTGCAGGACGCCGAGCGGCTGACGCATTTCAAGGACGGGCCGGGCCGCGATCCGCGCGACATCGCCTACGAGGCGTCGGTCGTCGGGGCGGCGACCAAGTGCTCGGCGAGCCGCAACCAGATCGAGGTGACGCTGTTCCTGCGCATCTCGGCCAGCGCCGGGCCGTCGGTCGGCGCCGGCCGGACCAGCATTCCCTATTTCGTGCGCGTGCTCGACTCCTCCAACAACGTCGTGCAGAGCCAGGACTTCAACGCCGATTTCCGCCTGACGTCGGGCAGTCCGCGCGGCTCCTCGCAGGAGGAGCTGACGTTCTCGGTTTCACGACAGGGCGGCTATCGCATTGCCGTCGGTTTGAGGCCTACGGTGGAAGAGCTGAACTACAACCGCCGCGGCCGTCAGCCCTAAGTTATTTCGTGACAGGCCTGAGCCAGGTTCGTTCCTCGCTCAGGACGAAGCGCTCGCGCTCGGCGAACTCGAAGTTGGCCTTGCCTGCCGGATCGGCCTTGATGCGCGCGCGATAGGCCTCGTAGGCCGCGAGGCTCTCGAACGAGATCAGCGCGTGGGCGACGTTGTTGGTGCCCTCGTGCGGCATGAAATAGCCCAGAAGATCGCCACCGCAGGCCGGGATGATGGTGAGCCAGTTCCTGGCATAGGTCTCGAAGGCCTCGCGCTTGAACGGATCGATGACGTAGCGGATGGCACAGGTCACGGTCATGGCAGTCTCCGTCGATGAGACCTCGATCCTAGCCGGCTGCGCTTGATCCATGTTTCGGCCGGTGCCGAAGGCTTGACAGTACCCGATCGCGGGCGCTGCATGCGCGCCACTCACTACGTGTGACGTACGGAGGATCGCTTGAGTGCTTATGCCGAACGTCTGGAAGCTCTGGCGGCCGACGCCGCCGACCGCTGCACGACCTGCGGCAAGTGCTTCGAAGCCTGCCCGACGGCGCGCGAGATCGGTTTGGATGCCGGCGCCGCCAAAGACCGTGTCGGCGAGCTTGTGGCCCTGACGCGCGGCGAGGCGCCGGCCGACGGCCTGCAGAAGTGGCTCGGCGCCTGCGACGGCAGCGCGCGCTGCACCGAGGCCTGCCCCGAAGGCATCAACGTTCGCCAGTGGGTCACCATCGCCAAGATGAAGGCGCTCGAGGCGACGCGTCCGCGCGAAGTCGGCGCAGGCAATGCCGCCGATCGCTTCCGCCACATGGCACAGGCGGTGCGGCTGCTCGCCAGCATGCAACTGCCGTCGGAGACGCTGAAGAAGATCCTGGCGCCGGCCGAGCGGCGCACCGCCGACGTGCTGTTCTATACGGGCTGCAACGTGCTGCGCACGCCGCACATCGTGCTGAACGTCATGGACATCCTCGATGCGCTGGAGCTCGACTTCGACGTCGTCGGCGGCACCGCCCATTGCTGCGGCGTCTATCAATTCCAGGAAGCCGACCTGCCGACCTACGAGCGCATGGGCCATCGCACGTTCAAGCGCTTCGGCCAGTCCGGCGCCGGGCGCGTGCTGACTTGGTGCCCGACCTGCACCAAGAACTTCGACGAGCTCGAGAAGGACGTCGAGGAGCCGTCCTTCGACCTCGGCCATGTCAGCGAATTCCTGGCCGCCAATCTCGACGCGCTGAGCGCACGCTTCGTGCCCGACCAGCCGAAGCGGCGCGTGGTGATCCACGAGCATCTCGGCATCGGCGCCACGGTGGCTTCGATCCGCAAGCTGCTCGCCGCCGTGCCCAACCTCGAGCTGCTCGAGCTGCCGCAGGATTCGGGCTTCTCCTATGCCTGCGGCGGCCAGGCCGCCAAGTTCAAGGAGCGCGAGCAGGCGATCCATCGCAGCCTCGCCGAGGGCGCGGTCGCGGCTGGCGCCGACACCATCGTCACCATGTATCACTCCTGCCATCGTGCGCTCGCCGGCGCCGAGGCGGTCTACCCGCAGCTCAAGGTCGTGAACTTCACCGACGTGCTGGCCGAGGCGCTGGGCCGCGGCGGCCATCCCGACTACTACCGCCTCTACAAGCAGGGTGGCGCCATGGACGAGGCGGTGAGTGCAGCGCGCCGCTTCCTGCAGGACAACGGCGTGCGCGTCGACGAGGCCTCGGTGGCGTCGCTGACCGCCGACATCTTCAACGAGACGGGACTGGCCGGCTCGCGCGAGGCCTTTGCGAAGGCCTTTACCGCGTTGGCGAAGGAAGCATGAGCGACGACGTCTGGCTCTTCTCCTACGGCACGCTTCAGCAGGAAGGCGTGCAACTTGCGACCTTCGGTCGGCTGCTCGAAGGCCGCGCCGACGCGCTGCCGGGCTATGCCACGGTGCCGTTCGAGATCACCGATCCGGAGGTGATCGCCACCAGCGGCAAGAAGTTCCACACCATGGCGAGGCCCTCGGCCAACCTGGTCGACGAGGTCCCTGGTGTCGTCTTCCGCATCACGCCGGCCGAGCTTGCCGCCGCCGACACCTACGAGGTGTCGGACTACAAGCGCATCTCGGTGCGGCTGAAGTCGGGGATGGAAGCCTTCGTCTATGTCGGCGCCTGACGCTACTTCTCCTTCACCGACAGCACCGCCCATGCCGCATCGGCGAAGAAGCGGACGTGATCCGATAGATCGCCGGTGAAGCGGCCATAGACCTTGTAGGTCGCGGCCTGCATCACCACGCCGATGGCTGAGGCCGCAGCGAGGTCGACGTTCCGCTTCGGGATCTCGCCCGCCTTCATCGCTTGGCTGATCACGTCCCGCACGACGGTCACCGGATTGCTCATGCCGTCGGGCACCTGGATCAGGAAAGAGTGCTGATTCAGGAGGTGATAGGCGAACAGGGTCCAGTCGCGGTCGGCCCATTCGCAATAGCAGCGCACGATCGCTTCGATCTTGGCGCGCAATCCCTTGGCTGGCCGATGCGCTTCCATGAGCGCCTCGGCCAGCCCCTGGTGATGGCGCAGGAAAAGATCCAACGCCAGCTGCTCCTTGCTCGGGAAGTAACGGTAGATCGTGCCCTCGGCGACCGAGGCCGCCATGGCGATCTCCTTGGTCGTGGTCTCGGCCACGCCGCGCGCCACGAACAGCGTGAGCGCGGCGCGCTCGAGTCGCGCCTTGGTATCCTCTGCTTTGCCCATGCCGGCCAGTCTATGAGGGAGCGCTCACTTGGAAAAGCGCCATGGCGCCCTGAACGAGCTGGCCAGGCGGTTTCCGCCCTCGGGCGACCACATCCACACGCAGAACAGGCCCAGCAGGAGGCCCGTCGGAACATCGATGAAGTGATGCTGGTAGGTCGTCAGCACCGACGCGCCGACCAGCAGCGCCGCTGTGGCTGTCACCGGCAACGTCCATCGTGGCAGCACCCGACTGTAGAGGTCGAAGAGGATGGCTGTCGTCGCGATGTGCAGCGACGGCGCCTGATTGAACGGCATGTCGAACACGTGAAGGACATCGAACAACAGGCCGAATTCCCCTATCGTCTGCGGCCTGGAGAAAGTCAGCCGCAGCGGGAAGACGATGAAGCAGGCGACGGCGACGAGCTGGGCGGTGAGCAGCCGCCTCGCGTGACTGTCGAGCTCGGCGCGGTTGCGGCACACATAGAAGGACAGGGCGAAGAAAACGTGCGTGCCCAAATACGGGATGATCGTCCAGGTCAGGAAAGGGATGCGGTGTTCCCAGTCGAACACGATGGCCGGCACGTCGCCGCGCTGGCTGGCGAGCCAGTTCGAGACTCCATAGGTCAGGTAAAAAAATAGCGTGAGCGCCACCAGCCAGCCGGTTGCCCGTCGCCATGGCCGGCCAATGGAAGGGGCCTTGGTGTCCGCGGCCTTGTCCATAAGCGACAGTCTATGAGGGGGCGCTCACTTGGCAAGGGCACATCCCCGGCGGGCTCGCAGAACCAGCGCCAGTCGAGTGTCCAATCGCTGCCCGTGGCGACGATGGGCGAAGCCTCGCTTTGCACGTCGAGGAAGACGGTGAAGGCACGGCGGACATACATGCGACCCTCCTTGGAATGAGCGCATGCTCATTTTATAAGTGAGCAATCACTCAATTTCAAGTCTTTTCTAAGCACCGGATTTGCCACGGGTTTTCCCGGTGGACGCCGCCGGGGAGGCCCCCTAAGGTCGCCGGCACCCAGACGATCCCTGTGGGAGAGACCGTCTCTCGAAGACGGCGCCGAAGGAGCAACCGGCCCCGGAAACTCTCAGGCAAACGGACCGCAGGAGGATGGGTCTCTGGAAAGCGGCGGGCTCTCGGAAGAGGGCACGCCCACCGACGAAGTAAGCTGGATCGCTCCGGCGAATCTTTCAGGTCTCCGGACAGAGGGGGTCGCAAGGCGGCGCAATCTTTGCGCCGGTTGATGCGACTCTGGAGACCTGCTTGGCCGATTCTCTCAAACGCACGCCACTCTACGATCTTCATCGCGAGCTCGGCGCTCGCCTCGTGCCGTTCGCCGGCTACGAGATGCCGGTGCAGTACCCGACCGGCATCCTGGCCGAGCATGCCCAGACGCGGACGGCCGCCGGGCTGTTCGACGTCTCGCACATGGGCCAGGTGCGGCTCACTGCGAAGCCTGGGCAGAACGCCGCCAAGGCAATCGAGATGCTGGTGCCCGGCGACATCGCGGGCCTGCAGCCCGGCCAGCAGCGCTACACGCAGTTCACCAACGACGCGGGCGGCATCCTCGACGACCTGATGATCACCAGCACGGGCGATCACCTGCTGATGGTGTTCAACGCGGCCTGCAAGGACGCCGACCTCGCGCATGTGCAGAAGCACCTCGCCGCGACCTGCGAGATCGAGCCGATGTTCTCCCGCGGGCTTCTGGCTTTGCAGGGACCGCAGGCGTCGCAGGTGCTGGCGCGGCTGGTACCGCAGGTCGCGACGATGAAGTTCATGACCGGCGCCTTCTTCGTCATCGACGGCGCGCGCTGCTACGTCACGCGCTCGGGCTACACCGGCGGCGACGGCTTCGAGATCTCCACACCCAACGACGCCGCCGAAGCCATCGCCCGCAGGCTTCTGGCCGAGCCGGAGGTCAAGCCGATCGGCCTCGGCGCGCGCGATTCGCTGCGCCTCGAGGCAGGCCTCTGCCTCTATGGCCACGACATCGACACGACGACGACGCCGATCGAAGCGGGCCTGCTGTGGAGCATCGGCAAGGAGCGCCGCACCCAGGGCGGCTTCCCGGGGGCGGCCGTCATCCAGAAGCAGATCGCCGAGGGCGCGCCGCGCAAGCGCGTCGGGCTGCTGCCCGAGGGCAAGGCCATCGCCCGCGAAGGCGCGGAGATCGCCATCGCCGGCAAGACCGTCGGCAAGGTCACGTCGGGTGGCTTCGCGCCCACGCTCGGGCGCGCCGTCGCCATGGGCTACGTCGAGCGCGCCCACTCAGCCAACGGCACCAAGGTCGATCTTCTGGTGCGCGGCAAGCCCGTGCCGGCCGAGATCGTGTCCATGCCCTTCGTCAAACACGCCTACTACCGCGGATAGGAGCTTTTAGATGGCCGAGACCAGGTACTCCCAGGAACACGAGTGGATCCGCGTCGAGGGCGATGTCGGCACCATCGGCATCACGCAATATGCCCAGGAGCAGCTGGGCGACGTGGTGTTCGTCGATGTGCCGCAGGCCGGCCGCAAGGTCGCCAAGGGCGAGGCCTGCGCCGTGGTCGAATCGGTGAAGGCCGCGTCCGACATCTACGCGCCGGTGTCGGGCGAGGTCGTCGAGGCCAATGCCGCGCTCGCCGATTCGCCGGGCGACGTCAACGCCGAGCCGATGGGCAAGGGCTGGTTCTTCAAGCTGAAGCTCGCCGACAAGGGCGAGCTTGCCGGCTTGATGGACGAGGCCGCCTACAACGACTTCGTGAAAAGCCTGGGCTGATCATGCGCTATCTTCCTCTCACGCCGACCGATCGCCGCGACATGCTGGCGGCCGTCGGCGCCAAGTCGGTCGACGAATTGTTCAAGGATGTGCCGGTCTCGGCGCGGTTGCCCGGCAAGGTCGCGGGCCTGCCCGACCATCTCGGCGAGCTGGAAGTCGAGCGCGCCTTCCAGGGCTACGCGGCGAAGAACGTCTCACCGTCGACCGCGCCGTTCTTCGTCGGCGCCGGCGCCTATCGCCATCACGTGCCGTCGGCCGTCGACTACATGATCCAGCGCGGCGAGTTCCTGACCTCCTACACGCCGTACCAGCCCGAGATCACCCAGGGCACGCTGCAGTACCTGTTCGAGTTCCAGACCCAGGTCAGCCTTTTGACCGGCATGGAGGTCGCCAACGCCTCGATGTACGACGGCTCGACGGCGGCGTCGGAAGCCGTGCTGATGGCCAACCGCATCACGCGCCGCACCAAGGCGCTGATTTCGGGCGGGCTCCATCCGCACTACCGCAACATCATCGAGACCACCGCGCACTGGCAAGGCTATAGCGCCGTCTCCGGCGCCGCCGATCCCGAAGGCCTGGAGGATCTGATCGCCAAGGTCGACAAGGAGACCTCGTGCGTGGTCGTGCAAAACCCGAGCTTCTTCGGCCATGTACGCGACTTCACCAAGCTCGCCACCGCCTGCCATGCCGCCGGTGCGCTGCTGATCGTGGTCGTGACCGAGGTCGTGTCGCTCGGCCTTATAAAGCCGCCGGGCGAGATGGGCGCCGACATCGTGGTCTGTGAGGGGCAGTCCGTCGGCAATGGACTGGGCTTCGGCGGGCCCTATGTCGGCCTGTTCGCCACTCGCGACAAGTATGTGCGCCAGATGCCGGGCCGCCTGGTCGGCGAGACCGTCGATGCCGACGGCAAGCGCGGCTTCGTGCTGACGCTCAGCACGCGCGAGCAGCATATCCGCCGCGAGAAGGCGACCTCCAACATCTGCACCAACGCAGGCCTCTGCGCGCTCGCCTTCACGGTCCATCTGACGCTGTTGGGTGAGGCGGGATTCCGCCGCCTGGCCGAGCTCAACCATGCCAAGGCGAGCGAGCTTGCCGACCGCGTGGCCGCGGTGCCGGGCGTGAAGCTGTTGAACGACAGCTTCTTCAACGAGTTCACCGTGCGCCTGCCCAAGCCGGCGGCGCCTGTCGTCGAGGCGCTGGCCGAGCGTCGCATCCTGGCGGGCGTTCCGGTGTCTCGGCTGATCCCTGACGATCCTTCTGTCGCGAACCTCCTGCTGCTGGCCGCCACCGAGACCGCGACCGAAGCGGGCATGGCGCCGCTGATCGCCGGCCTGAAGGAGGTGCTGTGATGGTCCAGTCGCTCGACCGCTCTCAGGGCAGGTCAGGTGGCATCGCCGCCGGCACGTCCGCCAGTCCCACCTTCACCGGCAATCGCGCGCTGCAGATCGAGGAGCCGCTGATCTTCGAGATGGGCCAGCCCGGCCGCTGCGGCGTCGACCTGCCGGATCCGCTCCAAGGGCCGACGAAAGTGAAGGACCGCCTGAACGGCTTGAAACGCGCCGGCGAGATCGGCCTGCCGGGCCTTTCCGAGCCCCAGGTGGTGCAGCACTACACGCGCCTCAGCCAGAAGAATTACGCCATCGACATGGGCGTCTATCCCCTGGGCTCGTGCACCATGAAGCACAATCCCAGGATCAACGAGAAGGTGGCGCGCCTGCCCGGCATCGGCGACCTGCATCCCCTGCAGCCGGTCTCGACCGTGCAGGGCGCGCTCGAGTTGATCGACCGCCTGGCGCACTGGCTGAAGACGCTGACCGGCATGCCGGCCGTGGCGATGTCGCCGGCCGCTGGCGCGCATGGCGAGATGTGCGGCATGATGGCGATCGCCGCCGCCCTCGAAGCGCGCGGCGAGCGGGCCAAACGCAAGGTCGTGCTGGCGCCGGAATCGGCGCACGGCACCAACCCCGCGACGGCAGCGGCGCTCGGCTTCACCGTCAAGCCGATCCCGGCCAATGACCGCGGCCGCGTCGACCTTTCAGCGCTCAAGGCGGCGCTGGGGCCCGATGTGGCGGCGATCATGCTGACCAACCCCAACACCTGCGGCCTGTTCGAGAACGAGATCGTCGAGATCTCGCGGGCGGTGCACGACGCGGGCGCCTTCTTCTACTGCGACGGCGCCAACTTCAACGCCATCGTCGGCCGCGTGCGGCCGGGCGACCTCGGCGTCGATTGCATGCACATCAACCTGCATAAAACCTTCTCGACGCCGCATGGCGGCGGCGGGCCGGGTGCGGGTCCGGTGGTGCTGTCGGCCGCGCTGGCGCCCTATGCGCCTTATCCGTGGATCGTGAAGGACGGCGACAAGTGGCGCGTCGCGGAAGACGGCGCCGCGGTCGATGGCAAGCCGCTAGGACGGCTGAAAGCGTTCCACGGCCAGATGGGCATGTTCACCCGGGCGCTCAGCTACATCATGAGCCACGGCGCCGACGGGCTGAAGCAGGCGGCCGAGGACGCCGTTCTCTCGGCCAACTACGTGATGGCCTCGCTGAAGGACGTCATGACGCCGGCCTTCGAGGGACCGTGCATGCACGAGGCGCTGTTCGACGACGGCTTCCTCAAGGATACCGGTGTGAGCACCCTCGACTTCGCCAAGGCGATGATCGACGAGGGCTATCACCCGATGACCATGTACTTCCCGCTGGTCGTGCATGGCGCGATGCTGATCGAGCCGACCGAGAGCCAGGCCAAGGAGGATCTTGACCTCTTCATCGCGGCGCTGCGCTCGCTGGCCGAGCGGGCGAAGAGCGGGACCGCGGCGGAGGAGTTCAAGGCGGCGCCGCGTTTCGCCCCGCGGCGGCGCCTCGACGAGACGCTTGCCGCCCGCAAGCCCGTGCTACGCTGGCGGCCGTCGAACAATCCGCCCGAAGGCGATCCGATGAAGCAGGCGGCCGAATAGCGGCTGCCGACCCGCTGACCCCGGACGGCCGCGGTGCGGCCCCGGGAGTGCGTCGCATGCGCCCTGAAGCGTACCAGACGTTCAGCAGGACCGAATGGGCGAAGCTGCGCGCCAACACGCCGCTCACGCTCAGCCAGGAAGATCTGCTGTCGCTGCGCGGGCTCAACGAGCGCGTTTCGCTCGAGGAGCTCGCCGACGTCTACCTGCCGCTGTCGCGTCTGCTCAACCTGCATGTCCGGGCGGCGCGCAATCTCAACGGCGTCACCGACACTTTCCTCGGCCGCCCGGTGACCGGGCACACCTATGTGATCGCCATCGCCGGCAGCGTCGCCGTCGGCAAGAGCACCTTCGCCCGCATCCTCCAGGCGCTGATGGCGCGGTGGCCCGACCATCCGGCGGTCGACCTCGTGACCACCGACGGCTTCCTCTATCCGCTGCGCACGCTGGAGGAGAAGCAGCTCATGTCGCGCAAGGGCTTTCCCGAGAGCTACGACGCCAGGCGCATGGTCCAGTTCCTGGCCGACGTGAAGGCGGGCCAGCCGGAGGTGCGCGCGCCGGTCTATTCGCACCAGTCGTACGACATCGTGCCCGATCAGTGGCAGGTCGTGCGCCGGCCGGACGTGCTGATCTTCGAGGGCCTGAACGTGCTGCAGCCCGGCCTCGCGGGTGGTTCAGGCGGACGGCCCGCGTCGGTGATCCTCTCCGACTTCTTCGACTTCTCCATCTATCTCGACGCCAGCACGTCCGACATCGCGGCCTGGTATCTCGATCGCTTCCGCCTGCTGCAGCGCACCGTCTTCCAGCAGCCGACATCCTATTTCCATCACTACAAGGACCTCGGGCCCGAGGAGGCGAGCGCGGCCGGACGGCGGATCTGGTCGTCGATCAACGAGGTGAACCTCAAGGAGAACATCCTGCCGACTCGCGAACGGGCCCACGTCGTGCTGTACAAGGCCGCTGACCATTCAATCGCACAGGTTTCCCTGCGACAAATCTAGGAGAGCAACGGAATGCGCGTATTCACCACTCTGCCTCAGGAGAATCTGGCCACGGTCGGCCAGGCGGCCCAGGCGATCGAGGCGACAGGCTACACCGGCGTCAGCACCCAGGAGAACCGGCACGAGCCGTTCCTGTCGCTGGCGGTGGCCGGCGCTGCCACCAAGCGGATCGAACTGCACACCGGAGTCGCCATCGCTTTTGCCCGCTCGCCCATGGCCGTGGCCAATGTCGGCTGGGACCTGGCATCGAGCTTCGGCGGCAGCCGCGTGACGCTCGGCATCGGCAGCCAGGTGAGGGCGCACAACGAGCGGCGCTTTTCCGTGCCGTGGTCGCCGCCAGCGCCGCGCATCCGTGAGTATGTGCAAGCCGTGCGGGCGATCTGGAAGTCGTGGAAGGACGGCAGCAAGCTCAACTACGAGGGCAAGCACTATCGCTTCACGCTGATGACGCCGAACTTCGTGCCCGAGTCCTATGACGGTCCGTTGCCGCGGCTCGGCGTCGCCGCCGTCGGTCCGGTCATGCTGAAGGTGGCGGCGGAAGAATCCGACGACGTGAAACTCCACTCATTCTGCACCAGGAAGTACCTGGAGCAGAACATCATGCCGATCATCAATGCCGGGCTCCGCGCCCGCGGCCGCAGCCGCGAGAGCTTCGAGATCTCAGGCGGCGGCTTCGTCGTCACCGGCAAGGACGACGAGGCGGTCGCCAGGCTGTTCGACTGGGTGCGTTATCGCGTGGCGTTCTACGGCTCGACGCCGGCCTACTGGCCGGTGTTCGAGGTGCATGGGCTGGGCGACCTCGGCCGCAAGCTCAACGCCATGACCCGCGCCGGCCAGTGGGACCAGATGGCTAAGGAGGTGTCGGACGACGTCGTGCACCTGTTCGCCGCCGTCGGCCGTCACGACCAGATCGCCAAGGCGATCGCCGAGCGCTTCGGCGGCCTGGTCGATTCGATCGGCGCCAGCGCGAATTCGGCGAAGCCGTCCGACATGCCGCCCGACCTACTGCAGGACCTGGCGAAGATCCCGACGGTCTATCAACACCGATGACCTCATCCTGAGGAGCCGCGCATAGCGCGGCGTCTCGAAGGATGGGCAACACCAGGACTGTGGCCCATCCGT
>JACPOB010000046.1:6455-20300 GCA_016185145.1 Rhodospirillales bacterium | reverse complement strand
GCAACACCAGGACTGTGGCCCATCCGTCGAGACGCCGCGCTATGCGCGGCTCCTCAGGATGAGGTCGTCGTCAATCGAACAGGTTCGCCAGCCGCTGCTTCATCTGGTCGGCGATGTAGAGCGCCACGGCCTGGATGGTCGAGGTCGGGTTCACGCCGCCGCCCGTCACGAAGACGCTGCCGTCGACGATGAACAGGTTCTTCACGTCGTGGCAGCGCCCCCATTCGTTCACCACCGAACGCTCCGGATCGGTGCCCATGCGCGCCGTGCCCAGAAGGTGGCCGGGGCTGTTCAGCGCAGTGCGCGAGCAGTGGAGCCGCGTCGCGCCGGCGGCGGTCAGGATCTCCTCGGCCCGGGCGATGCCGTGCTCCATCATGCGCCGCGTGTTGTCGCTGATCGCATAGTCGATCCTGGGCGCGGGGATGCCGTTGCTGTCCTTCAGCACCGGGTCGAGCGTCACGCGATTGCGCTCCTCCGGCAGGTCGTCGCAGGCGACGCCGATCCCCACCCGGTGCTCGAACATCTCGCGATAGACGCGATGATGGTCGCGGCCCCACGGCAGCTGGCCGGCAGCGGCGCTGGTGATCGCCTGGTTCGCCGGCCCCATGCCGCGGTTGAACTGCAACGTGTAGCCGCGCACGAAGCCGCGGCGGCGGTCGGTCTCGTAGAACTCCTTGCTCCACATGTTGGTGATGGGCGCCTTCCCGCCATCCAGCGTTTCCTCGACGTAGCCCGAGATCATCGGCCACGGATGCAGCATCAGGTTCTTGCCGACCAGGTCCGAGGAATTGGCCAGCCCGTTGGGAAACCGTCCCGAAGCCGAGTTCAGCAGGAGCCGCGGCGTGCCGACGCCGTTGCAGGCGACGATCACGACCTCGGCCGGCTGGAACTGTTCCTTGCCGTCGGCGTCGTAGTAGATCGCGCCGGCGGCCATGCCGTGCTCGTCGGTGGTGATCTCACGCACCCGGCAGCGCGTGCGCAGCTCGACGCCGGCGCGCAGTGCGAGCGGCCAGTAGGTGATGTCGGTGCTGGCCTTGGCGCCCTGGGCGCAGCCCGGCGTGCAATGGCCGAGGTTGATGCATTGCGCGCGGCCTTCGTAAGGCGTCGTGGCGATGGTGGTGTCGGAGGGCCACCAGTGCCAGCCGAGCTTGTTCATCGCCCGGCCATAGTGCGAGCCGGTCCTGCCGAGCGGGATCGGCGGCATGGGCGGGTTGCGCGGTGGCACGCCGGGATCGCCGGCGAGGCCCGACACGCCCATCATGCGGTCGTTCTCCGCGTAGAAGCGCTCCAGCGTCCAGTAGTCGATCGGCCAGTCGTCGGCCACGCCGTCGAGCGACTTCACCCTGAAGTCGGACGGATGCATGCGCGGCCAATGTGCCGTGTAGATGATGGTGCCGCCGCCGACGCCGTTGAAGTTGGCGACCTTCATCGGCGAGTTGTCGTCGTTCACCGGATAGTCGGTGTCGCGGCCGCGGCGGTTGGGTGAGATATCGAAATCGCCGTAGCGCCGCGCCTCCCAGTCGCGACCGTTGCTGGGGAAGTCGGTCGGCTTCATCCAGTTGCCTTGCTCGAGGCAGAGGATGCGCATTTTCGTTTCAGCGAGGCTCCAGGCCACAGCCGCGCCCGAGGCGCCGGAGCCGATGATCAGCACATCGACCCGCTCGTTGCCGCTCATTTGGCAAGCTCCTTGCGGTCGTCGCGCCACAGCGGCGGACGGTTGCGCACGGCGTCGAGCAGGGACCAGTCGCCCTGTTCCAGCGTATAACCCTTGGGGAAGGGTGCGCGAGCCTCCTGCTTCAGGGCGAGCAGGACCCGGTCGTCACGGTAATAGGCGCCCAGGATCAGCCGTCCCAGGGCCACGATCGCCGCGCCACCGCCTGCGTAGTAGCCGTTGATCAGCGCCTCGCGCTTGCCGCGATCCAGAGCCGCGAAAGCGCCGCCCGACTTCGCCGCGATCTCCGCGAGAGCCTGGCGGACCAGCGGAAGATCGCGCCCTGCCGACCGCGCGATGTCGTGCAGGATCTCGGGGTCGTCGGCGCCCGGCACGCCGAGCGCGGCGTCTGCGGGGATCATCGTGCCTGCGATGGTGCGCAGGCTGTCGAGCTCAGGGACGGAGAGTGCGGCGGCGTTGCTGTCCATGCACCAACGCTAACATCGGCCAGCCCCTATTGGCACTGTCCGTGCGCGGCGATCACGGCTTCGAGGCCCTTCTGCTGATTGGCCGGCAGCGCCTTGGGATCGGGCGGACCGCCATTGGCGCCCTTCGTCGTGTTCATGCTGTGCATGGCGGCGATCGCGTCGGCGCGGACGGCGCCGGTCACCTTGCCCGACATGCAGGTGCAGGCCTTCGCGGGATCTGCCGCCGATGAGCCCTGCTGGCATTCGATCATGAAATTGTCCGTTTGGGCGGCGGCCGACAGCCCAAGACCAAGCACGGAGGCAGCCGTTGCGATGCCGATAACCCGAAACGCACTAATCATTTGAACGTCTCCCCATCTGGATGACGACGCTAGTCGATCGACGTTACGGCGTCTTGTCCGATCTTACCTCCTCCCCCGTCTTACGGGGGAGGATAGAGGAGGGGGTGAACAACAGATGAAGTGCATGCAATTTCAGATCTGAAATCGAAGAGATCGCCTTTGTGGCCTTCCCCCTCCTGTATCCTCCCCCGAAGACGGGGGAGGAGAAGAGACAGAGAGAAAGAAAAAGCCCCCGCCTTGCGACGGGGGCTGCCAGGTAGCCCGCGATTTTTGTTTGCGGGAAATCAGTGCAAGCGGCGCGGCAGTTCGGCGATCGCCTCATCGACCAGGGCGGCGCTGCGGCCCGAGCCGACCTGATCGCGCAACAGCGCCCGGGTCGCCGAGAGCGCCACGTCGACGGCGGTGTCGCGCACTTCCTTGGTGGCGGCCGTTTCCGACTGGGCGATGCGGTCGAGTGCCTGCTGCTCGCGCAGCGCCACGGCCGTCTCCAGGCTCTGGGCGGCGCGGACCTGCATGCGCTCGGCCTCCTCGCGCGCCTGCTTCAGGATCTCGGCCCCTTCGGCCTGCGCCTGGCCCAGCGTGCGCTCGGCGTCCTGTTTGGCCTTCATGGCCTCCTCGCGGAGCCGCGCGGCGTCGGCCAGCGCCTTGGCGATGTCGGCCGACCGCTTGTCGAGCATGGCCGAGATGCGGCCCCACAGCGCCTTGCCCGCCAGCGCGAAGAACAGGACGAAGGCAACCGCGACCCAGAACGCCGGATCGGAGAAGATGCTCTCGCTGTGTGCGGCGTCAGCCGCCCAGGCAGTGCCGATCATTACCTGCCTCCCTTCGCCGCCGCGACCTTGGCGGCGAGCGCCGCCTGGTCGGCCGGCTGGCCGGCGAGCTTGGCGTAGACTTCCAGGCCGATGTCCTTGGCCATGTTTTCCAGGCCCGCGCGGGGATCGCGAGCCTCGACATCACGAAGTAAAGCGCCAGGAAGGCGATCGCGAGCCAGACGAGCTGCGGTGCGAAGCTGTGATAGTCGAGCTGCGGCATGCCGCCCGACCCTTCCTTCGCCATTGCCGTGCCGCTCGCCGCCAACACGGCGAGGCCGGCGAGCGCACCGTAGATCGACCTGAGCATCGTCGTGCTTAGAACACGAACAGGATCATGAAGGCGATGACCAGCGCGAACAGCGCCACGGCTTCCGTGAGCGCGAAGCCCAGGAGCACGTTGCCGAACACGCGGGGAGCCGCCTCCGGATTGCGCAGCGCGCCGGAGACGAAGCTGCCGAAGATGTTGCCGATGCCGACGCCGACGCCGGCGAGGGCGATGGTGGCCAGACCGGCACCGATGAGCTTGGCTGCAGAGGCGTCCATTTCGATTTCCTTTCAGTCGTATGGATCAGTGATCAGTGAAGGTGAACTGCGTCGTTCAGATAGAGGCAGGTCAGGATCCGAACAGCGAGAAGAAATGCAGGCCGTGCTTGGCCAAGCCGATGATGGTGACGCCGACGAACACGAAGGCCGCCATCGCGAAGGTGACGACGATGTGGCTGGTCGGCGTGAACGAGTAGGGCACCATGCCCAGCACGTTGCAGAACAGGATGAAGATGAAGAGCGTCAGGATGAACGGGAAGTACTTCTTGCCGCCGTCGCCGACGTTGTCGCGCACCATGCCGGCGACGAACTCGTAGCCGACTTCCGCGACCGACTGCAGGCGGCCCGGCACCAGCGCCCGCTGGCGCATGCCCCAGACGAAGACAGCGGTCGCCAGGATCACGGCGATCACCATCCAGGTCGATGAATTCGTGAAAGAGGCGTCGATGCCAAAGAGATTCAGGTGGAGCAGCCGCTTGATCTCGAACTGCTCCATCGGGCTATGCATTTGGCTTACCTCGTCCCCAACGCGTCTATCCTACGTCCGACCGGCTCAGGGCAGGCGGCGCTCTTCGTCGCTCCCCCCAGCCTTGGCGGCGTCCCTCGAGTAATCTCGAATGGCGCGCCAGGCATTGTTGACGCCCGCGACGAACCCCAGAACCAGGCCCGTCACCAATGACCAAGGCGCCCAACCCAACCAGCGGTCGAGCCAATAGCCGAGGAACCCCCCGACCAAAAGGCCCGCGATCATATCCACCATCACTCGATACGCAACGCCTGTCTGGCGGTGCGACATTCCGCTACTTACCCCGTTGTTCGGGCGCGGTTTTTCGATTTTTCCACGCGCCGCCTTGAGGCGCGCATCGATGTCCTCGATGCGCCGGCGATCGCCCTCGGGGTCCGGAAGAGAATGATTACGCTTTCAGCACCGAGAACGCCGCATCGCCGTCGCGCGCCACCTGCGGGACGAGATCGACTTCCCATTCGAGATACTGCCGCATGGCGGCCTCGACATTATCTTTGAAGTCATAAGGCCGGTACCACACGTCGGTCGGCGGATCGGCCATCCGCGTGTGTCCCGCCTCGACGGGCAGCTTGGCGTCGCGCCACGCCTTCATGCCGCCTGCCAGAACGGCGACCGGCAGCCCGCCCGCGGCGTCCGCGGCTTCGGCCGCTGCAAGGGCCGCGACCTCGCCGTCGGGCGAGACCAGCACGACGCGTGTCACACCTTTCTGCTTGGCCAGCATCTCCGGGATGCTCCTGGCCAGCCCCGCGCGCACGGCGAACCAGGCGCCGGGCACGTGGCCGTCGCGATAGCGCAGGCTGGTGTCGAGATCGATCACCAGGGACTGCTCGAGCGACTTGTCGAGCTCGTCCGGCGCCACCGACGCCGGCGTCGGCACGGCGAAGCCTGCAGGAAACCGCGGCTCGGCCTCGGTGGTGAGCTCGCCGGCGGCCGGCTTGTGGTTGAGGATGTAGACCTCGTTCCAGTTCATCTGCATCAGCCAGTGCGCCGTCATGGTGGCGCGCACGCCGTCATTGTCGTGCAACACGATGGTGGCGTTGCGCGCACCGACATATTGATCGGTCGCCTGCACGAGCTGGCCGCCCGCGGCATGGCGGAAGCCTTTCAGATGGCCCTGCGCATATTCGGCCGGATCGCGCACGTCGAGGCGATAGAGCGGGCCGCCTTTGCCTGAAAGCTTGTCGAGGCCGGCCTTGTCGATCTTCTTGATATTCATCTTCCTGGCGATGTTCGCCGCCGCGGCCTGCGCGAACTTCGCCGCTTCCGGTCCCTGCGGCCCAAAGCTCCTGGTCTCGCCGCGCGCCACCTTCAGGCCGGCGAGGTGCCAGCCCATGGTGCCGTTCTTGAGCGCGATCACCTTGTTGGGCAGGCCGGCATTGATCAGCGACTGCGCACCGATGATCGAGCGCGTGCGGCCGGCGCAGTTCACCACCACCAGCGTCTCGGGGTTGGGCGCGAAATCCTTCACCCGATAGACCAGCTCGGCGCCGGGACAGTCGACGCCGCCCGGGATCGACATGTTGTTGAATTCCGGCATCGGCCGCGAATCCAGGATCACCAGGTCGGTCTTGGCATCTACGAGCTTCTGGAGATCGGCGGCGTCGATGCGCGGCGTGTCGTTCTCGTGCTCGACCACCTCGCCAAACGCCTTGCTGGGCACGTTGACGCCGGTGAAGACCTCGTAGCCCGCCTCGCGCCAGGCTTTCAGCCCGCCCTTCATGACGGCGACGTTGGTGTAGCCGAGCTGCGAGAGCTTCGCCGCCGCCCGGTTGGCGCGGCCCAGCCATTGCGGATCCTGGGCCTCGTCGCCGCTGTCCATCAGCACGATGCGGGTGTGAGGGTGGGGCAGCAGGGCGAGCACCCGCGGCTCCAGCCGCGACAGCGGCAGGGGAGTCGCGAAGAGGGGATGGCCCTGGATCGAGAACTCGCCTTCCTCGCGCACGTCGAAGAAGCCGAAGATCTCGCCCGATTTCAGCATCGCCTTGACCTGCTTCGCCTCGAGCAAGGGCGTCAGGATCCTGGCCTTGGCCATGAAGCGCTTGGCGTTGCCCGTCGCCATGTCGATCGACACGCGGTCGGGCAGGTGCTCCAGGCTGAGCCCATAGAAGTGCAAATGCAGCGCGTCTCCCGACCCGACCGGAGTCTCGATGTGATGGAAATCGTCGGGCAGGTAGCAGATGACGTCGCCGCGGCGCAGCGTCTTCTCCTTGGCCGGGGCCTCGCGCAGCTGCACGAGATCCTCGCGCGCGCCGTTGTCGAGCCGGTCGTAGACGACGTTGCGTTCGGCGCCGTGGACGCCCGCAATGATCGCCCAGGTCGTGTGATTGTGCGGCGGCACCTTCTTGCCGGCGCCGCCGGCCGAGGCATAGAGCGCGAAGCGATGGTCGGGATCCTCGGCCAGGCGATAGATGCCGCCGTCGGCGCCCAGCGGAAACTCCTCCTGTGGAAAGAGCTCGGCGCGGCTGGCGAGCGCGGCGAGCAGGCCGCCGATCTTCTCGAGGTTGGCGCGGGTCACGCCCGTCTTTTCGATGGCGCGGCTCTCGGCGACCAGGCGTTGTACGGCGGTGGCGCGTTCCTGATGGATGGTCATAGGGTCCTCCGGGTTGGCCGCAGTATAGCCATCCTGCGCTGGCATGGGACGCCAAGTCCCACTACGGTACCGCTATGAAATACGTCGTCTCGATCGTTTTGCTGGGGGCAGCGACGATGCTGGCGGCCGGGGCCCTGGCGCAGACCCAGACCAAGCCGAAACCGCCCGCAAAATCCGCGGCCGCCAAGCCGGCTGCCGCCACGAAGTCGGCCGCCGCCGCGCGGCCGCATCCCACCATCGTTCCGCGCCGTCCGGTGTTCGTGCCGCCGCCGCCGGTCATCGAGCTCGACGAGATGGCCGTGGTCGCCGACCTGCCGACCGTGCTCGATGCCGAGGAGCGCGACCGCTACCGCCGCATCTTCCAGGCCCAGGCCGCGGGGCAGTTCAGCCAGGCCGACGCCGACATCGCCCAGGTCAAGGACAAGACCCTGATGGGCTATGTCGCGGCCCAGCGCCTCCTGAGCCCGCAGTACCAGGCGAAGTTCCCCGAGCTCGCCCAGTGGCTGCAGGACTACAACGACCATCCCGATGCACCGGCGATCTACAAGCTCGCCATGGCGCGCCGCACGCCGGGCTCGGCCGAGATCACGCCAGCGAGCTTCGTGGGCTTCGCCCAGCCGTCGCCGACCTTCGCCGCGGCGCGCACGACCCGCGGCGCCGATGCGGGCCAGGCCGCCGAGTTGCGCGCGCGCCTGCAGGGCATGGCCGACGACGGCGGCTTCAACGCGGCCTTTGCCTTGCTCGACCGCAAGTCGACGGTCGACGTGCTGGGCCCGCAGGAGGTCGAGCTGTGGAAAGGCCGCATGCGCACCCGCGCGCTGGAAGCCGATTCGCAGCGCGGCGTGCAGGTGCCGATCGAGGTCAGCATGCCGCCGGACGCCAACTGGACCGCCGGGCTTGCGGCCTTCAAGGGCGGCAACTACGCCGAGGCCGCGCGCCGCTTCGAGGCGGTGGCCGATGCCGCGCCCGACCAGGCCTCGTCGTGGACGCTCTCGGCCGGTTCGTTCTGGGCCGGCCGCGCCAACCTGCTGGCCGGCAACCCGCAGAAGTTCGCGCCCTATCTCAAGCGCGCGGCGCTGCATGGCCGCACCTTCCACGGCCTGATCGCCCAGAAGGCGCTCGGCATGAGGATCGAGCCCGACTGGAACGTGCCGGCGCTCGACCGTCGCCGCGCCGACGTGCTGAAGAACGACCGCGCCGGCCGGCGCGCGCTCGCCCTGTTCCAGCTCGGCGCCCAGACCGCGGCCGAGCGCGAGCTGTTCGCGGCCTCGATCGACGCCGATCCGCAATACATCGAGACCGTCATGTCGGTGGCCCAGAAGGCGAACCTGCCCGGCCTGTCGGTGCGCGTGGGCAACGCCAACTGGGACCAGCGCCACAACATCAAGGGCTATGACGGCGCCATGTATCCGTTGCCGCCGTGGCAGCCGTCCGGCGGCTGGGCGCTCGACCGCGCACTGGTCTGGGCCTTCATGCGCCAGGAATCGGCGTTCAATCCCAAGGCGCGCTCGACGGTGGGCGCCATGGGGCTGATGCAGCTCATGCCGGGCACGGCGCGGCTGGTCTCGAACCGCTATGCGCCGGAGACGGCGGGCGGCAATCCCTACGATCCCACCAACAACGTGGCGCTGGGGCAGGCCTACATCATCTCGTTGCTGGGCGAGGTCGACAACAACCTGGTGCGCACCGCGGCGGGCTACAACGGCGGGCCGGGCAACGTCATCCGCTGGGACAATTCGCTGAACGCGAGCCAGGATCCGCTGCTCTACATCGCCTCGATCCCGTTGCACGAGACCCGCGACTTCGTGCAGCGTGTGCTCAGCAACTACTGGGTCTACCAGATCAGGCTCGGCCAGCCGACGCCGTCGCTCGACCAGATCGCGGCACACGAATGGCCGCGCTACACTGGGCAAGATACGGGACGGTGAGGGGCCTGACTTGCGCGTCCTCATATTCCTCTCCCCCGCTAGGGGGAGAGGCTAGGTGAGGGGGAAGTGACGGACATAGCCCCCTCTCCCAACCTCTCCCCCTAGCGGGGGAGAGGAGGAAGAAGACAAGGTGAGAACATGACCATCGACCGCCTGCGCCGTTTCATCGGAGACATGACCTCTTTGGTGGGTGGCGCGTGGCAGGACAAGGACGAGGCGGCGATCGTCGAGGTCGGCCGGAAGCTTTTGGGCGAGCTGGTGTCGCACGACGACTGGCTGCCCGAGTCGATGGCCAAGGTGCCGGCGCACGGCTACGCCCAGAACCTGCTGTGGTGCGATCCCTTCGAGCGCTTCTGCGTCGTGAGCTTCGTGTGGGCGCCGGGCGCGGTGACGCCTGTCCACGACCATCAGATGTGGGGCATGGTCGGCATGCTGCGCGGCTCGGAGACCTCGCTGCATTTCGCGCCCGATCCCGAAACCGGCGCGCTCAAGCCCGGCGCGCTGAACGCCCTGAAGCCGGGCGACGTCGAGGTCCTGTCGCCGGCCGAGGGCGACATCCACCAGGTGACCAACGCGCTCACCGACCAGGGCTCGATCAGCATCCACGTTTACGGCGGCAACATCGGCGCGGTGCGCCGCCACACCTTCGATGTGAAGACCGGCGAGCCCAAGCTCTTCGTGTCGGGCTACACCAACAAGGAACAGCCCAACCTGTGGGACCGCTCCGCCGAGGTGCGGGCCGCCTCCGCCTGACGTTGACCCTCCGGCCGATGTGACCATATCATATGGTCACATCGGAGCCGGTTCCCATGGAGAGGAAGATCAATGCCGCCGCCTTCAAGGCGCGGTGCCTCGCCCTGATCGACGAGGTCGCCGAAAGCGGCCAGCCCATCACTGTCACCAAGCGCGGCAAGGCGAAGGTGCAGATCGTCGCTGTGCGCGAGAAGCCGAAGACTTTGTGGGGCGCCACCAAAGGCACTTTCAAGATCGTGGGCGATATCGTCGGTCCGATCATCGAAGATTGGGACGAAGAGCGCGAATTGCGAAACATCCGCGGACAGTTCGATGACCCTCCTGCTCGATACACACACCGTCCTTTGGCTGACCGAGCAGGTGCCAAGGCTCGGAAGGGCGGCAAGGCAAAGTTGCGACGTCGCCCTCGCCGCAAGTGAACTCGCGATCCCGACGATCGTGGTCTTCGAACTGGGATGGGCGCTGAGCCGCGGACGTATCGAGGGGTCGGTCAACCTTCGCGACTGGCGCAGCCGTATTCAGTCCTTGGGCGTCCGCGAGATTGGCCTGTCAGCTGAGATCGCCGTGGCGGCGGTGGAGCTGGAGGACATGCACAGCGATCCAGTTGACCGCATTATCGTGGCCACCGCGCTCATCCATGACGCAGCGCTGCTCACGGCAGATCGGCTGATTCTGGCCTGGCCAGGCAGGTTGCGCCGACAGGATGCGCGCCGTTGAGGCGCACCCTTGGTTAGTGCTTGTGCGGATGCGGATGGGTCGGATCGACCCAGTACACCGTCTCGGGCTTCTCGGCCGGCTCGATGTCGATGTTGATCGCCACCGCCTCGTTGTCGGAGCGCACCAGCACGCATTCCAGCGGCTCGGTGTCCGAGGCGTTGATCTCCTGGTGCGGCACATACGGCGGCACATAGATGAAGTCGCCGGGGCCGGCCTCGGCGGTGAACTGCAGCTGGTCGCCCCAGCGCATGCGCGCCTTGCCCTTCACGACGTAGATCACGCTCTCGAGGTGCCCGTGGTGATGGGCGCCGGTCTTGGCGTGGGCGTGGATGGTGACCGTGCCGGCCCACAGCTTCTGGGCGCCGACGCGGGCGAAATTGATGGCCGCGGCGCGATTCATGCCCGGCGTCTGCGCGGTGTTGGTGTCGAGCGATCCGGCGGGGATCACCCGCACGCCGTCATGTTTCCAATCGGTCATGCCTCCCATCTAGGCCCGCGGCCTCGCCCCGGCAAGATGCCAGTTGTAGGATGCGGTCATGAACAGGATCGACGAGTCCAAACCCTTCAAGCCGGTGAACATCGCCGTGCTCACCGTTTCCGATACGCGGACGCTCGAGACCGACAAGTCGGGTGACACGCTGGTCGAGCGCATCGCCCGTGACGGCCACGTGCTGGCCGGCCGGGCCATCGTCACCGACGACGTCGACAAGATCCGCGTCCAGGTGAAGAAGTGGATCGACGATCCCAATGTCGAGGCGGTCATCACCACCGGCGGCACCGGCGTCACCGGCCGCGACGTCACGCCCGAGGCGCTGGAGGGCCTGTTCGAGAAGCGCATAGAAGGTTTCGGCGAGGTCTTTCGCTGGATCTCCTTCCAGAAGATCGGCACCTCGACCATGCAGTCGCGCGCCGTCGCCGGCGTCGCCAACGCCACCTACATCTTCGCGCTGCCGGGCTCGACCGGCGCCTGCAAGGACGGCTGGGACGACATCTTGCGCCAGCAGCTCGACATCCGCTTCAGGCCCTGCAACTTCGCTGAGCTGATGCCGCGCCTGAACGAAGGCAAGATGCCGCGAAGTGGTTGATCATCGGAGCGCGGACCTTCAGGTCCGCTCATGTTCTTCCGGACCGCGCGCATCCTGCGCGCTCATGATCATGAGCGAGCTGGAAGCTCGCGGTCCGGAAAAGCATGAGCATGAGCGGGCCTGGAGGCCCGCGGTCCGGCATGATTAAGTCTTTGCTCGCCGCGCTGCGCGAGCGGCCGGCGTTCGCCTCGCTCACCGCCGCCGGCCTGAAGCCGCTGCCCGCGACCGGCACCGCGCACGGACATGTGCGTCTGCCGAACGGCCTGTTGGCGCGCGTCGCCTATGCGCATGAAAGCGATCCCTCGGCGGCCACGCGCCTCGCCATACAGGCCGAAGCCTTTCGCCATCTCGGCACCGCGCAGCGCACGCCTCGCCTGCACGACGTGATCGAGCCGCGCCCCGGCCTGCCGGGCGGCGCGCTGATCGTCGACGCGATCGACGGCCGCGCGCCGCGGCTGCCGGAAGAGCTCGCTGCCATGGCCGACACGCTGGCGCGCATCCACGCTCTGCCGCTGCCGGCCGACAGCTCGCCGATCCCACGCCAGAAAAATCCCTTCCTCGAGACGCTCGCCGCGATCGAGCAGAACGCCGCGCGCTTCCTCGACAAGGCCGTGCCCGATGCGGGCGCGCGCGCCGAGATCGCCGAAGAGCTCAGCCTGATGCGCGGCATGGCGAACGCCGTCGCGCAACGCGCGCAGCCGCTCACCGTGGCGCTGGCCGACACGCATCCCGGCAACTTCATCGTCGATCGCGGCGGCATCGCCTGGTTCGTCGACCTCGAGAAGGTCCATGTCGGCTCGCCCGCGATCGACCTTGCGCATGCAACGCTTGCAACCTCGACGCTGTGGCATCCCGATGTAGGCAAAGTGCTGTCACGTGCCGACGTTCAGCGCTTCTACACGCTATATCTTGAGAGGGTCGGCCCGCGGCCGGCCGCCGATCTCGAGCCCTGGCTGCTGCCGATGCGCCGCCTGACGTGGCTTCGAACCACGCTTTTCATGGCTCGATGGCGCGTGCAGACACGCGGGCCACGCGATCCGTCCGACCCGACACAATGGAGCGACGCCGGGCTCGCGCCGGCGATGAAGACGCACATCGATGCGCGCATCGATCAATGCTTCCGGCGCGATACGATTCAATCGATCCGAGCCGAATGGATGGCTTGACTCGTTCCCTGTTTGTTCTCAGAGTCGGCCTCACCATGAGGCCGAAAAATCCTCCTGATTATCCCGATGATGCGATCGCCGAGCCCGTGCATCACGGCCGCGGTGCGCTCTCCAACGAATCGAGCCGCTTCGACAGCGAGAAGCGCATCCGCACGACCGACGGCTGGGAGACCGAGCCATCGGCCGAGTCCGAGGACGACGAGCTGCCGCCGCTGCGTACGACTCTGACGCGTGACGCCACGCGCACCATCCTCGCGCGCAACACCTCGCCCGACGTGCCGTTCGATCGCTCGATCAATCCCTATCGCGGCTGCGAGCACGGCTGCATCTATTGCTTCGCGCGGCCGACGCACGCCTATCTCGGCCTGTCGCCCGGCCTCGACTTCGAGACCAGGATCCTGTTCAAGCCCGACGCCGCCAAGCTGCTGGTGGCCGAGCTCGCCTCGCCCAAGTACCGGCCCGACGTCGTGGCCATGGGCACCAACACCGATCCCTATCAGCCGGTCGAGCGCGAGATGAAGATCACGCGCCAGATCCTGCGCGTGCTGAGCGACTTCAACAATCCGGTGGGCATCGTCACCAAGAACCATCTGGTGACGCGCGACATCGACATTTTAGCCGACATGGCCAAGCGGAACCTCGCCGAGGTGTTCCTGTCGGTGACCACGCTCGACAAGGACCTCGCGCGCACCATGGAGCCGCGCGCGTCGGCGCCGCATCGCCGGCTCGACGCCATCCGCGCGCTGAACGACGCCGGCGTGCCGGTGGGCGTGATGTCCGCGCCGATGATCCCCGGCCTGAACGACCACGAGATGGAGGCGATCCTCGAGGCCGCCGCCGAGGCGGGCGCCACGCGCGCGGGCTTCACCGTCCTGCGCCTGCCGCTCGAGATCAAGGAGCTGTTCGAGGAGTGGCTGCGCCAGCACCGGCCCGATCGCGCCGAGCGCGTGCTGTCGCTGATCCGCCAGATGCGCGGCGGTGCGCTCTACCAGTCGGGCTTCGGCCTGCGCATGCGCGGCGAGGGCCCGATCGCCGAGCTTTTGAGCGCCCGCTTCGGCGCGGCGGTGAAGCGGCTCGGGCTCAACAAGATCCGCTACCGGCTAGACACGCTCCGCTTCCGCGTGCCCGAGGACGCGCGCACCGCCCTGGTCGAGGCCAAGCGCGACGCGCGGCAGATGAAGCTTCTCTGACGTCATATTCGGACCGCGGGCGTGCCGCCCCCGCAAGATCAGGAGCGGGCGGGCC
>JACPOB010000046.1:0-6423 GCA_016185145.1 Rhodospirillales bacterium | reverse complement strand
CCGCCCGCTCATGATCATGAGCGGGCGGGACGCCCGCGGTCCGAATCATGAATCGATGAACCGCACCTTCGGCCATAGCTCGCGCCAGCGCTTGGCGGCTATCCGCGCCTCGTATTCGTCGCGGCGTGTGCGGCCGAACGCCGTTGGTCGGCAGCGCAGCTTGACCAGATCGTCGATGCCGAGCGGCGCGATCACCGTCAGGCTGTCGTCGGCCTCCAGCCGCACGCCGACCGCCGTCACCGTCTCCAGCCAGTAGATCATCGCATCGGCCGTATCGCGGTGCTGCGGCACGCCCTTCCACACATGCATGCGCGCCTGGTTGCGCACCTGCCAGGCGAGGCCGGGCATCAGGGCGTCGAGCCGCTTCTCGTGCTCGACCTCGCGCTCCTTCGAGAGGTCGGCCGCGTCGTAATAAAGGACGTCGATGTCGGGCGGCTCGCGCGGCGGCGAGATGTCGTGCAGATGGTCCCACACGCGATTGCGCACGAAACCCGCGGCGATGCACCAATCGGGCAGGGCGAGCGTGCGCGCGGCGCGAAGCTGGGCCAACGCCACCGGGTCGCGCCCGACGATCGAGGCGATATCCGTTGATCCGAGTGTCACGTTCAGCGACGCCTCCGCACGGGAAACTGCAGGACGACGCCGGTGAAGATCTGGAAGGCCGGCACGCCCGGTCCGGTCTGCACGACGGAGTATTGCGGCTCGACGAAGACGTTCACCGCCCGGCCATCCGGGCGCTCGAACACGCGGCCCAGGCCGAGACCGACCGGCACCACCGAGTTGCGCCCCAGATTGAACGTCGAGATGCCGGTCGAGCGCAGGTAGTAGCCGTCATCGAGGTTGAGGAACAGCAACGGCTGGATGGTCAGGGTCTGCAGGGTGCCATCGAAGGCCTGCTGATAGGAGGAGAGCAGGGCGCTCAATCCCCAGTCATGAGAGGCGCTGACCACGGTCTGCAGGCCGCCCTGCCACTTGCCGGAACCGAGCGCCGGGGCGCTTGCCGTCGGCGCGGTCGCCAATGGACCGGCGCCGAGCTTGGTCCGGCCGAGATAGGCAATGGCCATGTCGTAGATCGTGAAATCGCCGATGCCGTTCCAGGAACCATGCGGTCCCCAGCTGTTGGCGATCAGCGGCAGCGACGCCCGGGCGATCTGGTCGACGCCGAGCGTATCGTGCGGCAGGATGTGGCGCAGATTGAGCTGGTGCGCCCCGGATTGAGGCCGTTCCGAGAGGATCGGCTGCGTATAGTCGTGCACCTGGAAGGCCATCTTGGGCGTCAGCGGATCGTTGGCCTCGTTCTGCGAATTGTCCTTGGCGGCCGTTATCGTCGGTGCGACGAGCGCCAGGACCGCGACGGCCCGCCACAGCGCCGTGGCCCATCGATATCGTCTGCGCTGTTTCATGCCCACAGGGTCTTGCGCAATGATGTCGGCGATCGGCGGCATCGCCGCACTCTACAGAACTGGTCTGGGGGTATGCCGAGCTTCCGCCACGAAAAGCGCTGCGCCGAGGCCGGAGCGATCCTCATCGCCGGCATCGACGAGGTCGGGCGCGGGCCTCTGGCCGGGCCGGTGGTGGCTGCCGTCGCCGTCATCGACCGCACGCTCGCCAAGCGCAAGCTTTTGCGGCTGATCGACGATTCCAAGAAGCTGACCCTGGAGGAGCGCGAGGAGGCCTACGCCGCTATCCTGGACTCCGGCGTCGTGCGCTATGCCGTGGGCGAGGCCAGCGTCGAGGAGATCGACGCCATCAACATCCTGCAGGCGACCTTCCTCGCCATGCGTCGCGCGCTGCAGGGCATGGCGGAGCAGCCCGACCTGGTGCTGATCGACGGCAACCGCGTGCCGCCGGAACTGGGCTGCCGCGCCGAGACCATCGTCGGCGGCGACGCGCGCTCCTATTCCATTGCCGCCGCCTCGATCATCGCCAAGGTCACGCGCGATCGCTACATGCGCGGCCTTGCGGCCTCGTTCCCCGATTATGGTTGGGAGACCAACGTCGGCTATCGCAGCCCCACGCATCTGGCGGCTCTCAACCGGCTCGGGCCGACGGCTCATCACCGCCGGACCTTCGCGCCGGTCCTGCGTCTGCTCGAACCGTCATTGCCGTTTGAAGAGTCGGTCGCAGACTGACTGACTCAGTCCCCACCTCACCCTGAGGAGCGCACGCAGTGCGCGTCTCGAAGGGTGGGCAACCCGCACCTCGCCTGAGGCCCACCCTTCGAGACGCGGCCCACTGGGCCGCTCCTCAGGGTGAGGCGGGGTGTGTATTTGCACGTAGCGAAATAATATCTATCGATTGACATACTATATCAAGTGATATAGTTCGGGCGGCCAAACCAGCCCGGCCGTCCATGATCGATACCAAAACCTCCTCTCGCATCCGGCCGGCCGTTCAGGCCCGGGGCGAGGATACGCGCCGGCGCATTCTCGAGGCGGCGCTTCATCTCTTCGCCGCCCAGGGATACGAGGGCACGAGCACCCGCCAGATCGCCGAGGGTGCCGTCGTGAACCTGCCGGCCATCCAGTACTACTTCGGCAACAAGGAAGGCCTCTACCGGGCGATCATCCACGACATCACCGCCGACACCGACCGGCACATGAGCCCGGTGCTGGAGCGCGTGCGTGCCGCCCTCGATGCCGCAGACACCCCGCGCGAGGAACTGACGGCGCTGCTCGGCGAGATGGTCGAGACCTTCGTCGTGCTGGTGACCAGCGGCCCGCATGTCGAGAGCCGGCGCCTGATCTTCGCCCGCGCCGAGGTCGAGGAAACTCCAGGCCTCGACATCCTGCACGAAAACGGCATGCAGCAGATCTTCAACCCCTGCCTTGCTCTCGTGAGCCGCCTGCACGGCAAGCCGACGACCGACCCTGAAATGACTGTCCGCACGCTGGCGGTGATCGGACAGGTCGTGATCTTCTGCAACAACCACAAGCGACCCGTTCTGCCCGGTACCGGCCTGGATGCCGAAAGCGTCCGCGTGATGCGGCTCGTGGTGCGTGAGCACACCGAGGCCATCTGCCGCGCCATCGCCACCTCCGCCAAGTAATTCTCGCTGAGGTTCAGCATGCGTATGCGTTCGCCTTTTCTCGTCGCCTTCACCGCGGCTCTGCTTGCCGGCTGCAGCTCCGGTCCTGATTTCGAGCGGCCTGGCAAGCCTACGGCCACCAGCTACACCCCCGAATCGCTGGCGCCGCAGACCAGCGCCGCTGGCAGCGGTCCTGGCGCGGCGGCACAGACCTTCGTTCCCTCGATGGACATCCCCGGCGAATGGTGGACGCTCTTCCACTCGCCGCAGCTCGATGCCCTGATCAGGGAAGCCCTGAAGGCCAACCCCGACATCGATGCCGCCCAGGCAGCGCTGCGCCAGGCGCGCGAGAACTTCTTTGCCCAGCAGGGCTCGCTGTTTCCGACCATCTCCGGCAACGCCCAGGGCCAGCAGCAGCTCGCCTCGCCGGCGTCGCAGGGCCAGAGCGGCTCGGCCATCATGTACGGCGTCACCACGGCCTCGCTCAACGTCTCCTACTCGCCCGACGTGTTCGGCGGCGTGCGCCGCCAGGTCGAATCGAAGGAGGCGCTGGCCGAAGTGCAGCGTTTCCAGCTCGAGGCGACGTATCTCTCGCTCACCTCCAACGTCGTGGTCTCGGCGATCAACCTCGCCTCGCTGCAGGCGCAGATCAACGCCACCCAGGACATCATCCGCATCCTCGAGAATTCGCTCACCGTGGTGCGTCGCCAGTTCGACCTGGGCGGCGCCTCGCGCGCCGACGTGCTGGCGCAGGAAGCGACGCTGACGCAGACCCGCGCCACCCTGCCGCCGCTGCAGAAGCAGCTCGCCCAGGAGCGCAACCAGCTCATGCGCCTGGTCGGCCGCTCGCCGGACCAGGATCGCGGCGAGAGCTTCGACCTCGCCAAGCTCAAGCTGCCGCAGGACCTGCCCGTCAGCCTGCCGTCGCAGCTCGTCGAGCAGCGGCCCGACGTGCGCGCCGCCGAGGCGCAATTGCATTCGGCCAGCGCCGACATCGGCGTCGCCGTCGCCAACCAGATGCCGCAGTTCACCATCACCGGCGCGCTCGGCTTCACCTCGGGCGGCCTCGGCTCGCTGCTCGTGCCGGGCGCGGGCGTGTGGAGCATCGGGCTCGGCATCGCCCAGACGATCATCGACGGCGCCCGGCTCGACCATCAGCGCAAAGCCGCGATCGCGGCCTACGAACGCGCGGCCGCGCAGTACAAGGGCACGGTGCTCTCGGCTTTCCAGGACGTCGCCAATGCGTTGCGCGCCCTGCAGGCTGACGCCGATGCGCTGCGGGCGCAGGTCGAGGCCGAGCAGACGGCGGCCGCGAGCCTTCGGCTCTCCGAACAGCAGTACCAGTTGGGCGGCGTCAGCTACCTGATCCTGCTCAACGCCCAGCAGACCTACCAGACGGCGGTCATCAACCGTCTGAAGGCGCAGGCCGCGCGCTATGCCGACACCGCCGCCTTGTTCCAGGCGCTGGGCGGCGGCTGGTGGAACCGCACCGACGTCGATCCGAAATCCATGGGCAAGCCCGGCTACTTCGCCCTGCCGCCGGTGCAGGACATCAAGGTCCTGCCGCGGGCCGCGCGTTAGGCCATGAGAAGCGACTTCATCTTTCCTCCCCTTCGCGGAGACCGCGAAGGGGAGGTGTCGCCGTCATACGGCGACGGAGGGGTCATGAGCGTCACCACTGACGTTCATGACCCCTCCGTCGGCGTAAGACGCCGACACCTCCCCAGCTTCGCTGGGGAGGAAGTTCAGTTCAGTCCAAGAGGCGTTCAATGATCAAGCGAATGCTCATCATGCTGGTTCTGGTCGGCGCGGTCCTGGGCGGACTGTTCGGCTTCAAGGGCTTCGTCAACGGCAAGATCAAGGAAGCCATGGCCGGCATGGCCAATGCGCCGCAGACGATCTCGGCCGCCAAGGCCACGTCCAGCGACTGGCAGCCGACGATCGATGCGGTCGGCAGCCTGCGTGCCGTGCGCGGCGCCGACCTGTCGCTGGAAGTGCCGGGCGTGGTCGAGGAGATCCTGTTCCAGTCGGGCGACGAGGTGCAGGCCGGGCAGATCCTGCTGCGGCTGCGCGCCGAGGACGAGATCGCCAAGCTGCAGTCGCTCGAGGCGACGGCGCAGCTTGCCCAGATCACCTACGACCGCGACGTCAAGCAGCTCAAAGCCCAGGCCATCAGCCAGGCGGTCGTCGACAACGACGAGGCCAACCTGCGCAATGCCAAGGCGCAGGTCGCCCAGCAGAAGGCGATCGTCGACAAGAAGACGCTGCGCGCGCCCTTCGCCGGCAAGCTCGGCCTGCGCCAGGTCGATCTCGGCCAGTTCCTCTCGGCCGGCACGGTGATCGCCACCCTGCAGTCGCTCGATCCGATCTTCGTCGACTTCCTGCTGCCGCAGCAGGCGGTGGCGCAGCTCCGCGTCGGCGCCAAGGTCGAGGCGAAGATCGACGCGTTCCCCGATCGCCTGTTCAAGGGGAAGATCACCGCCATCAACCCCAAGATCGAGACGGCGAGTCGCAACATCCAGGTGCGCGCCACGCTGCCCAACGCCGACCAGAAGCTCCTGCCCGGCATGTTCGCCACGGTGCAGCTCGAGACCGGCGCCGCCCAGCACCTGATCACGCTGCCGCAGACGGCGGTGAGCTACAATCCCTACGGCTCGCTGGTCTACCTGGTCGACGAAAAGGGCAACGGCCCCGACGGCAAGCCGCAGTTCGTCGCGCGCCAGGTGTTCGTGACGACGGGCGCCACGCGCGGCGATCAGGTCGCCATCCTGAAGGGCGTCGCCGCGGGCGACATGGTCGTCACGTCGGGCCAGGTCAAGCTGCGCAACGGCGTGCCCGTCCTCATCAACAACAGCGTCGTGCCGAAGAACGACCCGTCGCCGAAGATCGTCGACAATTGATCGAGTGAACGCCTGGTTCCGGCCTCCCCCGTCTCACGGGGGAGGTGGCCCGCAGGGCCGGAGGGGGAAAGCCCCAGCCAAGATCCCTGCAAGTTTCAGATCTGAAATTCTCAATGATCGCCTGTGCGGCCTTCCCCCTCCGCCCCCTTCGGGGGCACCTCCCCCGTAAGACGGGGGAGGCAGACTTCTAAGGACTCCACCCCATGAAGTTCACCGATATCTTCATCCGCCGTCCGGTGCTGGCATCGGTCGTCAGCCTGCTGATCCTGGTCGTCGGCCTGCGCGCCATCGGCGCCCTGCCGGTGCTGCAGTATCCGCGCACCGAGAATGCCGTGGTCACGGTGACGACGACCTATGAAGTGGACCCGGTCGTTAGGACCACTCCGGGCGGTTTGTTAATTGGAAGTCAGGCCGTTCCTCTCCTCTGACCTTCTCAAGCTATCATCATCTGTGGTTGTTGCGGCTGTGGGCATGTGGGCAACGCGCCAGCGTTGT
>JACPOB010000154.1 GCA_016185145.1 Rhodospirillales bacterium | reverse complement strand
GCCGGTGAAGATCTTCATCCTGAACAACCAGTACATGGGCATGGTGCGCCAGTGGCAGGAGCTGCTGCATGGCGGCCGCTATTCCGAGAGCTACATGGAATCGCTGCCCGACTTCGTGAAGCTCGCCGAGGCGTTCGGCGCCGTGGGCCTGCGCTGCCACGAGCCCGACAAGCTCGACGACACGATCAAGCAGATGATCGCCATCAACAAGCCCGTCATCGTCGACGTTCTGGTCGACAAGGCCGAGAACTGCTTCCCGATGATCCCGTCGGGCGCGGCGCACTACGACATGCTGCTGGGTCCCGACGACCGTGCCGCCAAGCCGGTGTCGGAGGAAGGCATGGTGCTGGTGTGAACGCCCCCATGATGACGTCCAGCCACACCATCTCGGTGCTGGTCGACAACGAGCCCGGCATCCTGGCGCGCGTGGTCGGCCTGTTCTCGGGCCGCGGCTACAACATCGAGAGCCTGACCGTGGCCGAGACCGACGCCAAGGCGAACCTCTCGCGCATCACCATCGTGACGACGGGAACGCCCATGGTGATCGAGCAGATCAAGGCCCAGCTCGACCGGCTGGTGCCGGTCCACAAGGTGCGCGACCTCACGGTCGAGGGTCCGCATATCGAGCGCGAGCTCGCCCTGGTGAAGGTCAGGAGCAGCGGTGACAAGCGTGTCGAGGCGCTGCGCCTCGCCGACGTGTTCCGCGCCAAGGTGATCGACGCCAAGATGGATTCCTTCGTCTTCGAGGTCACCGGCAACTCCGACAAGGTCCAGACCTTCATCGGCCTGATGGAGGGGCTCGGCCTGGTCGATGTCGGTCGCACCGGCATCGTCGCCATGTCGCGCGGCGGCGAGGCGCTGTGATGCCGCTCCAGTGGCGCGTCATGGTCTTCCGGACCGCGAGCTTCCAGCTCGCTCATGAATCATGAGCGCGCAAGGATGCGCGCGGTCCGGAAGAGCATGAGAAGACGCGCCACTGGAGTGGCGCGGCCCCAGCGATGATGGAATACGCCGTCGCCCTGCTGGGCCTCGCCGTCGTCCATCTGCTGGCGGTGGCGAGCCCCGGGCCCTCGACGGTGCTGGTGATCCAGACGTCGGCGGTCGCCGGCCGGCGCGGCGGACTGCTGGCGGCGTTCGCCATGATGGTGGGCGCGCTCGCCTGGGCCGCGGCGGCGCTCTACGGCCTGCAGGCGTTGTTCGCCAAGTTCGAATGGCTGTACGTCGCCTTCCGCATCGGCGGCGCGCTGTTCCTGATCTATCTCGCCGTCATGATCTGGCGCCATGCCCGCGATCCGCTGCCCGAGATCGCGGTGGACCGCACGGCGCACATGACCGGCTGGCAGGGTTTCATGCGCGCCCTGCTGCTGCAGCTCAGCAATCCCAAGATCATGGTGTTCTTCGGCAGCATCTTCCTGTCGGTGCTGCCCCAGAACACGCCCGGCTGGATGGACGGCGCAGTGCTGGCGATCGTGGCAGTGAACGAATTCTGCTGGTTCGCCCTGCTGGCGCTCCTGTTCTCGGGTGGCCCGGCGCGCGCCTTCTACCGCCGGGCCAAGGCCTGGCTCGATCGCGTCATGGGCGGCGTGCTGGCGGTGCTCGGCGTGCGGTTGATCCTGTCCGACCGTTAGGCCCGGTGTCCCGGCCGTGAGCGAGACACCGGCATCGACGCGACGGACCACCTTCTACGACGAACTCATCCGGCGACGCCGGGCGGCGTGGATGGTCGCGAGCGTCTGCGCGCTGGTTTCGGCGGGTGTGGGCTTGGTGTTGAGCACGATCGTCACGCCCCTCGTGTTGCTGGCCGTGGGTGGCCTCCTGAAGCTCGCGGCCGCCCTCGGCTTGTTCGAATCCCTGGCTCTCGGCGGCATTTCGCTGATCCACGATTTCGCCGGCAGGCAGCTCGCCACCTTCGATCGCCTGTCGGAGGCCCTCGATCGAGTCGATGATCCGGGCGACCTGGCGCTCTTGGCGGGGCCGCTGGCCGGGTTGGCGCCTGCCGCAGTTCCCGCTTTGCTCGCGGGAATCATTGTCTGGCTCTGGCTGCGCCGTCTCTTTGGCCGGGTCGGCAGCGACGACCTGATCGCGCGCCTGAAGGCGAGGCCCGCAAACCTCGACGATTTCGAGGAACGGCAACTCGCCAACATCGTGGCGGAGGTGGCGATCGGCGCCGGTGCGCCCACCCCATCGCTCTTCTTGATCGACACACCGACGGTCAACGCAGCCGCGCTGGGATCGCCTGACAAGGGAGTCGTGATCTTCACGCGCGGCATGCTCGACGGCCTGGATCGCGGCGAAACCGAGGCCGTCGCCGCGCGCCTGGTCTCCACGATTGGAGCCGGGGATCTGCACGCTGCGACAGCCATCATGGCGGTGTTCCGCACGCTGGGGTTTTTCCTCACCGTGCTCGATCTGCCCCTGCGCTGGTCGGCGTGGCGCACCTTGGGCGGGCTGCTGCGCGTGTCGGTGACCCGACGCATGGGCACCGACGCCCTGGGGCGTCTTGGCGAGGGCCTGGAAGAGGGCCTCGAAGCCGATGCGATTCCCGACCTCGACAAGATCGCCGGCAACGCACCCGCGCTCGTGGGCAAGGCGGTGCGGCTCCTCTTGCTGCCCTTCTATCTGGCCGCGATATTCTACAAGCTCATCCTGTTCCTCTGGACGGCCTTGTTCCTGGGACCGCCCATGGCGTTGCTCTGGCGCAATCGCTGCTATTGGACCGATGCCCGCACCGTGAAGCTCGCGCGAAATCCGGAAGCCTTCGCCCGGGCTCTGGAAAGGATCGGGGCGGCGGATCCGCCGCCCGGCGGCGAATCATTTGCCTATCTGTTCATCGCCGCACCGACGACGTCCCGTCGTGCCGTCACCGACCGGCGTAGCCTGGCGCTGGCCCTGACGCCGCCGACGAGCAAGCGCCTGGCCCGCCTCAGCGCCATGGGCGCCAACCCGCGCGGCAGGCGGGCCCTCGACCTCGCGACTCTCGCGGCTCACCCGCTGCGCAGCCTCGTGGTCGGGGCCTTGGGCCTGCTGCTCGTTCCGCTGTTCGCGGTTCTCGTCATGGCGATCGGCTTTCTCACCGTCATGGTCATGACGTTCGGCCTGCTCGCCGGCCTCACTATCGTGCACGGGCTGATCTAGTTCCTGACCCGCGCCTGCACCTCGGCGAGATTGGCGGGCGTCTTCTCGAGCACGAACAGCGCGGTGGTGCGGCCGTTGATGCGCAGCGGGTCGCCCGCCTCGCGCTCGGCCATCTGGTAGAACATCTCGCCGGCCGGGCGGCAGCTCCAGTCCGGGCTGAGGCCCGACAGGCGCACGCCGGGATAGCGCAGGCAGATCTGGACGATCGACTGGCCGTTGGCGCCGGGTGCGGTGTTGACCTGCCATTCGCCGGCGAAGATGCGGCGTTGGCCGACCACCCAGGCGAAGTCGCGGCCGTCAGCCGTCGAGTAGTGGATCTGCGCCGGGCCGTTGCCGGCCCACAGCCAGGTCTTGTTGGCCATGCCGCGTTGGGCGGCATCGGGCGTGGAATTGTCGATGGCGGCCTGGATCTGCGGCATCGGCACCGCGGGGCCGACAGGCGCGGCCGGATCGGGGTTGGAGCAGGCTGCCAGGATGGAGGCGGCGATGACGAAGGTCGTGAAGAGACGCGAACGATGCATGGAGGGACGCTGCCGCGTCCCGACCGGCTTGTCTAGCGATTGGCTGGGGGATTGGCGCGCGCCTTGAGCTGCGCGATCGTGAGGTTGCTCAAGGTCAGCGCAAACGGCGCCTGCGTGCGGCCCGCGAGGCCGAGCACGTCGCCGTTTGCCCGCTCAGGGATCCAATGGAAGACCGAGCCGGCGGCGCGGCAGTACCACTGGTCGCCCGAGGTCTTGGCTATGGGGTGGACGGCCTCTGCCGGATAGCGCAGGCAAAACCGCGTGACCGCCTGGCCTTTCCTGTCGGTTGCGGTCTCGATCCGCCATTCGCCGGCCAGGATGCGCTCCTCGCCGCGAAACCAGGCGAAATCCCTGCCGTCCGGCGCCGAGTAGTGGATGTGCTGGCCGGAGCTGGATTCGGTGCTGCGCCAGGTCTTGCCGCTGATGAAGGCCTCGGCCTGCTGCGACGTGGTCGTGGCGTTGGCGGCGTCGATCGCCCGCATCGTGGCGGTGCCGTCGCGGCTGCCGGATACCGAGGAACTGTACCAACATCCGGCCAGGGACAGTGCGGCGGCTGCGGCGAGCAGCGGGGAACGAAGAGCGGTCATGCGCGGGAAGCGGATTCCAGACTGGCCTTTGCAGGCCGGGTTGTCTAGTAAGCCCCGTTCAAAGGCCGGACGCACACTACCAGGAGGAATTGGCCCCATGCGTGTCTATTACGATCGCGATGCCGATGTGAACCTGATCAAGGGCAAGAAGGTCCTGGTCGTCGGTTACGGCAGCCAGGGCCACGCCCATGCGATGAACCTGCGCGATTCGGGCGTCAAGGACGTGCGCATCGCGCTGAAGCCCGGTTCGGCCACGATCAAGAAAGCCGAAGGCGCGGGCTTCACGGTGATGAGCCCGGCCGACGGCGCCAAGTGGGCCGACATCGTCATGGTGCTGACGCCGGACGAGCTGCAGTCCGACATCTACAACGCCGATCTCGCGCCCAACATGCGTCCGGGCTCGGCGCTGGCTTTCGCGCACGGGCTCAACGTGCACTTCAACCTGATCACGCCGCGCTCGGACATCGACGTGTTCATGATCGCGCCCAAGGGCCCGGGCCATACCGTGCGCTCGGAGTACCTGCGCGGCGGCGGCGTGCCCTGCCTGGTGGCGGTGGCGCAGAACGCGTCGGGCAATGCGCTGGAGATCGGGCTCAGCTATTCGTCGGCGATCGGCGGCGGCCGCGCCGGCACCATCGAGACCACCTTCAAGGAAGAGTGCGAGACCGACCTGTTCGGCGAGCAGGTCGTGCTGTGCGGTGGCCTGGTGGAGCTGATCAAGGCCGGCTACGAGACGCTGGTCGAGGCGGGCTATGCGCCGGAGATGGCCTACTTCGAGTGCCTGCACGAGGTGAAGCTGATCGTCGACCTCATCTTCGAGGGCGGCATCGCCAACATGAACTACTCGATCTCCAACACCGCCGAGTACGGCGAGTACGTGTCGGGCCCGCGCATCGTCACCGCCGAGACCAAGGCCGAGATGAAGCGCGTGCTGGCCGACATCCAGTCGGGCCGCTTCGCGCGCGACTGGATGCTCGAGAACAAGGTCAACCAGGCCTCGTTCAAGGCGATGCGCAAGCGGATGTCGGAGCACCCGATCGAGGAGATCGGCGTCAAGCTCCGCGCCATGATGCCGTGGATCAAGGAAAAGGCGCTGGTCGACAAGACGCGGAATTAGCCAACAACCGTCATCCCGACCGGAGCGAAGCGGAGCGGAGGGACCTCCTCTTCGCTGTCGCCAGCGGCATGACGAGGTCCCTCCACTCCGCGCTTCGCGCTCCGGTCGGGATGACGGGCGTCATCTCTTGCCGAACACGAAGCCGCCGCCGGACGCATCGAGCGTCACGCCGGAGATGAAGCTCGCTTCGTCGGACAAGAGCCAGACGACGGCGTTGGCGATCTCCTCTGGCAGACCGACGCGGCCCATGGCGATGGTCGATTCGATCGCCTCGCGCGTCCTGTGATCGGACAGCGTCTTTTCCGTCATCTCGGTCTCGATCATGCCGGGCCTGAGCGACACGACGCGGATGCCTTCGAGCGCCACGTCCTTGGCAAAGCCCATGGTGAAGGAGTCGACGGCGGCCTTGCTCGCGGCATAGGCCGATGCGCCCGGCCGCCCGCCGATGGTGCCGGCCATCGACGAGACGTTGACGACGACGCCTCCCTTGCCGCCGCGTCTCGTCGACATGCGGCGCGCGGCCTCGCGGCAGCACAGCATCAGGCCGACCGTGTTCACGGTGAACAGTCTCTCCAGGGCGGCGGCGTCGAAATCCGCAACGCGCGAATTGAGGCCGATGCCGGCGCTGTTCACCAGATGCGTGATCGGCCCGAGCGCCTTCTCGGCGGCGTCGAACAGACCCACGATGTCGGCCTCACGTGAAACATCCGCCGGCAGCGCCACCGCCTGGCCGCCCGCGGCGGTGATGTCGGCCACCACCGTGTTCGCCTGCGCATCGCGCGAGCGGTAGTTGATCGCGATCCTGTGGCCGCGCCGGGCGGCGAGTCTTGCGGTTGCAGCGCCGATTCCGCTGGCGCCGCCGGTGATCAGCAGGGTCATCCTTTCAACGCTCCTCCGGTCAGACCATGCACGAGATAGCGGCGCACCAGGAAGGAGAAGATCAGCACCGGCAGCATGATCATGGTGCCGCCGGCGGCGATGCGGCCCCATTCCCAGCCCTCGTAGTTCATGAAGTTCACGACGGCGACCGGCGCGGTCATGGACTCGGTGCGGGTCAGGATCAGGGCGAAGAAGAAGTCGTTCCAGGCGAACAGGAAGCAGAGGATGGCGGTGGCGGCGAGCCCCGGCCCCGAGAGCGGCAGGATGATGCGGTAAAAGCCCTGCCACATCGTGGCGCCGTCGATCCAGGCGGCCTCCTCGAGCGAGCGCGGGAGCTGGTCGTAGAATGGCCGCATCATCCAGATCACCAGCGACAGGTTGAAGGTGAGGTAGATGATGATGAGGCCCGTCAGCGTGTCCAAGAGCTCGAGGTGCCGATAGACCAGGAAGTAGGGGATGGTGAAGGCGATCGGCGGGGCCATGCGGCTGGCCAGGATCCAGAGCGTGATCGTGCCGCCGGCCCGGGTCGTCCAGCGCGACAGGGCGTAGGCCGCCGGCACGCCGATCAGGAGCGATAGCACGGTCGAGACCACGCCCACGATCAGGCTGTTGGCGAAGGAGTTGCGGAACTCCGAGGTCCAGAGCGCGGCGTAGTTGGCCCAGGTCGCCTCGAAGAAGACGCGCGGCGGGAAGCGGAAGATCTCGGCGTTGGTCTTGAACGACATCAGGACCAGCCAGAGGAATGGCGACAGCGCCAGTACGGCGAGCACGATCGCGAGCGCCTGCATCAGGAAGCGGTCGCGCCTCAAAGCACCACCTGAGGAGCACGCCGAAGGCGTGCGTCTCGAAGGATGGGCAACGGCAAGGCGGGTTGCCCACCCTTCGAGACGCGGCCCTCTGGGCCGCTCCTCAGGGTGAGGCCGTGTCGTTGCGCCAGTACGGACTCTTTAGTCAATGCGCGCTCCCCAGCCGACGACGCGCACGATCACCCAGCTCAGCACGATGGTCGCGGCCAGCAGCACGACGGTGATGGCGCTGGAGAAGCCGAGATAGGAGAAATTGAAGGCCTGCAGGTACGAATAGTAGTTCGTGACCTCGGTGAGGTTGCCCGGCCCGCCGTCGGTCAGGATGAAGATCAGCGGGAATGCCTTGATCGAATCGATCAGCCGGAACAGGCCCGCGACCAGCAGCACGCCCTGGATGAAGGGCAGGGTGATGAACCACGTGAGCTGCCAGGGCGAGGCGCCGTCGACCTTGGCCGCGTCTAAAAGCTCCTGCGGCATCATCTGCAGCGCGGCCAGCACCATCAGCATGGTGAAGGGGAACCATTCCCAGGTGTCGGCGATGATGATCGAGGTCAGCGCCCAATTGGGATCGGTGATCAGTGCCGGCACGTTCCAGCCCAGAGCGCGGAACATGCCGTGCATGGGGCTGATGTCGGGCGTGTAGATCACCTTCCAGATGATGGCGACGACGATCGGCGGCAGCACCATGGGGATCAGGAACACCGTGCGCAACGCCTCGAGGAGCCGCGTGCGCATGTTGAGCAGCAGGGCGAGGCCAAGTCCGATCAGAAGCTGCAGCAGGACCGTCCAGAACGAGAGCTTGATCTGCACCCAGATCGAATTGTGGAAGCGCGTGTCGGCCCAGAGCTGGTGGTAGCTCTCGAACGGCTGGGAGAAGTCCCACAGCGTCTCGGGCCGCGTCAGGTTGAGCGGCGTGAAGCTGGTGGCCAGCAGATAGAGCGACGGCAGCAGCGTGATGACCGCCAGCACCGCCAGCGACGGGGCGACGCACCAGGCGAAGAAGCGGTGCTGTTGCCGCGCAATCCTCCCCAGCTTCGGGCTCCTCTCCCCCGCTGAGCTCGTCCTCCTCTCCCCCGCTAGGGGGAGAGGTTGGGAGAGGGGGTGACGCACGTCGATTCCCCCTCTCCTAGCCTCTCCCCCTAGCGGGGGAGAGGAATCCGAGGGGGAAGGACTCAGAGGGCGGACGCTCAACTATCAACCTTGATCCCGGCTTTCTGCAGGTCCTGGACGGCCTCGGCCTGCGCCTGCTTCATCGCCTCGGGAGCGGCCTGCTGCTTGGTGGCGATGCGTTCGATGGCCTTGTTGATCTTGTCGCCGACCTGCGGATAGACCGGCACGGTGCGGTATTTCATGTAGCCGGTCTTGCCGCCGAGCTGCAGCACCTCGAGGAACAGCGCCGCCACGTCCTGGTCGTTCAGGGTCAGCACCTGCTTGAACTCGGGGCTCTTGATCACCGACATGCGGCAGACGCTGGGGTAGCCATGGTTTTTCACCACCATGGCAACGGTCTCCTTGCTGAGCGCCCACTTGATGAATTCCCAGGCCGCTTCCTTCTTCTTGGAGCCGGCCGGGATGCCGAGCCCGTGGCTGTTCGAGCCCGGGAAGTTGCCCTTGGGTCCCTCGGGCATCAGCCCGTAGCGTACCGTCTTCTTCACCACGCTCTCGTCGTGCTTGGCGAGCGGCACCATCCAGGTGATGGCCTGGGTGCGCATGTTGGCGCGGCCCGACATCTGCGAGCGCATCGACTGGTCGTCGGAGTAGGACAGGATGCCGTCCGGCCCGTACTTCACCAGCAGGTTGGCGTACCACTCGGCCGAGGTCGCGGCGACCGGCGTGTTGAGCGTCGGCGTGAGGTTGGCCGGCGGATCCTTGAACACCGCGCCGCCCGCACCCATCAGGTAGGGAATCCAGTTCCAGTGATGCAGCTTGTCGGCGGTGAAGGCCGCGACGTTGTCCTTGTTGTGGACGGCATCGCAGACCTTGATCAGGTCGTCGAAGGTCTTGGGCAGCCCAAGGCCCGCCCGCTCGATCAGGTCGTAGCGCGCCGCGCCTAAAATCATGGCGCCGGCTTCCCAGGTGTAGCCGAAGGTCTCGCCCTTGGCGTTCTTCATCGCCGATTGCGGGCCGCCGGCGAAGTCTTCCGGCTCCCAGCTCGCCGGCGTGTACTTGGCGTCCTTGGTGAAGGTGTCGAGGTTGGTCATCCAGCCGGCACCGATCCATCGGCCGGAGTAGATGAAGGTGCAGTTGATGACGTCGAGCGCCGAGCCCCTGGTCGACAATTCCAGGTCGGTGCGCTGGTTGTAGACGGGGAAGGCCTGCATGTTGAAATTGACCTTGATGCCCGTTCTTTCCTCGAACTGCGGGAAGTAGTTCTTGAGGTACTCGAAGTAGGTCGTCTGGAAGCACGAGCCGTTGATGGTCGTGCCGGCGTAGGGCTTTCCTCCCTGGGCGTTGACGTGCGGTGCCGCGAGCGCGCCGAGGGCGCCGCCCAGAATGGCGCGACGACGGAGACGGGTCATGCTGCTTCCTCCGGATGTCGTTCCTGGCTTGGAACCTTATTATGTCTGACATATGATCGTCCGACCTCCGTCTCTGTCAACGACGATGATCCGAGCCTCGACTGCCGTCGGCGGGGCCGCGCGCATAGCCGAGAAGTTGGGCGTGGCGATCCTCGACGGGACCTACAGACCGCACGACCTCGTGCCTGGCGAAATCGAGCTCGGCCGGCGTTTTGGCGCGAGCCGCACGGTCGTGCGCGAGGCCTTCAAGCTGCTCGCAGCGAAAGGCCTGATCGCATCGCGCAGGCGGGCAGGGACCTATGTGCGCGCCCGCGAGGAATGGCACATGCTCGATGCCGACGTGCTGGCCTGGCGGCTGCGCGACGGCGCGGCGGAGCCGAAGCTGGTCTTCGATCTCATGCATGCGCGCGCCGTGATCGAGCCCGCGGCGGCGGCGATGGCGGCGCGCGCCCGCACGCCCGCGACACTGAGGGCAATCGAGAGCGCCTTTGCCGACATGGAACGCGCGTCGCACGACGCCGCCCTGTTCGCCGAGCCCGACGTGCGCTTCCACAAGGCGATCCTGACGGCCACGAACAACGACGTGATGATGGCGTTCGGCGCCTTGATCGAGGCCGCACTGGGCATCTTCGTCGACGTCGCCACGCGCCATCCCGGAGCGCCGGCGCCGTCGGTGCCGCTGCATGGCGCGGTCCTCGAGGCGATCCGGCGGCGCGACGCCGAGGGCGCGCATCGCGCCATGATGGCTTTGCTCGACCGCACGGCGCGCAATGTCGAACGCAACGTCGCAAGCAGTGTCGCGGGCGGACGGCGCCGCAAAGCCCGGCAGACATCGGCTTCGGCTCGGCTATAGTTGCCCTCTGCATCCGGAGGAAACGCCATGAAGGCTGCCGTTCTGTTCAAGCCCAACGAGCCCTTGCAGGTCGTCGAGTGCGAGCTCGATCCGCCCAAGGCGAACGAAGTACGGGTCAAGATGAAGGCTTCCGGCGTATGCCAGAGCGATTGGCACATCATGAACGGCGACTGGCCGTCACCCATGCCGATCGTGCCGGGCCACGAGGCGGCGGGCGAGATCGCCGAATGTGGTCCCGGCGTCACCACGGTGAAGCCGGGCGACCACGTGATCTTCTCCTTCCGCCCGCATTGCGGACGCTGCCGCTACTGCAGCCAGGGCCGCACCGTGCTGTGCATCGGACGGGCGAACGTGCCGCCGGGCGCGCTCTATGACGGCACCTTCCGGCTGAAGCACAAGGGCCAGGCCATCAACCAGATGGCGCGCATCGGCACCTTCGCCGAGGAGGTCGTGGTGCCTGAAGAGATGGTAGTGCCGATCCGCAAGGACATGCCGTGGCCGCAGGCCGCCCTGGTCGGCTGCTGCGTGGCGACCGGCGTCGGCGCGGTGACGCGTCACGCCAAGATCGAGGCGGGCTCCACCGTTCTGGTGATCGGTTGCGGCGGCGTCGGGCTGAACGCAGTGCAAGGCGCCATGCTGTCGGGAGCGAGCAAGATCGTCGCCGCCGACATTTTGGACAACAAGCTCGAGATGGCCAAAACCTTCGGTGCCACCCACACCATCAACACCAAGACCAACGAGGACGCCGCCAAGAAGGTGAAGGAGATGGTGGGCGGCCTCGGCGTCGACTACGCCTTCGACGCGGTGTCCAACGATCGCACGCAGGCGCTCGCCTTCGATTCGCTGGCGCCTGGGGGACACGCCGTTGCCGTCGGCATCTCGGCCGCGACCATCCGCGCCTCCTATTCGCCGTTCATGATGGTGTTCACCGAGAAGAAGGTAAGCGGCACCTTCTACGGCTCGGTGCGACCCGACCTCGATTTCCCCGTCCTGGTCGATCACTACATGAACAAGCGGCTGAACATCGACGGCCTGATCAGCCGTACGTACAAGCTCGCCGACATCAACGAAGGGTTCAGGCGCATGATGGCGGGCGAGGTCGCGCGCGGCGTCGTGGTGTTCGACTGAGCACCAGGCGATGAGCGCCCTCGACGACTTCGGCCTCACCGACGAGCAGAGGCTGATGCGGCGCAACGTCGCCGAGCTTCTGGCGCGTGCGCTGCCTGCCGAGGAGATCCGTCGCCTCGATGCGGCGTCGGAGTTCCCGCACGCTGCGTTCAAGGCGCTGGCGGAGGCAGGCTACATGGCGCTGCCGTACGATCCCGCCTATGGCGGCATGGGCGGCAGCCGCAAGGACCTCGTCATCCTGGTCGAGTCGCTGGCGCGTCACTACAGCGGTGCCTCGTCGCTCTATCTGCCGACGGTGGTCTATGGCGGCATGCACCTGCAGCTCACCGCCGGCGAGCACCTGCGGCGGCGCTATCTTCCCGAAATCTGTGCCGGGCGGCTGAAGTCGGCCTTCGCGCTCAGCGAGCCCGACACCGGTTCGGATGCCTCGGGCATCAAGACCCGGGCCGTGCGCGACGGCAACGGCTATCGCCTCAGCGGCCAGAAGCTCTACATCAGCGCCGCGCACGTGGCGGATTATCTGGTGGTGGTCGCCAAGACCGACAGCGAGGCCAGGCACAAGGGCGTCACGCTGTTCTGGGTCGATGCCCGCGCCGCCGGTGTCGAGATGAAGCCGCTCGAGACGCTGGGCCGCCGCACGACCCATCCCAACGAGATCTTCTTCGACGGCGTGTTCGTGCCCGCCGATCACGTGATCGGCGAGGAGAACCGCGGCTGGTCCGGCCTGATGAAGGGACTCAACCTCGAGCGTCTGTGCCTCGCCGCGCAGGCCTGCGGCAACATGCACTGGGCGATCGAGTATGCCCGCGCCTTCGCGGTCGAGCGCCGCCAGTTCGGCCAACCGATCTCCAGGTTCCAGGCGATCCAGCACAAGTTCGCCGACATGCGCATCATGCTGAAAAGCACGCAGGCGCTGACCTATCGGCTGGCCGACATGCTGGATGCCGGACTCGATCCCGTCGAGGAGACGGCGATCGCCAAGATCCAGGGGACCGACGGCGAGTTCAAATGCGCGCATCTCGCCATGGAGATCATGGGCGGCGCGGGCTACACCATGGCGCATGACATCCAGCGGCTGTTTCGCGACGTGCGCGTCGGCTCCATCGGCGGCGGCACCAACGACATCCAGCGCAACACCATCGCCAAGATGATGGGGCTGTGATGAAGCGGCTCGCGCTCACTCTCCTGCTCCTCGTGGCGGTCGCACCCATTGCCGCCGCGCAGGGCCCGTCCGAACCGCGCATCACCTGCGATCGCGGACCGTTCGCCACCAAGACGTACGGCGGCTATCCGTGGGAGCTCTACGGCTGCAGCGACAACCGGTCGATCGCCGTGGTGACGGCGCGCGGCAATCCCGGCATGCCGTTCTACTTCCTGTTCGCCGAGAAGGGTGGCCAGTACCAGCTGAGCGGCGAGGGGACCGGCCGGCCCGAGTTCACGCGCAAGGCCTACGACGATCTGCGCAGGCTCAGCCAGCAGGACATCCGCGCCCTGGTCAGGGAGGCCCAGAAGGCGGGACCGCGCCCCGGTCAGTGAACGACCGGCCGCTCCATCGCCAGTGTCCGGCCGACCCACGGTCCGCTCTGCCATGCCGCATCCGAGCGGCAGGCGAACAGCTGCAGCGAGCCGTCCTGCGTGTCGAGCGGCTCGACGTCGAAGATGCGCAGGCCGCTTGCCGAGAACAGCTGCTCGGCCATTTGCGGCGATAGGCAGGACGCTCGGGAAACCTCGAACGTCGCCACGCCCTCGGGGTTGAGGAGCAGGGTGAAGCCGTCGAGGAAATCGTCGATGTCCGCCACGTGCGACAGCGCGTTGTTCGCCACCATGAGATCGGCGTCGATGCCCTCGGCCGCGAGGCGTCGCGCCATGTCGCGGCCGAACGATCCGGTCAAGGTCGGAATGCCCCGCGTCATCATCGCACGGACGGCGGCGGCGTGATCGCGTTCGATGCCGATGACGGGGATGCCGAGCCGGCTGAACTGCTGCAGCAGGGAGCCGTCGCTGCTCGCCACCTCGATCACATGGCTTTGCACGCCGAGGCCGAGATAGGCCGTCATGCGCTCGGCATAGCGCTTGGTGTGGACCGCTTCGAACATCGAGTCTGCCCCGCAATAGGACCGGCATGATGCTGGAGCGCGACGCGTCGGGCTGTGGCCATGGTGTGACCGCGCGATCGGAAGTTTCAGCCGCTCTGCCTGGTATCGGGATTCGCCGGTGGCTACAGCCGTGACTCACCGACCGGCGATAGTCAGTACTGGTTGGGGCGACTCGGCGAGACTCTTCTCGATCTCCTTGGCGAACGCCTCGATGGAACAGAACTTCATGAGCTGGTCGCGGCCCCACGCAAGCGGCGTTCGACCTCATGAACGTCAGGGAGGCGATGCGGCGGCTGCGCATGCCCTTGGCATTGGTGCGACCGGTGCGGCGCAGGGCTTGCCGGCATGGTGTCGAACGGCGCGCGAGCAATGCACTTGTCGTCGGCGAACAGCTCGGCGGGCCTCGCGCCACTGCCGATAGATGCCGACGAAGCGACCAGCACTCCAGTATTCGGTGATGGTCTTGTGTAGCGCGGCAGCGGCCGGCGCCAGCCACAGCCAGCCGCCCCAACCGGTCGGCCGCATCTCGATTCGTCCGCGACGTGACGGCGCATCGCCGAGTGGATGCCGTCGGCGCCGACGACCAGATCGCGACCAAGGCTTGCGTGCCGGCAAAGGCCTCGACCCCTCGCCGCGCTCGGCCGGCTGCGTGACGCGAATGCCCATCTCGAGCGGCAGGTCGGGTGCGACGTCGCGCAGGCCGTTGCACATCGTGTAGATGTCCATGGGCTTGCTTCTGGCGAGGAGGACAAGCGTCTGTCTCGCGGCGTCGAAGTTGCCTGCCCGTTCGGCGAGCTGCGGCCTGATACCCTTCTGGTGCAACAGCGCGCTCGAGGTCAGCCTTGCAATCCCGGCTCCACGATCAGCACACGCATCTTCAGCCGCCCTGACGATTGCCGAGTTGGTTGCCGGATCGTTCGCTTTGAATCGTCTTGCGGGACCCTGCTGGCCGGTCTAAACCCGAGCGCGCTTCCCGCGGCGGGCCCAAAGTGCATTGCCCGACCTCAATTTTCCTAGCAATGGCAGAGACTTAACTCAATGCTCTCGCGCGTCATCGGGCTTTTTTCGGCTGACATGGGCATCGACCTCGGGACGGCCAACACACTGGTCTACGTCAAGGGCCGCGGCATAGTCCTCAATGAACCGTCGGTCGTCGCGCTCACGACGCAAAGCGGCAAGCGTCAGGTCCTCGCGGTCGGCGAGGAAGCCAAGATGATGCTGGGCCGCACACCCGGCAACATTCAGGCGATCCGCCCCCTGCGCGACGGCGTCATCGCCGACTTCGAAGTCGCTGAGGCGATGATCAAGCACTTCATCTCCAAGGTGCACAATCGCCGCAGCTTCGCCCATCCGCAGATCGTGGTCTGCGTGCCCTCCGGCTCGACCGCCGTCGAGCGCCGCGCCATCCAGGAATCGGCCGAGAGTGCCGGCGCCCGCAAGGTCTGGCTGATCGAGGAGCCGATGGCAGCCGCGATCGGCGCCGGCCTGCCGGTGACCGAGCCGACCGGCTCGATGGTGGTCGATATAGGCGGTGGCACGACCGAGGTGGCGATCCTGTCGCTGGGCGGCATCGTCTATCCGCGTTCGGTGCGCGTCGGCGGCGACAAGATGGACGAGGCCATCATCGGCTACATCCGCCGCAACCATAACCTGCTGGTCGGCGAGAGCTCGGCCGAGCGCATCAAGAAGACCATCGCCTCGGCCTGCCCGCCCGATGACGGCGAGGGCCGCACCATGGAGATCAAGGGTCGCGACCTGATGAACGGCGTGCCGAAGGAACTGGTCATCACCGAGCGCCAGATCGCCGAAAGCCTGCAGGAGCCGGTGAGCGCCATCGTCGAGGCCGTGAAGGTGGCGCTCGAGAACACCGCCCCAGAGCTCGCAGCCGACATCGTCGACAAGGGCATCGTGCTGACCGGCGGCGGCGCCATGCTCGCCAACATGGACACCGTGCTGCGCCAGGCCACCGGGCTGCCGGTCTCGGTGGCCGAGGATCCGCTGCTCTGCGTGGCCCTGGGCACCGGCCACGCCGTGGAGAACATCGACCGCCTGCGCGGCGTTCTGTCGTCCATGTACTAGTCTTCTCCCTCCCCTTCGCGGAGCCCGCGAAGGGGAGGTGCCCGCGTAGCGGGCGGAGGGGTCATGGGCAGCGGGCACGGCGGCTCATGACCCCTCCGTCGGCGTAAGACGCCGACACCTCCCCAGCGAAGCTGGGGAGGGAAAGTAGGGTGGTTTGGAGTAAGATAGCCCCGACATGGCGATTCGGGACGATTTCGAGGTAGTCGCTGGCCAGGTTCGCCAGGCCGTGCAGCGCTTTGCGCTCGGCCTGCTGGTCATCGCTGCGTTCGGCGCCATGTTGGTCGGCAAGGCCGACACCATCCTCGTGGAGGAGGCCCGCGTGCTGGCGCTCGATCTTGCCAGCCCCGTGCTCGAAGCGATCGCCCGGCCGGTGGCTGTCGCCAACCGCACCATCGCCGACCTCAAGGAGTTCGCCTCCCTGCGCGAGGAGAACGCCCGCCTGCGCGAGGAGAATGCCCGGCTGCTCGCCTGGCAGACGGCCGCCCGTCGCCTGGAGAACGAGAACGAGGGTCTGCGCGGCCTCGCCAACTTCCGTGAAGGGCCCGAGGCCTCCTTCATCACCGCCCGCATCGTCGGCGACAGCGTCAGCGCCTATGTGCGCGGCGCGCTGCTCAATGTCGGCCGCAAGGTGGGTGTCGCGCCCGGCCAGGCGGTGGTCACCGGCGAGGGCCTCGCCGGCCGCATCGCCGAGGTCGGCGACAACAGCTCGCGCGTCCTCTTCGTCACCGACGTCAACTCGCGCCTGCCGGTGCTGATCGAGCGCACGCGCGAGCGCGCCATCCTGGCCGGCGACAACTCCACGCAGCTTCGCCTCACCTTGCTGCAGAGCCTCCAGGGCGTGCAGCGCGGCGACCGCATCATCACCTCGGGCCATGGCGGCAGCTTCCCGGTCGGCATCCCGGTCGGCGAGGTGGTGGAGACCAGCGAGGGCCGCGTGCGCGTGCGGCCGTTCGCCGACTTCTCGCGGCTCGAGTTCGTGCGCGTCGTCGATTACGGCGTCACCGGCCTGGTGAGCGGCGGCCACAGCGCCCCCTCCGCGTCCTCGTCGACGCCGTCGGGCGTGGCCGGCCAGAGGGTGAAATGATGAAGGCCGCCCAATGAAGGCCGACGGACTGCTTGCCGTTCTCGACCGCTGGGGCCGTGCGGCGCTGCCCGGCGCCGTGCTGCTGTTCTTCGTCCTGCTGACCTTGGCGCCGTTGCGCGCGCCTTTCCTGTCCAATGCCCTGCCGCTTCTGCCGGCGCTGGTCGTCTTCCAGTTCAGCCTGGCGACGCCCGAGCGCCTGCCGGGGCCGTTGCTGCTCGCCATGGGCATCCTGCTCGACCTGCTGCTGGGCGGCCCGGGCGCGCCCGTGGGCGTGAGCGCGCTGGGCTTCGTGCTGATCCGCGCCGCCGTGGTCGCCAACCGGCGCTATCTCGTCGGCGTGCCCTTCCTGTTCCAGTGGTTCGGCTTCTGCCTGCTGACCCTGGGCTTCGTGGCCTTGGTCTGGGCATTCACGGCGCTCTGGACATGGACGGCCATCGACCCCGTGCCGGCCTTGATCCAGTATGTCGTGGTGGTCGTGATCTATCCGTTGATTGCCCCCCTGCTGGCGCGCGTGCGCGCGCGCGATCCCCTGAACGTGCCCGAGCTGTCGCGCGGCACGGCCCGTCCCGGCGAGACCACGTCATGATGCGCTACCGCAAGGGCGACGGCGAGCGCTCGGGCCTGTTCACGCGCCGCGCCTTGCTGCTGGGCGGTGCGCAGGTCGTGCTGCTGTCGGCATTGGCCGGCCGGCTCTACCAGCTCCAGGTCATCGAGACCCAGCGCTTCTCCACGCTCGCCGAGGAGAACCGGATCAACCTGCGCCTGCTGCCGCCGTCGCGCGGGCTGATCCTCGATCGCACCGGCCAGCCGCTGGCCGTCAACCGCAACAACTTCCGCGCCATGGCGACCTCGGATCGCGGCCGCGGTGTCGACCTGCTGGTCGAACGCCTCGACCAGATCGTCAGCCTGGGCGAGACCGAGAAGAACCGCCTGCTGCGCGAGCTGCGCCGCAGCCGCAACGCCCAGCCGGTCGTGGTGCGCGAGAATCTCGGTTGGGAGGAGGTGGCGCGGCTGGAGTTCAATGCGCCCGACCTGCCCGGCGTGTTCATCGATCTCGGCCAGACGCGCGACTATCCCGAAGGCGAGCTGATGAGCCATATCATCGGCTACACCGGCCGCGTTTCCGACGAGGACCTGGCGGGTCGCGACGATCCGGTGCTGCAGCTCGCCACCATGCGGTTCGGCAAGAAGGGCGTGGAGCGCTCGCTGGAGGACAACCTGCGCGGCCGCGCCGGCGCCGTACAGGTCGAGGTCAACGCCGTCGGCCGCGTGGTGCGCGAGCTCGACCGCACCGAGGGCCAGCCCGGCTCGAACGCGCTGCTCACCATCGATCTGGAGCTTCAGCGCTTCGTCGCCGAGCGCGTCAAGGAGCATCAGAGCGGCTCGGTGGTCGTGATGGACATCGTCACCGGCGACATCATCGCCATGGTGTCGACACCGGGCTTCGATCCCAACACCTTCGCTCGCGGCATCACCCAGGCCGAATGGCGCGAGCTGCTCGACAGCCCGGAGCGGCCGCTGCACAACAAGGCGATCGCCGGCGTTTATCCGCCCGGCTCGACCTACAAGATGGTGACGGCGCTGGCGGCCTTGGAATCGAAGGCGATCGAGCCGTGGACGCGGCTGCCCTGCGCTGGCTACCTCGAGCTCGGCAACATCAAGTTCCATTGCTGGCTGAGGGGCGGTCACGGCTCGACCAACGTGGTCGAGGCGCTCGCCCAGTCCTGCGACTGCTTCTTCTACGAAGCCGCCCGCAAGGCCGGCATCGACCGCATCGCCGACGTCGGCAACCGCCTGGGCTTCGGCCGCGTCAGCGAGCTCGGCCTGCCGGGCGAATCGGCCGGCATCCAGCCCAGCCGGTCGTGGAAGCAGGAAAAGCTCGGCAAGCCCTGGCAGCACGGTGACACCTTCAACATCGGCATCGGCCAGGGCTTCATGAATGCGACGCCGCTCCAGCTCGCCATCATGACGGCCCGCATCGCCAACGGCGGCTACGAGGTGCAGCCCAATCTGCTCCTGGCCTCGGCGACGCCGCGCGAGGAGCTGGCGCCGCCCAAGCCGCGCGACAAGCCGATGGCGCCGTCGCTGCGCTTCAATCCCCAGCATCTCGCCCTGATCCGCGAGGGCATGGTCCAGGTCGTCGCTGCCGGCACCGCCAATCACCTGCGCCTCGACGCCAAGGGCAAGCTGGTCGAGCCGCAGTTCAGGTTCGCCGGCAAGACCGGCACCGCCCAGGTGAAGCGCATCACCGAGCGCGAACGCGACATGGGCATCACCCAGGACCAGCTGCCCTGGCACCTGCGGCACCACGCGCTGTTCGTCTGCTTCGGGCCGGTCGACAATCCGCGCTATGCCTGCGCCGTCATCATCGAGCACGGCAAGGCCGGCGGCTCCACGGCGGGCCCGATCGGCCGCGACGTGCTGATCGAGGTCATGAAGCGCGATCCGTCGCGCCGTACCGACGGCTTCCGCAAGATGGCGTCGCGATGAGCCTCGCTCTCGACGCACCCGCCCCAATAGGCTTCGGCGAAAAGATCTGGCGCATCAACTGGGGCCTGGTCCTGGTCCTGACGGCGATCGCGGGGATCGGCGTGCTGGCGCTCTATTCGGCGGCCGGCGGCCGCTTCGAACCGTGGGCGGCGCGGCATGCCGTGCGCTACGGGGCGGCCTTCGCCTTGATGCTGGTGGTGGCGCTGATCCATCCCAAGGTATGGCTGGCGATGGCCTGGCCGATCTACATCGTCTCCATGCTTCTGCTGGTCGCCGTGGACGTCATCGGCAAGATCGGCATGGGCGCCCAGCGCTGGCTGGCGGTCGGCCCGATGCAGATCCAGCCGTCCGAGATCGCCAAGGTGGCGGTCATCATGGTGCTGGCGCGCTATTATCACGGCCTGCGCAAGGAGGAGGCGGCCAAGTTCCTCTACACCCTGCCGCCGCTCCTGATGATCCTGGCGCCGGTCGGCCTCGTCATGGTGCAGCCCGATCTGGGCACCGCGATGATGGTCTTGATGTCGGGCGGCGCACTCCTGTTCGTGGCGGGCGTGCGCATCTGGATGTTCCTCGCGGCCGGCGTGACGGCCGTCGCCTGCCTGCCGATCGCCTGGTCGTTCATGCACGAGTACCAGCGCAAGCGCGTGCTCACCTTCCTCGATCCCGATCGCGATCCCCTGGGCGCGGGCTATCACATCACCCAGTCCAAGATCGCGATCGGCTCGGGCGGCCTGTTCGGAAAGGGCTTCCTGAAGGGTACGCAGTCCTCGCTGAACTTCCTGCCCGAGAAGCAGACCGACTTCATTTTCACCACCTTCGTCGAGGAGTGGGGTCTCCTGGGCGCCCTGGTGCTGCTCGCCCTGTTCGCCCTCGTGCTGGCCTGGGGCTTCTCGATCGCGCTGCGCAGCCAGCATCATTTCGGTCGGCTGCTGGCGATGGGCATCACCAGCCTGATGTTCCTCTACGTCTTCATCAACACGGCCATGGTCATGGGCCTGCTGCCGGTCGTCGGCGTGCCGCTGCCGCTGGTCAGCAACGGCGGCACCGCCCTGATCTCGGTGATGTTTGCCTGTGGCCTGCTGATAGGGGTCAACGTCTATCGCGATGCGCAATTGCCGCTGCGCCGCTGAGCGGCAAAAAAGGCCGATTCACCCGACTCGACAAGGGATTACGTGCTTGCTATAGCCGCGCCCTCCCAGCGATGCCCTGGAAGCGGGCGCATAGCTCAGTTGGTAGAGCAGCTGACTCTTAATCAGCGGGTCCCAGGTTCGAGCCCTGGTGCGCCCACCATCGCCTGGGAGATCGAAGAAGCCCCGCAGTTGCGGGGTTTTTTCATATATTCTTGGCGCGCTTCACTGTTGTGATTTCAGGCGTCACGATACGTCGGAATTTCATTTGGGACCCACCTGGGACCCACCGGTTGGCGGCGTTGGACACGTTGTCACGTGGCGCGTCTTGGCCGCCATCCTTGAGGTCGCGACCTGCGACTAGCTTGAAGTCCGCGGAGTGTTGCCCATGGCGGCTCTGGCTGCTGCCAGGGCCGGGGCAATTGGATTGATTGCTGTCGCGCGGTCGGCCCGCTTCAACCATCCACCCCCGCGACCACGCCGCTCCCACCTGCGGCGCAGCATAGGAGAGACGACAATTGGCAGACCAAGAGCTTCGCGACTTTCTCCAGTGCATGACGGAAAGCCTCTCAGAGGCGACGCTGGATCAGCGCTGGAAAGCGATCCTGCTGGACGCCGGGCCTCACAGGCTTGCGCGGCTCAAGGATGAGCTGCCGAACAATCGCTACAACTGCTTCGCCTATGGGCTGGGAGTGTACGCTCGGCCGGACTATCAGCGGCTCGCGGATGAGCACGCGAAGCGGACCAAGCCGCCGATCGATCCCGTGCTTATGAAAAACCTCGTCGAGACGGGCGTTCTGACTGAACACGTGGGCGAGCTGCGGGTCGGCGATATATTGGTCTACGAAGCTGAAGGGGCGTTCGTGCACGCGGCGAAGCTCGTGCAAGAGGATGGGCTATGCCGCTCGAAGTGGGGGGGTGGCCATCTGTATCAACACGGGCTTTGGGAAGTGCCTACGTCGTATGGCCGGAGATTTTGTACGGTGCATTCGCAGGGGCCGGATGTGATCATGGATGCCTTGAGACGATGGTTGGATGCCGAAACGAAAAAGGGCCGATGAGGCCCCTTTCGAGAGTGGTCTCGGCCTCCGCGTGTGATGTACTGCTTGGGTGCCCAGGCGGAGCGCCGAGGAATGGGTAGGGGCTAGCGATGGAACCAGCGGAAACGCCACACACGATAGCGCTCAAAGAGCTTCTGGCGAAGGCACAGGGCAAAAGTACGCGTCCGGTGTAGGCCGCCTTTTTGCTGAGGTCCGCGCGTGAGAGATACGAGCCCGTTAATTGGCGAGTTAGCGGGCATCCATGACGACAGTAGCGGTTCTCTCTGGCCCTGAGCGGCGTCGGCGGTGGTCGGCGT
>JACPOB010000153.1 GCA_016185145.1 Rhodospirillales bacterium | reverse complement strand
TTCGCTGGTGAAGAGATAGTCCTTGATGGCCAAAACAGCCCTCCCACAGGTCACTGGACTCCGGGCAGGGCGGAAGAGCCGCCAACGTCCGGCTTAGCCTTTATTGTCGCGGTGGCAAGTCGTCCAAATCCGTCCGCGGCGACGCCGCCCATCGGAGCCGCGCCGGCTAAAAACTCCAGATACAAACGGAAATCAAGGGGCCTAAAACACTATTCGTCCGGCAGCTTCAGCCGGACGAATAGTGCCGGCAACGACGCTGCTCGATCGGAAGCTGCGATAGGCCGTTTGCCCCAGGTTCCCCGGCGCTTCAGCATCACCCGGTCTTGCGACTTATCGGCGCTATCCGCGCTTACGGCCGCCCAGCACCTCGGCATGGCTCGCCGCACCCACGGCCTTGACCATCTCGAAAATGCGCTTGCGCACGCGGCCTTCACGAATCTTGTAATAGGCCCGCACCAGCTCCAGCGTCTCGCGCTTGATGAGCGGATCCTTCTCCTGCTCGAACGGCGTGCCGGCCTCGCCGAAGCCCTTACGGCCGCGACCCGACATCGGCCGGCCCGAGAGCGCGTTGGACGGCATCTCGTCGAAGAAGTACGACACCGGTACGTCGAGCACCTTGGCGAACTCATAGAGGCGGCTCGAGCCGATGCGGTTGGAGCCGCGCTCGTATTTCTGAATCTGCTGGAAGGTGAGGCCGACGGCCGTCCCGAGCTTTTCCTGGCTCATCCCGAGAAGCGTGCGGCGCTGGCGCATACGCGCACCGACATGGACGTCTACCGGATGTGATCTTGCCATAGGTCGTGGTTCCTCTCGCTCGTCTTTCTAAGCTTACAACGCGGTTGCGCAAATAAAGTGGCAAGCACTTTCAGAGTGCAGCCCGTCGGCGAGCTCGCCTGTGCAAAAATGCATATCTACACGTCAGGGCTGCATATGACATTACCCCCTCTCCGGGATAATGCAAGCTGATCCTTAGGTTTCCTAATGTCGAATGATTCATTGGGGTTGTCGGCTCTTCCACAATCGCGTCCCGATTAACGAGACAACAAGAAATGCAACCATAGCCAGCAACGTCCAGTCGCCCCAGCGGGCATAGGGTGTGGCCACACGTGGCGCGGGAAGGCGATGGTCGATGATACCCTCCTGTTGCATGTCGAGTGACGCGAGAACGCGGCCATAGGCATCGATCACCGCCGACACGCCGGTGTTGGCGGCGCGGATCATCGGTAGGCCTTCCTCGATGGTGCGCAACCGCGCACTGGTCAAGTGTTGGTACGGTCCGCTCGACACGCCGAACCAGCCGTCGTTGGTGATGTTGAGCAGCCACTGCGGGCGCTCGCCGGGCCCGGTCACGGCGGCGGGGAAGATCACCTCGTAGCAGATCACCGGCGAGAAGGACGGCAAGCCGTTCGATGGCACCAGGGTCACCCTTCCCTCGCCCACCTCGAACGAGCCGCGGCCGATCATCCCCGACACCGGCGCCAGTTGCTTGTGGAAGGGGATGTACTCGCCGAGCGGCACGAGGTGGACCTTGTCGTAGTGGGCGGCGATGGCGCCGGTCCCGTCGATCACCAGCAGGGAATTCCAGACGCCATCCTGGGGCCCGGCAGCGGTGGCCCGTGCCGCACCGGTCAACAGCAGGCCACCCGGCGGCACGGCCTGGGCCATGTATTCGAGTACAGCCGAGCCGGGCTCGACGATCTCGGGAGGCGCCGTCTCCGGCCAGACCACGGCGGCCAAGCGGTCGAAGCCCGGCCGGCGGCTCATCTCGACGAGCTTGGTGATCTGCCGGGCACGGGTTTCCGGGCGGTATTTCTGCGACTGCGGCACGTTGGGCTGCACGATGCGGATCCAAGGCCCGTTGCCGTTTTCGATGGCTGCCATCGCCGACTGGCCGGCCCAACCGGCAAGGCCGAGGGCGACAAGCGCCGCAATCGATGCCCGCCAGCCCGCCGTCGGCGCCGCGAGCACGAGGAAGGTCAACATGCCGAGGCCATAGACGCCGAACAGCGCCGCGCCTTGTAACAAAGGAGTGGCAAAGCCCCAGACATGCGCCAGCGGATTCCAAGGATAGCCGGTGAAGACGTGCCCTCGCAGCCACTCCGCAACCGTCCAGGCGATTGCGAGCACAACCAAGCGGCTGTAGCGGCCGCCGAGGTCGGGCCAGCGATCGACGATGAGGCGCGTTACCCAGGCGGCCAGGCCCGGGAAGAACCCCAGCACGACCGCGAGGCCCGCGACGATCGGCGGCCCCAGCAGGGCGAAGTCGGCCGGCGGAACATAGAAGGCTTCGAGGATCCAGTAGGAGCCGACCGCGAAATGGCCCGTGCCCCAGGCCAAGCCGCGCCAAAAGGCGCTGAGCGGCGTCGGCGCCGCCTGCCACAGCCAGACATAGGCCACGATGCCCATGATCGCGAGCGGCAGCCAGTAGAGCGGCGGCATGGCGAGCGCCGCCACAGCTCCCGCCACCACGGCGGCGCCCAAGGCGCGCCATCCTCGAAATTTGCTCACGATGCTGCGGCGGTCAGGCGGCGGCTGTCGCCGAGGTCGTCGGCGGCCGCACACGCAGGCGCCTGATGCGCCTGGGGTCGACGTCGAGCACTTCGAACTCGACGCCGGATGGATGGCGCACGACCTCGCCGCGCTCGGGGATGCGGCCCAGCAGCGAGAAGATCAGGCCGCCCACCGTGTCGATCTCGCGTCGCTCGTCCTCCGACAGCACGTTGCCGATCTCCTGCTCCAGGAGCTCGACCGGCGTGCGTCCGTTGACGTCGATCGTGCCGTCGACGCGGCGCGCCACGGTCGGAGTCTGGGCGACGTCGTGCTCGTCCTCGATCTCGCCCACGATCTCCTCGACCAGGTCTTCGATGGTGAGGAGCCCGTCGGTGCCGCCGAACTCGTCGACCACGAGCGCCATGTGCGTGCGTGAACGGCGCATGTCGAGCAGCATGTCGAGCACCGGCAAGGTCGGCGCCACGAACACGACGCGACGCAATATGTCGCGCAGGTTGAACTTCTTGGCCGTGCCCCAGTAGGCCAGCACGTCCTTGATGTGGATCATGCCGATCACGTCGTCGAGCGATTCGCGATAGATCGGATAGCGCGAATGCGCTTCGGCCTGGATCAGACGCACGACCTCGTCGAGCGGCATGTCGGCGGCGATGCCGACGATGTCGACGCGCGGCACCATGACGTCGGCCACGGTCTTGTCGCGCAGCTTCAGGATGTTGGCGAGCAGGACGCGCTGGTCTTCGCTGATCGGCGTGTCGCTTTCCGGCGTCTCCTCGATCAGCTCCTCGATCGCCTCGCGCACCGCCTCGTTCTTCTCGCGGCGCCTCAGCCGGCGCAGGATGGCGCGCAACAGGCCGCCGCTGGAAGGCACCTCTGGGACGGTCGCCGGTGCAGGCGTCGGCGTTGCGAAGGGCTCACTCGTCGAAGCCGGGCTGTTGCCCGGCCGCGTACTGTGCGCTGTGGAGTCCGGCATGGCCGATAAGATAGGCTATCGCCGCGGCGTTGCAATGACGGATGTTCCTTATGCGTTCCTGCAAACTTCCCTCCGGCGCAGAAATGCCGGTTCTCGGCCTCGGAACCTGGCGCATGGGCGAAAGCGGACGGCGGCGGGCCAGGGAGCTCGACGCGCTGAAGTACGGGCTGGAGCTCGGCTATCCCATGATCGATACCGCCGAGATGTATGGCGAAGGTGTGGCCGAGGAGATCGTCGGCGAAGCGATCAACGGCCAGGGCAAGCGGCCGTACATCGTGAGCAAGGTCTATCCCCATAATGCGACGCGCTCGGGCACCGTCGCGGCCTGCGAGCGCAGCCTCGAGCGCATGGGCATCGAACGCATCGATCTCTACCTGCTGCACTGGCGGGGCGGGGCGCGGCTCGAGGAGACGTTCGCGGCGTTCCATCGCCTGCGCGAGGCGGGGAAGATCGCCGACTTCGGCGTCAGCAACTTCGACCGTGGCGACATGGAGGATGCCGCCCGCCTCGACAAGGGACTGACCGGTTCCAATCAGGTGCTGTACTGCCTGTCGCGGCGCGGGCCGGAGTTCGACCTGCTGCCGTTGATGCGCAGGACATCGATTCCCCTGATGGCCTATTCGCCGCTCGACCAGGGCCGCTTGTTGACCAAGCCCGCGCTGAAGAAGCTCGCCGACGAGGTCGGTTGCACGCCGGCACAGCTGGCGCTCGCCTGGGTGATGGCGCAGCCGGGTGTCGTCACGATCCCCAAATCCTCCAGCCGCGACCGCGTGAGGGAGAATCTCGGCGCGCTCGAGGTCGAGCTCACGCCTGAGATCACCGCCGAGCTCGACCGCGCCTTCCCACCGCCCAAGGGCAAGCAGGCGCTCGAGATGCTTTAGCGGAGCGCGGACCTCCAGGTCCGCTCATAGTCTTCGTCTTCCGGACCGCGAGCCTCCGGCTCGCTCATGATCATGAGCGAGCCGGAGGCTCGCGGTCCGGAAGACCATGACGCGCCACGGGAGTGGCGCGCGCCCAGCATCAAGCGTTGCTCTTGTCGCGCAGGATGGCGGCGATGTCGGCGGGATCGCACTTGATCGTGAGGCCTGAACGCTCCTTCTGGAGGATCATCGAGGAACGCGAATCTCGTCCCTCCCAGCCGCGCGCCAACGCCTCGGTCATCTCCTCGAGCGTCAGGTTGGCCAGCCGCATCGGCACGCCGTGCTCCTTGCCGACCTGGGTGGCGAGCGACACGTCCTTGTGCGCGAGCTTCAGCGCAAAGCGCGGTGGATCGAAGACGTCGGGCAGGAAGTGGTCGGCGAGGCCGTCGAAGGTGCGCCGCCGGCCGGTGACGCCGTTGCGCACCGCCTTCCACAGCGTCAGCGGATCGACGCCGGCCTTCACGCCCATGGTGAAGGCCTCGGCGAGCGCCGTCTGGATCATGTAACCGCTGAGATTGTGCACGAGCTTGGCGACCGACGCCGAGCCGATCGGCCCGATATAGGCGACCTGATCGCCTGCCGCGTCGAGCACAGCGCGGTAACGCTGGAACACCTGCTCGTCGCCGCCGACCCAGATCGCCATCTTGCCCGAGTGGGCGCCGGCCGGGCCGCCGCTCACCGGGCTGTCGAGCAACACGGCGCCACGCTCGGCGAACAGAGGCTCGAGGTTGCGAATGACGGTCGGCGAATTGGTCGTGAGATCGAACAGGGGCTGGCCGCGCGACATGCCGGCGAGCAATCCCTTGTCGCCCTTCACGGCGGCTTCGAACTCCTTGGGGCCCGGCAGCGAGGTGAAGACGACCTCGGCGGCTTCGGCGACGGCCTTTGGCGTGTCAGCCCACTCGGCCCCGGCGGCGCAGATCTTCTCGGCAGCCTGGCGCCGCGCATCGTGCACCACCATCTCGTGGCCGGCCTTGCGCATATTTGCCGAGATGCCCGAGCCCATCGTGCCAAGGCCAATGAATCCCACCCGCATGTCGTGTCCTTCCCTCAGTATGGATCCGCGATTCCGAGCTTGGCGAGGATCCGCCGCTCCAGCGCCTCCATGCGCTCGGCGTCGGCTTCGCTCGTCTCGTGATCGTAGCCCATCAGGTGAAGCGTGCCATGCACGACGAGATGGCTGAGATGATCGGCCGGCGTCTTGCCTTGCGACTTGGCCTCTCGCCAGACGGTCTGGCGCGCCAGCACGACATCGCCAAGGAAATCGCGCTCCCCCGACGGATAGGACAGAACGTTGGTCGGCTTGTCCTTCTTGCGGTCGCGCGCGTTCAGCGCGCGCACGCGGCGATCGTCGGCGAGCGCGATGGTGAGCGTACGTTTGCGATTGCTGGTCGCGGCGCGAGCGGCCTTGCGTACCAGGCGCTCGACGCCTGGCAGGGCCTTGGCCCATGCCGCGTCGAGCAGGACAACGTCAACCGACGTCGCCAGACGTCGCCCCGAGCGAAGTCGAGGGGGCTTGTCTGCAGCAGGCAAGTTCCCTCCGCTCCGCGCTCCGCGCTCCGGTCGGGACGAAGGCTTACGCCTTCGCTTTCTTGTCGCGCGCGTCATAGGCCTCGACGATACGGGTCACCAGGTCGTGGCGCACGACGTCCTGTGACGTCAGCCGCACGAACCGCACGCCATCGACGCTCTTCAGCGTCTCGACGGCATCGGCGAGCCCCGAGCGCTGGCCGCCCGGCAGGTCGGTCTGGCTGGGATCGCCGGTGATCACCATGCGCGAGCCTTCGCCCAGGCGGGTGAGGAACATGCGCATCTGCATGGGCGTGGTGTTCTGCGCTTCGTCGAGGATCACGTAGCAATGCGCCAAGGTGCGGCCGCGCATGAAGGCGAGCGGCGCGATCTCGATCTCGCCGGACTCCATGCGGTTGGCGATCTGCTCGGCCGGCAGCATGTCGTGCAGCGCGTCGTAGAGCGGTCGCAGATACGGATCGATCTTCTCCTTCATGTCGCCGGGCAGGAAACCCAGCCGCTCGCCGGCCTCGACGGCCGGCCGCGACAGCACGATGCGCTCGACCTTGCCCGCCAACAGCAACGACACGCCCATGGCGACCGCGAGATAGGTCTTGCCGCTGCCCGCCGGCCCCAGCGCGAACACCATGTCGCGCTCGCGCAGCGCGGTGAGATAGGTGCGCTGGCCGGGCGAGCGCGCCTGCACGGTGCGCCGGCGCGTGCGGATGCCGTCATTGTCGCCGCCGTCGGCGCCAGTGCCGGTACCCGTGCGGGCGAAGCGGACGGCGGCATCGACGTCGGCGATCTCGATCGACAGGCCGCGCTTCAGCCGCTCGTAGAGGCCGGTGATCGCCTTGTGGGCGACCGCGGCATCGTCGGCCGTCCCGGCGATGGCGAGTTGGTTGCCGCGCGCGCTCAACTGGACGTTGGCGAGCTGTTCTATGCGCACCAGATGGCGATCGTGATTGCCGTAGAGCCCGGGCAGCAGCGCGTTGTCGTCGAACGTCATGCGGCGCACGTCGGCCGAACGGCCGGTGGCAGCCGTATCGCTCACGCGGCCGCCTCGTAGGCGCGGGTGACGATCTCTCCGGCCAGGCTGTTGGCATGGCCTTCGATCAGGCGGGTCTCGACGATGCGGCCGATCAGCCGTTCATCGCCCTCGGCATAGACCGACTGCAGCCATGGGGTCTTGCCGACGATCTGGCCGGGCTTGCGGCCGGTCTCGGCGAACAGCACCGGCACGGTGGCGCCGACCTTGGAGGTGTTGAAGTCACGCGCCTGCCGGCCGAGCAGCGCCTGAAGGGCCGCGAGCCGGGCGGATTTCACCGCCTCGGGCACCTGGTCGGGCATGGCCGAGCCCGGCGTGCCGGGACGGCGGCTGTACTTGAAGGAGAAGGCCGAGGCGAAACCAACCTGGTCCACCAGCCGCATCGTGTCGTCGAAGTCGGCGTCGCTTTCGCCGGGGAAGCCGACGATGAAGTCTGAGGAGAGCGCCAGGTCGGCGCGCACATGGCGCAGGCGGTCGACGAGCCCGAGGAAGAGATCGCGCCCGTGCCGGCGGTTCATCGCCTCGAGAATACGATCGGAGCCCGACTGCACCGGCAGATGCAGGTAGGGCATGAGCTGCGGCACCGCGCCGTGGGCGGCGATCAGATCGTCGTCCATGTCGCGCGGATGGGAGGTCGTGTAGCGGATGCGCGCCACGCCATCGATCTCGGCCAGGGCCTGGATCAGCCGCGCCAGCGACCACGTCGATCCGCCAACGGAGCCGGAGGCCGCCTCGCCGTGATAGGCGTTGACGTTCTGGCCGAGCAGCGTGATCTCGATCGCACCGGCGGCCACGAGCTGCCGGGCTTCGCTCAGCACGGCAGAGGCCGGCCGCGAATACTCGGCGCCGCGCGTATAGGGCACGACGCAGAAGGTGCAGAACTTGTCGCAGCCTTCCTGGATCGACAGGAAGGCCGAGCCGGCGCGCACGCCCCGCGGCGACGGCAGATGGTCGAACTTGCTCTCGGCCGGGAAGTCGGTATCGAGCACGCCGGCACCCGGCAGGCGCTTGCCGGCGCGGCGGATGGCAGCCTTGCGCTCGGCCTCGGCCAGAAGCTCGGGCAGGCGGTGGTAGGCCTGCGGACCGACGACGATGTCGACGGCGGGCTGGCGGCGCACGATCTCCTCACCCTCGGCCTGGGCGACGCAGCCAGCGACCGCGATGGTGAGGTCGCGGCCGTCGGCGCGGCGTTCGTGCTTGGCGTCGCGCAGGCGGCCGAGCTCGGAATAGACCTTCTCCGAGGCATGCTCACGGATGTGGCAGGTGTTCAGCACGACCAGATCAGCCTGTTCGGGCGTGTCGGTCATGGCATAGCCGAGCGGCCGCAGGACGTCGGCCATGCGGTCCGAATCGTAGACGTTCATCTGGCACCCGTAGGTGCGGATGAACACGCGCTTGCGCTGCCACTGCCGCTGGTCGCCGGGGCGGACGTCGGTCATCGGTCTCCGTTGCAGGAACGGCCGGGTTCTATCAAATGCTCCTCTCCCCCGCTAGGGGGAGAGGCTGGGTGAGGGGGTTGCAGGCGGACCTCGAAGCCCCCTCACCTAGCCTCTCCCCCTAGCGGGGGAGAGGAATATGAAGGATGGATGCACTTTATGCCGCCTTCTTCGGCGGCAGGAGCTCGTAGCGACCGGAATTGGCCGCCTGGACGGCCGACGAGACCTGCTTGAAGCAGTATTCGCAGAGCTTCTTGCGGTCGCCGAGCTTGTCGATGTCGACCGGCGGGAAGAATGTCACCACGGCCTCGGTCTCGCCCAGGCACACCATCTGCCAAAGGTGCGGCACGAGATCGAGATCGCCGAACCAGGCGAACAGCGGACGCCAATAGCGGCCAAGCGGAATCCCGTCGAGGCGCGTGTACGCGATCGCCACCGACTGCACGGAGATGGGCTTCTCGTCACGGCGCAACTGCGCCACCCCGAACAGGGCGCTGTGGAAGGGCAGCACGCGCTGGCCGTCGCTCGAGGTGCCCTCGGGGAACAGCATGAGATTGTCGCCCGTGTTCAGCCTGCTCATCATCTCGTCGCGGCTGCGGCTGGCCTTGCCGCTGGTTCGCTCGATGAAGATCGTGCGCTGCGCCTTGGCCAGCGTCGAGAAGAACGGCCAGGTCGCCACCTCAGCCTTGGCGACGAAGCTGCCCGGGATCAGCCCGCCCAAAACCACGATGTCGAGGTAGGAAACGTGATTGCAGACGTAGAGCGTCGGAATCACGTCCGAGCGCCGGCCGTGCACGTGCACCTTGATGCCGAGGATGATGCAGACGAAGCGGTGATAGGCGACAGGCATCCAGCGGATGACCGGGCGGATGCGCAGCGTCATGGCCACGAGATAGATCGGCACCAGGACGAGCGTCACTGAAAGGTAGCTCAGCAGCCGGAAGGCGCCTCGCAGAGGAGAACCGATCCACATGCAGCGTCGAAGACGTCAGCTTTCCTGGTCGCGCATCCCGCGTTCGTAGTGGCGGATGTACTTCTCGGTGATGATTTCCGTCTTGACGATGATGAAGACGTCCGTGGTGTTGAACTGCGGATCGATCACCGCACCGTCGCCGACGAATCCGCCCAACCGCAGATAGCCCTTGATGATCGGCGGCACGCGCGCCATCGCCTTGCGCGGGTCGTAGCTGCCGGGTTCGAGCACGTCCATCTTGACGTAGCGGCTGGCAAGCGCCCGCACACGGATCTCCGGCGGCGCCAGGTGATGATGATAGAGATATGACAGCGCCTGCGCATGCTGCGACGGATCGGTGCCCGGCAGGCTGGGGCAGCCGAACATTACCTGGACGTTGTAGTGGAGCGAATAGAGAGCGATGCCGCGCCACAGCATCTGCATGGTCGCGGTATTGCGCGCATCCTTCTCGATGCACGAACGGCCGGCTTCAAGGACTTCGCCAGGATAGTCGATCATCGGCTGGATGTCGTACTCGGCCGACGAATAGAAACGGCCCAATGCCGCCGCCGCCGAGCGGCGGGTCAAGCGATAGGTGCCGACGATGGCCTTCGGCCCCTCGCCGCGGCGGTGATCGAGGACCAGTAGGTGATCGCAGACCGTGTCGAAGGCATCGAAGTCGCGCCGCCGCGCCGCCATCTCCGGCGTCGGATGCGCTGTCATCTCTTCGTAAAATACCCGATAGCGAAGCGCCTGCGCGGCGTCGATCTCAGCGGCGTTCTCGGCCAGCCGAACCTCGAAGTCACCGGCGACAACCCTGACGATCTCCGCACTGGAGGCGGGCGCGCCAAGCAGTTCGGCTTCGCTGTCAGCGCGGTCAATGCGCATGTTGAATCCGCAAGGGGGCCGCCCCGATCATCGCTCCATTATCGGGGTGGCGATGGTCCCGTCCACTCATTTTTGGCGACTGTTTTTCCCGTCGAGGGGCACGCCGTACAGTTCCAGACGGTGACCGACCAGCTTGTAGCCGGCTTTTTCGGCGATCCGGCGCTGCAGTTCCTCGATCTCGTCGTTGTGGAATTCCACGACCTTGCCGCTCTGGATGTCGATCAGATGGTCGTGGTGCTCGTCCGGCGTTTCTTCATAGCGAGCGCGACCATCTCCGAAGTCATGCTTGGCGAGAATCCCGGCTTCCTCGAACAGCCGCACGGTTCGATAGACCGTGGCGATCGAGATGTTGGGATCGATCGCGGTTGCGCGACGATGCACTGCCTCGACGTCGGGATGATCGTGCGCCTCCGAGAGCACGCGCGCGATCACGCGCCGTTGGTCGGTCATCTTGAGGCCGCGCTCGGCGCAAAGGATCTCGAGCTTGGATTTACGATCAGGCATGCAACGTTACCCTACACCGCTCTGCAGTCGCGGTATAGTTGTCGGGTGATGACAATCCAGCCGGACCAAACGATCGACATCACGGGCGAGGTCTGTCCCATGACCTTCGTGCGCACCAAGCTCAGGCTCGAACGCATGACGTCGGGAGAGATCCTGAGGGTGCGTCTCAAAGGCGACGAGCCTTTACGCAATGTTCCCCGCGCTGCACGGGAGGAGGGCCACACCATCCTTTCCATCGAAGATGCCGGCGATGCCCATATCGTAACCATCCGGCGGGCTTGATCATCGATTCATCAGATGAGAGTGAGACGCATGACGATGCCGTCTGCGGGTGGCCCCTGGCCGCGCTCGTAGTAGGCGCGACGTTTTCCGACCGGGCGAAAACCCTTCGAATCGTAGAGGCTTCTTGCCGCCGGGTTATCCACGCCAACCTCCAGGAACAGCGCTCGCGCGCCGGCCGTGCGGGCATGGTCGATGACCGCGGTGAGCAGATGGCGCGCGGCGCCTCGGCGGCGATGGGCCGGTCGTACGGCGAGGGTCAGCAGTTCTGCCTCATCGGCCGCCACCTGGCACACCGCGAGGCCGGCGTCGCGGCCATCGACCTGCAGCAGCAGACCGGTCACGCCCGGCAACGCCACCAGCTCGGCAAGATCCTGCCGTGTCCAGGTGCGTTCGCCGAGGGGCGCGAACGATTCGGTGTGCAGGGCCGATGCCCGGTCGAGATCGAGCGCCCCCATCGGCACGATGATGAATCGGTCGGTCATTCGACGGTGCGGCGCGCGCCGTCCGGCAAGGTGATATTGACCCCGCGCAGATAGAGCGGCCGCGGCAGGCCCTCCTCGGCATTACGGACGCGCCAGGCTTCGACGCCCGTTTCAGCCGCCAAGTGGGCGAGCGTGACGGCGTCGGGAACCGCTTCCTCGGCCACAGCGTCGATCCCGTCGGCCAGAAGCTCGTCCGCCAATGCCTTCGCGCCGCTGCCGACGACAAGGCAGGGCCGGCCGGCGATGCGGAGCGCGAGTTCGCGTGACGACGACACGAAGGGCGCGGCATCACCCTCTCCGACGGCACAGAACCAGTCGCCCAGCCGGCTGTCGATGGCGGCGATCGCCAGCCTGTCGCGCGACGCGGCCTGTGCGAGCAGCACCGCCGTCGTGGTGATGCCCGCCAGCGGCACGGCGAGACCGACCGCCAGTCCGCGCGCGGCGGCAAGACCCACGCGCACGCCGGTGAAGCTGCCGGGGCCGACGGTCACGGCGACGAGCGAGAGCTGGCGTCGATCGACGGCAGCCTCGCCCAGCGCCGTACCGATTGCCGGCAGCAGGCGCGCGGCTTGGTCGCGGCCTTCGTCGGCAAGGCCGGCGAGGCGCACGCCGTCGCGCACGACGGCAACGGTCATGCCGCTGACTGCGCAATCGAAGGCGAGGACCGTCATGTGTATTCTTGGACCATGAAGATCGATCTTGTTGCCATTGCCCCGCCGGACTTCGACGTCGATGTGACGCTCGCCTATGCGACGGACGCCAATCTAACGGGGCAGCCGGTCTACCGGAATGCCGAATGCTGGCTGCATCGCGAAGCCGCCGACAAGCTTGCCGCAGCGGTCGCACTCGCCCGGCCGCTCGGCCTCAGGCTGCGCGTCTTCGACGCCTTGCGGCCTGTGGAAGCGCAATGGGCGCTGTGGAACGCCCGACCCGATCCCGAATTCCTGGCCGATCCGCGGCGTGGCTCGCCGCATTCGCGCGGCGTTGCCGTCGACCTCACCCTGCTGGATGGCGATCGCGAGCTCGACATGGGCACGGCGTTCGATGCCTTCACCCCGCTGTCGCATCACGGCCGCACCGACGTCCCGGCCGAGGCGCAGCGCAACCGCCTGCTGCTGATGGGGCTGATGACCAGCGCCGGCTGGGACTTCTATCGCAATGAATGGTGGCACTACCAGCTGTTCGACCAGCGGCGCTATCCGCTGGTCAGCGACGCCGACCTGCCGCGGCCGATGATGTGAAAACTCTTCCTCCCCAGCTTCGCTGGGGAGGAAAACTAGAACCCAGACAGCTTCGCCTTGTCGAAGTCGTGCAGGTCGTTCTCGCGCATGATCTGGCGTACGAACTGCACGTAGTCCAGGCCACGCTCGGAATAGCGCAGCAGCGTGCCGACCAGCCGGTAGCCCTCGAGATCTTCGCCGCGTTCGCGCGCGGCCGCGCGGGCGGCGCGAAAACCGGCATAGGCGGGATGAGTGTTGAGGTTGGTGATGTAGGCCTCGGTGGCCTCGCCGACACTGGAGAAGGGCTGCGGCATGCCGCTGCCCGGCTTCCACGGCACGTCGACGCTGTGACGGCCGACCACCTGAATCTGGCCGAACAGCGCATTGCCGGTGCGCGCGGCGAAGGAGGTGCCCCAGCCCGATTCGACGCCGCCCTGGGCGATCGCCATTGACGGCGGCACGATGTCGACGCGGCGCACCAGCTCATCGATACGGTCGGGCGTCGTGTCGTAACGGTCGGCGAGATCCTCGAGCCAGATTCGCTCGATCGGGCTCGTGGCATATGGATCGATGGCTAGCTTGTCGCGCAGCGCCAACAGCTGCTCGCGGTCGGCCGTCACGCGCTGATTGACCTCCAGCACCACGGGCAGGATCGCTGTGATGAAGAGCTGCTTGCGCTCGAAGCCGTCCTTGTTGCCGAGGTCGGCCGGCACGCGGTCGACCTTGATCGCCGGCACGGCCTCGCCCTGGCGGATGTCGGTGAGCAGCGTGAAGGAGACGTCGCGGAAGAAGCCGGCGAGCTCGTCGGCAGTGCGCGGGCTGACGGCACGGAGCTGGACCTGGCGGCGCAGCGCGTTGCCGGGCGCGGCGAAGCGGCCGTGGCCCATCGACGGATCGATGATCGAGCGATGGATGTCGTCGGGCTCGTTGGCCGGCGGCGGCAGGAAGGTCAGCGCCTGAGGCTCGGCCTCCATGGCGACCAACGTCGCCTCGTCGGGGGAGGAAGCCAGGGCCTTGCCGATCGGGGCGAAAGAGAGATAAGGGGCGGCATCGAAGGAAGGCAGCGGTTCGTTGAGGCCGACGCCGGTCGCGAGTACGGCGGCCCACACCACCGGAAACGCGTACTGTCGCCCACGAGTGATCGCGGGCTGAATCGAACAAAGCATGCCACACCCTCGTTTCGTTTTGCTCAAACGAACGGCCCATCGCGCGGTCCCCCACGACCGCGTGTTGCACCTCTTACGCTGTACGCTTGAGCGGAAGGCGGCCTACTGGGCCGCCTGCACTTCCACCACTTCCGGCACGTAGTGCTTCAGAAGATTCTCGATGCCCATCTTGAGCGTGGCCGTCGAGCTCGGGCAGCCCGAGCAAGAGCCCTGCATGTGCAGGTAGACCACGCCGTCCCGGAAGTCTTGGAAGACGATATCGCCGCCGTCCTGCGCCACGGCCGGACGAACGCGCGTATCGAGAAGTTCCTTGATCTGGGCGACGACCTCGTCGTCGTCGGCCGCCGCAGCATGCACTTCGGCGGCGTCGGCGATCACCGGGTCGCCGGACGTGTAATGCTCCATGATGCCGCCGAGGATCGACGGCTTGAGGACCTGCCAGTCCCGGTCAGCCGACTTGGTGACGGTCACGAAGTCGGAGCCGAAGAACACACGTTCGACGCCTTCGACCGCGAACAGCCTCTTCGCCAGGGGCGAGGGTGCTGCAGCTTCGGCGGTCGCGAAATCCATCGTCCCCTTCTCCATGACCACGCGGCCCGGGAGGAACTTCAGGGTTGACGGATTAGGCGTCTGCTCGGTCTGGATGAACAAACCTACCTCCTTGTCGAACGCGTCGCGGCCATCCGCTGGCGTCGCTTAGGCCGGGGACAGGACGTCTCCGTCCCCGATCGATGAACTTTGAGGTAGGAACCAAGCGCAAACCGATCAAGTCGATTCTTGGGTCAGACCGAATAAATATTATGTAAAATACAGATATTTCATTTTATATTCAGATACATATAAACCAGTGATCAAACTGCGACCTGGACCGCAGCCCGGAACACAAAAGGAGTTCGCCGGATGCCTGCGCCAAAATCGTCGCAGAAACGCGCGCACGCCTCAAGAGATTGCGTCGATCTCCGCTTCCGTCAGGGCGCCCGGCACGATGGTGAGCGGCACACGAAGCTGATTGCCGAGCTTGCCGGCGAAGGCGGTGACCAGCGGCCCTGGTCCCTCGCTGCTCGACGCGCTCGCCAGCACCAGAACCGAGATCGAGCGATCCTCGGTGATGAGCTTGACCAGCTCGTCGCGGCTCTTGCCTTCGCGGATATAGATGGCCGGCGGCTGGCCGGTCAGGGAAACGGCGACGTCGGCGTGCTTGGCGATCACCTCCTCGGCCTGCTGGCGGGCTTCCTGGCGCATCAGGTCCATGACCGCCCCCCATTGCTGGCCTTCCGGCGGCTCCATGACGTAGAGCATGGCCACCCGGCCGCCCGTGCGCTTGGCGCGGCGGCAGGCATAGCGCAGCGCGTTGCGCATTTCCGGGCTTTCGTCGACGACGACCAGGAAGACGCGCTCATCGGGCCGGCTGGCCTGTTCGCTCATGGCTCTCTCCCTTCCGTTAAACGCGCCGCATGACCGCGCCGCCGACCCAGCCGACGAGCAGCGCCATGAGGATTGCGCCGACCCCGTAGAGCGGCCCCTCATGGTCCGCCCAACCGGCCAGCTGGGCGCTGAATCCGACCTTGCCGACGGGCAGCGGCCGCGACACCGCGGCGACGATCTTGCCCTCGCGCAGGAGGTAGGTCCTGACCTCGTAGATACCCTCCGGCAGGCGCGAGGGGAACGGCAGCTCGACCCTGAACAGCCGGTTGGCCTGGATGGTGACCTGGCCGATCGCCGCCGGATACAGCCCTTCCCGCCGCTTGACCTCGACCAGGCCGAGGCGGAATTTGATCAGGTCCTCGTGCTCGCGCTGGCCGACCGAGCGCACGCTCTGCATCCGATCCTCCAGAGACAGGATCTCGCCGCCGGCGCTGCGCGCCAGCAGGCGCTGCAACGGCTGGCTGGCGGCGATGAAATAGTAGGCCGGGACGTCGTCGAAGGCCTGGCGGCCGGTATTGAGCCAGAGACCGAGCACACGCTGCTTGCGCAGCACCGTCTCGCGGGCCGGCGGACCGACGACGACCACGACGATCTCGCCCGGCGGATCGAACATGCCGAACAGCAGGATGCTCTCGCCCTGGAAGGCCGAGGTGATCGACACGCGGGGCCGAGCCAGGTCCACGATCAGCTCCGGCGTCTCGATCTGGTTGGGTACCGACGGCGGCACCGTCGGATCCGTCGCCTGCCCGCTGCCCGGCAAGGGGCCGAAGATGCCGCCCGCCGGCGGCTCGATGCGCGGGCCTTGGGCGGCCAGCGGCATGGCCAGCAGCAAGCCGGTCAGCAATGCGGCGATGGCTCCCCACGGGCTCATGGCATCACCTGCCGGCCGCTGATCGAATAGAGCGAGCCCGGGGTGCGCAAAAGCTCGGTCAGGAGCTCTGCCGCCACGACCAGGATCAGCACCGACATCAGCCCGCGCAGCACGACGCCCGGCAGCTTGGCCGCCAGCCGAGAGCCGACTGGCGCGCCGACTACGCCGCCCAGGATCAGCAGCAGCGCCAGCACGACGTCGACCGTGCCGTTGGTCGCGGCCTGCAGGAAGGTGACGTTGGCCGCCACGAACAGGATCTGGAAGTTCGAGGTGCCGATGACCACCGCGGTCGGCATGCCGAGGATGTAGATCATCGCCGGCACCAGCACGAAGCCGCCGCCGACGCCCAGGATCGCCGACAGCACGCCGATGACGAAGCCGATGCCGATCGGCAGCAGGGCGCTGATGTAGAGCTTGGACTTGTAGAAACGCAGCTTCAGCGGCAGGCGGTGCACCAGGTAGTGGGTGTGCAGCTTGCCGCGCGGCGCCTCGGGATTACGCCGCCGCCGGATGTAGGTCCGGGCGCTCTCGATCAGCATCAGCACGCCGATCGTCGACAGCATGACGACGTAGAGCACGGCGATCACGAAATCGATCTGGCCGATGGCTTTCAGCCAGGTGAACAGCGAGACGCCCGCCGACGAGCCGATCATGCCGCCCAGCAGCAGCACCAGACCCATGCGCAGGTCGACATTGCCGCGCCGCCACTGCACCTGGAGCGACGAGATCGAGTTGGCGATCACCTGGTTGGCCTGGCTCGCCACCGCGACGGCGGGCGGGATGCCGACGAAGATCAGCAGCGGGGTGGCGAGAAAGCCCCCGCCCACGCCGAACATGCCGGCCAGCAGGCCGGCGGCACCACCCAGGCCCAGCAGAACGAATACGTTCATCGACAGCTCGGCGATGGGTAGGTAAATCTCCACGTTCGTCGCCTATTTCAGCAGGATGGCGCTGATCTCGCGCAGCTGCACGCGGGCGCGCAGCAGGTAGAAGCCCTGAGCGGCGAGATGGTTGGGGATGAGGAAACCGTCGGGATAGCCGTTCCAGACGACCCAGGGATCGAGGGCTGAGGCGATGCGAAAGGTCTCCACCGTGCCGTTCCAGGCGTTGGTGAGGTTGCGCTCGCGGATGACGTTCTCGAAGTCCATGCCGAGCTCGCGCAACAGGATGAAGTTGGCGTAGAGCCGGCCCTTGTTGAAATAGAAGATGTCGTCGACGCGGATGTCGAACAGGTCGCCGGCGCTTTCGATGATGTGCTGGTCGATGACCGCCGAATCCGAACCCTCGTCATTGGCGATACGGTCGATCAGGGCCTGCAGGTTGTCGGCGCGCCGCTCGAACACGGCCTGGCCCGATGCCAGCCGCTTGTTGTAGGCGACCAGCCGGTCGCGGCCGGCGCGGTACTTCTGCGCCGAAGTCGCCGAGGGCATCAGCGACACGCTGGGCTGCCAGATCCAGATGTTGGGCTGCTCGTTCAGGAAGCCGCGTGCCTGCTCGAGGTCGCGGTCGACCTGGCTGGTGCCGCGCACGCGGCCGACCTGATCCATCAGCTCGGTGCTGAAGCGGCCCAGGGCGGCGATGATGCCGCGCTGGAAATTGGGCATGTTGTCCAGGATGCCGGCCGGCATGAAGAACGGCATCATCGGCGTCCAGGTGTTGACGTCGACCTCGCGGGTGACGAGCTGGGCCGCCGCCGCGACGGCGCGGCTCTCGCCCGGCGTCACGTTGCGCGGTGCGAACTGCGGATCGTCGTCGATGTTCTGCACGATCAGGGCGCCGACCGGATAGTAGAGCACCAGCGCCACAACGACGATGCGCCAGGTCCAGCTCCATAGCCGGCGCCGGCCGCTCGGCGCGGGTCCCGTCCCACGACCCCATCCCGGACGCCAGGCCTTTACGCGGTCCCAGCTCCTGCGCCACCACGGAGTGGCCGGCGAGGAGGGCGCGGCATGGTCCGGTTCGAACGTCATGTCTCACCTTAGCATTCGTCTCGTGACGAAACAGGGGCGAGCTCCTTCTTCCTCCCCAGCGAAGCTGGGGAGGTGTCGGCGTTCTACGCCGACGGAGGGGTCATGAGCATCGTCAATGCTGCTCATGACCCCTCCGTCCGCTGCGCGGACACCTCCCCACGCAAAGCGTCTGTCGTATTCACACATCTCAGTTGCGAGGGAGAGAGAAGCTCGATTCTCTGTCTGTCATGATGGCAGCTGGAGGTGTGGATGTCAGGGCACGAGTACGGGCTGGGCCGGTTTGGCGACCGTCGCCTGGAAAAAGG
>JACPOB010000025.1 GCA_016185145.1 Rhodospirillales bacterium | reverse complement strand
GACCTTGGCGCCCAGCATGCGCATCAGCTTGCGGCGCTCGATCGAGAAGCTGTCGGCCATGGTCACGACCAGCGGATAGCCCTTCTGGGCGCACACCATGGCGAGCCCGATGCCGGTGTTGCCGCTGGTCGCCTCGACCACCGTCTGGCCGGGCTTCAGCGTGCCCGCGCGCTCGGCCGCCTCGATGATGTTGACCGCGAGGCGGTCCTTGACCGACGAGGCCGGATTGAACGCCTCGGCCTTGACATAGATCGTGACGCCCTTGGGGCCGAGGTTGTTGACCCGGATGCACGGCGTATCGCCGATCGTGTCGAGCACGCTGTCGAACAGCCGCCCGCGTCCCGCCGTGGTCCTGACTTTGCCGCTCATGCTTGAAGGTCCTTTCTGCGAGGTCGCGACTATCTCACGTCGCGTCCGACTTCCGCCAACCTTCTTGCATGAGAGTATTGTTGCTTTGTCTCAGCGTCTGGATGCGACGACCCGTTCAGGCGGTAGCTCCAGATCGCCATGGGCGGCACGTTGCGCCACTCGCGCCCGACGAAAGTGGCGTCGAGATGCGGCGGGCTGCGGCCCGGGTCTACCGGCGACTTGAAACCGTAGGTGTACTGGATGATGGCTCCGCCATGCGGCATCAGGCGGAACGCGCCGCTGTAGCAGCGTATGGCCGCGGCCGGCGCCACGGCGCGCATCGGCAGGCCGCTCAGCACGACCGAGACCGAAGCGATCTGCGCCGTCGTCATCAGCTCTGCAATCTGCAACGCATCGCCATGCAGCACGGTAAGGCCGTTGAACCGCCGCTCCAGCGTCCGGCAGAGCTCGGCGTCCCGTTCAACGACGACGAGCCTGTTGGCGGTACAACCGGCCTCGATCAGCGCCTGGGTGACCGCGCCCGTCCCGGCGCCGAGCTCGAGCACCGGTCCGCCACCGTCGATCGCGGCACCAAGCGTCGCCTGGGCCAGCCGCCGCGCGGTCCACGGGCTGCTGGGGAAGGGCAATCCGACCGCCACCGGATCGCGCGACCAGCCGCGAAAGAAGGGAAGGGAGTTTCTCGGCATTGGGCGAATCTAATTTCCAACGCGGTCGCCCCGCAAGCGGTTGCGTCGGTCAGGTCGCTTTCGGGGCCGCCCAATGGCGGCGCTGGTCGGCCTGCCGCTCGCGCTCCCTGGCTGTCTCGCCCAGCGAGCGCCAGGTCTTGGCGATGGTCAGCAGCGTCTGGCGCTGGCCTCGGTCGTACGAGGCATGCGCCATGTCCTCGCAGCGTACTGCGTTCTGGAAGCAATCGAGCGCCGACTTCATGAGCGCCCTCCGTCACCAAGTGTGAGCGGGAGCGCGGGACATTCTTGGCGTCGATGCCGCTGTCTCTCAGCCGCTGGCGCCCGGGTACGCTGCCAGCGATGGCCGCGACCCTAGGCGCTCGGTGGCAGGCGGTCAAACAGGCGCCTTGGGCAGGATGTTCAGCCGCTGCCGCACCTCGTCGATCGGCGTCTCGATCCAGGCCCAGTAGTCCCACTTGTCGGTCAAGTCCGTGTTGACCTTCGTGCCGCGCTCGATCGCGGACAGCATGAGCTCGGCCATGCCGGGCCTGGCGAGCAAGCCCACTGTCACGAAGGGCTCGTTCGTCGGCCGTATCTGGATGCCGGCACTGAAGATCATCACCGCGAACAGCGCCACGTAGAACGGCCGTTCCTTCTTGAAGCCCGCCGTGAAGGACGCGACCTGGACCTCGCCCTCCGGCTCGGTGCTGTAGCCGCCCAGCAGGTGGCAGAAATCGTGGTACAGCCCCGCTTCGGGAAAGCCGCCGCGCTCGCCCGGCACGGCGAAGCCGTGCCGGTTGTAGAAGTCGATCAGCTCGCGGCCGAGCGTGCCTTCGGGCAGCTTTTCCCATGCGCGATAGCGCGCGGTGAGTGCTGCGTCCTCCATGACGCCGCGCATGGTCAGCACGCTCCTGGCGAAGCCGAGCGGCCCTTTCAGCGCGAGCTGGTCCCTGAAGATGTCGCCGATGTGCCCGCGTCGCAGGAAGTCGAGCTTGGCGATCAGCATGTGGCCTTCGGCGATCAGCCTGATGTCGGCGAGCTCGGCGGCTTCGACGCCGAGCGCGCGTGCGAATTCCTGGACCTTCGCCACCGTCTCGCGCGACGGCACGCCGTCGGCAAGCACGTTGACCATCATGCCGTTGACGAGCTGCCGGCGGAGCTGGGCGCCGGAGAAGCCCTCGGCGAGTTCGGCCGGCGTCACCAGCGGCAACCCATCTATGTCGGCGTCGATGTGCAGGATCATCTTCTTCGCCGCTTCCATCAGCGCGCGTTGCGCCGGGAGCATCGCGCCGGATGTAGTCGCCACCGTTTTCATCGCTCTGAGGCCGAGCAGGGCGGCCGCGGGATCGGGCTGAATCAGACGCATCGTTGCGTGGTCCTCCCATAAGTCAACGACCGTTGACATATGCTTGGCAATTGCATTTGTCAACGGGTGTTGGCATCTGTTCCGGATGCGTGACCGGCCGGCCAAGACTGCCAAATCGCAACGGACCCGCGCGGCCATCCTCAAGGCGGCGCAGGAGCTGTTTGCCGAGCAGGGCTATGAGCGGTCGACGGTGCGCGACATCGCCGCCCGGGCGGCGATCGATCCGGCCATGGTGATCCGCTATTTCGGCAGCAAGGAAGGGCTGTTCGCCCGGGCCACCGCCTTCGATCTCAAGCTGCCGGATCTGACGGCCGTGCCGACGGAAGACATCGGCACGGCCCTGGTCGCGCATTTCGTCGATGTCTGGGAGGGCTCGCTCAGCAACGGCAGCCTGATAAGCCTTTTACGTGCCGCGGCGTCGAACGACGATGCCGCCAACGCCATCCGCACCATCTTCGGCGGCCAGGTCGTGCCGATGCTGGCGCGCGTGGTGCCGCCGGCCGAACTGCCGGTGCGCGCCGGCCTGGTGGCGACCCAGATCATGGGGCTCGCGGTCACCCGCTACATCCTGAAGGTCCCGCCGGTGGTCGCCATGGACCGGCAGCAACTCGTGCGGCTGCTCGGCCCGACGATGCAGCGATACGTCGTCGGCAAGCTCTGAGGGAGCCTCATGGTCTTCGTCTTCCGGATCGCGAGCTTCCAGCTCGCTCATGACTCATGAGCGCGCAGGATGCGCGCGGTCCGGAAGATTATGAGCGGCCCGCGTTTCCAATTTATGCCCGCTCGTAGTGCGCCGCGATCAGATGCGCAGTCGCCATCGTCACGCGCTTGCCCGTGGGAATGTGCAGGAACTCATTGGGCCCGTGCGCATTGGAATGCGGACCGAGCACGCCGGTGATGACGAACTGCGTGTCGGGGAACTTCTCGCCCAGCATGCCCATGAACGGGATCGAGCCGCCTTCGCCCATGTGGGCGGCGGGCTGGCCGAAGGCTGCCTGCGAGGCCTCGGTCACGGCCTTCTCGAGCCACGGTGCCAGCGGCGGCGCATGCCAGCCGCTCTGCCCCTCCCAGGCATCGAACTCGACCTCGGCGCCGTAGGGCGGATCGGCTTCCAGGGTCCGCTTGACCGCCTGCACCGCGGCCTTGGCGTCGAGCGTCGGCGGCGTGCGCAGGCTGAGCTGGGCGGTCGAGTAGGGCAGCAGCACGTTGCCGGCATCGCGCGGCGTCGGATAGCCGTCCATGCCGATCACCGCGAGCTGCGGCCGCCAGGTGCGGTTCAGCACCATCTGGCCCAAGGAATCCGGAGTAGTGTCGTCAGCCATCGGCCGCGTCGATCCGGCGAACGGGAACTTGGCGTGCACCTGCTCGCCCAGCACGCGCGCCGCCGCCTTGGCCTGCTCGATGCGCTGCGGCGGGATCTGGACATAGAGCTCGGGCAGCTTGATCTCGCCGGTGCCTTCGTCCTCCAGCCGCGACAGCAATCCACGCGTGAGACGGAAGGAGGAGGGCACGATGCCCGATGCGTCGCCCGAATGGACGCCCTCGGTCAGCACCCGCACGGTGAGCGTGCCGCCGGCGATGCCGCGCAGTGACGTGGTGAGCCACAGCCGGTCCCAATCGCCGCAGCCCGAATCGAGGCAGACGACCAGCGAGGGCCTGCCGATGCGGCTCATCAGGTGATCGACATAGAAGGGCAGGTCGTAGCTGCCGCTTTCCTCGCAGGCCTCGATCATGATGACGCACCGCCCGCGCGGCACCTTCTGCTCCTGGAGCGCCCGCAGCGCACACAGGCAGGCATAGATCGCATAGCCGTCGTCGGCGCCGCCGCGGCCGTAGAGCTTGTCGCCCTTGCGCACCGGGACCCACGGGCCCGTGCCCTCGGCCCAGCCCTTCATCTCGGGCTGCTTGTCGAGATGGCCGTACAGCAGCACCGTGTCGTCGCTGTCGCCCGGCACCTCGATGAAGATCAGCGGCGTGCGGCCGGGCAGGCGCACCACCTCCAGGGTGGCGCCGGGGAAGGCGGCGATGTGCGGTTCGGCCCAGGCCACCATCAGCTTGACGGCGTCCTCCATGTAGCCGTGTTCGACCCACTCGGGATCGAAGTGCGGCGACTTGTTGGGGATGCGGATGTACTCGGTGATCGAGGGCAGGATCGAGTCATCCCAGAAGGTGTCGACGAAACGTTTGGTGCGGTCGGTGTCCATGGCCGCATGTTATGCCACAGCCGATGCCCGGCGCGAGCCGGGTGCCGCTGCCCCCCCCCCCGGGCCCGTCCGGCGCCATCGAATCTGTGACCTGGGCGCAACAGGCCACCGCAATCTGCGGCACGTCGCCGACGGTCACACCCGTGACGCGGCCGCGAGGCGTATAGCGAGGGAGCAGGGCTCGTGGGGGTCTTGCTGTTGGGAGCGTGCGGTGAGTGACATTGGTTCACAAGTCAGAGACATCCTCGCTTTTCACCTCGGCATCGACGGATCGCAGCTGGCGGACGACACCCGGTTCGAGGACCTTGGCGCCGACAGCCTCGACGTGGTCGAGATCGTGATGTCCTGCGAGGAGCGGTTCGGCGTCGAGATCCCCAACCGGGAGGCGACCAGCCTGGTCACGCTGGGCGACGCGGTGCGCTGCGTGACGACCCAGGTCGAGGCGCTGGCGGCTGCCGAGCCGGCGGGCCGCAGGCATCGCCTGCGCGTGGTCGTCACGGCGAAGTAGCTGGGCGCGAGCCACTGGAGGCGGAGTAAGGCCCGCCGGAAGTGGCGTGTCATCCCGTTTCACGCACGCCTCACCCTGAGGAGCATCGCGAAGCGATGCGTCTCGAAGGGCGGGTGCCAGCCGTGATGTGGCCCACCAACGCGCGGAGGTTACTCCGCGCGACCGAGACGCGCCCTTCGGGCGCTCCTCAGGGTGAGGTCAACGGTAAGTTGGCGCCCAAGCGTGGGCCATTCGCAGGGCTTGCGTGCCTTGCTACACTCCCGCCATGCCCGACACGATCTACCAGAACCCGCGCCCCGCCGGCCGCAAAGGGGAAACAGTCGTCACCAGCACCTGCGGCCACAATTGCGGCGGCCGCTGCGTGGTCAACGCCCATGTGGTCGACGACCGCATCGTCAGGATCTCGACCGATCCGGCGCGCTGGCTGCCCGAGCTGCCGCCGCTGCACGCCTGCGCCCGCGGCGTCGGCCAGATCGAGCGCGTCTATCACAAGGAGCGGCTGCAATACCCGATGCGCCGCACCGGCCCGCGCGGTTCGGGGCAGTTCGAGCGCATCTCCTGGGACGAGGCGCTCGGCCACGTCGCGAGCGAGATGCGGCGCATCCGCGACCAGTACGGCAACGCCGCCTTCGTCGACCTGTCGCGCACCGGCAGCACCTCGGCGCTGCACAGCACCAGCGCGCTGGCCAAGCGCTTCTTCTACAAGTTCGGCGGCTGCACCGAGCTGTGGTCCAACATGTCGGCCGAGGCCGAGGTCTTCGCCGTGCGCATGACCTTCGGCGCCAAGGCCGACTACAAGAGCTCGGGCCGCGAGCCCACCGACTACGTCAACTCGAAACTGATCGTCATGTGGGGCTGGAGCCCGGCCGACGGCACCTTCGGCACCGGCACCTACCAGTACCTGAAAGAAGCGAAGAGGCGGGGCGTGCGCATCATCGCCGTCGATCCCCGGCGCACCCGCACCAGCCAGGCGCTGGCCGACGAGCACATCTTCATCAAGCCGTCGACCGATGCCGCCGCCCTCATCGCGATGGCCTGGGTGATCGTCACCGAGGGCCTGCACGACCAGGCCTACTGCGACCGCCATGTGTTGGGCTTCGACGACGCGCACTTGCCCTCCGACGCCCCGCGCGGAGGGTCCTACAAGGCCTACCTGCTGGGCGAGAGCGACGGCATCCCGAAGACGCCCGAATGGGCCGAAGCGCGCTGCGGCATCCCGGCCGAGACGATCCGACGGCTGGCGATCGAGTTCGCCACGACGAAGCCGGCGGCCTTGCACTGCGGCTACGCCCCGGGCCGCACGGCCTTCGGCGAGCAGTTCCACCGCGCCGCCTATGCGCTGGCGGCGATTACCGGCAACATCGGCATCACGGGCGGCAACTCGGGCGTCAGCAACGGCGCCACCGGCCGCGCCGGCATCAAGGGCCTGCCGACCGGCAGCAACCCGATCGACGCCAAGGTGGCGACGCCGCTACTCGCGGACCTGCTCGCCAGGGGCAAGGCCGGCGGCTATCCCGCCGATATAAAAATGCTCTATTCGGCGGGCGGCAATCTCTTCAACCAGTGCCCCAACGCCAGCAAGATGGCGAACTCGCTCGACGGCGTGGAGTTGATCGTGGCCCAGGACAATTTCCTGACGCCGACCGCCCGGCACGCCGACATCGTGCTGCCGGCCACGACCTTCTGGGAGCGCAACGACGTCCACACGCCGTGGGCCGGCGCCGGCCACTACGCGATCTACATGAAGCAGGCCATCGCGCCGATGTACGAATGCCGCGACGACCGCGCGATCTTCGCCGAGCTGGCCCAGCGGCTGGGCATCAACGACTACGACGACAGGACCGAGGAGCAGTGGCTGCGCGACCTCACCAAGGACGCCGTCGACGACTTCGAGGCCTTCCGGGAGGCAGGCGTCGCCCGCTTCGCCCCGCCGACCAACGCGGTGGCCTTCGCCGACCAGATCCGCGATCCCGACAGCCACAAGTTCACGACGCCGTCGGGCAGGATCGAGATCTACTCGATGGCGATGGCCGCCAAGCCCGACCGCTACGGCCTCGGCGCCATGCCGCCGATCCCGACTTGGTTCGACCCGGTCGAGCCCGATGCGAAGTACCCGCTGATGCTGTGCAGCCCGAAGTCACGGGCGCGGACGCATTCGATCCACGGCAACCAGCCGCTGCTGGCGCGGGTCGATCCGGACGATGTGTGGATGAATCCGGTGGATGCGCGGGCGCGGGGGATCACGGATGGGCAGATGGTGCGGGTCTTCAACGATCGCGGCTCGACCTTGCTGCCGGTCAAGGTTACACCGCGAATTGCGGTTGGCGTAGTTTCGATCAAGGAGGGGGCGTGGTTCGCGCCAACCAAGGACGGCACCGACACCGAGGGGTGCGCCAATGCGCTGGCGGAGGATCGGTCGGCACCTTGTGGGGCGACGACATACAATACGAATCTCGTTGAGGTCGACGCTGTCGCCTGATTGCAGAGGGACGCAAGCCTTGAGGCCGGCGTCCCGGGTCCTTAGCGCCGAAATTGGGTTGCTGCAGATCGGTTCTTGCAGTTACTCAGTGTTCGACGGATTCTGCGCTGAGTTGGCAAGAAGCGAATCGGGTCGCCGGGGCGTGACCACGCTTCGGCTCATGCCCGCGCCGAGTAAAGCTGACGGCCTTTACCGGCCTCTGCTTGGCGAGCCCGGGAGGCTGATTCTGTACAAGGCCTACCCCGACTTGACGAGCTAAACCGACTGGCAGGTCGTTGAGCGCGTCAACAACATCACAGCTGAGCGCTCTACTGGGAGCATTCACTTCCGCGAGCAACCACTGATCCCTTGCATCCGGTTTCCTTCCGATCTGATGCTTACGTGTACCATCCGATCGGACTCAACGACTACTTGGTCGTAGTCGAGGTTCTTGGAAATCCAACATGCTAGGAACGCAGACGTTACCCCATCGACCCAAATATCCACCGCCTCTCCCCGGACGTGTGCGCTTTCTTGAGGGCTGCCGATTCGCGAATTTACCTCCGGTGATCGATAGCCACTTACTATCGCAACCCGCTTGCCGAAATGCTTCTCAACAGGCTGCACAATCGAATGTATTAAGACCTCCAACCTAGCCATCGCACTGTTTGACGGCCTATTGTCGAGACCAAATTGTTTCGCGGTTTCAGACTCGACTGCGGCCTGCTTGAGTTCTGAAGTGGACCCGGTCGTTAGGACCACTCCGGGCGGTTTGTTAATTGGAAGTCAGGCCGTTCCTCTCCTCTGACCTTCTCAAGCTATCATCATCTGTGGTTGTTGCGGCTGTGGGCATGTGGGCAACGCGCCAGCGTTG
>JACPOB010000024.1 GCA_016185145.1 Rhodospirillales bacterium | reverse complement strand
TGTCTGATGCCAAACGACAAACGACCAGAGGCGCCCGCCACCCCGGCCGACATCAATCGGAATCGATGGCCGGCTTCGATCGGAATCAGGTGGCCGACATCAATCGGAATGCCCGGCCGACTTCAGCGGAATCCGCAAACCGATGAAGCCGATAGCGACCATCGCGTAGACCATCCCCAGATAACCGAACACTGGCCGTTTGGAGAAAGTCGACACCACTTGGCTGATGATCCCGAAAGCCGGCAGAATCATGATGTACACTTCCGGGTGCCCGAAGAACCAGAACAGGTGCTGGAATAGCAGTGGGTCGCCACCCCCGGCCGGACCGAAGAACGTGGTACCGAAGTTGCGGTCGGTGAGCAGCATGGTGATGGCGCCTGCCAACACCGGGACCGCGAGCAGCAGCAGGAAGGCCGTCACCAGCATGGCCCACACGAAGAGCGGCATCCTGTGCATCGTCATGCCCGGCGCGCGCATGTTGAGGATGGTGGTGATGAAGTTGATTGCCCCGAGGATCGAGGACGCACCGGCCAAGTGCAGGGAGAAGATCACCAGGTCCACCGACGCCCCCGGGTGGCCGAGCGCGCTCGACAGTGGCGGGTACAGGGTCCAGCCAGTTCCGGCGCCTTGAGCAGCGATGGTGGAGCCAAGCAACAGTAGGAACGAGGGTACGAGCAGCCAGAAGCTGGCGTTGTTCATGCGCGGGAATGCCATGTCCGGCGCGCCGATCATCAGTGGCACCATCCAGTTTCCGAAGCCGCCGATCAGTGCGGGCATCACGACGAAGAAAATCATGATGAGCCCGTGCGCCGTCATGAAGACATAGTAGAGCTGCGCATCGCCGTAAGGGGGCTCGCCCTGAAACAGTTGCAGTCCGGGCTCGGCGAGCTCCATGCGCATGGCGATCGAAAGCACCCCGCCAACCAGTCCCGCGATTATGGCGAAGACGAGGTACATCGTCCCGATGTCCTTGTGGTTGGTCGAGTACAGCCAGCGCCGCCAGCCGGTGGGGCGGTGGCCTTCAACATGGGGCGCGGTGCTCGCGTTTCGACTCATCTCGGTTCCCCTACGCTACCGCTGGTCGCGCTCATCCAGGACGAGGCGAGTGTCGGGATGGGACGCGAGCTTTGCTGCCCATTCGCGTCGCCCAGGCAGTAAATTCGTCCCTGGGAACGGCCTTGATGCCAATCGGCATGAAGGCATGCCCGATCCCGCAGAGCTCCGAACACTGGCCGTAGTACAGGCCGGGCTTGTCGATGCGGATCCATGCCTCGTTGAGGCGCCCAGGGACAGTGTCGATCTTCACGCCGAGCGCCGGCACGGCGAAGCCGTGCAGCACATCGGAAGAGGTGACAACCACCCGGATCGTCGTGCCGACGGGCAGTACGGCCGGCCTGTCGACGGCCAGCAGCCGCGGCTGGCCGGGCTTCAGCTCTCCGTCGGGCACGATGAAGCTGTCGAATGCGAGGCCGCCTTGATCGGGGTACTCGTAGGACCAGTACCACTGGTGCGAGGTGACCTTCAGGGTCATCTCAGCCTCGGGCGTTCGGTCCATGTAGTAGAGCAGGCGGAACGAAGGGACGGCGATTATCAGGAGGATCACCGCTGGCGTTACCGTCCAAAGAACCTCGAGCAGCGTGTTGTGCGTGATGTTCGACGGCACCGGGTTCCGTGCGGCGCCAAACCGCCATACGGCGAAGAGGATCAGCATCAGGACCAGAATCGTGATGCTGACGATGATCGCCGTTAGCAGGGAGTTGAGATCGATGATCCTCTCCATGACCGGAGAGGCAGCTTTCTGGAGCCCTATCTGCCACGCCTCTGGCTCAGCCGCAGTACCTCTTGCCACTGGTAGCAATGCTATCGTGAGTGTGCTTGCACAGACCCAGCGCGTCCTACGTCCTCGCTCAATCCTGGCTCGCGCCTTTCGCACCGATCTTGACCTCGATCCGTAGAGACCTCTGTCCGGGGCAAGGGCAACTCCCCATCCTTGCTCGCCTCGCGCAGCCGCCTGATATGAGATCGGCTCCGCGCTCTCTTAAGGTGGCGCCGAGCGTAAAGCCTCCAGCAACTGGAAGGTAAAGCCATGCCGCGCAAAGAAAGCCGGCGAAGCCGGGCTGAAAGTGTCTGGTGTGGCGATTGGCCGCTCGTTCGTCAGTGGACGTGGCTCGTGCCGCCGCAGCCGTCCGAGAGATCCCAGATCTTGGCGATCTGCTCGCCACCGAAGCCGCGGTCACGGATCAAGTGCTTCGCCAAGCCGCCGTAGACCATCCATCTCCAGCACCGGCAGCAGCACGGGCCACGCTCGTTCGAATTCTGCATCGCATAGTCGTAAGCCGCCTGCTGCTCAGGAGTGAATGCGGCCTCATAGAACTGCATGAGGCGGGCGGCCAAGGGCGCCGGAATATCGTATGGGTCGGGCGGGATCAGCTCGATCTCGGCGAGCGCCTTGAGTCCCTCGATCTGTTCGCCGTAGCGATGGAAGTCCATCGGGCTGCAACAGGAACCCTGTAGACGCGCTTCGGCCGGCATCGACGGAATCCCTTCCATGAACTGCCGTGAGCAGTTCGAGTTCCCGCTCGTGCTCAGGTACTCGAACCTCGCTCGGAGATCATCGGGGACCCGCGGTCCAGCAGAGACGGTATGAGACACGGGAATGCCCGTGGCGGCCAGAATGCCTATGGCAGCCGTCATAGAAACGAGCGACCTACCGGAGATCATCACTATCCTTCCTGCCATCAGGTTGGCTGGGAGCCGCCGGTCTCGACGGCGGAAAGGGGCCGCGTACGCGGGTCTCTTCCCCTTGGAATTGTCGCTGCTCCGGCGTCCAAAGAGTCTTCAAGTAGGTGATGACGTTCCGGATCTGCTCGGGTGAGAGCTGGTCTCGGAAAGGGGGCATGGTCAGCCGCCGGGTCTTGTTGAAGGGATCGCGCCAGCCCTCGCTCACCATCCGATAGAGCATGGCGTCGGCATGCTTCCAGGTATGACCTTCGCCGTTGTGGGGCGGGGCCGGCAACTCGCCCTGGGCGTCCAGCACCTCCCAGTTCGCTTGACCCTCGCCACGGTGACCATGGCAAGACGCGCAATACTCCCGGTAAACCTTGCGTCCGGCCTCGACCTGCATGGGGTTCGGGGCCGGGAGTGCCGCTTTGGCCGCCAGCGTCACGCCTGCGGTAAGCCCGAGTAGCACCAATACCCTGCAGCAGTGGGCTGTACATCGGCTCACTCCCATCGCCCGCCCTTGTCCTCGCTCCGCACCACGCGGCCATCAGTCAGCAGGGCGTAGAGAACGCCCGCGGGCGAATGCGCCAGCGCACCGACGTCGTCACCCGGCGACCCGACCATCTGCCATCCCTCCCCACCGTCGGTCGTCCTGAACACTTGCCGCCCTGCAGCGGCATAGACTGTCATCGGCTGCTTTGGGTCGTACGCGACAGCGGAGACTGCGTGCGATAGATCCCCGGCGCTACGCCAGCCGCAGAAGCAGTCCATGGAGCGGTAGACCCCTTTATCGGTGGCGGCAAACAGCCAGCCGGTCTGCATGCTGCCTTCCAGGTCGGAATGGATAAGCAGGCGAATCTGCGCTTGGGGGCCTTTGTCCACCATGCGCCAGTGCGCGCCACCGTCCTCGCTGCGGTAGATGCCCTGGCCCGCCACCACCGCGTAGAGGGTATCAGGCACGGTGCTGTGCGTCGCGAAGGCGATCACGTCACGGTTCGGCAGCCCCTGGTCGACGTGGCTCCAGCTCTTGCCGGCGTCGATGCTCTTCAGCACGCCCAGTCCGGTACCCGCAACGTACAGTTGGCTTTGTTCGCCCGCCGAGACAGCGACTGCCGCGACCCGGCCACCGTCGGGTAGCGGTCCGAGCGGGACTTTCGTCCATTGCTTCCCGCCGCCTTCGCTTCGGTACAGCGCCTGTCCATCGGACTTGTACAAAGTCTCCGTCTGCGGCGCATAGGCCAACGCGCCCACGGCCTGATCCACGTTGCCGGCGGCCTGCGCAGCCTGAACACCGGCCAGCACTGATGCCGCCGTGACGATTGTTGCGAGTTGGCGGGCCAGCTTCGCGATTATTGCAGACATGACACTTATCCTTTTCGGTTATTGCTGCGCTCGCGATGGCGGTGCATCAAGAGATCCTTCGATCTGACCCGATGTGGCCGCATTGACGCCGGGCGCTGCGCGAGACGCCGATGCTGCGTCTCCGCGCGCTGAGCCCGGCGCATACGAAACCTTGTGCTCCCGCATGTACCGGTCGCGAGCCTGCGCGCCCTTGTCAAAGAAGGTGTACGACAGGGTGATCGTCGAGACGTCCCTCGTGTTGGGGTCCTCGGCGAACTTGGGATCGACGAAGAAGCTCACCGTGAACTCCTTCTCCTCGCCCGGCAGGAGGAGCTGCTCGGTGAAGCAGAAGCACTGGATCTTGTTGAAGTACTCGCCTGCCTTGAAAGGTGTGACGTTGAAGGTTGCGGTCCCGAGGTAAGGCTCGTTGCCGATGTTCTGCCCTTTGTACGCGATGACGCCCTCTTCGCCGAGGCGAAGCGTCACCGGCATGGGTGCGATGAAACGCCAGGGCAGTCCCGACGCGACGTTGGCGTCGAACCGGACGGTGATCTTCCGGTCGATGACCGCCGTCGGCGCCGCTTGCGCGGCCCGTGTCGTTCCACCGAATCCCGTGACCTCGCAGAACAGACGGTACAGCGGGACCGCGTAGTAGACGAGGGTTCCCATCGCAGCCACGATCAGCAGCAGGCCTGCCAGGGCCATAGCATTTCGCTGCCGGCGCAGTGGCGGCATCATCGTCTCAGCCGTAGCCTGGTCTTGCGTCGGCGCAGTCGCCATCAGAACAGGCCCGTCACCTTGTCCCACAGGCTCCGTTCGCCATGGCCATGAGGCTTATCCGTTTCTTTGGCGAGGGCATTGATGAACAGCACCAGGTTGTTCGGCTCGAACCGCAGGCCGTGGAAATTCGCGCGCCATCGGCCTTGCGTATCGAAGATGTGAGTGACGATGCTGTGCACTTGGTACCCGTCCTCGGTCTTGGTGAACTTGTGGCCATGGGCCTCGGCGAGCCGGCGCGTCGCGTCCTCTGGCTGGTCATGGGTCGTCGTGAGGAAGACCCAGTTGACAGGATCGAGCCCGTGCGCCGCGCCGTAAACGCGCAAGACGTCGGGCGTGTCGTTTTGGGGATCCGTGGTGATCGTGATGAATTGAACCTGTTCCTTCATCAGCGTCTGGTTCACCATCTCCTGGATCTGGGCAATCCGGTCGGCATGCAGCGGGCACACGTCGGGACATCCGGCATAGATGAAGTGCAGCACCACGACTTTGCCGCGAAAGTCGGCACGGCTGACCACCTTGCCGTCGGCGTTCTGAAGCGTGAAATCGGGCGCCTCCTTCTCGAGCGGCTGAAAATATCTCTCCTTGTCGCCCATCAGACGATCGAGCTTGCTCTTGTCTTTGATGTCGTGCGTGCTCGCCATCATAGGAATTGCGGTTAGCGCACCAACCGCCAGAGCGAATAAGATTGCGAGGAGTAATTTCATACACCTCTCCAACAGCGTGCGGCGTGGCAAGTCCGAGGCTCCTCGGCTCATGCCGGCCATGTTTTTCATTCGGCCGTTACTCGATAGTCCCGAAAGTGACGCGGCGAGCACTTGCGTGTCCATGATAATGGCGTTGGACGGCTCGCTCCGGCGCCAGCTCCTTGAGAATGGCCATCACGCCTTGGCCCATCGTGCCACCTTGTTGAGCGAAAGCTGGACTGGCGCTCAAGGCGGCGACGAAGGTAACGGCTGCAAACGCTCGATGATGGGGACTCAATGACTTCGAAGGGGAAGGCCAGGCCAGAAACGGTTCTCCGCCCTGGCCGCGTCACCCCTTCTTCTCGGGCGTCTTGTCTGCCTCGGGTGCACTCTTACGCCATTGCTCATTGGGCTTGCCGGAACCGCCTTGGTTCATGGACTGCATCATGTTGTTGCAGGTCTCCATCATCTGGCTCATCTGTCCCATCATGTTCATCATGCCCATCATACCGTCCTGGCTCATCATGCCGCCGTGGCCCATCATGTCGTCCGACCTCTCCTGGTTCTGGGTCTCAGCGTATGCGTAAACGGCTGGCCCGCCGGCGAGTGCGGCGACGATTGCCGCCGTGCCCAAGAGCGTCTTCAAGTTCGTGCGCATCGGTTCACTTCCTTTCGTTTGCAGGTACCACATCCATCGTCCGGTTCGACCGACGCGTGGCGACCCACGGCCGGTCGTCGGCGGCTCAAAATCAGCCCTCCGCAGGCCGAGCGCCACCACCTAAGCTTCGTCGCGAGGCTTGGCGGATACGGTCGTTGCCGAACCTCCCTTGGCGCCGTGATCGCCGGTAGAGCAGGACTTCCCGCTGCCCTTCATGCAGAGGCCGAGCGCACACATGACGGCGCAGGGCGCCAAAGCCAGCAGGATCGGCGCGACCCCAATGGCGACCAGCCACCCCCAGCTGAGCACCGCACCGGCACCCAGGACTGCGACAGCCAAAGTGATCAGGCCGCGGCTTCCACCCAGATACGGTCGGGCCCAGTTGCTTGCGCGCCAAGATAGTATCGTCCAAGGTTGATTACGTCCCCGGTCAAGGAAGGCTCGGCGGCTTTCGTCGTTTCATTCGATGTGCTCATCGCTTTACCCCGCGGTTCAGTTGGCAAAACATAAGGCTTCCAGCAACTGGAAGGTCAACGGCCCTGCACGTCCGAAACGGGGGGCTCGTATTCACGGCTGTCCCGATCATCACTACTCGCTTCCTGGCCCCGATCGTCGCGCCGCAGCCTCAGGTTTCACGTGTTTTTCGAGGACCTGCACGACCGCATCACTGTCCCACTCGGCGGGCCCCACGGTGCGGCCGATCTCCCGGCCCTCGCGGTCAAGCAGCAGCGTCGTGGGAATGCCGACGACACCCAGCTGCCGTGACGCCTTGCCGGTCTGGTCCACGTAAATGCCGAGAGTTTTGAGACCCAGCTCCTGATAGAAAGCCGTCACTGCTGGCAGTCCTTCCCGGTCGATCGAGAGGGCGACCACGCGGAAGTCGGGGCCGCCGAGCTTCGACTGCAACCGGTCAAGCGCGGGCATCTCCTTCCGGCAAGGGACGCACCAAGTGGCCCATATGTTGAGCAGGACCGTCTGCCCCTCGAACGCCTTCAGCGTCATCTCGCGGCCTTCGCCGTCGACGAACCTCAGCTCTGGCAGCGGCCTTGGGATCTCCAGCGTCTGAAAGGAAAACCCCTTCTCGGAGCGTGTCGCCGTGGTCGGCGCACCAGACGCAGGCGACCCAGCGATCCCCTCTGGCGCGCTCGTGCTGTAGTGATGAAAGATGCCGACCGCGATGAATGCGGCGGCGCCTAATGCGGCTATCCCGATGATCGCTGTTGTCAGGCGCATGGATGACTCTCGTGTCGCGTCCACTGGACGTGTCGCCGAATGAAAGGTGGGGCCTTGCTAACCGCGCGCTTCACTTGCGCAACTCATCGATCAATGGTCCGATCTTGTCTCGATAGACCTCCGGCGTGACCGGCCCGACCTGCTTGAAGACAATCCGCCCCTCGCGGTCGATGACGAAGGTTTCGGGGACGCCATAGACGCCCCAGTCGATCGATACCCGGCCGTCGAGGTCAGCGCCGGTGCGCGTATAGGGATCACCCAGGTCGTCGAGCCATTTGGCGGCGTCCTGCGGACGATCCTTGTAGTTGATGCCGTGGATCGGGACGACGCCGTCTTCCTTGAGCTTCATGAATACCGGATGCTCATACCGGCAGGCCGTGCACCACGAGGCGAACACGTTGACCAGCGACACCTCGCCTTGGAGATCGGCACTCGAGAGCCCAAGCGCGCGACCCTGTACGGGCGGCAGGTTGAACTCGGGGACAGGTTTTCCGATCAGCGCCGAAGGAAGCACACGCGGGTCGCGGGTCAAGCCCCAGCCGAGGGCAAGCGCGAGGCCCAGAAAGAGGACAACCGGTGTCGCGTACGCGGCGCGAAACCGACGAGCCGACCCATCCGCCGCCATATCGTGGGTATCGGAAGTCACGGGCTGCCCTTGTGTCATGGCTCTCTCATTCCCCTTTGCTACTCTCGGGCAAACTCCTTGGGCGCGGCGGGGCCTTGCGGAATCTCATAGATGATCAACGGAGACGCCTTCCGACCCGGCATGCCGGGGGCTCCCACCGGCATGCCTGGCAGCGAGATGCCTGCAATCTTTGGTTTTTCCGTCAGCAGCTTGTTGACCGCGGCGATCGGCACCAGGCCTTCGATCGTGTAACCATCGACCGCCAGGGTATGGCAGCCGTAGAGGCGCTCCGGCACCGTCGCCATGCGCTTGACGGTCTCGAGTGGCCGATCCGCGAGGGACTCGACCTTCACCTTGAAGCCACGCTGCTCGAGGTACTTCGCGTATTCGTCGCAGCACCCGCATTGCAGGGGCTTGTACATGATAGCTGTCTTCGCCTCGTCTGCTGTTACGGGCGAAACAACCAGGATCGTTGCCAGGGCAGCCGCAAGAACGCTTGCTTGCCTCATCTCCGTCCTCCTTTTTGGTTCCTTGGTCATGCTCAGGCCACCCGGATCACACCCATCATTCCGCCCTCCTGGTGTTCAAGCATGTGGCAGTGAATCATCCAGCTGCCGGGATTGTCGGCGACAAAGGTGATGTCGACCCGTTCGCGGCTCTCCATGAGCACCGTGTCCTGCCACTCGCGGAAACGCGTCGGCGTACCGTTGCGAGCGATCACTCGGAAGCTGTGACCGTGCAAGTGAATGGCGTGATGCCACGCGGTATCGTTGTGCAGCGCGAGAACATACGGGCGACCAAGCTTCAGGTGCATCAGCGGCTCGTGGACATGCCCGATGGCGCTGGCACCGTTGATGGACCAGACACCGCGGCCCGTCATCATCGCGTCATGCCGCCAGCGCGACTCATCATGCCGCGGCCCATCATGCCGCCGCCAAATACGACGTCATGTCGCTCCGCGCGATCAAGGGCGGGCTCGGGCATGGTGTTGGGCGGGAGGCTAACAGCCGCGCCGGGCGGATCTCGCCTGAGCGGTTGCGCGTCACTGTAGACGATCTCGGTCAGTGTGTAGGCATTGGTCGAATAGAAGCTGTCGCGCACCTCATGACGCGTACCGGGATCGCCGACCATGTCGATCATGAGGTCGAGGCGCATTGCCGGGCCTATCACGACCCGACCATTTGGAGGCTCGTGTGGCTCTACCGGCTGACCATCCATGGCGATGATAAGTGGCCGGTGACCGCGAAAGACGAGTGCGAACATCCTGGCGTTGGCGGCATTGAGCAGCCGCAAGCGCACACGCTCGCCGGCGCGGACCCGGAGCTCAGTCGGCAGCCGGTCATTGATCGTGACCGTGTTGCCGATCCGCCCGGCCATACCCACGTCCATGTGATTGCCGAAGTCGTCGACGATCTGTGCATCGCCGCGGAGACGCCAGTCGCCGAGCATCCAGATAACGTCGCGATCGACTGCGACCGGATCTCGCTCCTCGATGATCAGCGGGCCGTACAGGCCACGCGCAACCTGCTCGAAGCTGCGCTGGTGCGGGTGGTACCAGTAGGTCCCCGCATCGGGGACGTCGAACTCGTAGATGAAGGTCTCGCCCGGGGCGACCGGCTTCTGGGTCAGGTGCGGCACGCCGTCCATGGCATTCGGCACGCGCACGCCGTGCCAATGGACGGTGGTCTCCTCATCGAGCCGATTTTCGACGGCCACCCGCAGCCACTCGCCTTGGCGAACGCGCAGCACGGGTCCGGGGACCTTTCCACCGTAGCCCCAGATTCTCGTTTCTGGGTACGAGGGGCCAACTAGAGACACTTGGCCAGCCTTCGCCGTGAGGCGATAGGCGGCCATCTCTTTCGCAGCGGTCCTGTTCCATGGCGGCAGAGCCGCTGCAGCGACGCCGGCGACCGCGCTTGCCGCCAGTAGGGATCGGCGTGTCAACGTGAGTGCTTGAACCATGCTTGCCACCTGTCGAGGGAGGAAGCCCCGCGAGCCGCCGCCCGGTCTGAAGAGGCAAGCGACTCACATCTTCGAGGCCTGCAGACGACGCGCAACGCCGGCTGCAGACGGCACGCCACACGCCAATGACGGCGCGCGAATGTGCCTCAGATCAGGAGGACAGACTTGGGAGGATAGGGATCGGGACGCGAGGATCGGCCCGCAGATGCGCTTTCGCTTATGGGCGGCGCTTCTCGCGGAACGTGCATGACGACGGGACCGACTGCAGGAACAACGGCCTGGACGGAGTTGGGACACACCATGACGCAAGAGCCTGCGCTCATGGCGTTATCATCGCCGCCACACCCGCCGTTGCAACGATCCGCCGCCGCTGCATCCATCGCCGCAGCGGTCATCTTCGCGGCCATATCGGCAGCCTGCACGGCAGACAGACTGACCCCGAGAGCAAACAACACCCCCAGGATCAGAGCGATTAACTGTCTCGGCGTCCAGCGCTTCATGGCTCCTCAAAAGTGGTGTCAATCTTGATGGCTTGCAAGGGTATTTCGTCCCGTAGGACACGACGCTGCGGCCGGGCTCGAACGCACTGCCTCGGCTCGTCGCCGTGGGGAGCCTGACCGGCTGCAGCAACCTTCCAGCGGGGAAAGGTCAATAGTGTTTCCATGAGATCTTCGCTTAAGCGACGAGATGACGCAATTCAACCCATGCCCGGAAATTAGGCCGACGGAGCCCGCTCGGCGAGGCGGCAGTCCTGTTGCTCCCGGTCATTTGCGCGTGTGGTGGCCTTGGGAAATCGTTCGCTTCGCCCACCAGAACGCGGCTGGTGGGATCAGAACCCACTGGGCAACAGGGGCAAGACCGGAGCGAATGAGCGGCAACTTGGGCATCCACTCAGAGTATGCCCAGCTTCCCCGGATCTCCGTGTTGAGCCACTCACTGAAGATCGTATAGGCGAGACCACCGATAACGGCGGCGCCGGCTACTATGCGGTACCGGGCAAGCGGCCAGCTTCCGTCAGCGAGAATCAAAAGTGCGGAGAGCAATGCCGCGCCCGCAATCAGTACGTCTCCGGCCGCGCAATGAATGGCTGCAAAGACGATCTCGCCTGGTGTCCCCTCATGCCAAATCGTGTAAAGGGGCAGCTGCAGGAACTCCCAAGCTAAGTTGCCGAGCGCGATCGCAAGCAGATAGCGCCGGAGCACGATGAGCCATGAGCCGTGCATGGGCTAACGACCGCTCATGCTCGCTTCGAGGGCGCCGATGCTGCTCCCGTCATGCTTAGTTGTAACAACTGAAGCCATTCGCTGCTCCACCAATAGAGCGCAGGTGCACCTCATGTATCAACATCGACGATCCAGTAACTGGAATGTCAACGCCGTGGTTCGGCAGCTACGCCTCCTTCGCTTCTCCTGAAATTGCGCGGCCCACCCAGATCGCCTCGACCCGCGAGCCTGACCTAGACGTCCGCCCCTTTCACTTCCAAGCCGAGCTATTCAATGCCTCGTCCGACCTTGCCGTGAAAGCTCGTGAAAATGTGCGCGACTTGGCTCTCCAGACACTGCAATCCTTGTGTAGAGGAGCGATGGCTACCGGATCGTCGATGGTCGTTGGCACCGCCATCGCTGCAGGACTAAGAAGCGGCGAATGGAATCGTTCGAGGCAGCAATGGCTGCCTGCGGCGCCCGTCTAGCGTTTAATCTGGTGACCGACTTGCGCGGAGAGGGCATCAACGACTCTGGCACTGCTCCCCTCCTAACATCGCATTCGCCGTGCCGCCACCAATTCCAACGCCGCCCATCATGCCGGCGGCCAGCGTCAAGTCGTGGCGTTGCGCGTTTGGGGGTCGGGCATGATTCGCGATGGCCGATCTGGCCTCGGCATCAGCGCGAGAACCCGCCGACTGGGTATCGATTCGAGGCAGTCAGTTCGAATTCTCGATCTTGGTGATGATGTACCCACCATTGTCGCGCCGGACCTCGAATCGAATCTTGTCACCAAATGTCAATCCCGTGAGCATCGCGGAATCCTTTACCCGGAAGATCATGGTCATGGCTTCCATGTAGAGATGCGCGATCGGTCCATGTTCGATGGTGACTTTGCCAGTGGCACTGTCGACTTCGATGACTCGACCGGCGGACAGCCCCCGCCCTGTGGGTGGCGATCCCATGGATGGCAAATAATCGTCAACCTGCCGGGCGTCCCATCCAAGTGCGGCAACGGTGGAGCCGCTTGTGGCCACGATCCCAGCGATCGTTGCGAGGATGGTCCTGCGGAACATGGCTTGCCCTCCTTCGCATGCCGGCGAGGCTCACCGGGCATCGAAGGAAACGGCGCCGCTAACCAGTTGGTCCTTGCTGCGAACCTTCCTCACCTGCCAAAACTTCACCGACGAGTTGAAAGTGCGCTCGATGCGCGTGGCGCCCGGCACCTTGGCGGAGATCTGCAATGTCTGGGGACCTGGCGTCGCCGTCTCGATGCGGAACTGGCGATAGCCAGCCTGCATGATCGATGTGGCGATAGCGGCATTCGCCGAAATGTCCGCATCCGCGACCGGTTTGCCGTCGGCTGCTCGCACAAGGCGGACCGTGACGTCAGACCTGCCGGGACCCGCGGAGGCAACCTGAACCAGTTCGAAACGATAGTCCTGCGAGGCGGCGAAAGTGGGCCCGGGCATCGCTGTTGTGGCGGCGAAGATGGCAGCGCCGGCAGCCAGAACGAAGCGTGTGGCGTGGAAGACGTCGCTGCGATTCGAGTAGACCATATCCAACTCCATGGTTGCGCGGTCAGGGTGCCCGCCGCGTATCCGGAGCCAGGGCACTGTGATGCGGTCCGAAGTCGTGGCGTCTTTCCCATAAGTTCGGGCTGGCCGCACTTTTGGATACAGGCTCACGTCGATTTGAACCGTGTCCGGCGCACTGCGTAGTGCCGCTGATATCATTTGAGGGTTGCGTGTAACCAGGGCCGAGGTTCGGCCGAATAGTACATGGCGGCAGCCGCATGTCGGCGAACGAACGGGAGCTGAAGTTACCCGTGACGGGCGGCCTCAATGGTGATGCCGCCGCCTATTGTGCGCTGCCCGAACGAGCCACGCACAAATTGAGCGGCTACAACGCGCGGCTCGCGCGTGCCCGACGAGTTGCTCAAGCCGCACGCTGTCTGGGCATGACCAAGGTGGTCGTCAAGATCAGTATTCATCGCGGCCTGAAGGCGATGCCGGCGGCAATCAGGCGGGAGGACACGTCATGAAGACAGACGATCTGATCGCGATGCTAAGCACAAATGTCGAACCTGTTGACCAGCGGCGGCCATTGCGCATCTTGATTGGGGCTGTCGCGGTGGGCGCCATGGTCGCTCTCGGCGCGGCGCCAATCTTGCTCGGCAGCCGGACCGACATGCAGAGCGGCCAGGCGATTGCCTCGATCATCGCCAAAGTCGGTTTTGCAGTGGTGGTCACGGTGCTCGCCTTCTTCTACCTGATCAGACTGGCGCGACCGGGCGAGCAACGACGTGGCTGGATAGCGGTCGTGGGATTGCCGTTTGTCGTCATCGTGGGCTTTGCCTCGATCGTCCCGGCCCACGCGTTGGCGTCGCGTTGCCAGACGACGCTGGTGGACGAGGAATGGCTCGAATGCCTGCTGTCCATACCGATGATCGCCATCATTCCGTTCGTGCTGGTGGTTTGGGCGATGCGCCAGGCCGCGCCGACGCATCTCCGGGGAGCGGGCGCGCTCGTAGGCCTCGTCGCAGGAGGCTTGGGCACCGCGGGTGACGCCTTGCATTGCACCGCCGATTCGCTGCCCTTCGTCGCGATCTGGTACAGTGGCGCGACCCTACTGTGCACGCTCGCGGGCGCAGCACTCGGCCCGCGGCTGTTGCGATGGTAACCTTGAAAGTCTCCTGCCGCATCCCGCACTTCAGGTAGGCCACGGCGTCGGCTTGCCGCTGATCACGGAGGCGGCCAAGCAGCGTCGTTGCACAGGCTGAGCACGCAGCAACGGCCCAGCTCGAACGTAGTCGCTGGCGCCATACCCCCCGGGCATCGACACGCCCTTGATGGGCCACTCGGCCCATCCCCCTCATGCGTCACCTGCCATCATGCGGTCTTGCAGCCCGCGCTGTTGGGGTTGGGCAGCCCGGAAAACCCGTTCCAGCACAGGATTGCGCCGGCAGGAGACGCTAGCATTCGGTGGTTCGACGGTCGGTCCTACCAGGCATTTCAGGTGCTTCCACCCCCGATTCGAACACCCCGGTCATGGCGCCACCCGGCCGGCCGGTGCGGCCGGATGAGCCAGTCTTCTGCACCTGAAGCAGGATGTCGCGGGCGATGGGTGCCGCGGTGCGCGAGCCGCCCATCCCGTGTTCCACGACCACAGCGCAAGCATAGCGCGGATTGCCGACGGGCGCGTACGCACAGAACAGGGCGTGGTGGCGCAAATGCCAGGGCAACTGCTCCTGAGAGGTCTTGCGGTCCCGCTCCGCCTCGGTCATCCGCTTGACCTGCGACGTACCGGTCTTGCCGGCCATCGCCATGCCTGCCTCCGTGATGCGTGATGCGAAGGCTGTGCCGTTCGGGCTGTTGACCACCAAGGCCATGCCCTCCTGGATCGCTTTCAGATTTTCCCGGCGGAAGCACAGGCTCGGCGCCTGCGACGCCGAATGCACGGGCCGTGATCCAACCGGGTTGCGTGGGCTCTCAATCGTCGCAGTCAGGCGGGGCTTCACCTCATGGCCCCCGTTGGCGACGCGCGCCGCCAGCACTGCGAGCTGCAGCGGTGTCGCCAGCATGTCGCCTTGGCCGATGCCGAGGTTGTACGTGTTGCCGATCGTCCAGGGCTTGCCCCTACGTTCCAGTAGCCAGCCGGGCGTGGGCAGCAGGCCCGGTGATTCCTCGGGCAATCCGACGTCCGTGCGCCTGCCGAACCCCAACTTCGCCGCCATCTGCGCGATCTGGTCGACGCCGGCACGCTTCGCCGCTTCGTAGAAGAACACGTCGCACGAGTGCTGCAAGGCCTCGGTGACGTTGAGCCATCCGTGCCCGGCAGGATAGATCCAGCAATACTTCTTCTGGTCCGTGCCGGGGAGGTCGATCGATCCGCCGCAGAAGATGCGGTCCGACAAGGCAAGCGCGCGGCTTTCGAGCGCCGCCAGGGCCGTCACGATCTTGTAGGTCGAGCCGGGTGGATAGAGGCCCTGTGCGGCCTTGTTCACCAGCGGTTTCTTCGCATCGGCCAACAGACTTTGCCATTCGCGCTGGGTGATGCCGCGGGCGAATGCGTTGTTGTCGAAGCCGGGAACGGAGACCATCGCCAGGATGTCACCGGTGATGACGTCCATCACCACCGCCGAGGCGCTCTGGTCCCCGAGTCGATCGGCCACGAACCGTTGCAGCTCGATGTCGATCGTCAATGATACATTGGCGCCCGGTTTGCCTTCGGCGTGGTCCAACTCGCGCACAACCCGGCCCAGCGCGTCCACTTCCACCCGTACGAATCCCGACCCGCCGCGCAGTGCCCGATCGGCGCTCTTTTCGACGCCCCGCTTGCCGATGCGCATCTCTGGAAGCGCCAGCACGGTTTCGTCGCCATCGACCAGATCCTCGGCCGACACACGGCCGACATAGCCCACGATGTGGCTCGTCAGCTCGGCGTCGAAGTACTCACGGGTCTGGCCAAGCCCGATCGAGATACCGGGTAGATCCGGCGCGTTGAATTCAATCCGTGCCACCTCGTCCCAGCTCAGGTTTTCGCGCACCTCCACGGGCACGAACCCACGGGTCTGTCGGATCTGGTCCACAACTTGCCGGCGGTCACGCTCGCTCAGCGCGACGACCCGGGCGACGCGGTCGAGTACCGTGTCGACAAGCCTGGCTCCCGCCGACGAACGCGCCTTGTACGCTGTCATCAGCAGGCGGAAGTTGCTGCGGTTCGCCGCCAGCACCCGGCCGGTTCGGTCGAGGATGAGACCGCGTGTCGGCGCGAGTGGCTTCGTGCTCAGGCGGTTGTCATCGGCCAGCAGCTTGTACTTGTCCCTCTCAACAGACTGCAGCCGATAGAGCCTGCCGCCGATCAACGCCAGCAGACTGGCTTGCAGCCCGGCCAGAATGAGCGCTCGACGTCTGAATGGAGGAAAGCGATCTTCGCGACGCCCCATGGATCGCACCTTGAAACCGACAAGGATGCAGCACCCCATCGCAAATGCGTTGGAGACCGCAGAACGGCACGGTTCGGTGCCGCTATCCCGACGTCAGGCGCGCGGAGGGAAGGGGTTGGGGCGCGGCGAAAGTCCCCGAAGGATCGATCGCCGAGCCTGGTCGGCCCTGCTCGCCGCCGGCGCCTTCACTTCCAGGCGGAGGATGGGAAGTGTCGGGCCCGAGCTGATGCACGTTGTGCCGCATCGCGCGCTCGCCCAAGTGCAAGAACTCGCGCAAGCCAAGCAACCCGCCCCGATGGAAACTGCCTTGCACTCGGTCGTTGCCGCCTTCGCCGACGCATCCCTGGAGCCGGCAAGGATCATGCCTGCCAGTAAAACGGCAAAGCAACTCAGCAGCACGGACAGAAAGTGCCAACGCTTCATGAAGACATTGTGTGCCGGTCATCTCCTTCTGCCAAGGGCTATCACTCTTTCTCGGCTTCGATGATCTTCACGACATCGAGGTAGACGTTCTCCACGCGGCGTAACCGGAAGCCGGCCTTCTGAACGTTGCCGACGGTGTCGCGATTGAGCTCGGGACCGATCCGGCTGAAGAGCGGCGTCATGAGGTCCATGAGAATTGCCAGCGGTCCGATGGCGCTGCGGACGTGCTCGAACATGAGAATCTGTCCATCGGGCTTCAACACTCGGCGCAGCTCGCGCAGGCCCAGGATCGGCTTGGGCACCGAGCAGAAGGTGCAGGCCGTCACCACCGTGTCGAACGTCGCGTCCGCAAAGTCGAGCGCGCAGACATCCATCTCGCGCAATGCGATGGAGCCCGTGTACGCTGCAGCCTTCGGCGCGGCGCGCTCCAGCATCTTGGGGCTGATATCGATCGCGACGACATTCATGTTCGTTGGAAAGAACTTGAAGTCATTGCCAGTACCCGCCGCCACCATCAGGGTCGCGCCCGACATCTTGCTGAACAGCCGCCGCTTGTGCGGCCCGAGCCGCCGATCTTCGGCGAAGGAGAAGAGGTCAAGAGTACGACTCGCCTTGTCCCACTTGCGTTGAGTCTGCACGTCCATTGCCATTCTCCGTCTAGCTTCCGGCATCAACGACGGCGCCGCGCACAGCCCGGTCGTAGATCTTCACGCCGAGCACGACGATTGCTCCGAATACCGCGCCGACCAGGGCCGCGGCGCCGAGCGTCGTGGACCCTGCCGCCATCGAATCGCGCATGCCGAACAGCATGCCGCCGTACATCCCGATCAACGACCCCGACATCATCGTCTCGAAGATGCCGAGAAAGGGTGAAAGAAGGAATCCAAGGATCAGATGGAGAACCATGCCCACCGCCATGCCAATCAGCATGGCGATCACCATGTCCATTCCCGGCCAGACGAGGGCGCGTACCACCAACGCTGTCACAGCACCGATCAGCATTCCGGCGATGTAGTCTCCGATGGTGAACAACATTGGTCCAACTCCCTTGTTCCTGTGACTTGCGAGCGGCCGATCAAGCCCGGCGCTCGCCTGCCACGGTTGTGTCGACGGCGAGTTGATAGAGGCGAATCGGCTGGCTGCGGCCTCGCAGCAGGTGGGTGACGGGCTCGGCCAGCTGCAGATCCTGCTGCAGCCCTGGCGCCGCAGCGAGGACATCGGCCGAGACAAGGAGCGGCGTGCCGAGATCGGCCGCCAGCCGTTCGATGCGTGCCGCCGTGTTAACCGCGTCGCCGACGACGGTGTACTCGAGCCGATTCTCATCGCCCAGAGCGCCCGCAGTGACATCGCCATAGTGGATGCCAATGCCCACCTCGACCGGCGGCAATCCTTCGGCAAGCCGCTCGCTGCGCCACGCATTGATCACGGAGACGAGTGCCACACCGGCCAGCACGGCATTTCGTGCGTCATCGCCGCGAGGTTCGGGCACGCCGAAGATCGCCATGGCACCGTCGCCGATGAACTTGTCGATGATGCCGTGATGCCGGGCGATCGGCTCCCCGACGCGGCGCCTGTAGTCGTTGAGGAAGGCCGCCACCTTGTCCGCCGGCATTCGCTCGGCAAGGCTGGTGAAGCCGCGCAAGTCAATGAACAGGATCGCTGCCTTCTGTGCCCTGAAGGAGCGTACCGCGCCGCCGTTTTGCGCAATCTCGTCGACGACTTTGGGGCTGAAGTAGCGCGACAGGTTCTCCCGTAGATGGGCCTCGGCAATGGCTGTCACTGCTGTCCGGCGTGCACGCCACACGGCCACGAACAACGCATAACTCGTGAGGCCCACCGCCGCCAGCCATGCGAGAGCCGCCGTCCAGGTGCCGGGCAGCCAGGCTTCGCCGCCAGCAGCCCGCCAATCCCAGAGCCAGATGGCAGCCCAGGTCGCGATGAACAGCCCGCCGGTATACAGAATGAGGAGTGGCCGATGCCGCACCGCCGCCGTGGCAAGGAACACGTACACGAGCAAGGCGACTGGCGTGTTGAGCGCAAGCTCGAGGCTTTGGCCATTGCGGTGAGCGAGCACGACGAGGCAGTGGGTCAAGAAGGCCACGTCGAGCGTGGCAAACAGCCACGACAGCCAAGGCCGAAACAATCCCAGGCGGACGAGCCAAAGGGTGATCAGCGTGATCGCCGCCAGGCCGCCCAAGGGGACCATGGTCGGATAACCCTGGTCGACGGTGCCGACGACTCGGAACACCAACGCTAGGACGAGCAAGGCAAGCAGGCGAATGCCCGCAAGAATGTGCTCGGCGCGCCGCTCGAGGCCGACGAAGGCACGATCGACATGGGTTGCGACGGCGCCCGTCGGATCCGTCATCTGAAGGCCACGACCGCGATCAGGCGGCACTACTTCCTCCTGCCCTGGCGGCGGCAGGGTAATGCCGGCGTCAAGAACCTGCCAGATGCCGCAGATGCGGCAGATGTGGCAGATGTGGCAGGAGTTGGGCAGAAGCGATTGCCGGGATGGCTTAGATATGCCGAGCGTGGCAGATCAGCGTGAGAGGCGCAAAATCAAATAATGACGCGACGGCGTCGGCTCGTTCTCTTCATTGCCTGCCTTGCCGGCAAGGTAGTGGCGGCAGCAGCCGCTCTTGGCCCGGCGCCGTCCCAAGCACATGTACAACAGGAATTCCTATACGCACCGCCGCCGTGGCCCGCCGGCCAAGCAGCGAGGTCGGGCAAACGTCGGGGCAAAAAGTGTAACCAAAATAGAGCAGCGTTGGCTTCCCCTTGAGATCGGCGTCGGTGAAAGCGCGGCCGTCCTGGTCAGTAAGCGAAAGCGGTCCGCCGATGGCAGCCTCACTCGACTGATTGGCTTGATAGCCAAACCAGCCAGCCGCGCCGATGACGAGAAGAATCCAGATACCGATCAATGCCTTAGCAGTGCGCGACATGACATGACACCTTCAGAAGGATACCCTGGCAAAAGATGCGCCTAGCGCGACGTCAATCCGCCCGGCAATGCAGTCGATCGTGTCAGGGGCCAGCACGAGTGGCTCCCATCCTCTCGACATCGAGCTCGACTTCGATGGTGCCTGCCCTCTCGAAGACTAGGGTGAGAGGAACCTTGCCGCCCTGAGTCAGAGGCTCTTTGAGGTTCATCATCATGAGGTGAATGCCGCCGGGTGCCAGCGTGACTGTGCCCCTCGCTGGGATCTCGAGACCGTGCTCGAGGGCACGCATGCGCATGATATTGCCGTCCATTGTCATTTGGTGAACCTGCACCAGGCCCGCCGCCGGGCTCTTCGCCGAGACCAGCAGATCCGGCACCGTGCCTTTGTTGGTGATCGTGAGAAAGCCGCCCGCAGAAGGGGCAGTCGGCGCCGTGGCGCGCGTCCAAGGCTGGCCAATTTCGAGCGCACCCAGCTTGTAGTCGTGCGCGAAAGCGATGGCCGGCGTTAGCGTGATCAGAAGGCCGATGAGGCCGGGACGGAAGAACATCATATTGAGCACCTGTGGATTGGGGGGGGGGTGAATGCGCGCGGGGTGGCCGGGCATGCACATCGGGCCACGGCAACGCCCGCAGAGGCAGCGACGCCTGGCGCGCGGATTGACAGCCTGGGAATTCTCTCGCCAGACAGCAGATCGCAGCGCCTGGAGGACGTTGCGGCCTCTGGTGTCAGGCGAGGAAAGGTGGACCGCGAGGTTGGCCGGGTCCGCCGCGGATGCCCACGCCAGTAGGCTGATCAGCGGCTGGCAAGACCACTGCGGCGACCCTGGCCAACGCGACCATGACAAACGCCGTCGGTGGTGGCGCGACCGTAACCGCGTGGGCAAGCCCCAGGCAGCAGGTGTGCGCGTCGGCGGCTGGCGACTTGGAATTCTGCTTGTCGCCGTCGGGCTCGGCGGCCGAGGCGTTGCAGAGGCCGTTCCATAGTGCCGAAGCTGCTTCCGCTCGCGTCAGCGCGGCGTGGGCAAGCGGCTGCAGGCAATTGAGCGTGATCGCAAACAGCGCCACCTGCGGCCCCTTGGCGTCAAGGCCAAGCCCCGCGAGCGGAAAGCGGGGCCGTGTAGTCGCTGCGCTCCGGCCCGCACCACCCGCCCCGCTTTCCGGCCTCTGACGCCTCATCCCCGCTCATTGCGCCGACGAAATAGCGATCCGCTGATGGAACTAGCGTTCGGCGTCACTAGATTCCACAAGCACGGGACCAAAGATGGCGCGGCCAACCTCAAGGGCCTCGTCCATCGCCAGTCGCGTACCTGTTCGATGGCCAATCTGCGCCGGTCGCCATTGCTCAAGATGTGCATCTGAGCAAAAGAAGGCGATCGAAGGACAGCACGAAGCGGCAGCACTGCCATCGTATGCATAGTCATACCAAACTACGCTGCCCGATGGCTCGACGCTTCCTACGGTGCGGCCCGCTCCGAGAGTCGTTAGCCGAATGGCCTGACCGCAGTGGCGGCATCGCGACTGGATGGCGGTGTCCGCGCGATACATCGCCCCGACGCCGAGGGCATCGATGGCGCAGAGGGCGTAGAGGGTGCGCCCATTGAGCTCGACCTGGTGCTCTGTCTTCGCCTGCGTGAACGGATAGGCCAAGCGAAGTTGGCCTGACTCGCCGTCGAGCGCGAGAAGGTCGCGCGCTTCCAATTCATCGAGCAAGACGGACACGTCGGCTGGTGCGAGGCCGGTCTTGGCCGCGAGGTCGATAGTTCGAGGTGCGTGGCCGAGATCCGCATAGAGCCACAAGGCCGCGCGCCAGACGAGATCCTGCTCTGGGTCGAGCTTGCGGGACCATCTATCTGGAAGCCCGGCGCGTGCGGCCATACGCCCGGCCAACGCCTGGCGCGCCGCAGGCTTGCCAATTGCAGCCCAATCCGGACGGAAGACACCGGTCCTGATCTCGGTCGCGCTATCCGGCACAGCAGGACAACCTTGTGACATCACGATCGAATGTTTGGGCCGCAAGCTTCAGACCTTCGACTGTCGTCAAATAGGGGAAGATCGTGTCGGCCAGGTCGTCGATGGTCAGTCCGCCGCGTATCGCTAGCGCCGCCGTCTGGATGCTGTCCGCCCCTTCCGGTGCGAGGATATGCGCACCGAGCAGCTTTCGGGTCTCCCCATCGGCCACCAGCTTGATAAGGCCGCGCGTGTCGCGCGCAGCAAGGGCGCGCGGAACATTGTCGAGGGTGAGCACCGACGTCCGCACATCGTGGCCAAGCGCGCGCGCTCGTGCCTCCGTGAGCCCTACGCTGGCAACCTGCGGATCGGTAAACACCACAGCGGGCATGGCCGCGCTGTCGTAGCGAAGGCTGTTGCGATTCAAAGCATTCTTGGCTGCGAGCTTGGCGCCGTAGGCCGCCATATAGACGAACTGGTCCCGCCCAGTCACGTCGCCGGCCGCATAAACGCCAGCCCGTGAGGTGCGCATTCGATCATCGACGATGATGGCGCCGGAGGGTTCTTGCGCGACGGCAATGGCGCTCAAACCTAGCCCCTCGGTGTTCGGCGTGCGCCCGGTGGCAACGAGAAGGCGATCAGCAGTGATCGTTTCCGGATGTCCGCCTCTGATGAACGTGAGCCTCACGCCACCGGCGTCGGTCCTGTCTACCGATCGATAGGCCACACCACTGACGATCTGGATTCCCTCGGCCGCCAGATAGCGCGTCAACGCCTCGCCGATTTCCGGCTCAGCTTCGGGAAATAGACGGCTGCGAAAGATGAGTGTCACGGCCACACCTGCGCGAGCGAACATCTGCGCGAGCTCCGCTCCCACATAGCCGCCGCCAAGCACGATCATCGAGTGCGGCAGCTCGGTGAGCGCAAGCGCCGACGTACTGTCGAGAAGATCGACGGCTTCGATCCCGGGGATCGGAGGAACGCTGGGCCGCGCCCCAGTTGCGATCACAATGGAGTCCGACTTGAGCAGCTTCCCGCCAGCCTCCACGCCGCCGTCGACCAGTCGCGCCGCATCCTCGTAATAAGTGACGTTGTTGTATTCGGGTAGCAAGTCGACGTACTTCGCCTGCCGCAAACTGGAAACAAGGGCGTCTTTCTGCGCTGCCACCCTGGACCAATTCGATACGCGGCCGTGGCCTTCGACACCCGCGAAGCGCCCAGAGGCAATATTTGCCTGGTGCACCGCTTCCGTCGCTCGAATGAGCGTCTTCGACGGCACGCAGCCAACATTGACGCATGTCCCGCCGATCGTGCCGTGGCCGACGAGTGCGACTTGCGCGCCTTCTTCAGCGGCGGCGATCGCCGCCGAGAATCCGGCCGAGCCGGCGCCCACGACCACAAGGTCGTAGCGACCATTCGCGTTCTTCGAGGCCGGCGCGCAACAGTCACTCATAGTGCCGTCCTTCTCAGTTACTGTTCGACGCGTGAAGGATAACCCGCTTCGGTGGTCGCCGCGATGAGAGCCGCCGTATCGGCGCGGCTGTCGTCGAAACGTACCTTGGCAAGGGCTGACTCGTCCTTTTCGGTGATTTGGACGTCGAGCACGCCGGGCACGCGATTGAGGGCACGCTTGACGATCGGCCCGCAGAGTTCGCAGGTGGCATTGGCGACGTTAAGCGTGACGGTTCGCTCGGCAGCTGCGGCCGTATTGGCCGACAGCAGAGTCGCGGCGAGCACGGCAAGTGGCAGGGTCTTCATGGATGGTCTCCGTGATCGATTAGCTATCGAGAAGGAAGCGAGCCGCATAGGGAAAGCCAATCGCGATGACGACAACGAGAGTCGCGATCCACAGCCCGATCTTGGTCAGTCGGCGAGACGATGGCTGAGCGCAGTACGAGTCCGCCGTGCATTCGCTGGCCTTGGGCCTGCGATAGACGAAATAGAAACCTGCGGCGAGACAGCCGGCCGCAAGAGTGACAAACAGAGGCTGATAAGGCTTGAGGGCCGTGAGGTTGCCGATCCAAGCGCCGCTGACGCCGGCGAAGAACAGCGCAAACGGCACGACGCAGCAGGTCGCCGCCCCGAGCCCTGCCAGGATGCCGCCAACCGACAAGAGCGTTGCCTTGTCGCCGAATCTTGAGCGCGATAGCGGACCGGCGCGTTTCATTGCCTGCCGTTGGACTTGGATGGTCATTGAACTCTTGCCCTGTACCGACTACCTGTGAACGTAGGGTCTGTAGCCACTACAGGCTCAAGTGGGAACTTCGCACAAAACCGTGAGGCGACCATGAAAGTCGCGGAAGTCCTGTCCATTGGATCGCTGTCGCAAAGGAGCGGCGTGAACATCGAAACGATCAGGTATTACGAGAAGATCGGCGTCATGCCGAAACCCGGACGGAGCGCGGGAGGCTACCGCACCTACGGTCCGGAACATGTGAAGAGACTGCACTTCGTGCGTCGCGGCCGCGAACTCGGCTTTGCCCTCGATGAGCTACGCGGCCTGCTGCATCTGGTCGATGGACATGCTTACACTTGCGCGCAGGTGCACGCGCTCACGATCGAGCACCTCAAAGACATCCGGCAAAAGATCGCGGATCTCAAGAAATTGGAGCGCGTGATGTTGGACATGGCCGCAGGCTGCAGTCGCGATCAGAGCCCCGAATGCCCGGTGATCGATGCACTCTTCAAGATGCCGCCGGTTCAAAGTCGAAGCTCACCCGCACGCGCGCAACGCTAAGGCCTCTTGACGTGCAGCACGTGATGCACTTTGCGCATGGCAATTGGTTGCGGGGCGGGATTTGAACCTACCAAGTGCACCAGTGCTCATTAAGCATGGCTTGACGCTCGCCTTCCATCATTCGAGGTCGGACCTGCGTACATTGCGCCCCAAGCATGGCCATGCTTGCTACGCGCTGGGTTCCATGCCCGCGCCGGCAAGCTGGCAATGTGCTGGAGCTATCGCTTCTTGCGGCCGCCTAGCACCTCGGCATGGCTGGCGGCGCCCACAGCCTTGACCATCTCGAAGATGCGCTTGCGCACGCGGCCCTCGCGAATCTTGTAGTAGGCGCGCACAAGTTCGAGGGTCTCGCGCTTGATCAGGGGGTCCTTTTCCTGCTCGAACGGCGTGCCGGCCTCGCCGAAGGGCTTGCGGCCGCGGCCCGACATCGGGCGGCCCGACAGGGCGTTGGAGGGCATCTCGTCGAAGAAGTAGGACACCGGCACATCAAGCACCTTGGCGAACTCGTAGAGCCGGCTCGAGCCGATGCGGTTGGAGCCGCGCTCGTACTTCTGGATTTGCTGGAACGTTAGCCCGACGGCATCGCCGAGCTTTGATTGACTCATCGCTAGCAGCGTACGTCGCTGACGCATGCGCGTGCCGACGTGAACATCTACGTTGTGTGACTTCGCCATGAATTGGCTTCCTTTGATTGCAGCCCCGCTCCCGAGACAACCATAGCGCTTGTTGCTGCTGCGAATCTATTGCTTTGAGCACTAGAACGCCGGTCGGTAGCCGCGCCCGCAACCAACGCGAAAGAGCCGCCGATCACCGGCGGCTTTTTCTCCGCCGCGGTGGCAAGCCGATCGAGTGCTTCTCATTGGCTCGTGGCCGACTTCTGTCGGCGGCGTTCAATTTACTTCAGTCACCACCATGCTCACCGACAAGCACCTATGGTGACAGCCAGCCGGCATAGAAGGCTGCCTGATAGAGGAAGAACAACGCCGCTCCGAGCAGGAGCACGCCGCCAGCGCGCTCGACCCAACGGACGAACGCATGGGTGCGCCGCAGACGGGTGAAGAGTCCGGCGGCCGTGCCGGCCGCGACGATCGGAACGCCGCGTGCCAAGCCGAACGTGAACATGAGCACCGCCCCCATGACGGGATCGGCCGTCGTGGCGGCCGCTGCGACGACCGGCAGCAGCAATGGCGTGCAGGCCGGGCAGGTCGACAGGCCGAACGGAAGGCCCAACACAAAGCTTCCGGCGAAGCTGCGGGTCGGCCGCGGCGACGGCGTGAGCACCGGGATCGTGATGTGGATGATGCGCAGCAGGGCGAGGCCGCTCACCACGAGAACGATCCCGATCAGGCCATAGGCGACAGCGAGGAACTGCACCAGGACACGCAGCACGGCAAAGCCGGCCAGGCCGAAGAGGGCGCCCAGCACGGCGTCGACGAATGCAATGCCCAGTGCAAATCCCGCGGCAAGCCACAATCCCTCGATACGCGGCGCCAGGGGAGCCGCCGTGCCGCGTCCGGCCGCCAGTCCGGCGGCGACCGACAGCAGCGGAAAGGAACTGGGCGCGATGCCGACGATCAGCCCGGCCAGCGCCACCAGCCCGACAGCCACCGGTGTGAGTTCCGTCACGCCTTGCAGGAGCGGCTCGAGGTCGGTCATGACGGCGGTCGAGCAATGCGCACGTTACGCCTTCTCCAGCTCCGGTACGATCGGCCGCCCGACGCTCCGGATGGCATCGAAGAACAGCCGAGGAGTGCCCCACAACGAATTGATGAAGATCGCCGTCACGCTCACCGCCATCGCCACCATCGCCCAGACCGGGTGAATGAGACCGGTGGCGGCGAGCGGGATGCCGGCGCCATTGAAGGCGAAGGCCAGGACGACGTTCTGCACCATCTTGGCGTAGCTGCGGCGGCTGATCTCCCGCGCCTCGGGGAGCGCTCCCAGCCGGTTCGACAGGATGATGATGTCCGCCGACTCCAACGCAATGTCCGTGCCGCCACCCATGGCGATGCCGATGTCGGCCTGCATCAGGGCGGGCGCATCGTTGATGCCGTCGCCGACCATCGCCACACGCGCGCCGGCTTGCAGACCGCGCACGATTTCCGCCTTGTGCTGCGGCAGCACGCCGGCGCGAACCTCGTCGATGCCGAGGTCGTGGCCGACACGTCGAGCGGCCCGCTCGTTGTCGCCGGTGACGAGAATCGTTTCGAGGCCGGCCTCACGCAGCGTGGCGACCGCAGGGCGCGCATCCGGCCGTAGAGCGTCACCCAGGGCCACGATCCCCAACAGGCGTCCTTCCTTCGCCACGGCGATTACTGTCCGTCCCGCCGCTTCGAGAGCTTCGACGCGCTGCAGCACCGCAGCCAGGTCGATCCCCCGATCGGCGAGGAAGCGAGGGTTTCCGACCACGACCTCCTCAGCACCGATCTCAGCGACGACGCCCTGACCAGGGACCGCCTGGAACGATGCGACCTCGGGCGGCGTGATGCCGCGCTCGAACGCGGCCTTGACGATGGCCTGGGCCAGCGGATGCTCCGACGAGGCCTCCGCGGCGGCGGCGATGGCCAGCAGCTCGTCTTCGCTTCCGGTCGTTGCTTCGACTTCTCGAACGGTCGGGCGGCCCTCGGTCAGGGTGCCGGTTTTGTCGAGGACGATCTTCTTCACCAGGCGGAAGCCCTGGAAGGCCTCGCCGGTGCGCATCAGAATCCCTCGCTCCGCTGCCTGTCCGGCGCCGCGCACGATCGACAATGGCGCCGAGATGCCGACCGCGCAGGGGTAGCCCATTACCAGCACGCTCAGGCCGGCAAAGACGGCGCGTCCGACGTCCGCTTGCCCGGTGCCGAGCCATGAGCCCGCGAGCCAGCCGACGAAGGCCAGTGCGGCCACGGCCAGCACGGTCGGCGTATAGATGCGTAGCACTCGATCGACGAGATGAAGAATGCCGGGCTTGAGCGCCCGCGCATCCTCGACATGCCGGATCACCTGCTGAAGGAAGCTACCTTCGCCGACTGCGCTCGTGTTCACCAGCAGCGTGCCCGTGCCGTTGATCGATCCGCCGATCACCGGATCGCCCTCACGTTTTTCGACCGGCACGGCCTCGCCGGTCACCAGCGACTGGTCGACGCTCGAATGGCCGCTGACGACGACGCCGTCGGTTGGAATGCGCTCGCCCGGCCGGACCCTGACGTGGTCGCCGACCCGCACCTCCTCGATCGGCACCTCCCGTTCCTGTCCGTCGCGCACGACACGAGCGGTTTCGGGGCGCAGGTCGAGCAGCCGCTTCACCGCCTGCGAGCTGCGCGTCTTGACGATCAGCGACAGCCACTCCGAGAAGATGTGATAGGTGCCGACCATCACCGAGACGGCGAAGAAGGCCGCGGTCGGATAGTCGGGGCGATCGAGCACCAGTCCGATGATGCCGCCGGCGATGCCGGCGAAGGCGCCGATTTCCAGCAGCACATGCTGGTTGAGGATGCCGCGCCGAAGCGCCTGGAAGGCCATATGCAGGATGTGACGGCCGACGCCGAAGACCAGGGCGAAGGCAAGCGCCGCCGTCATCCACGGTGCGGCACGCGTCAGATGCCCTGCCAAATTGAGATAGAGCAGCGAGAGCGCCATCGCAGTTAGGCCGGTCGCGGCGCCGACGGCGACCCACAAGCCCGTCGATCGAAGGACCAGGAACACGAACGCGCCGAGGCTCACGCAGACCAGTGCCGGCAGGAAGCCGATCCAGCCGACCGTCGGGTCGGCAATGATCGGGATGGAGGCGACGCTCAGAAAGACGGCCAGCACGAACCGTCGCGCCTCGACAACGAGGTCTCGTTCTTCTTCCTCGAATGCCCGGAGCTTGCGCGGATCGGAGATGGTGTAGCCGATGTCCCGCAAGGTCTGCAGCAGGTGTTCGGGACGAGCGATGGTCGGATCGTATTCGACCAACGCTTGCTCGTGCGTGAGACTCACCGCCACCTTGTCGACGCCCGGCATGCGGCCGAGCGCCTTCTCGATCGTGCCGGTGCACAGGGAACAGTGGAGGCCGCCGATGCGGGCGCGGATCTTGCGACGATCCGGACGGCTCGACGGTTCTTCGCGCCAGGGCTGGAATGAGGGTTCAACCAGAGTAGCGGTGGTCATGGCTTGCACCATCGAATGCGAAACTGACTATTCCTGTCCGACGACACGAAAGCCGGCGTCATTGACCAGCGCCGCAAAACGCTCTTCGCTGACGGACTGCGGGTCGAAGAGGATGCGCGCCTTGGCCTGTTCGAAGGAGACGCTGACCGTCTGCACACCCGGCAGGTTCTCGGCGAGCGTCTTGATCCTGCTGGCGCAGGCATTGCAGTGCATGCCTTCGATCTTGAATGTCACCGACCTCATGGGTGTCCTCTCTTCTGCGAAGGGGTCGTGCCTCGCGAGGCGGGCTGGCCTGGCGACGGCTCGAGTGTCTCGAGGATCGAGCAGGCGCGCAGGGCGCCGCGGCCGGGGCACGCCAAGATGACCTCGTTGAGTGCCGCCCGCACCCGTTTGAGCTCGGCGATCTTCTGGTCGACGACGTCAAGCTTGGCTCGTGCCTTCTCGCGCACGTCGCCGCAGTCGGCTCGGGGATCGGCGCGCAGCGAGAGCAGCTCCTCGATCTCACGCAGCGAGAAGCCGATCTCCTGGGCCCGGCGGATGAAGCGGATGCGCGAGATGGTTGCCGGCGAATATTCGCGATAGCCTTCCTTGGGTTTGGGCGGCTGCGCGACCAATCCGCGCCGCTCGTAGAACCGGATCGTCTCAACGTTCACGCCGGCTGCCTGGGCTGCCGTGCCGATCGTCAAGGTGGTCATAAGGCGAACCTCCTGCAGCAATGTAGCGCCCGTACCATGATACGGAGTCAAGGGTCTCCGGCCGAGCCGTTGTGCCCGTTGTGCGCCGAAGCCGACAGCCGACCGTCACGCATGTGGATCACGCCGGGCGAGGTCTTCGGGATGGGTGACCACGAGCACGGTCCGCTCGCGCGCGGTCTTGCGCAGCAGCTCAAGGCGCTCGCGGCCGAGCGCGGGCGGGAATGGCAGCCGGCCGTTCCCGGCAACCACGTCAGTGGTCGGCTTCTGGGCTCCTACGCCGGACAAGGCCGGCATCGGCTGTTGCCATCAGGCGAATTTCAACAGCGGCTCGGACAAGGTCTATGGACGCCGGCGCGCAGCTCGGCTGAAAGTGGTCCAACGCCAAGACGCGTTGCCAAGTCATCAATCGCCTTGCGATCGGACTCCGTACCGCTGATCCGAAACGAGATCGAACCGGCCTCTTCCGTGATCGTGAACTTGAGGGTCGCGCAGCACGAGCGCTCCTTCTCCGCGAGCGCGTCGAGTGCGGCGCGCAAACCTTCTCTCGCCTTGAAACGCAGTGCCACGCCGTCGGGTGTGCGCTCCGCGACGCCGCCGAAGGCATGCATGAGTGTCGCGATTTCGGCCATCCGCTCGTGGAACGCGTCCGGTTGCAGCGAGCAAACCTGCGGGACCACGCTTATCGGCTTTGGAGCACAGCACGTGTCTCCGTCGCCCATCTGGATTGGCGGGCAGGGAACCGATCCATAGGAGCAGAAGACACAGCAATCCCCGTGCTTGGGCTTGAGCCGGCTGCCACAGCCGGTGCAGGTATAGAAGTAGAGGCATGCATTCGTTGGCATGGTCTCGATCGCCTGCGTGCCACAGTTCGGGCAAGTCAGCGTCGACTCCAGGATCGGCGTCATAGCGGCGGCTCCATCCAAAAGGTGAGGACCAGCAGCCCAAGCGCCAGGACGAGGGCGACCTGAGTGATGCGGTCGAGGACCGGCCGTCTGCGCGTACCTGCAGTGCCGCAGGCCCGCGCGCGGCGCTGACGCCACATGAGCACGGCTGCGCCGAGCAGGCAGATGACCGCCCCGGCGAGGATTTGCAGTTGATAGGGCCCGACCAGTGCTGCGATTGCAAACAGGCCGGCCGAGCCGATGCCGAGCGCTGCAAGCGCGACTGGCAGCGCGCAGCACGATGCGACGCCGAATGCCGCCACAAGCGCGCCTGTCGCCAAAGTCGTCTTGGCGGCATCGCGTCCAGCTTCCGCCGGCGGCGTCGAAGCGCGTGTGTTGCGAAAATCAGTCATGGTTGAAAGAGCCTGGACCTTGTAGGAACTACAAGGTCAAGTATGCGCGGAGTGAAGGCGAACCATGACCACTCCAGGGATGATCTCAATTGGCGCTCTGGCCAAGCGCTCGGGCGTGCTGGCTGAAACCATCCGCTATTACGAGACCGAAGGGCTCTTGCGGAAGCCGGAGCGCTCCGCAGGCGGATACCGGCTGTACAACGCCTCCGATGTCGAGCGGCTGTCATTCATCCGACAGGCGCGGGAACTCGGATTCAAGCTCGATGCCGTGCGACGGCTGCTTGGCCTTGCCGATCGCAAGGTGAATACCTGCGATGAGGTTCGAGAGCTTGCCGGCGCGCACTTGGCGGAGGTGCGCGCAAAGCTCGCCGACCTGCGTCGGATGGAACGTGTGTTGTCGGACCTCGTCCGTTCCTGCGAAGGCAGGACGGTGCCCGAATGCCTGTTGCTGGAAGCCTTGGCGACACCCGGGAGGAAGGCAACTATGCCCAAAGCGGCCCGCGCCACGGGTACCGATGGAGCCAAGCGCCCGGCTGGCGCGCGCGGCACCCGGCCACGGCGCCGAATCACGTAACTGCTGGACTGATGGCATGGCCAAAGCTCTCCTGATCTATGCGGGCGCAGCACTCGCAGAAATTGCTGGCTGCTTTGCTTTCTGGGTTTGGCTGCGAAGCGGCAAGTCGCCAGTCTGGGTTTTGCCGGGCATCGGCAGTCTGGTCGCGTTCGCCTGGCTGCTGACCCTGATCGACTCTGTCTATGCTGGTCGTGCGTATGCCGCCTACGGCGGCATCTACGTAGCGGCCTCTATCGCCTGGCTGTGGTTCCTCGAGGGAGCACGGCCCGATCGCTGGGACATTGTTGGCGCCACCGTGGTTCTCGTCGGGGCGGCCATCATTCTTTTCGGCCCGCGTTCGACGTAGGTCACTCTCGAAGTCCTCACGAGCAAACGGCGGCCGATCAGGCGCGCCAGGTGGAGGAGAACTTCGTTAGCGTGGCCAATTTCATCGGGGTGCGAATCTGCCGGAGCCACAACGTCAATTGCGATCTTGTTCCGCCCTGCCATCGCCAACTATGGCGCTGCTCGGTGCTCTTGTCGCGCCGCGGACCATACTTCGCGCGCGGCATCGGCATTCATCGCCGCGATGCCCAAGCCGACAATGAGGTCTGGCCAGGCCGACTGCCAAAGGAAGGCCGTCACCATGCCAGTGGCGATGATCGCTATGTTGGCGATCGCATCGTTACGGGCGGAAAGAAATGCCGCCCTGCTCAGGCTGCCTGCATGGTGACGATAGCGCGCGAGCAGGAAGGCGCACGATAGGTTTACCGCGAGGGCGCCAAGTCCTGTGAGCGACAAAGGCAAGGGATGAGGAGGTGCCGGCGCAAGCAGCTTTTCCCAGGCAGTCCAAAGCGTAGCCAGGGCCGGAACGAACAGCAGGGCGGCCAGCGCCATACCCAGCCTTGCCCGGGAGCGCGGCGCCCAGCCCAACCCAACAAGGATCAGGAGGTTGACGGAGGCATCTTCGAGGAAGTCGACGCTGTCGGCGAACAGCGATACAGAGCCGATCGCCGAAGCGACAGCGAACTCCACTCCGAAATAGCCGAGGTTCAGCAGGGCGACGAGAGCTACTGCGCGGCGAAGCGGCGCATTCAATGCAGCGGCATCCGGCATGACGTCACGTTCCCCACATTCTCCAACCTCGTCCACGAGAGCGCTAGCGCAGATCGCTCGCCGCGGCCAAAACGGGACCGTCATACTCCGTTGGGAATAGCGAGGTACTACCATGGCCGCAGCGAGTTTCGATCCCTTTCAGCGTAACCAGACCAGCGCCTTTGTCAGTGGTGCAGGCATCGGAACAGATGATTGGACGACAGAGTCGAAACGCTGGCGCTCGAGGATCCGCCGCCGCTTCGATCGTGCCGTGGTTGACGATCGGCCCGCCGCCCGAGGACGCGGTCGGGCTGCTGGCCAATATCAACCCCAACTTCACCTGGGTGCGACTGCCCAGCGCGTGCCGGTGCGCATTGCCCTGGGCAAGGTCCCGCCGGATGTGCTCCTGGTAGCGGGATTAACCGCCACGGTGACGATGATGCCGAGCGCTGAGAAATGACGCAGTAGCTAGAATCCTCGTGTCAACCCGCAGCCGAGAAGTGCTCGGCCGCCGCGGCAATCCGCTTGCACTGGGCGTGCACTTCGTTGCTGTCTCGGGCCTGAATGGGTCTTCGCGCTTGATCTTCGCGACCCACGGCATCCGTCGTCGCCTGGCACCTGACGTATCTTCGCCCTTCCGTCTGGCCATGCTCCCACGCTACGCTCAGTGCCAGGTACGAGCCTTCAGCCTGCGGTACTTGCATCGCTGCGATTGAGCAGCGCGTTCGGCGCCTGCAGTGCTGGCACAGAGGCCTCGTCATTTGGCCCGCTTGGCATCGTCTGAGCCGCGGTTGCTCATGCTCCCCGAGATATCAGCGAGTGGTGTTGCCTTCGATTGCTGGAACCTACGCCAGCACCCGCCCTGACAAGGGTTCGCTTCGCAAAGACGAGGTGTCCCCAGCTCTCGCGTTGCTGCGAGCCTGCGACCGCGACCGTGGAGCGACGTTGACGGCACGTCCCCCTGGTACCGCCGTCGACGCCAAGCCCCGCGGGCGCCCCAGGGCCGCGGCCTGGTCTTCCGCGCCGCCCATCGGCGGCTTGTGCAGATGGGTGATCCCCCTCCCCGCCTTTCCCTTGTCCGGCCAGGACCCGCCGTCGTGGCCGGTTCGCATCGAGGGCATTCCGCTCTCGAATAATCTCAGGAGAAGATCATGAGCAAGCAGCCGACGACCAACCGCAAGTCCAACGAGCAGGCCAGCACCGGCAGCCGCCCGACCCACCGCGTCTTCGCGGTCAGCGATGCACCCGAAGGCCAGAAAGCCTTCTGGCACGACATCGGCGCAGCCTGGGAACATCAGGACGGCAAGGGCTTCAATGTCATGCTGCAGCTCCTCCCGAACCAGGGGCAGAAGATCGTCATGCGGATCAACGAGCCCCGTGACAGCGCCGAGGAGTAGTTGCCAGGGCCGGCCCCTTCGGGGGCCGGCCCTTCTAAATAGGTCAAAACCCACTAAAGTTCATTATCCCGCCACGTCTGCTTCCGGCCTGCTTCCAGACATCGGTAACGTCGAACGGTTCGTCAGATACTGACCGTCATTCAACACGCGGGCTCCGACCACTGCTTAACGTGCTTCGTCGACAGGCTGCCTCGGAGTTTACTGCTTGTGCTGTCCCTCGCGTGCCTCCTTTAGGATATCCCAGCCACCCTTGAGCACGATCCCGACAACCGCCAGCCCGATCATCAAGTCAGGAAGCGGAGATCCGAAAAACATGACTGCAGCGCCCGATACGACGATGCCGGTATTGGCCAGCATGTCGTTGGTCGTGAAGATCCAGGATGCTTTGAGGTGCACGCCCTGCAGGCGATGCGCGTACAGCAGCCGCAGGCAAACCAGGTTGGTCGCAGCGTTCGCGGCCGCCGTGACGATCATGGCCAAACCGACTGGTTCAGCCCCTGCGATAAAGCGTCGAACAACCTCCACGAGCAGCATCATAGCCAAGGCGGTCAAAAGGATGCCGGACAAGCGTGCGACAAGCACCTTGGCAACATCCGTGCGCCCGACGGCGTAGAGGCTGACGGCGTAGACAAACGCGTCCCCCAGATTGTCCAGGGCGGCGCCCAGGAGACCTGTCGAGTCCCCAACAATGCCAACGACCCCGGCGACGATCACTTGACCGACGTTGATGCCAAGCACCCGCAGCAAGGTCTTGCGTTGGGCGGCGTCACGCGCGTCCAGCTGGATTTCGTCTTCTTCCCGGTCTCGTTTCGGGTCCATGTGCTGTCCTAATTCGCGGGATGGCGGCGCCGATGCACACCATCGTCAATCTCCCGCGCCACTCCGCGGCTGTTGACTAGGCCTCATCGACCTCCCGGGCCGATAGGAGCCTGCGATCAGCAGGACGACGCCGATCACGATCATCGTGTCGGCCATGTTGAAGGCTGGCCAGTGCCAGCGGCCGACGTGGAAATCGAGAAAATCGATCACCGCGCCTTGACGCATCCGGTCCAGCACATTGCCCAAGGCACCGCCTGCGATGAGGCCAAGACTGATTGTTTCCAGCGGCTTTGGCGTTCGCGCGGCCCAAAAGAGCAGCCCGGCCACTATTGCCAGCTTGATCGCGGCGAGCAGTAGCGGACGATCGAGGAAAACCTCGCGGAACATCCCAAAGCTGACGCCGGTGTTGAAGCCGAGCACGAGATTGAAAAACGGCGTAACCTCGATGGTTCGTGGCGGCAGCATCACAAGGTTCAGGATCATCCATTTCGTCGCGAAATCGACGGCAAGAGCAAAGGCGAGCGCACCGCCCGCCAACGTCGCGCGTCGAAGCAAAATCGGGTACGCCACGATCAATCGGTCCTTGGATCTTTGCCGTTCTATGCCGGCCCGGCGCGTTTGCCGGGTCGCGATCACGCCAGCAGTGGCTTCGAGCTACGCCCGGGCCGCCTCGGTCATGGTCGAAGCGCGATGCTGAGGCATCGCAGCTCCAAGGCCCCCGGAGGGACCTCCGCGTTGAGCGCTCTGACCGCGATCGAGGAGGCGAAGGCCATTCAGGACGACCAGCAGTGACGCCCCGACGTCGGCCGCTATGGCGCCCCAGAGCGACGCAAGGCCGATCACCGTCAGCGCCGTGAACAGGAGCTTCACGGCGATAGAGAAAGCGACGTTCTGCCGGATGACGCCTAGCGTGGCGCGTGAGTGGCGGACCAGCCAAGGGAGCTTTGACAGGTCATCGGACATAAGCGCCACATCGGCGGTTTCTATGGCGGCGTCGCTGCCCATTGCGCCCATGGCGATGCCGAGATTGGCGCGGCCCATCGCAGGTGCGTCGTTGACACCGTCGCCGACCATCGCGACCGACCCGTGGCGGCGCACCAGATCTTCGACGGCCGCCACCTTGTCGCCAGGCAACAGCTCCGCCCGCACCTCGTCTATGCCGGTTTGCTGCGCTATCGCCTCCGCCGTCGCCCGGTTGTCACCCGTGAGCATCACGACCTGCTTGATGCCGGCGCTGTGCAGCGCCGCGACTATGTCCTTCGCTTCCGGCCTGACGGCATCAGCAACGGCGACGAGGCCCCAGACTTCCCGGTGATCGCCGACTGCGACGATCGTACGGCCGGCGCTCGATAGTGCATCGGCCCGCTGCAGAACCTCGGCCGACCCGATGCGCCGCTCCTCGATGTAGCGGCGTGAGCCGAGCCACATCTCGTTGCCATCCACGCGGCCGACGACGCCTCGGCCAGTGACGGCCTGGACCGCCTCGGCGGGCTCCCAGGCAGCCTTCAGTTCGGCAGCTTTGGCTAGGATGGCGTGAGCGATCGGATGTGCGCTGCGCACTTCCAGGGCCGCTGCTACGCCGAGGATCTCGATTTCGCTGCGGCCACCAAGCGGCACGACCTCGACGACCTGTGGGCGCCCCTCGGTAAGCGTGCCCGTCTTGTCCATGGCAACCACCTTGAGATGCGCCGGGGTCTCGAGATGCACCCCGCCCTTCACCAGCACGCCCTGTTTCGCCGCGCCGGCGAGCGCCGCCACGATTGTCACGGGCGTCGAGATCACGAGGGCGCAGGGGCATGCGATCACCAGGAGCACGAGAGCCCGGTAGAACCAGTCTTCCCAGAGGCCGCCCAGAAGCAGCGGCGGAACGAGGAAGATGGCAACCGCCAGCACCATCACGACCGGCGTGTAGACGCGCGCAAACTTCTCCACCCATTGCTCACTGGGTGCGCGCCGGCTCTGCGCTGAGCCGACCATGCGGATGATCTGGGCGAGCGTCGTGTCGCTTGCCGTCTTGGTCGTGACGACATCGATTGCGCCCTCGCCGTTGATGGTTCCCGCAAAGACCTCGTCACCCAGTGCCTTGGCGACGGGAACACTTTCGCCCGTGATCGGCGCTTGATTGAGTTCGCTCTCACCGGCGACAACGCGGCCATCCAGCGGCACCTTGTCTCCTGGCCGAACGACGATGCGTGCGCCGACCTTGACCTCGGCCGCCGGAACGTCGCGTTCCGAGCCGTCGTCCATCTTGAGGCGCGCCGTCGGCGGCGCGAGCTCCATGAGGGCCGCAACCGCTCGCCGCGCACGACCGAGACTCCAGGTCTCGAGTGCCAGCGCCAACGCAAAGAAGAACGAGACGGTCGCCGCCTCGAACCAGGCGCCGATGCCGATGGCGCCCGCCACCGCAATCGTCATCAGCAGGTTCATGTCCGGGCGAAGCCGCTTGGCTGCAATCCACGCCTTGGGCGCGACATAGCGCACGGCACAGAGCACTCCGAGCGAATAGAGAACCATGCTCTGCCAGGGCGTCGAGCCCAACGCGTGCTCGCCGGCCTCGAAGGCGGCGATGACACCGCCGCCAAGCCAGGCGTGGACCGCAAAACCCAGCGCCGCGAACACGCCGCTTGCAGTCGTCAGCAACGATTGCAGCCGCTTGCGGCGCTCTTCTGACTGCGTGCCCTCGCTGGTAGATCCTTCGGTCCACGGCTCGGCGCGCAGCCCGGCTCGGATCACCGCCTTTTCGATCCGCGCCTCAAGCGCAGCATCTGGTGTCACGTCGATCGACATGCGGCCGTTGAGCAGGTCGAAGGCGAGCTTGTCTTCGCCGACCAGCGGACCGACCTCGCGCTTCAATGCGGCGATCTCGTCGGCGCAATCCATGCCATGAATGCGAAACACGACCTGACCGGGCAGGTGGGTCGGGATCGGCGGGCTGAGAGCCTCCCGCGCATCTGCACCGCAGCACGCCGTGGCTTTTTCTTGCGGCGAAGCCGGCTGAAGCGGCGGCGCCCAGAGCTCGGCCCGCATGCCGGTTCGAGCCACCGCCGCCTCGATCACATCGGGCGCCGCGCGGTCCTGTGGAGCTACCGTCATCAGGCCTTGCCTGGTATCGAAGGCCAGCCTGCCGTCGCCGACCAGCGGGACCAATTCCTGGGTGAGCGCCGCCACCTCGTTCTTGCAATCGAGCCCGTCGACGCGGAAGAGCAGCGCCTCGGCCGCATCGTGTTGTACGGGAGAGGCGCGCATGCCGGTGGCGGCGACGCGGCCCACGATGTCCTCGATAGTCGCCTGCAGTTGCGGCGCGACCGTCATCAGCCCCTTCGCCGTGTCGAATGATAACCAGGCTGCGCTGCCGACCAACGGACCTACCTCGCGCTCGAGCACGGCCACCTCGTTCTTGCAATCGAGGCCGTCGACCCGAAACAGAAGTGCCGGCGCGGAGTGCCGCGCAGGACTTGCGAGGAAATGCGCCTGCATGCCGGTCGTCGCTACCGCGCGCTGGATGACATCGATCATCGAGCTACCGGCGGAACTCACGTCCATCACTCCGGCCCGCGTATCGAAGGACAACTTCTCCTCACCCCCGACGACGGGGCCGACCGCCGCGCGAAGCGCGCGGACCTCGTTCTGGCAATCGAGACCGTCTACCTTGAAGCGCAGCGAGCCGGGAGGCTCCATTGTGGCGACATCAGCGCTCATTCTCCTCTCCTTCGTACGGGCGCAGGGACCGGTTTCCGGTCTCGGTCATTCCATGTCTTATGATATATTCTGTAGTTACTACAGGATCAATGGCGCATCAGACCGCTGCGTCACTGCAATACGAATCACCAGCGCGGCGATGGCCAGCGCGAATGCTGCCAGAGTCGATCCGCGAATGTCCGTCGCCGAATGTCGTCTGCCATAAGAGTCCATGCCAACGCCGATCATGATCCAGATGACGATGAACAAGCTGGCGCCGGCCCAGGCAGGCAGATGCTAAATTGGATCGCGGCAGTTATGCCAACGTCGGCAAGACTGCCGACTGCGGCACCCTTCCTGGGTAGGGATTAGCATCGAAGCCTCGTCCCGGCCTTGGAGCGCCGAAAGGAATCCTTTGCCTCCGAACGTCATCGCTTGCTCCATGCATAGTAAGCGAGCAGCAGAAGAATTATCCCCCAAATGACAACAGCGATCGTATTAAGCCGCTGGTCATAGGTGATCCCAAACAGACTGAACTGAACGCCCGCAGCCACGAAAGCTCCATGCGTGAGAACCTGGTTAGCTGCGAAGCCGGCGAAAAACTTCGCGACCTCCTTACCCTGCATGACATTCTCTCCGTAAGCAGCATCAGGTGCGGGGAGCGCTCGGAAGCGGAATGATCGCACGGAACTTTCCGCCACGACCCTGTTCCGGCGGTTCCTCGGCACGCTCGATCGTCACTTGGTGGAGTTCGTGGCGGGCGAGCAAATGCTTCAATTCGCCGTGCACTTTTTGCCAAACTTGGTTGGGGTCAGCGCCGGACGCAAAGCGCAGGCGTATGCGCAGATTCGTCGGCGTGGTTTGCACGACCTGGGACAGGTCGACTCCCGGCACATGGTCGATCTCGAACGCGAGCGGCGGAATCGAGACATCCTCGCCGGCTTGGATCGGAAACCGGAGCACTTCGGCGGAGCGGCCCTGGATGCGGATGGCCGGAAGAGGATTGCCGCAAGGACAAGGATCCGGCCTTTGCAACACGCGGTCGCCGAGATCGTAACGCAGGATCGGCTGAACCCTGTTGGCGAGATTGGTCACCAACACCGTGTGAGACTGCTCGCCCGGCGAGGTGGGTCGGTGATCGGCATCGACCGGTTCGAGGATAATCCATTCTCCGACGACGTGAAGCCACCCCTCGGCGCAGCTGTAGGTCGGGCCGCCGATCTCGGTAGAGCCCCATGTGCTGCGGACCTTTGCGCCGAACGCCTTAGCGATCCTCCCGTACTCTTCTTCCGCAAGTCCCTCGGCCGTAAGCACCAGTAACACCGGCTTGATGCGCAGACGCCCGAGTTCCTGCTCGCGGGCGAGCAGAGAGACGATAGAGGCGTAGCTAAGGACAACAGCCGGGCGGAACTCATTGAGGCCATTGACGAGTTCCTTTATCGGCGCGTGCACGGAGAAATCGCGAGTGAGTTTCGCCAAAACTCGGCTGGAGCGCCGCGCCCGAGTGAAGCCTGCGACCGAAACGAAATGACCGCCCGTGGCGTGCAGGGCCGCAAATCGTGCCCCGCGGACGACAATCCTTACAAAATCCCCGAAGGATAGCCAGGTTCTGAACGCTTCTCGGAGGCCGGATGTCCCGCCTCGCATGTGATTGTCATCCAATACGAAGATGCCTGGGGTACCCGTGGTGCCGGCGGTCGTGGCAACGAGATATCTTCCGAGGAACTTCTCGCCAACGAGGTTCGGGTCTTCGATAAACTTGCGCACACGCTCAATCGTCACCTCGCGATCCGTCACCCAGGCATCGAAGCTCGCCATGAGCGTCTTCTTGTCGGTTACGGGCAACAGACTCGGGTTCTCGATACTCGCGGGCAGGTTCTTGTATAGATCACGATAATAGGGAGAATTGGCCCGCGCGAACGCTACGATATCAGCAAGCCTCTCCTTTATCTTCTCAGGCTTCCGAGAGGCGGTCTCCCACAGGGGACGCTGGCTCATTAGCGTTCCTCCTCGGAATCCTTGCCTTCATCGATCGAGCTTCCTCCACCTGGAGCCAACGGAATAACCTCCCGGAACTTTCCGCCGCGACCCTGTTCCGGCGCTTCGCCGCCGCGTTTGATAGCGACGTGTTCAAGCCCGTGCTCGGCAAGCACCTTTCGCAGACCTGCTTCGGCCTCGCGCCAAACTGTATCTGCATTCGCCCCTGGCGCGATTTGCAGGCGTAATTCAAGTCCGTCCGGCTCGGACTGCGCGATCTGGAAGAGCGTCACGCCGCGGACGGACTCGATCGCCTGGCTGAGCGCCAGCGGAGGCAGCCTGACCTCGCCGCCTGCCATCCGGAACGTGAGAACGTCGGCGGAGCGCCCGTGCACGCGAATAGCGGGCAACGGATTGCCGCATGGGCACGGGTCCGGCCGCTGCAGCACACTGTCGCCGAGGTCGTAGCGGAGGATCGGCTGCACCCGGTTGGCGAGATTGCTGATCAGGACCGTGTGCGACTGCTCGCCCGGCGGGACCGGGCGATAGTCGGCATCGACCGGCTCGAACGCCACCCAGTCCGCGTTGACGTGCAGCCAGCCTTCGCCGCACATGGCGCTCATAAACATACATTCCGAGGCGGCGTAGCTGTTGCCGACCTTCGCGTTGAACACCCGCGCAATTCGGGCATATTCCTGCTGTGGCAGACCTTCGGCCGAGAGGGCCAGCAGTACAGGATGGATGTCGAGCCGGTCGGCTTCCTGCTCGTCCGCGAGCATCGCGGCCATGCTGGCATAAGGGGCCAGCAGCGCAGGCTGAAACCGGTTCAGCCGCGCCACAAGTTCCGCCATCGGCATGTGTGCCGAGAGCACCTCTACCCTTTTTCCCCGCCGCTTCTTCAGGCGTGCCGCAGCAACCGCCGACGCAAAGTGGCCACCGGTGGCCATCACCATCGCCATCCGGCCGCGTCGCGCGGTGACCTTGAGGACGTCACCAGCGCTCAGCCAGTCACCAATCCAGCGCAGCATCATCGCGGTCACCACCGCCATCGTTCGATCGTCAACCACGAAGATGCCGCGCCGCCCGGTCGTACCGGAGGTGGTCATCACGGTGTATTTTCCGAGGAACCATTCTCCGATCCGGTTGGGATCATCGACGAGCGCTTCTGCAGCCTTGAGCGTGACGGCGCGGTCGGTGCACCATTCGTCGAAGCGCTCCATCAGCATCTTCTTGTCGGTGACCGGGAGCTGCCGGGGGTTTTCAACCCGGTCTGGCAGATCGCCGTAGAGCTCGCGGTAGTACGGGGAACTGGCCCGGGCATGGGCGACCATATCGGCGAGACGGGCACGCTGGCGCTGCGCGATTGCGCCGACGCCGCTCTTTCGCGTGCGCCACGCGTCCCAGACCAGCCTTACGACATGCTCGGTCATGATCGTTCTCGGATTCAAACACCCCTACCTACCCGCTATGTCTACATCCTGTGGCGGCTACAGAATCAATCCGTTGATATGACCATTGGACCTCTGTCTCAATGCACGCGCGTCAATATCGAAACGATCCGCTAGTGGCGGACCGGCTCATACCGCCGGCCCGGCGGCTGGTGCAGAAGCATGGGACCAGCTCGCCGCTATCGACCGCTCAACGCCGGGTCCACTCGATGGCCATCATCAATTCGGGGGAAAGGGCATCATCCTGTCGAGAGGTGTCGGCACGAACTCAGCTGTCAGCAGGCGGCGAACCAAGTCCCGCCCGCCAAAGACACGATACGACTTGAAGACGAGCACCGCGAAGGTGTCGGGATCAGCCAGACCATGCGTGAAAGGATTGATCTGTGTCAGCGCACGGGCGGGCGCGACGTTGGAATAGCGCTCTAGAATCCTGTCCCGGAGCGACGGCTCCATCAGCTCGAACTGCACCGCATAGGCGATGAATTCGTGCCACTCCCGTGGAAGGTCCGACCCGTGCATCGCCAATATCTGGACCACAACCGCATGGGTCACCTCGTGGCGAATAAAGCTGCCGCGGACGTCTTGCCAGGGCTCGCCCCATGGCCGCGCCCGCTCACGCGCATACAGCTTGATCGCCCGTCCGGCGGGGTCGTAGGAACCGTGTGCGTGCTTGTGCCCCTCTTTCGCATCGACGTCGCCCCTGAAAGCGATCGAGACATGGGGATCGATCTTGAAGCCAATGCCATCGAAATACGTCACCACGTCGTAGACAGCCTCACAGGCTTCGCGGATCTGCTGCGGGTTGGCAGACTGTACGACCACGTCCCCTCGGCTGCAGATGCCCGGCGCCCGCCCCTGAGCGGCCGTCCCGTTGTCGAGAGCGGCGGCGCCCACTGTGGTGCCCAGGGTCCAAAGCAGGGTCAGGATCATGGGAGGCGTGGGGCCTCGGCAGGATCGGCTTTCCCTCGCCAACCCGCTGTCGTCCCGGTTCAGGCCTGCAACACGCTCGGACATGTTCGTTCCAGTTCACGTGCTTTGAGCCGCTTGTTGTGTTATGCCTAAACCCGTAGTCACTACAGGATCAACCGGCAAATGATTACCATCGGAACCCTGTCCAAACGTACGGGCGTCAACATCGAGACGATTCGCTACTACGAACGGAGCAGGCTCATTCCCCCGGCGCCGCGCACAAACAGCGGACGGCGCCTCTACAAAGCAGAGGACGTACGGCGACTGGCATTCATCCGCCATGCCAGAGACCTCGGTTTCGACATCGCGGCCATCAAGACGATGCTCGCCCTGCAGGATGTGCCCGAGGAATCCTGCCAGCGGGTGAGCAGGATCGCCTCAGCTCAACTCGAAGCCGTCGAGAGCCGGATTCGCAGGCTTCGCGGGCTCAGGACCGAGCTCGTCCGGATGATCAGGGAGTGCGACAACGGCAAGGTTGCTACGTGCCGGATCATCGAAGTCCTGGCCGACTCTTCACGGTTATCCGAACGGACCCCGACGCCGCCGAAGGCTGCCAAGCATCACGATACGCGGCTCCCTCGATAGAGCGAGATCGAGCCGCTGGGCGTCGGAATGACGAGCGTCTCCTCCACGTTTCGGAATCCGGCTGTGCGCATGAGGTCGGCGAGCACACCGCGGGCATTCGGCTCGGTATTCACGCGTCCGTCGAGGTTCTGAATGATCCCTCTGAAGAGCGCGCGCATGAGCGGCGTGCGCTGTAACCCATAGTCTGCAATGTGAACCTCGCCGCCCGCCCTCAGCACGGCGTGCATCGCGGCGAGCGCGGCCACCTTCTCGTCCATCGGCACCTGGTGGAACACGAGGCTCGACACGACTTTCGTCGGTCGCGTTCCCGCCAGCAACCCGGCCGCTTGCCGGGCAAACCCGAGACGCAGTTCGACTGAGAGGCCCGCGGCCGCGAATCTTTTGCGGGCACGCGCCAGTATCGCGGGGTCCGGATCGATCCCTATGAGTCGGACAGATCGCGCCGCCGTCCCCAGACGCGCCAGCAGCGATCCCGTACCGCAGCCGACATCGAGGATCACGTCACCGGGGCCCGGACGGATTTGTGCGATAAGCGCACGCCTCCATCGATTCTCGCGCGTGAGCGCGGCCACGCCGAAATCGTAAAAGGGAGTTAGCCAATGATGGCCGGCGGCAGGCGTGAAGGTGAGATCAGGCGGCATGGCGATCGTCCAGAGGAGGGCCATACATCCTGTAGCGCCTAAAGAATCAAGATCGTGGCTCGCCGCGAGGCCCGATCGACGAACCCGCGATCGCGGAGCATCCGACATTCCGCTTTTCACCAGGGCGCCTGGATGAGATAGAGAAGCATTCGCAATAAGGTTTCGAATGCACCTGTCCGCAAAGCTGATCGCCGTCGCTTTCCTGGTCGTCTGCAGCCTGTTGCCGGCGGTCCCGGCCCACCCCGAGGACCGTACGGCCCAGACAGTGTGGCGCCTCCTGGACTACGTGTCGGTCGACTACAGCGAGGCCGTCTCGGACGGCCGGGTCGTCAACGCCGCGGAATATGCCGAGATGGTGGAATTCACGAACTCGGTACGCGAGCGCCTTGCTGCTTTGCCATCGACGGACGCGCGGCCGAGCCTGGTGAACCAGGCGGAAGTCCTGCAGGCCGCCGTACAAAGAATGGCCCCTTCCGATGAGGTGGCGCACCTCGCGCGCAAGCTCGCCGGCGATCTTCTGGCCGCTTACCCGATGGCTCTCGCACCGTCGCGCGCCCCCGATGTTGCCCGCGCAGCAACCCTCTACGGAGAGCAGTGCGCAGCGTGCCACGGCGCCTCCGGGGCGGGAGACGGACCGAACGCCAAAGGCATGGACCCGCCGCCCCTGGCCTTCACCGACGAAGCACGCGCCCGGCTGAGGAGCGTCTTCGGCCTCTACCAGGTCATCGACCTGGGTCTCGACGGCACGGCGATGGCAAGCTTCGCCCACCTGCCGGCGGATGAGCGCTGGGCCCTCGCCTTCTACGTGGGCCAGCTCGCCTATTCCAATGCCGAGGCCAGGCGAGGTGATCAGCTGTGGCGCAGCGATGCGAAGCTGCGCGGCCTGTTTCCCACTTTGGAAGCGGTCACGCAGATGACGCCGGCGGCGTTGGCCGAACAGATCGGCGACGGCGACGCGCGTGCCTTAATCGCATTCCTCCGCCGCAACCCCGGCTCGGTTGGCAATCGGCCGGGCGGCACACTGGCCATCGCGCGCGGGCGGTTGGCAGAAAGCGTCGATGCCTATCAAAGCGGTGACCGACGAAAGGCTGCGGATCTCGCGCTCGCGGCCTACCTGGACGGCTTCGAGCCGGTGGAACCTGTTCTGGCGGTGCGGGATGCGGCCCTTCTGCGCGGCGTTGAAGAGGCGATGGCGGACCTCCGGGCGGCCATCAGCCGGGGCGCGCCCGTCGCGGACGTCCAGGCGAAATCCGAGCGGATCGGCGAGCTCGTCGACGCAGCCGATCGCGTGTTGTCCGCGGAAGACGCGAGTTGGGGCTCCAGCTTTGTCGGTGCCCTCACGATCCTCTTGCGCGAGGGCCTGGAAGCACTGTTGATCGTCGTGGCGATGATCGCCTTCCTGCGCAAGGCCGACCGCAGCGAGCTCATGCCCTACGTCCATGCCGGCTGGGGTGCAGCCCTCCTCGCCGGCGGCCTGACCTGGCTGGCGGCCACTCGCCTCGTGTCGATCAGCGGCGCGAGTCGCGAACTGACCGAGGGTTTCGGCTCGCTCATTGCCACCGCGGTGCTGGTTTCAGTAGGCATCTGGATGCATGGCAAGAGCCGAGCAAACGCCTGGCAGAAGTATGTCGAGGAAAAGTTGACACGCGCCCTGTCGCGCAAATCGGCCTGGTTCCTGTTCCTGCTAGCATTCATTGTGGTGTACCGCGAGGTCTTCGAGACCATCCTCTTCTTCGCAGCCCTATGGAGCGAAGGAGCGGGCTTGGCCCTGCTGGGGGGCTCTGCCGCTGCGATTTTGATCCTTGCAGCGATTGCGCTCGCGTTGCTGCGCTACGCCCGGCGTCTGCCGATCGCCCAATGCTTTTCCTTCAGCTCGATATTGATCGCCGGCCTGGCTGTCATATTGGCGGGCAAGGGCATCGCCGGACTGCAGGAAGCCGGATTGCTGGACTCCTGGCCCGTCGGCGGTCTGCCGCGCATCGAGATCCTCGGCGTGTACCCGACGCGTGAGGGCATAATTGCCCAGTTTCTGACGTTGGGTTTCATGTTGACCGGCTTTTGGTACACGCGCCGCAAGTAGCTTGCGGAGCATTCACCGTCAGAGGTTCAAAGGATCCGTCCGCTCACTCAGGTGGCGCCGGAAGAATTATCGGTACCTTATCGATGTCGATTTTCGCGGGAGGCGCTGTGGTGACGATTTGCGGCACGGCGATGAGAATCCCGACCATCAGAATCTGGAGCAGCAGGAAGGGAACCGCGCCCCAATAGATCTGCGAGGTCCGTATGGATGGCGGCGCCACGCTTCGCAGGTTGTACAGCGCGATGCCAAACGGCGGGTGCATGAACGATGTCTGCAGATTCACGGCGAGGAGGACCGTCAGCCAGACCATGTCGATGCCAAGCTGCCGCGCGACCGGCGCGATCAGCGGCAGGACGATGAAGGCAATCTCGAAGAAGTCCAGGAAAAAGGCGAGGAGGAAGATCGCCACGTTGACGAACAGGATGAAGCCGATCGACCCGGCCGGGATGTGCCCGAAGAGCGATTCGACCCAGACCTGGCCCTCGAGGCCGCGGAAGACCAGCGTGAAGAACGACGCGCCAAGCAGTAGGAAAATAATGCCCGAGCACAGTATGCCGGTGACGTCCATCGCCTGCCTGAGATTGCGGCCTGTCAGTTTTCGTTTGGCCAGGCCCAAAGCGAGTGTTGCGCTGACGCCGAACGCGCCCCCCTCCGACGGCGTCGCCACGCCGAAATAGATCACCGCCAAGACGGCGAATACGATTGCCAGAGGCAGCCCTGCGGCGAGGGCTGTGGCGATGAACATGCGTGATCCGGTCCAGGCCTCCGCTTGCGCGCGCGGGGACGGCGGTGCACGCTCCGGTGCGAAACGCGTCACGATGAAAATGTAGGCGAGATATGACAGGACAAGGAGCACGCTCGGCAGCAAGGCGCCGCGATAAATCTCGACAAGAGAGACCTCCATCTGCTCGGCAAGAACGATCAGCACCAGGCTGGGCGGGATCACCTGCGCGAGCGTGCCGGACGCGGCCACAACACCTGTCGCCAACCTTGGATCGTATTCTTTCCTCAGCATCACCGGCAGCGCGATCAATCCGACCGCGACCACCGATGCCGACACGAAGCCCGTGATTGCGGAAAGAACGGCACCGACTATGACCGTCGCATAGGCCAGTCCACCCGGCAGGCGCCCGAACAGACGGTTGAGGGCAACGAACATGTCCTCGGCAATTCCCGTGCGTTCCAGCAGCATTCCCATGAAGATCAGCAGGGGTAAGGCCAGCAAGTTGTCGTTGTTGAACGTGCCCTGGATGCGGAACAGCATGTTGGTAAGAAAGGATGTCTTGAAATCCCCGGTGGCGATTCCAATGGCACCGAAGACTCCCGCCACCGCAGCGAGAGAGAACGCAACCGGGAAACCGGCAAAGAGCACGATCACCAGGCAGACGAACATGGCCGGCGCAAGAAGATCGCTCAGGTCAGCCCCCTTGGATCAACCCCTGCCGATTCGGCCGCCGCGGTAGCGCGCCGTTCAAGCAGGCTATGCAGCGGATGGCCTCGGCCACGCCCTGCATGCCCAGCAGGACGAATCCAGCAGGAATGAAACCCTTGATGATCCAGGCTGGGATGGTGCTGGTGCTCTCGCGCGTGGCGCGGCTCTCGCCCGACTGGAAGGAGTCGAGAAAGTGAGGCCAGCTCACGAATACGAGCGCAGCGCATACCGGGAGAAGCACGAAACAGATTCCCAGGAGGTCGAGCCAGGCGCGTCCGCGCTCGCCCAGGTGACTTGAAACTATGTCGATCCGGACATGCTCATCGCGCTGGAGCGTGTAGGCGGCCATCAACAGGACAACGGCGGCAAAGAACTGCCACTGGAGATCGAACGCCGACGCGGAGGCCACCGAGAACAGCTTCCGACTGAGGGCATTGGCAGTGATAAGGATGGCGTTTGCAAGCAGCCCCCAGCGCACGAATCGCGCAATGGCTGTCGTGAGGCCATCGATTGCACGCGCGAAGCGCAAGAGGATATGCATGTTAGGCGGCCACTATCGACTGGGACTCACTGGCGAAACCAGCAGACGCCGGACCCAGCGGCGGCGATCATGCATCCTGTAGTCACTCAAGCATCAAGCGCAAATCCTCGGCCTGCCGCTTCTGCCGTCGAAAATGCACCTGAGGCGGAGCCAGCGTGCGATGCTCATGCTCTCGATATGCTTGCCTTCATTTGCGCGCCTTCCTGCTCTGCCAGTTCCGCTGGGTCGGCGGGTTCGTCGACATGCTCGACCATGTCGAGGAGCACGCAGCGCACATGTTCGTCAGCCGTCAGGTAAAGCACCTGGCGACCGCGGCGTTCGGACCGCAGCAGCCGCGCCGCACGCAGCAACCGCAAGTGATGACTGACTAGGCTCACGCCGAGGCCAAGGCCCTCGCTGACCTCGGTTACCGCCCGCGGCCGGTCGAGGCAGAAGAGCGCAATCCGCAACCGCGAATGGTCCCCGAGCAAGCGAAACACGTCCGCCAGCTCCTGTGTGCGCTCGATATCGGCGGCCGTGCGCGCGCCAGCGGCAAGGGCTTGGGTGCTGACCAGTTTCATCGCTTGACTCATTCTCATAGTTGTTCAAATTTAATATCAATAAGAATGTTTCAACAAGACCAATGGCGGCAAGCTGCCATGCGGTCACCGGGGGGGCGTTCATGTCGGTGATCAGCGCCTGCCGCGCATTGGAACGCGGCGTCATCTGGATTGGCGCGCTCGTCGCTTGGGTCACGCTCATTCCCCTGATCGTCGTCGCCGTCTACGACATGATTGGCCGGCAGTTCTTTCACGTCGGTTCGACCCGGCTGCAGGAACTCGAGTGGCATTTCTTCCTCGCCGTGGTGATGCTCGGCCTCGGCTATGCCTACATGCGCGATGCGCATGTGCGGATCGACATCATGCGCGATCGCCTGACATTGCGCACGCGCGCCTGGATCGAGCTGATCGGCTGCCTGCTGGTCCTGGTTCCGTTCTGCATGATGCTCATTGTCCATGGCGGCGAGATCGCGCTGAACTCCTTCGTCACGATGGAGCGTGCGCGAGCGCCGCTCGGCCTGCCGATGCGCTGGATCATCAAGTCCACGCTGCCGATGGGCGGTCTTCTTCTGCTGCTGGCCGGATCTTCCGTCGCCATCCGCAACGCGATGTTCCTCGCCGGACGCACGACAGGCCCGGCACCGGCCAGTGGCGAGAGGCAAAGCGGCTAGGCGGCGCCCGGGTGGCCAGCGCAGGAGAGCGCCATGGATTTCCTGATCGACAATCTGGCGCTGTTCATGGTTCTGGCGTTGGCGTTGCTGCTGTTCAGCGGCTATCCTGTGGCACTGGTCCTCATCGGTGTCGGGCTGGGCTTCGGCCTGATCGGCCACGCGCTCGGCCAGTTTCCGCTCGTCGCCTTCTTCAACATTCCGCTGCGCATCTACTCGACGCTAGCCGAGAACTTGATTTATCCGGCGGTGCCGATGCTGCTGTTCATGGGCATTGCACTGGAAAAAAGCGGCATCGGACGCGAACTCTTTCTCTGCCTGCAGGTGCTCCTGCGCCGCGTGCCGGCTAGCCAGGCGGTCGCCGTAACGATCATCGGTGTCATTCTCGGTCCGACTGCAGGGTTGGTCGGCGCCTCGGTGGCGACGCTCGCCTATCTCGCCCTGCCGACCATGCTGGAGCGCGGTTACAAGACCTCGTTTGCCACGGGCTCGATTGCGGCCTCGGGCACGCTCGGCCTGATTCTGCCGCCCGCGATCATGTTGTACTTCTTGGCCGACGAGCTCGGCGTGTTCATTTCGCAGATGTTCCTGTCGACGATCGTGCCGGGTCTGGTGCTGGTAGTGCTCTACATTGCCTATTACGTCGCCGCCGCCTTGCTCAATCCACGAATCGCGCCGCCGCTCGCAGCGCTGCCGACCCGCGGTGCACTGCAGCTCGCCACCTATGTTGTCCGGAGCCTGGCGCTTCCGGTGCTGCTGATCGCCCTGGTGCTCGGCTCGGTCATTGCCGGCCTGGCCACACCAACCCAGTCGGCATGCGTCGGTGCGGCCGGCGCGATCCTGCTGATGCTGCTCAACCGCAGCTTTTCGCTGCGCACCCTTCACGAGGTCGTCCAGGGCACGGCGCTGATGACCGCGATGGTCTTCTTCATCGCTCTCGCCGCCACGGTGTTCTCCTACGTGTTCCGCTACTTCGGGGGCGACACGCTGGTGCTCGATCTGCTGCGCAGTCTCGGCTTCGGCGACTGGGGCATGCTGCTGACCATGCTCGCCATCATCTTCGTACTCGGCTTCTTCATCGACTGGATCGAGATCGCGCTGATCACCCTGCCGATTTTCGAGCCGGTGCTGAAGGCGCTGGATTTCGCGGCCTATGTCGGTTCGCCGGAGCTTGCCTCGCTGTGGATCGCCGTGCTGATCGCGCTCAACCTGCAAACCTCATTCCTGACGCCGCCCTTCGGCTTTGCGTTGTTCTTCCTGAAAGGCGCAGCACCGCCGGGCGTTGCCCTGCGCGACATCTACCAGGGCATCGTGCCGATCGTGGCGATCCAACTGCTCGGAATCGCGCTGGTGCTGGCCCTGCCTGGGCTGGCGACCTGGCTGCCGATCCGCGCCGCCGTGCCCTAATCTTAATCTGCACCATTAGGTCGGCGCCGCGCATGCGGCTACTCAGGGATCCAATATAGGGTGCGAAGTGGGTGGCGACGTCTGGTTCTGGCCCGAAGCACGCTTTATAGGTTCTGACCCTAGCTGTCATGACCGGAGCGGCGCGTACTCGATTTCGACGACGCGGTAACGATTACCGACCCGCTGCATTTGCACCACGACATCGACCGTCTGGCGCAGCAAACCCTTGATATCTTCGCGCTCTAGATCGCCCGCGCCTTCACTCTCGCGCACGAGCAACGTCAATGTTTCCCAGGCCATGGCCGCGCTGTTGGCGTGAATTGTCGTGATGACGCCCGGATGGCCTGATGCGACGGAGCGCAGAAAGTAATAGGCCGTGCCGTCGCGCAGCTCAGGGAAGATGACCCGATCCGGCCGCATACGAAGTGCGGCTTCCATCAGATCCTTGGGCCGGACCTTGCTTTGGGCCTGTCCGGCGTCCTTCGGGTAGAGCATGTGAACGAGATTGCGCTGGCGAAGCCCCACCAGCTCGTGGGTGTCCTCGCCCGTGATGACACGTTCGTCGTCGGGAATGCGCTGCATCAGTGCCCGCGCGAGCGTCGTCTTTCCGGAGCCGGTGGCGCCCGAGATGACGATGTTCAGACGTGCCCTTACTGCCTCCTCCAGGAACACCCGCCACTGCCCCGAGGAATGCAGGTCCACCAAGTGTTGCTGGGTCGCGCTCAGTCCCTTGGCGGCCGGCCGCGTTTCCTCGAAGAGGCCCAGCTGCTCCAGTTCGTCGGTCGCCAAGATGTGCGACGGCGGCTTGCGAATGGTGATCGAGATACGATCGGCCAGGAGCGCCGGCGCCATGACGATTTGCGCCCGCTCGCCGTCCGGCAGGATCGCCGAGCAGAGCGGCCACGGCTTGGTGATCTCTTGCTTGCTGTGGTGTGCAAGCTGTCGGCCGAGCGATTCGAGCCAACCAAGAGTGAGCTCGGGTACGTCATGCCAATGCCAGTGGCCATGCCTCTCCACTCCGACCTCACCCGGTCGATTGACGACGAGATCGGTGACGCCCGCCTGGCCAAGGAGCCTGGCGATCGGTCCCAGATGATAGCGCAGAGACGCGACGGCGCCGTCTGGCGGCGCCGTCGATTGCGGCGATGCGGGCGGGCGGGGCACAACCGCAAGGTCGGCGCGGTCGGCACTCATCGCGTCGACAGCTTGTAGACATCAGAGAAGTCCAGGTCATTGCGCACGAAGATTGAAACGCGCTCGCCTTGGTTCTTGCGGAGGATTGGTGGAATGTTGATCTGGTTCCGCAACGCCGTCGCTGCAAGCTGCTCGCCGGCCGCCTGGGTGTTCGTCCCGTAACTCGGATAGGGGTTGTAGGTGCCGCCGGACGTCGCGTTGTTGACCAGGACGCGACCGATCGAGGCCGCGTCCTGAATTAGCGAGAACATGATGGCCGATCCGAATCGCGTCCAAAAGTAGGTCTCCACCTCACCGTCCATGCCGGCGCGGCCAAGCGAGTCGGACGCCGGCGACGCGAGATTGACGGCGACAGAGTTCGGCGTCTCAGCCCGCGACCAGACAACACCAATGCGCTCCTGGCCGGGCTTCAAGCCACCCCCACCACCGTATTCTCCGAGAACCACCGTGCCGGCGTCGAGGAGCACCAGGGCGCCTGACGCGCTGTAGATATCCTGCTCGAGGTGGCAGCGAACGAAACCGGCCGTCGTGGTATCTATCGCCGAATCAAGAACGCAGGGAATGACGGTCCCTGCGCTGAGGCGATAGGTCGGATCGCCGAGGCTCACCGCTTTCACGCGCTGAATGGGCGTTGTCACCATTGCGGCGCCAATCCCGCCGGTCGGCCCCGTGGTGGTTGCGCCTGGCCTGGCTGCTGCACCTGGTGCGTTCGTGGGCCTGGAGCTCGTAAAGGCCATCACTGGCGCGCGCCGCCCCATCTCCGCGGCTTGATCGGTCGGCGCGGGCACTGGAGGCGGCCCTACAGCTGCCGGTGTCGGCGGCGACACCTGCGGAACTGGCGGCTTCGGTGGAAGTGGCGGTGGGGACACCAGTTCGCTTGCCATCTTGGCCCCGGCCGGTGCCGGTGGCGGGGCCACGGCCACCTTTTCGCTCATGTTCATCCACCACAGCAGCACCAGGACCGCCGCCGCGAACCCCACTGCGGCGGCAGTCCTCCCCATCGACATCGTGCGGCCCGAGCCAACGGGGCTCATGCCGCGATCGTCGCCGCCTTCCGGTAGACCCAGACGATTGGCGTCTTGATCGCTCATTGCGCGCCTCCTCGGACCTGCCGGGACCAGAATCCCGTCCCTGTGCCGTTGCGGCCCGGCCCGGCTGCCGGTGCATAGGCTTCGTTGAATACACAGATCACCTGGCCGCCCATGCGCAGCCGCCAGCGCCGAGCCACTTCGTGGGCCACCACCAGGTTGCCGTCCTGCACATGAAATGTCGCCATGCGCTCGGTATTGTCGTCGTCGACGACGTAAAGCGCCGGCAACTGTGTCTGGCCACTGAACTGGAACGCCGTCGCACGCCCGTTGTCCCAAGTCGCGGTCGGCTCGAATGCTGCCTGACCGGTCATGGTGTATCCCCAGTTCCGCTTGCCTTCATGGATGGCGTTGGCCGATTCCGCCGTGAGCTGCCTGCGCCGATAGCGCTCCGCTTCTGCTTCCGCCTTCGCCTTGCGCTCAGCCGCGACGTCGCCCGGATACGTGAATTTTACCGTCATCATCTCCGGCGCTCCGCTTTCGGCCGCTACCAGGGACACTTGATAGAGCCGCACCTTGCCTTCCTTGGTGCGGGTCTGAATGATGCCGTTCGTTTCGGCCGACCTCTCGCGTGGCTTCAGGAAAAGCACGTTGTCGACCGGGCGCACATCCCATGCGGCCGTGTTGCCGAGCCCGACATTCTCGACACGCTCATCAGCTCCGAACTCCAGCACCATGACGGAACGGAGCGCGCCGCTCAGGTGATAGACCTGCCATTCGTTGTACGCAGCGAAGCGCACCGCCGGGTCGGCCGGGCCGACGCGCGGCGTCTCGCCTGCGAGAGCCGGCGTGGCCACGGCCAGGCCGCCGATCACTGCCAGCAGGCAATTCCTCATCGCGTCGTCTCCTCGTCCAGCCGGTAGTGCATGACGGTAAAACCGCGTGGATTGATGAGCCGTTCCGATTCCGACATCGGCGCCTCGACAAAGCGGAAAGCCATCGTGGCCACCCACACAGAGAAGGACTCGCGGCCGTCGGTGTAGCGGACGACGCGTTCGAAGCGGACCGCTGCCGACGCGCCGGCCTGCAAGGAGATCGACCGGATGCGGATGTCGATCATCGCCGACTGGCCATACTTGCGCTGCGGCGAGTCGGGATTGCCGGCATTCACGAAGCTGGCGTAGCGGTTCTGCTCGCTCACTTCGCTCATGAGGCTCACCTTCTTGAAGTTCACCGCCCGCTCGACCCAGGTGTATCCCTCGCGCGCCTCGACATACTGGGCGAGCCAGTACTTTTGCTCTGGCTCGCCCGCCGGCACTTGCTTGAGGCCGTTGACGGCCGTGAGCACCTCGACGACACCCGATGATTTTTCGACCTGGACGACGACTGGCGGCATCACCGTCTTGAGCGGCGCCAGGCCGGCTATCGCCAAGCAAAGAAAGACAACGCACACGAGCGCACCTATTGCCACGCGCCAGGCGCGGCGCTCGGAACGCACCAGTCTTTGTACGCGGTCATCGTCAAACGTCTTGGCGTCGGCGAGATAGGCCTTCCATGCCTTGTCCTGCGATATTGCAGCATCAGCCATGGCACGCCGCCTGCCGCCCGGGCGACGTTGGCCTCAATGAACTCTCGTTCGGTCCCGCCGGCGCCGGCTTCTCGAGGGCTGGCGGTGATGCCGGCATGTCTGCGGCGGCTGGCGCCGGCGGAGCGACGGCAGCGGGCGCCACCTCGCTGGGCACCGGTTGCTCTGGAGCCATGACGACGGGCGGCGGCGCTTGCACCGCCGGATCAGCCGCCACTGGTATTGCTTGCACCGCCGGCTTGGGCGCCACTGGCATTGCTACCGGCGCCGGCCTCACCGCCGCTGGCCGTGGAGGCGACTTGGCCGCGGGCGGGGTATAGCCGTTCGACCACGCGGTCGGATTGACCGGCCGCCGCTCGGCACCCTCGGGGCAAGTCGGCAGCTGCCTGTCTACGCCCGATGCGCACGCCGCGCCCATAAGTGCCACGGCGATCGACACGGCTACGGCACCAACTCTGTTCACCATGCTCAGGCCTCCTCGAATTACATCAAGACGACAGCCGGCCTACGGGCCGCGCCGCTACGGCGCCGCGGCCCGTGGCCATGGCCGCGCCCCGTGTTGCCGTCATCGCCAGGCCTGCGGCCATTCCCACCAATCCGCCGCCGGCGCCGCCGCCGCCAGCGATCGCCGCGGCGAGAGAATGGGCACGCAGATACAGGATCGCGATCGAGACGATCAGGATCACCAGGATCAACAGGTTGCCGCCCATCAGCGAGGCGACTGGGTTCGAACTCATCAGCTTGACGGCCTGCGCCGTCAGCGCGATCGCCAGTTGCCCTACAGCCACGATCAGTATCTGGAGCAGCACGTAGGTCACTGCCTGGTTGAGCCAGCTCCAGAACCAACGGCGGGTCGGCTCGAACATCGCGAGGGCGATGAAGATCGGACCGACAAGGATCACGAGAGACAGGGCAAGACGAGCCAGCAGGATCTCGACGAAGGCAATGGCGCAGCAAATGCCCGTCATCACATAGACGACGATGCCACCGATCGCGTCAGCGACGCCACTTATGTTGGTAAGGCTGATGCTGAGATTGTTGAACATTTCCTTGGCGACTTTGGCGCCCGCATTCCACAGGTCTTGAACGCCGCCCATGACGCCGGTTGGCGAGCTAGACCCGCTGAGAACACCGGCCAGCTCACGCGGCATCGAATCCAGGAAAACGCCCTGCACCCACTGCTGATAGGTGCTGAGGTTCAGAACCAGGTTGGTGATGATCAGCAGGCCGACCGTGCGCCACGCCAGCTCCATGAAGGGCTCGCGGATCTTGCCGCGTACCACCGCCAGCCCGTAGAGCAGGATGTAAAGCGTGACGCCGGCCAGGACCGGCGCACGGATGTAGCTCACCAAGCCCGACAGGCCGGTCATGACGGCCGTGTCGATCTTGCTTATGAGCATGGTGTAGAGCGCTTCGAGCACTGCCCTACCGCGTGGAGGCCGTGAACTCTGAGCGATAACGCTCCATCACGGCCGGATCGCCTTTCAAACGCGAGTTATCGATGGCCAGTATCGCCCCCATGATGGCGATACGCATGTCACGGATGCTCAGCCCGCCGGCGCCAGTCTGTGCCTTGATCGCTTCGAGCGTCGAGCGCACCTCCTTGATGAAGGCCTCGCGATCCTTGCGAAGCTCCTCGCGGTCACTGCCGGTCGCGGGCGCCGCGACGCCGGCAGCTGCGACGCCGCCGAGATTGACGCCCACGGCGGAGCCGACGCCGGCGCCGGCGGCACCGGCGGCGAAGACCACGCTCGCGATCATCGCCATGAGCTTGTTCGTCGAGATCGTAATGTCGCTCATTGATGAAACCTCCTTGCCCTGCTCAGTTTGTCGGTGCGCTGGTGATGCCCTTGGTCAAGTAGTCGTATCCGGCCTCATTCGCCTTCTGCGCGGCCTCAGCCGCGCGCTGCTGGTCGATCCTGTCCTGCGTCTGCTGCTGCATCGCCAGCAGTTGCAGCTTCGACAGATCGGCCGTCGCCATGCTCGTCTCGACGTTGATGCGGGCATTCAGCTGATCAACTTCCGCGGGGTCGCTGACCGAGCCGAGCCGTTGGCGCAGTTCATCGAGGCCTTTGCTGCGCTTCGACAGCGAGGAGAACAGTTGCTGGGCCGTCGCCATGTCGCGCGAGATGCGATCGCCGCGCGCAGTGAGCTCGCTGAGATAGAAGTCGTTGCCGGGGTAGCTTGAGATTGTCATGTTCTGGCGCAACGACTGTGCCGTCGCCACGATCTCCGGCGCGCCCTGCAGGAGGTCGACCAGTTCGGTGGGAAACATGTCGCGTACGCCGGGCTGATTGAGCAGGCTGGCGATGACATCCATGCCGCGGCCGCCCTTGACCGCGTTCACCAGCGCCGTTGCCTGCTGCAACTGCTGCTGCAGCGCTTGCAGCTGCTGCATTCCGTTCTGGACCTGCTGAAGCGCCGCCGCGACTGCCGAAGCGTCGAATGTCGGCACGCCCTGGGCCTGCGCCGGATTGTTGTGGGAGAGCGCCGCCGCGGCCAGCAGGGCCAAAGTATGACGCTTGCGCATGTTAGCCTCCTTCGTTGAATCGACGCCAAAGATCGGACGGCCCGGCCGTCCGTACGCGATCCCAGCGCTCGAAATCCCCGCGCTCCGCCTGGGGCGAGAGGACACGGAGGAAGTTCTCGAGGCCGCTAAGATCGAGATCACAAAGAACAGAAGTGCTGAGCGCGCCGACTTCGTCGGGATCGCTCTGGCGAACGAGGAGTTTGCGGCTGGTGATGCCAAGGCCTGCGATCAGGCGATATTCGCGATCGAGGCAGTTCAACCGGTCGACATAGTCTTCGCGGCGCGCCGACGGGTTCGGCAGGTAGATCTTGGTCGGCGTCTGCTGGACCAGGGACGCGCCGATCGCCGAATTGATGGCGTCGGTCGGATTCTGGCTGACCAGGATCGCCATGGCGTTGCGCTTGCGCCACGTGCGCAGTGCGTCATCGACCTGGGCGCGAATCGTCGGATCGCCCAGGGCAGCATGAAATTCCTCGACCGCCCACACGAGACGGCGACCGTCGACCAGCTGGTCCAGGCGCTCGAAGAGATACATCAACATTGGCTCGCGGGCGTCGCCCGATCGCAAAAGCTCCGTCAGGTCGATACCCAACAGGCGCCAGTCGTCCGACGTGGGGCCGATGCGGTCGGTCTCGCCATCGAGCACCCAACCCAGTTCATGGCCGCGACACCAGCGCTCGAGGCGTGCGCCGATCGAGTCGGCGTCCGTACCGCCCAGGGTGGCGCGCAGGACCCCCATGCTGCGTTGTGCGGCCGGCAGCCGCTCGACCGAGGCGACGCCTTCGGCGATCCGTCGGGAGTCCTCGGCCGAGAGCGGCGCACCGCAGGCCACCAGGCGGCTGACGAGCTTGACCAGGAACGCCCGATAGCGGTCGGTGTACGTGGCCTGGGCCTTCAGTGGCGCGGCGCCTGTCTCCTGCCCGACGTGCAACGACAGGTACCGACCGCCATTCATCCCGACGAAGAGCTCGGTGCTGCGGTCCTTGTCGAAGATGACTTGGGTGGCGCCAAGCTTCAGCAGCCCGGCCAGGGCGAAGTTGAGCAGGACGGACTTGCCGGCTCCTGTCGCGCCCAGGATCAGCGTATGTCCGACGTCGCGGACATGCAGGTTGAAGGCGTAGCGGGCCAAGGCGCTTGTCCGAAATTCGGCTACGGGCCGGTCCCAGTGCAGGCCGGAGCGCCGGCCAGCTGAGTAGCTGTGCAGCGGCGACAGGCAGGTAAAGTTCTGGCTGGTGACGCCCTCGGCACGACGCACGCGAAAGCGGAAATTGCCGGGTAGCTGGGCGAAGTAGGTGTGGATCAGGGACAGGTCTTCGCGGCTCGCGACGATGCCGGCGTCTGACACCAACCGCCGCGCGAGCGCCAGCGAACCCGCGAGCGCCCTTGGATCGTCTTCGATCACCGCGACCGACAGGTGATGCTGGCCGACCACCCAGGCATTGCTTTCAAGGTCGTCGGCCGCAGTCTCGAGCAAGGCGGCCTGGGTCAGCGCCTTGTCGCCCGACGTCGACATTTGATTTTGCCGGCGCCCGAACAACTCGCGGGCCGCCGCTTTGGAGAGGAACTTGAACGACTGCGTCACCACCATCTGGCAGGGGGCCGACAGCATCGCGTCGCACATTCCCAGCCGGGTTTCCGCGGGATATTCGCCGACCGACAGCATCGCGACGAAACGCCGCGCGGTCGCTTCGCGTATCTCGATCGTCTCGGCGCCGAAGATCGGCCGGAAATTCACGATGCTGCGGCCGAGGTCGCCGCGCACCAGGCCGACGCGCTCTTCATTGCCGGTCAACACGCCGCGCAGTGCTTCGGCGGTGCGGGAAAAAAGTACGCCATTGTGCCGTTCGACGCCCAGGACCTGGGGGCGATACGGCCGCAGAAGAGCCTCCAGACGCGAGGAATGATCGGCGATCAGTTCTTGATCGTCCTGGGCAATCGCCGCGGCCTTGCCCGAGAATAGCCGAAGGGCCGAAGCCGGCCCGAGACTGCGCAGCGACGGCGAGACGACCAGGCTCACATAGAGGTGGTTGCGGTACAGCCGCTCGCCTGCGAGGCGGCTTTCGTACGCACCCATCAGCTCGTCGACGAAGGGCAGCGTGCCAGTCGGCTCGGAGGCAATGGCGGGCTGTCGCAACCGCACGATATGCGTCCACAGCGCAATGCGCTCATGGCTCAGCGACCGCAGCCCGTTGTTCAAGGCCTCGGCGTAGCGATTGAGGACGAGCTGGTCGACCGACTCCCAGGGCAAACCCTCGACACGCCACATGCGCAGCAAAGCGCCGGACGCGAGCGCGACTGTGCTTTCATCGACATGCCGCACATAGGGCACGTAACTGCTCATATCTATTTCAGTGGCCGCGACCTGTGCGGCGCGCTTCACCACAGCGTCAAACATTCCGTCCGAGCTCCGCTCGCGTGTACTGGAGGGTCGGCCGCAGCGGACTGATCGAGTGGCCGCCCCACCATTTGCGGCCGTTCACCGGAGCGCCGACGGCGCCTTTCGGCCGGCTTTCCAGCCAGGCCAGGAGGACCCGGAAGATCAGTGGGTCGTGCTTGCTGACAAGGCGGCAGACTGTCCCCATGACGCCGGCGATCGGCAGCACAAGCACCATGTCGCCCGTGAGAACCGGGCCGCCCAGGACGCCGCCCAACAGGCAGAAAAAGACAGCTTCGAGAGGAATGCCGACGAAGAGGGCGGGCCGGGTGCACGCGAGAAACAGCGTGCACCGGGCCGGCCTCACTTCCTCTGTCATGTCCCGCCTACGAGCTTGCCGGCAATCGTGGCGGCCGAACCTGCAATGCAGACGCCCATCACGATCGTGATCGCGGGAAGCAGCTGCAGGCGGCCGAACATCCACAGCAGGCCGACCACCAGGATGGCCAACGTGGCGGCGGCCAGGATGAACGGCCCGTTGAGCAGGGCCAGCAGGTTGTTGATGCCGGAAGTCAGATCCTGGGCGGCCGCTGGATGCACCATGGCGCCCGCCGACCACACGGCCACTGTTCCAGACAGTGCGGTCCTCTCGACTGTTCCTCGACTCATGATCTCCACCTCACGCTCTCCTGGACGATTAGAAGACGCTGCCTCGATCGCCTCGCCCGAAGGGATTCCAGTCCCCTCCGGGTGCCGGCGGCTGCGCGGTTTGCGCAGGCGCCGGCGGTGCCCGCCGCACGCGAAGCGCGGGCGGCGACGCGGGCGCCGCGCCGGCAAGCGACGGCACCACGTAGGCCGCGGCCTGGCCTTCGACGGCCGCGACGTATCCGTTCGTGAAGCCGGCATTGAAGTCGCCGGTGTTGTAGGCACTGAGCGCCATGCGCAGCGCGCGGCCCTTGTCGCCCTCGCGTTCGCCGGCATTCGCATAGGCATCGCCGAGAATGCGTGCGCCGGCCTCGACGTTGCGACACGGCACGAACACGTCGGCGACCGACATGCCGAGCCGCGGCAGGTTCGCCGAGTTTATTTGCATGAGGCCCATGTCGACGCTGTGGCCCGCCGCGATCCATGACGCAGCGAGGTCGACAGCCTCGGCAGGCGTCGTGCCTTCGGCCCGCTCCTTGGTCGAGTTGTTTGCGATCACGAAGGGCCGGAGGGCCGACTCATGGCTTGCGATCGCGAGCAATGTATCGGGCGCGACGTGCGGCGCGCATTGCAGCGCAAGGGCAAGGAAAGTGGCCGCGTCCATCAGAACCACACGCGGGTGGTCTGACCGTTGAAGGTGAGGTCGAAATAGTGCGTCTTCTCTCGATGCGTCATCACCGAAGGATCGGTGGTGAATATGTGGTCGTAGACGACGCCACCCATCCCATCGGGGACAGGCTGGCCATGCTCATCGAGTACCACGTACTTGTCGTTGCTGCGGCAGCCCCAGGCCCCCGCTTCGTTGAGGGCCATCGAGTAGTCGCCGCTGCAGTCGACCGGGGCATACGTAGCGCCCTCGCCCGACCAGCCCGCGGCCGAGCATGTCGGCCGCGTGGCGCCCTTCCCCAGCGCAAAGAATTGGGAAACGGCCGGGGCGCACTCCGCCACCGCGTAAGGACCGGCCGGGTTCATCAGGCAAAGAAGGACAGTGCAGCCAAATTCCTCCTGCGAGTTTGCCGAACTGGCGGCACCGGCTTGCGCCTTTGCGGGGGCAGCAACACCGACAGCAGATGCCATGAGGGCCAAACCCGCGAGGCTCGACCGCAACGCGATTGCCTTAGTCATCTCCAGCCCCTCTCTCTGCGCGAATTGCAGTGTCACTTCTCGCGACACGCTGCTGTCGCGTGTTCCTGCGACCGGCAAAGTCCGGTTCGCCGTCCTTCGTGTTGAAGGTGTCCGGGCAATCGCTTTCGCGATTGCTGCATTTCCAGAAATCGTAGGGTTTGCGCGACCTCCTGCTGATGCCGACGAGCCGCCGCAGCGGCGCTCCACAGCGCGTGCAGATCGGCTCGGCGGCAGTGAAGGCCTCTATCTCGTCCTCGAGACGAGCCCACATCAGGCCGACAACGTCGCTGTAGGATTGTGAGCCGAGCGCCACGTCATCGAGCAGCTCTTCAACACCGCGCGTGTATTTGAGATCGGCAAAGCCGAAGACGCCTTCCACCGTTTCAACAAGAAGCTCGCCGAGCTCGGTCGCGTGTAGGCGCTTGCTCTTCACCGTGACGTATCCGCGGGCCTTGATCGATTCCATGATGGGGGCATAGGTAGAGGGGCGGCCCACGCCCTCTTTCTCCAGGCGCCGAATGAGCGAAGCCTCCGAGAAGCGCGGTGATGCCCTTGTCTTCTTCTCGAGGACCTGCCCGCGCACGACGCCCAGCCAGTCGCCCGGCTTGCAGAATGGCAGGTGGTTAATTGCGTTTTCTTCGCCGTCGCCAGTTGCGCTGTCTTCCTTGTCCTCGTCGCGCTCATCGCCATCGAGGAGCGCCCGCCAGCCCATCCTCATGATTGCGCGTCGGGAGCCCGCGAACATTACGCCGCGCTCGCCCATGTCACTCCCCGAGGCCTCGACGCGACGTACGGCGTAAGTGGTCGCTTCCAATTGAGAGCCCACCGCGCGCTGCCAGATCAGGCGATAGAGCGCCTGCTGGCCAGCATCGTCGCCCGCCAGCGGCTGGTCCCACCTGGTTGGTGAGATGGCGGGATGACCGGCCTGTGCACCTATCGGCGCTGGATAGCGCCGCAGCGCTGTCAGAGACTTGAGGCCGAGAGCGGCGGTTGCCGCGGTAATTCCCGCGAGTGCGTCTTCGCCCAGGTTCGGGTCATCGGTGCGATGATAGGTGATATGGCCGCCTTCGTAGAGCTTCTGCGCCAGATCCATCGCCGCTTTTGCCGAGAGCCCCAGCCTCACCGCCGCGAGCTGCTGGAGCGTGGAGGTCACGAGAGGTGGCGGCGGCGCCTCTTCCTCCGTCGTATCGCCGCAGGTTTGCACTGCCACGGATTCCAGCACCGCCAGGCGATCGGCTACCGCTCGATCCAGCAGCATTGCATCCTTGTCTTCGCCATCCCCGACCAGATCGAGCCACCATTCACCTTCGCCCGAGCGGCCGTGCAAACGAACGCCGAAGTGCGTGCGAGACTTGAACGCGCGGATTTCACGCTCGCGCTGGACGACCAGGCGAACCGCCGGCGTCTGCACACGACCCGCTGACAGGCTGTGGCCGGTGCGGCGCTGCAAGGCCGGGCTCACGGTATAGCCCACGAGGCGATCGACCACGCGACGCGCCTCCTGGGCGCCGACAAGGCGCGTGTTGAGCGCCGCCGGCGATGCCACTGCGGCCAGCACCGCTTTGGCAGTGATTGCACCAAAACGCACGCGCTTCGGCGCACGCAGCTGCAGGCATTGCGCGAGGTGCCAGGCGATGGCTTCACCTTCGCGATCCGGGTCAGTGCCGAGATAGACGTCGGCCGAGGCCGCAGCCTTGCGCAGACGCGCCATGACATCCTTGCGTTCCGCCTTCACCTCGTAATGTGGCTCAAAGTCCGGCGCTGGCCCGACGTGCAGCCCACCGACCGCAGGCAGGTCACGCACGTGGCCGATGCTTGCCTCTACACGCCAATCGGGCCCGAGAATCGAGCGAAGCTTCTTCAGCTTGCCCGGCGACTCGATAATGAGGAGCTTCGTCACCGTTCAGGCCTCCACACCTTGTTGCCAGGGCGCGCCCACGGGCCCTCGAAGGTTTCGGCGAACTGCGCGATCGACCGCGCGTCGCGAATCACGACCAAGTCGTTGTCCTGGCGCTCGAGGCCCGAGGCGGAGAAATTGGCCGAGCCGGTGCGCAGCACCTGGCTGTCAATGAGGTAGGACTGAGGTGCATGAGGCCGGCGGCTTGCGCTCGCCTCGAGAATCGACGTCTGGGCCAGGCGATAGGGCGGATGGCTGGCAGCGCTGCGAGCAGCGTTTCTCTCAGCTGGTACAGGCGCACCAGCACCACTGCCTGGGCCAGCCTGCAGAGGGCATCGACCAGCACATGTTCGGATAGGTTGCAGGCCGCGGAATGTGCCGGTTTCTGAGTGGTGCCCAGGAATCTTATGTCTACTCGCTCTAAGTTCTCGGCCGGGGCCCCAATGCAGCTCGACGGGCGCTCGCCCGTCAGCTCGGGCCTGGGTGCCGACGGTGACGATCAATTCGCATGTGACAGCTTGATAGTTCTTCCGTTTTGCCGTCATTCCTCGAAAATGGCTCAAATTGAGCCACGCGACAACATCTTATGGACGCATATCCGACCAAGATTCGGCAGGCAAAACTGTTAAGTCGATGCGCTTTGCATTTGACGCAGGCCATAGGATTTCGATTCAAAGTCATGGCCATCGAGTTCAATCGCCTGTTTTGCGCAGCGACCAAGCGCGCAAGGAAGAAGGCTGGCTACACCCAGGCTCAAATGGCCGATATCCTTGATATTCCAAGGAATACCTACAAGGGCTACGAGACTAGGTCCCCGCTCCCGCATGATCTCCTCATGCGGTTCTGCGCGCACACAGGCACGAGCCTCGCGGAGATGCTGGACGTCGATTATCTGAGAAGACTCCAGAACAGGCCGTAGCCAGCGGGTCGATTTGGCTCATTTTGGACCACAGAGCCGTTGACGGATTGGCCCAAAGCCCATCAAACTCCGACCCTGCGGGCGTGAAGGTCTGCAGGCCTATTCCTTGTGGCTACCTTGCGCTCCGGGACAGGATATGGATTCCTGTGCAGTCATGCGGCGGACACTTTTGAATCGCCGCGACCCAAGGAGTGAAAGAAACGAATCTAGCCTGAAAAACTAAACCCCCGCCACAAGGGCGGGGGCAAGGAACCCAAAAGGGTCGGTTAAGAAGGTAGCTCGCAACTCCATCTTGGCCAAAACCCAAATCAACGCAAGTGCTTTTTGCGCTGGGTGTTCTGTGCCCTCTTCCTTGGGTTTCCAGGAGCCTGGCGGGCTTTCAAAGAGGACAAGATGTTGTTGCACGATGACGCGCGAACCGCGGGTAATCCGGAAATAGGCCTGTCCCGAGCGCACTCAGTAGTGGTGCTCGCTGGACTCGGGATACTGCATATGGATTCCTGTCCGGGACTCGTTTTGTTTCGCCTTACGAATCGGGCGAGCAGCGAGTTTCACAATCGAACAAGAAGGGAGGCCACTCACTGACCTAGTTCCAAAGGAAAACCCCGCCACTAGGGACGGGGCCTAAACCTTCCCGGCGATCCGGGGGCACCGAGTTGGAAGCTCGGCAGAGGAAACCTAACCATCTTCATTGTCCTCCAAGCGCCGTTAAACGCAAGTGAATTCTGCGAGCGGGTTTTTGCGCCCTGAATAAAATAACCACTCCGTGTGGCGGGTCTTTCAACAACAGAAGGACCCCTCTAATGACTTTTGCCCCCTCGGCTACCGCCCGCCTGCCTGTCTGGCCGGTGTGGTCCGGTAGCACCCAGGCTCCCAAGGCCTGGCGCCGGATGAACCGCAAAGCGGCATCCCGGCTGTTCCACCGAGCCCGCCAGCTCGACCGACGAACGAAGATGGCCGGCCGCCATGGCGGCCAGATCGGGCACGCAGCTCTGCAGGTGCTGCACGCCCTCATCTTCGACTTCTTCAACTTTGCCAGCGGCCGCCTTGATCCCAGCTACGAGGCGATAGCGGCCAAGAGCAATCTCGCCCGATCGACAGTCGCCGGCGCCCTCAAGACACTCGCGCGCCTCGGGATCATCTCCTGGCAACGCCGCTGTACGCCGACGACAGACGACCTCGGCCGCTTCCAGCTGCAACAGGAGACGAACGCCTACACGATCCACGAAGAACACGAGTGGAAGGGCTTGGGCGCCCAGCCCGAGCCAGCACCGGCGCCGGCACCGGATACGCTCGGTTTCCCATCCACCGACCAAAGCCGCGTGGATCTTGCTGGAGCCTGGGTGACAGCCTCGCCCAATGCTTCCCCCGAAGACCTCGAAGACAAAGCCCGGGTGCTCGAGCTCGATAGAGACGACATGCTCGCTCAATCGCGCGCCCGCTTCCTCCGTAAGTGGGCTGAGGAGAAGCGAGCAAAGAACAGCAGCGATCCACTTCAGGCGGTCATTCGTCGACTGGGCCTCTTCATCAGCAAGAGGCCGTCATGATCGACGAGCTCAACGCCGCCGCGCGGATCGTGGCCATCGTGATCGACGCCCTCGCGCAGATCGCGCGGTCTCCCCCCAATAGCCGGGCCGCAAGCGATGCACTCGACTACCTGACTGACCAGGTCGAGGCGTATCGCAGGGCTTGGCACTCCTCTCCCACCTACAAGCCGACGGAAACGTATCTGGTGGCGCTCATGGAGGCCGCTTCAGGGCCGACTACTTGCGAAAAGTTACTGGAGTCCGACTGCCGGCTTGAATCCGCCCACGTTCTTGATTCATGACTATCAGCACCGCTTTACGCGAGAACTGACCACAAAAGGAGCGGCCTAGTCGGCCGCTTGCGTGCGCCGCTTAAAGGCGCACGCTAATGAGCCGCGCCTTCGGCGCGGCATGCTATCAAGACTATGAGGGGCGAGCGCGTGGAGGCGCTCGTCGATCAGCGATCAAACGTGCCCGCTTGTGCAGCGCCTCGTTGGCGCAGGGCTACGCCCTGCCCTTCATGACGCTGGAACATAGGCCGCCCCTGCTACAGCTCGGTGCAGCGGCCGTGGCCGAAGACTTCATGGACTAACTGAGTGACCGGATCCTCGGGTTAGGCGAAGCGCGGCTAGACTTGGCCCTCATCCTGCGCATTGTACACATAGAGACGCCGCTAGGCGGTGCTGGTGATCCGTGCGGCCTACGGGCTGGTCAATGGCTAACGGCTGTCCCGTCACGCCTTCCGAAAGCGCAGCAAGCGCAGCGCATTCGCCGTTACCAGCACCGTAGCGCCGGTGTCGGCCAGAATCGCCATCCAGAGCGGCGTGGCACCGAACAGCGTAGTCACCAGGAACACGCCCTTGAGCGCCAGGGCGAGCGTGACATTCTGCCAGATGTTGGCAAGCGTCGCGCGAGACAGCGCGATCAGCTCCGCGACGCCCGTGACCCGCTCCTTCAAGAGTGCGACGTCGGCCGTCTCCAGTGCTACGTCGGTGCCGCCGCCCATGGCAATACCCACCGACGCCGCCGCCAGCGCCGGTGCATCGTTGATGCCGTCGCCGACCATGGCGATGGGCGCTGACGCCTTGTAGTCGGCAATGGCTTTTAGTTTGTCGTCGGGCAGCAGCTCGGCGCGCGCCTCGAGGCCGAGCGAGCCCGCGATCGCCGTGGCCGTGCGCGCATTGTCGCCGGTCAACATGACGGCCCGCACGCCCAGGGCCTTCAGCCTTTCGAGTCCCTCCCGTGCATCGTCGCGCGCCTCGTCGCGCAGCGCGACCAGGCCGAGCAGGCATTTGGCTTCCAGCACGGCGACGACCGTCTTCCCCTCGTCTTCCAGCGCGGCGATGCGTGTCCGTATTTCCGCATCAAACATGACCTGCTCGGCAGCGTAGCGCGGTGAGCCCACCGAGACGAACCCCGCCCGCAGGCGCGCAGTGACGGCGTTGCCGGGTACGGCGGTGGTACCGCCGAAGGTGCGCGGGATCTCCACGCCGCGCTTGGCCGCTTCGGCCAGGATCGCGACGCCCAGCGGATGACTGGAGCCGCGCTCGACCGCGGCGGCCTTGGCCACCAAGTCGTCTGCTGAGGCGCCGAGGGGCAGGACGTCGGTGACAAGTGGCTTGCCGCGCGTCAGCGTGCCGGTCTTGTCGAAGGCCACGGTCTTGACCTTGCCCAGCGTCTCAAGAGCCGCGCCACCTTTGATCAGTAGCCCGTGCCGCGCAGCGCTCGCCAGGCCCGAGGCGACGGCCGCCGGTGTCGAGATGACTAGCGCGCAGGGGCAGGCGACCAGCAGCACGGCGAGCCCGCGATAGATCCAGATGAACCAATCGGCGCCCGCCAGCAGGGGCGGCCCGACGACGACCAGCAGCGCCACGATCATGGCAGCGGGCGTGTACCAGCGGCTGAAGCTGTCGATGAAGCGCGCCACTGGTGCCTTGGTGGCCTGGGCCTCCTCGACGGCATGGATGATGCGCGCGATCGTGTTGTCGGCGGTGCTGCGACTGATCGTGATCTGCAGCTCGCCGTTGATGTTGATGCTGCCGGCATAGACGGCGGCGCCCGGCTTCTTGACGACAGGCACCGACTCGCCCGTCACCGGTGCTTCATTGACCTCGGAGGTGCCATCTTTCACCTCGCCGTCGGATGGCACGCGATCGCCAGGCCGCACCATGACGAGGTCGCCGGGCGCCAGCTCCTCGACCGGCACTGACTCAATCTCCGAGCCGCGAATGCGTTGCGCGGTGCGCGGTACCAAGTCCATGAGGGCTTCGATGCCCGCCCGCGCATGGCCTGCTGCCACGCCTTCCAGCAGCTCGCCGGTTGCGAACAAGAAGACGACGATCGCGGCCTCGGGCGCTTCGCCGATGATCAGGGCGCCGGTGGCGGCAATGGTCATTAGCGTTTCGATGCTGAACGGCGTGCCCATCGTCGCGCCGGCCACTGCCCGCCGGGCAATGGGGACAAGCCCGATCACCGTGGCTGCGATGTAAGGCCAAGTCGACCACGATGGTTCGATGTGGGAGAGCGCATAAGCGAGAACCAGCAACCCACCCGTGCCGATGACCAAGCGTCCGCGCGGCGTGGGCCACCATGCCTGTCCGGGTTTGCGGTCGGCATTTGCCGTCTTTCCTCCGGTCTCGCCACCGACCGGCGTAAAGCCAAGCGCCCTGATCCTGCCTTCGATTGTGACGCGCGAGGTGCGATCCTCGTCGACCAACAGCGACAACGACTCCTGGCCATAACTTACCGCGACGTTGCTGACACCCGGCAAGCGCTGCAGGGCGTTCTCGATCTTGGTCGCGCAAGCCGCGCAATCCATGCCTTCGACGCGAAGCTTCAGAGAACTGACCGTTGCCATGGCTTCAGACTAACGGATCGACGCTCCGCTTGTTAGAGAGCCCCTGCACAGTCATTCGGCGAACGTAATAACGTTTGGCCGTCCCGACGTGTCGTTGACACGCACTGTCGCCTTCTCCACCGTCGGCGTGGAGGTCGGCGTGAAATCACTGTTGTTCGTGGGGATGCTTCTCTTGAGTGGTTGTGGCTCGGCCATTCCGATGGACGGCGAGGCCGCCGATGGCGAACGGTTCATCGGTTCATTGACGGCACGAGGGCGAGATTATGGCCCCATCGACATGCGCAACAGCAGTGGCATCGAATGCAACGGTATCTGGCAGCTCGATTCCCAAAAGTCCGGCTCCGCGTCGTTCACCTGCACCGACGGTCGCACCGGAACCGCCGAACTGTCCTTGGGCGACGCTCCCGCGGGTACGATGAAGGGGATGCTGGGTGGCAAGCCGTTTGCCGGGACGTTCGAGCGGTCGCCTCTCTAGGCCAAATTGTCGCGAAATCCCTCAGCATGATAGTGTAACGTCCGCCCGACACGCGATGAACGGCGAAGTTCACCCCTGGTAAGTTTATGCGATTGAGTTTCGTGCAATTCGTCCGCGGCAGAAGCTTGGTTCAGCTTGTCTGTGCGCTCGCTATCGCCATGGCGAGCATTCTGCACGTGGACGCGATCTTTGCGTCGACGCCGGTGGATTGCATCGTGTTCTCAGCCTCGCAGGACGATGACCAGGGAACCGACGATCAGCTCGTCTCGGAGCGCTGCCATTTCTGCTCGGTCACAGCAATGGCAAGCTTCTTGACATCGGTGGCCATGGAGCCGGCCTGCCCGGCGGTGCCGTCGGGCCGCGTCCGCAGTCTCATCGCCTTCACGATGCCGGCGACCGCACCACCTCCTAAAAACCTGATCTAAGCCCGCGTTTTCGTGCGCCGCTTCGGCCGAAAGGCCGATCGGCTCGTCTTTGGCTGCAGATCGGGATAGCTCATGAAAGTCCGCACCCTGGGTGCGCTCTGTGCCGCCATTTACGTGGCGCATTCAGTGCCGGCCCTGTCGCAAGGACAGGCGAACGGCGTGCTGACGCTGCCCAAAGCCTTGCAGGCGGCCGTCAGTGCCAATCCACGCATTGCCGTCGCCGATCGCAACATCGGCATGGCCGACGGTCGCCGCCAGCAGGCCAACGTGATGCCCAATCCGACCGTCGGTTTCGAAGTCGACAACTTCGCGCCAGGACCCACCAACAACGTCGGCGGCATGGAGACCACCCTGATGCTGAGCCAGCTCATCGAGCTCGGCGGCAAACGCGATGCCCGGGTCTCGGCGGCGCTGGGCGACTACGACGCTGCGCGCTGGGAACGGGAAGCCGCAAAACTCGAGCTCTTGTCGGAGACGACGATCGCATTCGTCGAGGCCGTCTCGGTGCAACGGCGGATCGGGCTGCTGGACCGCCAGGCCGCCGCCCTGGAGAAGCTGCTGCCCTTGATGCAGCGCCGCGTCGAGGCGGGTGCCTCGTCGCCGGCGGAGGTGTCGCGTACTCAGGCCGCTGTGGGTTTGACGAGACTCGAACGCGAACGCGCGCGTCTCGCCTTCACCGTCGCCCGACGCCAGCTCGCGTCCTTGATGGGGCGCGACGTGCCGGATTTCACCGGCGTGTCCGGCGACCTGGGACGGCTGGTTCGTCCAGTGCCGCTCGAAAACCTTATAAAGGCGATCGACGACAATCCGCAGCTCATGAAGTGGACTGCCATCCGCGCGCAACGCGATGGTGACCTACTGGTGGCACGCCTCAAGCCCATTCCGGACGTCACCGCCGGGATTGGCTGGCGCTATTATTCGGAGAACGGCGAAAGTGCGATCCGGCTGGGCGTCTCCATGCCGATTCCGGTTCTAGATCGCAATCGCGGCGCCATCCGCGAGGCGCAGGAGAACGCCCAGAAGGTTCATGCCGAGCGCGCCGGCAACCGGCTCGCGCTCATCGCCGTCGTCGCCAAGGCGCATGATACCGCGACCAGCCAGCTGCAGCAGCTCGACCTCCTGCGCAAGACAGTGCTGCCGGCCGCGCGGCAGGCGCTTTCGACCATTGAGGCGGGATACGCCCAGGGCCGCTTCACCGTGCTCGAGATCCTCGATGCCTACCGCACGGTGGCCGACGCCGAGCTGATGGAGCACGAGGCGCTGACCAGCTTTCACACAGCGGTGGCCACCATCGAAGGGCTGACGGCAAGTCCCATCACCATCGCGAGGGCTCGATGATGAAGACCGTCATCAAGATCCTGGGCTACACGGTAGTCGCGATGTTCTGCGCCGCCGCCGTGGCTGCAGCCGCCTATTACGTGTTCGATCCGAAGTTCGCCAACAGTGCCAAGAGCACCGCGAGCAAGGGCCATGGCCACGGCGAGAAGGAGGGACACGACGATCATCATGATGACGGCGTGAAGCTCACCGACGCCCAGGTGGCAGCGGCCGGCATAGAGCTGCTGACCGCCGGCCCGCGGGAATTGCGCGACATCCTGCGCCTCAACGGCATGATCCAGCCCAACCACGAAGCCCTGGTCAAGGTGACGCCGCGCTTCCCCGGCGTCATCCGCAGCATGCGCAAACGGTTGGGCGACAAGGTGAAGAAGGACGAGGTGCTGGCGAGGATCGAGAGCAACCAGAGCCTCACGACCTACGAGCTCAAGGCGCCGATCGACGGCACCGTGATCGACCGTGACGGGACGTTGGGCGAGTTCGCCTCCGAGGCGAGACCGATCTTCACGATTGCCGACCTGTCGACCATGTGGATCGACTTCGCCGTCTTCCGTCGCGACTTCGCGCGCGTGCGAATCGGTGATCCCGTGTCGATCGATGTCGATGACGGCGGACCGCCCATCGAAGCCCGAATCGACTACGTCTCGCCGATCGGCGCCAGCGATACGCAATCCGCCATCGCCCGTGCCGTGGTGCCCAACGACGGCCGCCTGCGGCCCGGGCTGTTCGTGGTCGGCCGCGTCGTGCTGTCCGCCCGGCCAGTCGAGGTCGCCGTGAAGACCAGCGCCTTGCAGACCATGGAGGGCAGGACCGTGGTGTTCGTGCGCGAAGGAGACATGTTCGCGGCGCGCGATGTGGAGCTCGGCGGGCGTGACGCCGACTGGGTCGAGGTGATGTTCGGCGTGCTGGCGGGCGACGTCTACGCCGCACGGAACAGCTTCGTCATCAAGGCCGAGATCGGCAAGGCCAGTGCCGCCCATGAGCACTGAGGCAGGCCCATGATAAACCGCATCCTCGACTTCTCCATCCACAACCGCTGGCTCGTCGTCATGGTGGCGCTAGCCGTCGGTGCGCTGGGTGCCTGGAACTTCACGCGGCTGCCGATCGACGCGGTGCCGGACATCACCAACGTCCAGGTGCAGGTCAACACGGTGGCGCCGGGTTACTCACCGCTCGAGGTCGAGCAGCGCATCACCTTCCCGCTGGAAACGGCGATGGGTGGCCTGCCGAAACTCGAATATACGCGCTCGCTGTCGCGCTACGGCCTCAGCCAGGTGACCGTCGTGTTCAAGGACGGCACCGACATCTACTTTGCCCGCCAGCTCGTCAACGAACGCATCCAGCAGGCCAAGGACAAGCTGCCGCCCGGCATCGAGACCTCGATGGGCCCGGTCTCGACCGGGCTGGGCGAGATCTACATGTATGCCGTCGAGGCCAAGCCGGATGCCAAGAAACCGAGCGGCGAGCCCTATTCGGCGACGGATCTCAGAAACATCCAGGACTGGATCATCAAGCCGCAGCTGCGCACGGTGCCGGGCATCGTCGAGGTCAACACCATCGGCGGCTACGAGAAGCAGTTCCACGTGTTGCCCGAGCCGGCGAAGCTGATCGCCTACAAGCTCACCTTCCGCGATCTGATGACGGCCCTGGCGGCCAACAACGCCAATGTCGGCGCTGGCTACATTGAGCGCAACGGCGAGCAGTACCTGGTGCGCACGCCCGGCCAGGTGAACACGGTCGACGAGATCCGCGACATCGTCGTCGGCTCGCGCGGCGGTGTGCCGATCCGGGTCGGCGATGTCGCCGAGGTCAAGGAAGGCACCGACCTGCGCACGGGTGCCGCCACGCTCGACGGCAAGGAGACCGTGATCGGCACCACCATGCTGCTGATCGGCGAGAATAGCCGGACGGCGGCGCAGCGCGTGGCACGGAAGCTCGACGAGATCGCAAGCTCATTGCCGGACGGCGTCGTCGCGCGCGCGATCTACGACCGCACGCAGCTGGTCGAAGCGACTATCTGGACGGTCGAGAAGAACCTCCTGGAAGGCGCCCTGCTGGTCATCGTCGTGCTGTTCCTGATCCTGGGGGACTTCCGCGCCGCGTTCGTGACCGCCTGCGTCATTCCGCTGTCCATGCTGTTCACCATCACAGGCATGGTTGAGAACCGCATCAGCGCCAACCTGATGAGCCTGGGCGCCATCGACTTCGGCATCATCATCGATGGTGCCGTGATCGTGGTGGAGAACTGCCTGCGGCTCCTGGCCGAGGAGCAGCACCGGCGTGGCCGACTGCTCACGCGGACGGAGCGCTTCGGCACCATCCTCGGCGCGTCCCAGGAAGTGATCAAGCCCAGCCTGTTCGGCACGCTGATCATCGGCGTCGTCTACCTGCCGATCCTGACCCTCACCGGCGTCGAGGGGAAGATGTTCACGCCGATGGCGATCACGGTCCTCCTGGCCCTGACGGGGGCGGCGATTTTATCCATGACGGCGGTGCCGGCAGCCGTCGCCCTGTTCGTCACCGGCCGGGTGGCGGAAAAGGAAAACCTATTCATGCGCGGCGCGCAGCGGCTCTACGCGCCGGCGCTGGAGCAGGCGCTGCGCCTGCGTTTCGTGATCGTCGGGCTCGCCGCCCTGCTCGTAGGGGTGAGCGGCGTGGCGGCCTCGCGCATGGGCGGCGAGTTCATCCCCTCGCTGGACGAAGGCGACATCGCCATGCATGCGCTGCGCATTCCCGGCACCAGCCTCACACAAGCGGTGCAGATGCAGGAGGCGCTCGAGAAGGCCATCAAGGAGTTCCCGGAGGTCAAGGAGGTCGCCGCCAAGATCGGCACAGCGGAGGTCGCCACCGACCCGATGCCGCCCAACGTGGCCGACAACTTCATCATGCTGAAGCCGCGCAGCGAGTGGCCCGACCCGAACCGTCCAAAGTCCGACTTGGTCGCTGCGATGGAGACGCGGGTGGCCGAGATCCCCGGCAACAACTACGAGTTCACCCAGCCTATCCAGATGCGCTTCAACGAGCTGATCTCGGGCGTGCGCAGCGACCTCGGGGTCAAGGTCTTCGGTGACGACCTCGACACCCTGCTGTCGATCGCGGCCAAGGTGCAAGCCATCGTCCAGAGCGTGCCGGGTGCAGCCGACGTTCGCACTGAGCAGGTCGCCGGCCTGCCCATGCTTACGGTCAAGCCGAACCGCGCCGCGCTGGCGCGTTACGGCATCAGCCTGGCCGAGCTGCAGGAGGTGGTGGAGATCGCGGTGGGCGGCAAGGAGGCCGGCCTGGTGTTCGAGGGCGACCGGCGTTTCGACATCGTCATGCGCCTGCCTGAGCACTTGCGGGTCGACCTGGACGCGCTGTCGTCGCTGCCCATCCCCGTTCCGGTCCAGCCGTCCGCGACGGGCGAGAACAGCCGCAAGGCTATCGTGCAGACCGGCATCGGGACCGCCGCGCCCTACGTGCCGTTGTCCGCGGTCGCCGAGATCGAGGTCGCCCCGGGGCCGAACCAGATCAGCCGCGAAAACGGCAAGCGGAGGGTCGTCGTGACGGCCAACGTGCGCGACCGCGACCTCGGCTCGTTCGTCGCCGAGGTTCAGCGCGAGGTTGCCGCCAAGGTCAAGCTGCCGGCGGGCTACTGGATCAGCTGGGGCGGCCAATTCGAGCAGCTGGTCGCGGCGTCGGAGCGGCTCGCGATCGTCGTGCCCGTCGCCCTGTTGCTGATCTTCATCCTGCTCTGCATGAGTCTAGGCTCGGTGGGCGACGCCCTGCTGGTCTTCAGCGGCGTGCCGCTCGCCCTGACGGGCGGCGTTGCAGCGCTGGCGCTGCGCGACATTCCACTGTCGATCAGCGCCGGCGTCGGTTTCATCGCCCTGTCGGGCGTGGCGGTCCTGAACGGACTGGTGATCATCTCTTTCATCCAGCGTCTGCGGCGCGACGGCATGCCGGTCGGCCAGGCGGTGCGCGAAGGTGCCATGAAGCGCCTGCGGCCGGTGCTGATGACGGCGCTGGTCGCCTCGCTCGGCTTCGTGCCGATGGCGATCGCGACTGGGGCTGGCGCCGAGGTGCAGCGCCCGCTCGCCACCGTCGTCATCGGCGGCATCATATCGTCCACGATCCTCACGCTCGTGGTCCTGCCGGCGCTCTATGCGCTGTTCAATCGTGACAAACCCTTTCAATAAGGAGAGAGTAAATGAAGAAGTTCCTGACAGTCGTCGCACTGATCCTGTGGTCCGGCATCGCGGCCGCACAGCACAGCCACGGCAGCATGAAGGGTCCGAACGGCGGTCCGATGCAGGATGTCGCCGGCGTTCATGCGGAGCTGCTCGTCGCCGGCAACGTTGTGACGATCAACCTGTTCGATGAAGGCAACAAGCCGATATCCGCGAGGGGTTTCAGCGGCTCGGTGCTGCTGGTGTCGGGCAGTTCTCGCGAGACGGTCCAACTCGCGGTGTCGGGCGATAATGCCCTGAAGGGCGAAGCGAAGAACGCGGTGGCGGCAGGCACCCAGACGACGCTGGTACTGAAGAATGCGGCTGGGAGGTCGGGTCAGGTCAAGTTCTGATCGCGGCTTCAGAATTCTGGTCACAGATACGACCGGCCTCCTTCGTCTTCGCGATCTGTACTGGCGTTTGATGCGCGCGGATCTGAAGGCGGCTTCTTTCTGTTCGATCAGGACGGTGAGTGACACAAGCTCATCTTTTGGAATGCAGCCTATGGGCCCCGATTGATCGGACGGCTCCGAGAGACCTAGCTTCAGACGAGTTTGCAAGAGTGTGTCTTTGGTGAACTACGACCAGCGTCGTTGCTTGAGCAGCGACCATGCGAAACAGATCATCGGTGGTCACACCGACGATGGTGCAGAACTTGGCAATCAACGAATGCGGCAGCGGCTTTCGCCGCTCACATCGGTTGTACGCCCGTTTCGATAGTCCGAGCTTAGCTGCCATTTCCTCGCTGGTGAGGCCTGCGCCCTCGCGCAGGCTGGCCGTGACTTCGCAGAACAAGCGATCGAACACCTCCCTGGCCCATGGGATCTCGACGTGGGCGATCGACCAGGTGCGATAGTTCGGCAGTTTCTTCAGGGTTTCGACCGGTGAAGGGCGATTGATTCGTTCGCCACGGAACTTGGCGGCGTTGAACGCAGCCACAGTCTCTTCCTGGGCCCGCCGCAGCGCTCGCCTGAAGCTTGGAGCTTCAACCGTCAAATAGTTTGCGTCAGGTACAACGATGGTAGTGTGTTTCGACTTCTGATGAGTACGAAACAGTACAGGGTACAGCACGATAATACACCAGCACGCGACTCTTACTCCCCTGTAGAACGAAACCTATAAGGCACACGCGGTCGTTGTGCCATGCCGGTTTGTGTTCGCAAGATATGCAATTGAAGCAGGTCGCGTTTGGCACGTGGTAAAAGTTTCTCCGCAGGTCCCACGCGCACGCTCGATCAAGCCGCAGCTCACGCGCCTTGTAGAGGAGATGCCGACGGGCGACGGTACGCTGCACGAAATTAACTACGCCGCCGGTCACCGAATGAACACCGCATCGACGGTCGCGACATCCGGACGAAAGCTAGGCCGTGCGTTCTCGCTTGACAGGCTTTGATTCGATCGGCGCGGCAGGTCCCTCACCTTCCGCGCAACGAATCCCAACTGCTCGCCAACCGCTGCTGACGCCGGGCCCTCAGCACCCGGCGTCGGACGCGGCGCCTCACGGCGTAGTCGACCGTTGCCCGCGCCGCCGGATCAAGTTGCCGCGGGAAGATCAGACATCGGAGGTGTGGCCGGCATCTACGGGGCGCTCTTCGCGCCAGTGGAGAGTCAGAGGCGTCTAGGTCTGATGGGTCCTGTGACTCGTCAGAGACCTCTACACGGGGCGTCGCTACTTCGGCTGGAGATTGGTTGGGCGGCTTTACAAGCCGGCCAACAATCGCTCGATGATGAGCGTGCACTCGCGTTGCCGCACGATGCGCTGCTCGCGAGATGCCGGGTCTTCGCCCTGCTCAAAAAGCGCGACCGCGGTGGGTCCATCCTTGCGATAGCCCTCGAGGTCGTCCTGGCTGGCGAACTTGCGCCTCAGAATCTCCAACGCCTTTGCGACCGCTTCGCCGTGCTTACCCTGCAGGGCGGGCTGGAACAATCGATGCAGGTCGTCCTGGGGTTCGTAGTGCATTAAGCAGTAGACAAGATCGTGAGCGTCCTTCCTCTCAGCTCTTTGGTCGAAGGCGATTGCCTTCAGACATGTGAACGCCACGATGTCGGCGTGTCGCACTCTCTCGACCGCGACTCCGCCTCCGTCATAGAGCTCCGCCTGCAACTCGGCGATGGCGTGGTGGTCGGTCACCATCGACGAGAAGGGAATGTTCACGGCGGAGACCGCCTTCTCCTCGGCCGGCAACGACTGCACGCGTCGGCCGTCCTCTCCCAGGTCGGCTAGGAACTCGACGTATATGATCTGGCCGGTGTCGCTTGCCCTCTTCCACCGCCATGAAACGGTGACGCCCTTATCGTTCTCGCCACGTACGAAGCCCATGCGTTCGAGATTCTTCGCCAACGTATGGTAGGCCTCGGTGCTGGCGAGAATCTGGAGATCGATCACGACGTCGACGTCGGTCGTGCCCGCATGTCTGGGGACAACAGGCGGACGCGACTTCACGAGGTAGCGCGGCGTCAATCCGCCAACCAGGTAGACGGAGTCCTTCCAGGGGCCGAAGCCGTGCAGCAGGTTCACCAGCGCCCGTTCGCATTCCTGCGTGTAGGCGTCGTTGTAGCCGTCGATCGTGGGAGGTTTACTCATCTAGGATCCACGAAAGCGGTCATGCCTTGATCACGTGGCGGCGCAGATGGTCCGCCATTTCCTTGGCGCGGCCTTCGCTCCGGACAAGGTCGAGATAGACCTGTACCGGGCTCGCAAGCCAAAGGTTGTCGATCCTCTGCCGGAAAAGAAGAGCGTCTTCTCTTTGCGTCTCGTGAATGATGAGGTTCGCGCCTTCGGTAACCGGCTTGAGGTCGAGGTCTCGGAGAGCACGGTTCACTTCTGTGCCGATCGCCAGGCGACAGTGCAGTTGGGACACGTGCGTCAAGAAGGCCGAGTAGCGTTGGGCCGCGGCCTCGTGGGTAATGGCGTAGGTCGCCAGGTTCTTGGCGAAGGTCTGCTCCACGTGGGCTTCGAGCTGCGACGTAAGGACCGGAACGAAGTACCGGCGCAACGATTCCCGGCGCAGGTGCTTCAGTTGGTCGACCCAGGCATCTAGAAGCGCGCCCGGCTCTTCGAGTATCCGCTTCTTGGCGGGCCCTTCTCCGCGGGCGCGAAGCCATCCAAGGCGCTCCATCTCGTGCATGACTTCAGAGACGGTGGCCGGCGAGACGCGTGCGGCCCCGGCGAGATCCTTGACGCCATGCCAATGATCCCGCGGCAACATAAGCAAGGCGTGTGCGACGCGCCGGCGTGTGCCGGAAAAGAGGTTGCGGATGACCCTCGTGATGGTTTTGGGAGTGGGCTTGTCGAATAACACCAGTGCCGAGCTCGCGGGAATGAAGAGGCTGCCGCCACTGTCGAAGTAACCAATGCCCTCCTTCTTGAGCTCGTCCTTCGCCCCAGGCGAAATCGCGACAGCCGCAATGAGGGACAGGACTGACAGCGGTTGGTCCAGAGCGTGGGCGAGCTGATTTCGGTAGCCCTTCAGTTGGTGCACCAGTCGGTGCACATCCCGCGGGAAGACGTCCCTCTTCAATTCGACCAGAAGCTTGGTCGAGTGGCCGCCGATTCGGAGATCAATAATTGCGTCGATGATGGCGCGGTGGCCGGCCAGCTGTTCCCCCGTGACAGCAGTTTCTGTCGCCACGAGCTCGGCCGTCGTGTTTGGGAGGCTGCGGAGCGTACCCAGCAGACGGTCAACCATCTGGTTCGGGTCGAGGGAGCATTCCATGCGATACATTTACTGGCCAGTAAATATTAGCTCAACTCCCTTCCATGGATTATATTTACTGGCCAGTACATTTTGCGCCGTGCCTCCCAGCCACGACAAAGCTGGTATGCCAATGCAACAGGATAGCTTTATAACAGCACGGTGTGATCATGTCGTCATGTTGTACAAGCATGGGCTTATGCCAGCGTGGTGTGATCATGTCATCATGTTGTACAAGCATCGGTTTATGACAGTGTGGTGTTATACAGTGTTGCCAGCGTGCTGGTATGACATAATGCTGGTATACGCTTGTACCTGCATACCGTCTTCCTTTGGTGCTAGGATAAAGTTATAGTTGCATCACTGCGTCGTGTTATCCCCTCATAACGGGGTGCTTTCATCCTGTTATACAAGCGCAAAAAGGCGTTATAAATGAAAGTGATAACCCTTGTGACTCAGAAGGGTGGTAGCGGAAAAACTACCCTCTGCGTCTCTCTCGCGGTCGCTGCCCAAGAGGCCGGCCATACGGTCTGCATTCTTGAAATGGACCGCCAGGCCACTGCGACCCAGTGGGCCCAGGCTCGCAAGGGAGAGCCTCCCGAAGTGGCGCAAGTCGCCGCCGACCGGATCGAGACGACCCTCGAGAAGGTCAGGGGAGGGGAGTTCGACTACGTCTTCATCGACACCCCCGGCATCGATTCGCCGGGCACCAATGCCGCCATCCGGCACTCCGATCTCTGCATGATTCCCTGCAGGCCGACGCCAGCCGATCTTCGAGCGATCGGGCCCACCCTGGCAACCATCCATCGTCTCGAGAAGCAGTTCGCCTTCGTCCTCAACCAAACCCCGCCGAAGAGCTATCGCGTTCGCGACACGGCGGAAGGCCTCAAGGTCATGGGCCTCCTTGCCGAAGTGAACATCGTGATGCGCAACGACCATCAGGACGCGATGGGCACGGGGCAGGGGGTCACCGAGATGAATCCCGCCGGCCCAGCCGCTACGGAGATCCGCTCACTGTGGAGCTGGATCGAGAATCGAACGAAGGAGCCGATACGTGTCGAAGCCGCATAGGGTCTCGCTAACGGACTTGATCCAAAACGACGTCGCGCCGGCGGTCCAAGCGGCTGCCTCCGCGCCTCGTGAAGTCGCCGCCGTCGAGCCACCGCCGGCGCCGGCCGTGTCGGCCCCCGCGCCCGCGGCGCCGACCCGATCGGCGCCTGTCAGGGCACCACGCGGGCCGACCTTGCGGGCTCGCACCAAGCAGTTGTCGCTCTACCTCGAAGAACCCGTGTACGAGGAGCTCCGCAGCCTGGCCTTCTCGGAGCGGGTTAAGATGCACCAGCTGATCGTCGAGGGTGTCGACCTCATGCTGCGTAAACGGGGCCATCCTTCGATCAAGGACCTTATGAAGAAGGCAAATCAACCAGGTCATTGATCTACAAGGGACAATTCCCTTTTGAAGCCCTAAATCGGCAATTTAGGTTTATCACCTATGAGCTTTTGTAGGCCCTGTGAGCGAGGGTGGCTGGCAATCGGTATAGGATTCCTCGCGGGCCTTCCAAAGTATGGTTCTCCAGGCATCCCAGCGATTCTTACATAATCAGAAGCGCGACCAACCGACCGTTTGGTAATGACTTATAAGAGTCGTTGACGCCCGGCTCGCGAAGGCATATTTTCTAAAAATATAACAAAGGGCCTCGCTATGCACTCCACGATTCTGCGCAAGGTAGGCGGCTCGATCATGCTGGCCGTGCCGCCGGCACTCCTGAACATCTTGCAACTGCGGGCTGGCGCCACAGTCGGCATCGCGGTTGACAACGGCCGGCTGGTCGTCGATCCGCAGCCTCGACCGCACTACACGCTCGAGGAACTGCTGGCTCAGTGCGATGGCACGGCCGAAGCGACTGACGAGGACCGCGTCTGGCTCGACGCGCCGCCTGTCGGTCGCGAGCTGCTGTGATGCAGCGGGGCGACATTTATTTCGTGTCCTTGGATCCTACAGCTGGCCACGAGCAGCGCGGCACGCGTCCAGTCTTGGTCGTGTCGCCGACGGCATTCAACCGTTTGACCAGAGTGCCGATCGTCGTGCCAATCACTTCCGGCGGGAATTTTGCCCGCACGGCCGGCTTCACCGTGCCTCTCAGCGGCACGAAGACGACCGGTGTCGTTCGTTGTGATCAGCCGCGCGCGCTCGATCTCGCGGCCCGCAACGGCCGTCGTGCGGAAGCCGTACCGCCCGTCGTGCTCGATGATGTCTTGGCGAAGCTCGCGACGATCCTTCAGTAAAGGAGGGGAGCAATGAATCCCGACGAGCAAGCGGCCCTCGAACGCCTCATCAGAATCGCCCAGGGCGACACCGGCCAAAGCCGGCGCGTCGCCGACTTCCTGCTGGCCTGGTGGAACGCCGGCGAGTGCGGCGCCTTCGATCTGACGAACCTCTGGGGTGTCGATGCCAAGATCGTGGCCGACATGACGACGGTGTTCGCCATGATCGGCCGAGTCCATTCGTATCCGGACACCCTGGGCTACAAGGAGTCCTTCGGTCGCATCGTTCAGGCCTGGCGGCCCGAGGCCGTGAAGTGAACAGCATCGTTGCTGCCCCCGAGGTCGCGGAGCTGCTGGCGTCATTCGGGATCGAGATCGCGCCGGGCGGCATCGTCGTGATGGCCGACATCGCCAAGGCCGAAAAGGCTCATGTGCACCACTCGACCGAGCCGGTAGCGGCCGCCGCTTTCGCCGTCGTGTCGCCAACCTTCGCCAAGGGCCGGTTCCCCAAGTATCGGCTGGTCGATCTCGTCACGAAGCGGCCGTCAATGGATGAGCGCGAAGCGACGGCGCTTGCTGCCGTCTGCGGCGCGACTGTCTCGCCGCCGTACTGGGCGCGCTCCGAGCCCTTTGCGGCGCAGCTCGTCAACGTGATCGACACGCATGATCTCTGGCTGTTCTACCGGCGAACGGAACAAGGCGAGCACGGGGTCCGTCCGAGCGACGATGTGCAGGCCTGGCGCCGCGGCTACCGTGAGCTGTCGCCGGCCCGCCAGATGATGTGCGCCACGATCATGTGGCTCTACCGGGGGCATCCGGACAAGACGTGGCTCGACCGCCTTCCGTGTAGGTGGCTGGCCGCCGACGCGATCGGCGAGTTCCGCGCTGCCGGGACCCTCGAAGATTGGGGGCGCCTGGTCGCGCTCTATCCGGGCTGGTGAACAGGTGCCTCCTGTGGAGCCCGGAGAGCGTTCGCTGATCTACACCAAGCGCGCGCTCGCGCCGCTCGTGGCTGGGCTTGGCGGGCCGCTCGAGGCCGCCGCGACCGCCGTCGTGCGCTTGGATGAACAGGTCGGCCGGCTCGGCCGGGTAGGGGAGGGGTATCGCACCCGCACCGACTTCCAGGAGGCCTGCGCGCTGCGCGCGATCGCCGGCGAGCTCGTGCCGATCGACGACCTGGTGCTGGTCGACGCCGGCACCCCCATTCGCCTCTCTACGATCGAGCTCACGCGCGCACGAATCATCCTGCAGGCCCGCCGCGCCGCTGCAGCTCACCCGCCGGCGTGGGCCTGGAGCGATGCGGCCCTGTTCGACGATCGCATCAATGTCCCCCGAGACGAGCTCCTGAAGGCCCTGGGCGACGTCGAATGGGACGAGGACGAGCGTGCCGATCAGTGGCGAGAATTGATGGCCGGCCTTCCGCCGTTGCCGGTAATGCTAAGAGCGGCGATCGCCTGGGATGCCTGGCTTCGCATCGAACCGCTGCATGGCAACGCTTGGCGTTCCGCACTCATGGCCGCGGCCGTGCTGCGGGAAGGGGGCTTGACCCGGCATCATCAATTCGCCCTGGGCATCGGCGGCCGCAAGTCGCGATACCGCGACAACGACCGCCTGCCGATCGAGCAGCGCCTGGCCGGCTTCCTCGACTGGGTGACGATCGGCGCGACGCTCGGGCAGGAAGAGCTCAAGCGCCTCAGCCTGGCCGAGAAGGTGTTGCAGAGCGTGGCCCGCCACAAGCATGTCGACTCGCGCTTGCCGGCGCTTATTGACCTCGTCCTATCGCGGCCGCTCATCAGCGCCGAGCTCGCGCAGCGTGAATTGAAGCTCACCAGCACTGGATTTCGCCGGTTGCTTGCGCAACTCGGCACGAGCGTGAAGGAGTTGAGCGGCCGCGGCCGCTATCAAGTGTGGGGCATCTTGTGAGCCGCCTCATCGGCTACGCCCGCGTTTCAACGGGTGAACAGACGACGGCCAGTCAGACCGACGCACTGCGCGCGGCCGGTTGCTCTGACCTTTTTACAGAGCATGCGTCCGGCGCCGATCGCGAGCGACCCGAACTCGCCCGCGCGATCGCCGCGACGAGGGAAGGGGACGTCTTGGTTGTGACTCGGCTCGACCGGCTGGCGCGCTCTGTTCAGCATCTTCTGGAAGTGATCGAGCAGCTGCAGGCCCGCGGCGCCGGATTCCGGTCGTTGGGCGACCCGATCGACACGTCAACCCCGCAAGGCGTCTTCACCTTGCAGATCCTGGGCGCCGTCGCCGAGCTCGAGCGCCAATTGATCGCCGCGCGCACGCGCGCAGGCCTCAAGGCCGCGATTTCTCGGGGCGCCCGGCCTGGGAACCCCGGGGTGCGGGAACGCCTGCCCGAGGCCATTGCCAAGATCACGAAGGCCCGGGCCGCTCGCCATCTCGATCAGTTGCTGGCAACCGTCGATGACTGGCTTCCGACAGTGCGCCAGATGCGGCCGCAGCACGATTGGGCGACCGTCGTTGCCAAGCTCAATGAAGGCGGCGGCTCCTGGCGCACCGAGCGACTGTTGCGCGCCGTCAAGTTGCTGGTGGCTGAGCACCTGGCCGAGCCGGCACTCCTCGGCCGAGCGCCGCGCAAGTCGGCCAATAGGCGTGCTCGAGACGCGGCGCTCGCGATGCGCCGCGCCAGTCCTACGATCACCCTGCAGGAAATCGGCCGCCAGCTGCAGGCCATGGCAATTCCGTCCGCTCGCGGGCACCTGACCTGGTCAGCTTCGATGGTGGCTCAGTTGCTGAAGCCGACCGCTCTTGACGCTGTTAAGCATTAGGCATCCTGGTCATTCGCGAGTAGGTTTCCCTTGAAGTAGCTGCGGGGCTATTCATGAGTGAGTGGTCGTGGCTCGCCGTCGTCCTTGTCGCCCTGTTCTTTGCCTACGGCTGGTACCATGACCACCGGGTGATGCCCAGGCGGCAAGCTAAACAGATGGCGGAAGCGGAAAAGCGCCGGACGAGCGAGGAATACGTCAATCAGCGTCAGATGGAATTTGAGAAGCGGCTGCGTGAAGGGGCCGAGATCGGACTGCCGGATGCCGTGAGAGGACGCGAAGCCCACATCTGGCGATACCTGATGCGGGAGTGGTTCAAAAAGCTTGCCGCCCAAAGCCGTTATGACGAGTCGAAGCTCAGCAAAATCCGCAAGGACTGGCTCGTGTACATGGAGTTGCTCGAAGCAAGCAAGACCAGCAACTTCCTCGCTCTGGAAAGCGACAACGACACCGAGCGGCAGAAGTACGACCGTCTACGACCGCACGAAAGATCGGCTCACCCAGTCAGAAGTTGAAAAAGTACGTCTGTGACGCCGGGAACAGAGAGTGGAGGCCTGAGCAGTCGACCATGTCGTCCGCCGTCCAAACCCGGGCCTCGCCGCGTCGGGATGGCGAAGCTGCGCCGCGCCGCCGGCGAGCCCCTCGGAGCTGTTGGTAGCTCGGGGGTTCTCCTTTCTGGTTAGAGAGTTAGAGGACTGCGGAGCTCTGTGACGGATTGGAGGTCAAAGAGAGTCTCTTGGCCGTCCGTCGCGGAGTACTCGACATGGCAAAGGTCGTTCAGAAAATTACCCTAAGCGCGTCCTGCGATATCCCCTTCAACAAGCTGTCTCTCAGCCAGTCCAACGTCCGGCGCTTGAAGACCGGTATCTCGATCGAGGATCTGGCCGAGGACATTGCTCGTCGGGGCCTCTTGCAGAGCCTCAATGTCCGGCCGGTCCTAGACGCCGCTGGCGCGGAGACTGGCATGTTCGAGATACCCGCTGGCGGCCGTCGCTACCGGGCTCTCGAGCGACTGGTGAGGCAGAAGCGGCTTTCAAAGACGGCGCCGATTCCCTGCATCATGCGCGACCCTGCTGTCGAGGTCTCGGCTGAGGAGGATTCGCTCGCGGAAAATGTCCAACGGGTCGCCCTGCACCCGCTGGATCAGTTTCGCGCTTTCAAGGTCCTGCGTGACCAGGGTGCTGGCGAGGACGAGATCGCTGCCCGCTTCTTCGTCCCGCCAGCTGTGGTCAAGCAGCGGCTGCGTCTGGCCTCGGTCTCCGAGAAACTGCTCGGGGTTTACGCCGAGGATGGGATGACCCTGGACCAGCTCATGGCCTTCACCGTGACCACGGATCAGGCCAGGCAAGAGCAGGTCTTATGCCGATATCGGCATAAGACCTGTTATGTGGAGCACGAGATTATGCCGAGCAGAGTCATCGACACGCAGATTGGACTGAGAAGTTGCGTAAACTACTCGGCATAATCTCGCTTCCTTAAGCAGTTATGT